>JAWUYT010000061.1:0-90443 GCA_034110665.1 Polaribacter sp.
AAGCTTTCATTCCTTCTTTTTTTAATGCATCCATTTCTAAATCAGAGGCACCAGAATCTTGTAAAACGGAACTTCCTAATTGCAGATTATCATGCATTACATGACCCATAGAACAAAAATTAGGATTTTGTTTCGCTAAAAATTGTGTAACTTCTAATTCTTCTAAAGATGCTAACTTCATATTAGCAGCTGCACTATTATATAATTTATCTTGAAAAACTCTATTTGTAAAATGCACATATTCTAACATAATATCTGCTCCTAAAATTTCACCAGTTTTCGGGTTCACAAAACTTGGCCCATAACCACCAAAAGGAGGATTTGGAGAAGAGGTCCAACGTAAAACATTATAGCGTACATCACCTGCATCCCAAGTTGCGTCATCCGGTTGCACTTTTACAACCATGGCATTGTTAAAGCCTGCTTTTTCAAAAGCTATATTCCAAGCTAGAACACCTTCTGTAATGGTCTCTCTCCATTCAATAGGTGTACTTTTTTCTATCCACCAAGTAATTGGAGTCACTGGTTCTGAAATGGCTGCTTCTGGATTTTTCTTGACTAATTTCCATCTATGAATCATATCTCTATAATTTATGTTTTCTGAGGTTGTCATGTCATTCGTTTCCGTTAAGAAATAACCAACTCTCGCATCATCCATTCTAGATTTATAATCTTCTTCTGGCATATTCATAAACGTATGAAAAACTTTGATAGAGACGTTTCTACCATCCGTTACAGCAGCAGAACCGGCATTAAGTACGGAAGGATTGTTGTAAACATACTCTGTTTTTACATTGGTGTTTTCTGGGTAGTTTTTTATTTCATTTATTTTTGACTTGGTTTTATCAAAACTTCCTAAACTAAAAGCTAAAGGAGATTGACCCGGAAATCTTGGTTGCTTAATCCTTGTAAAAGTTTCAGATAAAAATAGGCTATTGGCATCAATTAAATATTCGCCTTTTTCTTCATCCATGCCTAAAATTTTTCCACTAGCGATTACAGCATCGCTAATATTTGCTTTTGCAGATTTTGAAAGCGCACTTTTATTATCAAAATAAAAGGAAGTATTAGGGACTAAAAATTCTAATCTATTAAAGTATTTTGTTATGTTAAATATTGCAGGCGGTTTGTATGATCCTCTAAAAGCTCCCACTTCAGTAACACCATCTGCAATTTGAGAGAAATAAATAAAGTCCTTATTTAATTGTTCTTTTTTTACTAGTAAGGTTACAGCTCCTGTAACTGAATCTTGATAAATTGTGAATAAACCCTCTTTCTTTTTGCTGCTTTTTGTTAAATCAGTAATTGATTTATCCTTTTTTTTTGGTTTAGGTTTTGGTTCGGAAGTTTCTTTTTTGTCCTTTTTCTTTTTCCAAAACTGTGCATTTGAGTCTTGTACTCCAAACATAGCTAGGGTTAAGAAGAATGAGTAGATGATTCTAAACCTTCTTAAGTGTAGTGTTTTCATATAAATTAATTAAATTTGATTAGAAGAACAATTTAGTTTTTAGGTTGCTATTTAACTGTTAATTTTATAATAAAATTAATTTTAAATGATAAAATTGATTTTTTTTAGGGTCCTTTTTCTTGCTAAAATAGTATCAATATAAATAATACGGATATGCATTAAAGCAATGTTAATATTTTTAAAGGACCATAATAAAGCCGTATTTTTATCCTAATGAAAGATAACAAAAAAAGAAAAGGGTTTGTATTCAAGACGTATGAAGCAAAAAATGAATCTCCTTTTGAAAAATTATTTGAGATTTTTAAAGAGTTGATTACACACACTTCGGGCGATTTTGATGAAGCCATTGATTGGTTACGTTCGTTGGATAAAGAATATAAGTTAACAGACGAGAATTATACGATTGATGATTTTATCGAAGATCTAAAGAAGAAAGGATACATCAAAGAAGAAATTAAAGGAGACGGTACGGGAGGAACAACAATAACTCCAAAAACAGAACGGGCTATTCGCCAGCAAGCACTCAACCATATTTTTGGTAAAATTAAAAAGAGCGGCGCAGGAAATCATAAAAGTAAATCTCCGGGAATAGGAGATGAGCACACTGGCGATTTAAGGGCGTATCAATTTGGGGATGCTTTGGATAAAGTTTCTATTACAGAAAGCATTAGAAATGCTCAAATCAATAACGGAATTGATAATTTTAGTCTAACAGAAAATGATTTGGTTGTAGAGGAAACCATGCATAAAAGCCAAATGAGTACTGTTTTAATGATTGATATTAGTCACTCCATGATTTTGTATGGTGAAGATCGAATTACACCAGCCAAAAAAGTAGCAATGGCTTTGGCAGAATTAATAACAACGCGTTATCCGAAAGATACGTTAGATATTATTGTTTTTGGAAACGATGCTTGGCCTATAAAAATTAAAGATTTACCTTATTTACAAGTAGGTCCGTATCATACAAATACAGTCGCTGGCTTACAATTAGCGCTGGATTTATTGCGAAGAAAAAGAAATACCAACAAACAAATTTTTATGATTACCGACGGAAAACCAAGTTGTTTGCGTTTACCAGACGGTCAGTATTATAAAAATAGTAATGGTTTGGATAAATATATTGTAGATAAATGTTACGGAATGGCGCAGCAAGCCAGAAAGCTACACATTCCGATTACAACGTTTATGATTGCGCAAGATCCTTATTTAATGCAGTTTGTAAAGGCATTTACGCAAGCAAATCAAGGAAAAGCATTTTATACAGGCTTAAAAGGTTTAGGTGAAATGATCTTTGAAGATTACGAAACGAATAGAAAAAAGAGAATTAAAGGTTAGAAAAAAAGCTTTTGGCCTTGGGATTTTAGCCAAAATAAGAGTAAAAGTTAACAGCGAAAAGCGAATAGCAAAAACTAAACTAAATGAATATAGAAAATATAAATACAATAGGCGATTTAAAAAAAGCTGGATACCAATCAAAATCAATTAAAGACGAGTTAAGAGAAAACTTAATCAGTAAAATGATACGTAAAGAAACCGTTTTTAAGGGGATTCACGGGTATGAAAACACAGTAATTCCTGAACTAGAAAGAGCTATTTTAAGTAAGCACAACATTAATTTATTAGGATTAAGAGGACAGGCTAAAACACGTTTGGCAAGACTGATGGTGAACTTATTAGATGAATATATTCCCGTTGTAAAAGGTTCAGAAATTAATGATGATCCACTACAACCGATTTCTAGATTTGCCATCGAATTGATCAAAGAAAAAGGAGATGAAACTCCTATTTATTGGTTGCATAGAGAGGAGCGTTTTGCAGAAAAATTAGCAACACCAGACGTTACTGTTGCGGATATTATTGGTGATGTAGATCCTATAAAAGCAGCCAATTTAAAGTTGAGTTATGCAGATGATCGAGTAATACATTATGGAATGATTCCGAGAGCGAACAGGTGTATATTTGTGATTAATGAATTACCAGATTTACAAGCTAGGATTCAAGTAGCATTATTTAATATTTTACAAGAGGGAGATATCCAAATTCGTGGATTTAAAATGCGTTTAAATTTAGATATGCAATTTGTATTTACTGCAAACCCAGAAGATTATACCAATAGAGGAAGTATTGTAACGCCTTTAAAAGATAGAATAGGGTCGCAAATATTAACACATTATCCAGAAGATATCGAAACGGCGAAACAAATTACGCAACAAGAAACTGTGAAAGCAGGTTCACAAAAAGAGTTTATTCAAGTTCCTGAATTGGCGAAAGATTTGTTAGAGCAAATTGTATTTGAAGCAAGAGAAAGTGAATATATAGATTCTAAAAGCGGGGTAAGTGCCCGTTTAAGTATCTCCGCTTTTGAGAATTTATTGAGCACCGCAGAAAGAAGAGCATTGCTTTGTGGCGATTCTGAAACGATGATTCGTCTCAATGATTTCGACGGAATTATTCCTGCAATTACCGGTAAGGTAGAATTGGTGTATGAGGGCGAGCAAGAAGGTGCGCAAGTTGTTGCAGAAACTTTAATTAATAATGCAATCAAGACATTGTTCCCAACTTATTTCCCAGAGATAAAGAAATTAGAAAAGCAAGATGCAGAAACACCATATGATGATATTATCTCTTGGTTTTTTAATGCGGAAGAAGATTTCGAACTGTTAGATGAATTTACAGAAGAACAATACAAAAACGAATTAGATAAGATTAAACCTTTGGATGCTTTTCTAAAGAAACATCAACCAAATATGAATATAAATGATGGGTATTTTGTAAAAGAATATGTGTTGTGGGCCTTAGTTGAGTTTAAAAAATTGAGCAAACACCGATTTGCAGAAGGCACTCAATTTAAAGATCCGTATGGCAGTTTTATGAGTGGATTATAATCATGAAATTTTAATCAATATTAATTTATTCGGACCTGGTAGCTTTTTAAAATCTACCAGGTCTTCTTTTTGATATGTACTCAAATTTAAAAATAGTAAAATGATTAGAATTATTTCGTTTTAAATTCTCACGCATTATAAAAAAATTATTAATTTTTTTAACTTCCTTTAAAACTTATTAGATCACCAATAAAACTTTGGTTTTTGTCAGCATTTGAACACTCAAAAATATCTGATAAGTATCATAATCGCTTTACGAAACAGCTTCTAATTCTTTAGGTATCTCTTGTTCGAATTTAGAAGTATTTCTAAAGTGTTGTAAAGTGATTTTATCACCTAAAACCAAGACAAGTTTTTTGCTTTTATATGTTGAACATCAATTTATAATTGTCTGAAATTTCATCTATTTTTAAAGTCTTATCAATTCAATTTCTATGTCTTCAAATTTAGTTTGAATTTTGTTCACTTATCTTTTGCTCGCACAAAAGATCTAGCAATTTTTTCAGGAATGTAAAGAAGGTTTTTAGTGATTAAATTGATTTTGAATTTTGCACTTTTAAAGTCATTTTAGTCTTTGAAATTATGGGGTCAATAAACTAATGTGCCTATTTAATTTAAAATTAAGGGGTAATCAATATCTTCAGATCCAACAATTTTCTTCGAATTTTTTTTATCAAGACCTAATAAAATTCTTAATTCTTGAATTTCATACAGATCAAAAATTAGAATTAAATTTTGATGGGATGTTGGAATAGGAACTTTTCTTTTTTGGGTAGCACAAGCATTATGATCCAACCAATACGATATATCAATTTGAGAAACGTAGTTTTTAAATTTTTTAAGTTGCTCAATGGTAAACTGAAAGAAGATATTGTTATAAGTTAGTGCATAGGTTTTACAACCTTTACAAAAAGAAATTTCTCCGTTTTTAACGCTTGATATTATTTTCGAATTTTGACACATAATAAATTTTTAGTAGCAATCAGTTTTAATTTGACCACTATTTATAAATTGATTTAAATAGGTTTTTAGGTCTTGTTTTACGATTGTTTCCAATTGAGCTATAACTCCTTTTTTCATTGCTATAGAGCCACAAATCATAATCACATTTCCTTTTTTTAAGACATTCGTTACTAATTCAGTATGATTTTTTAAAATATCCTGAACATATATTTTCTCTAGTTGTTCTTGCGAAAAAACAGGGTAGAAAGAAGAAAGTAATTTTTTTTCTAAAGCAATATTGATGAAGTTTTCGTAAATTTTTAATGAATCATTTGTCTTTCCTCCCCAAAACAAATGCACTTTTTGTTTCTTATTCTTTTGAATCATTCCTAAAAACGGCGCAATTCCTGTTCCGTTAGAAATTAGCATGACTTCAGTAGCTTTTTCAGGAAAATGAAACTGCTTATTATTTTGAATATGCGCAGTTAAATTCTCTTTTAAATCAATATTGTTTAAGTATGTTGAGCAAATACCAAACTCATGTTTTCTAATACTTAATAAAATATTTTTGCCGATTTTTGCAATGGAATATATTCTATTTCTATTTTCATCTTTTAGTTTGATGGATAGCAAATCTCCAGAAACAAATTTTACTTTTTCAGTCGGTTTTAAATGGAGTAAAAAAGTATCATCAACATTCAAATTAGTTTTTTTAGCGACCTTAAACTCAATATTTTTTTCTGATGATTTTTTAATATCCTCTTTATGAATGTTAAGCACTAGTTGGTTGTTAAAACTCCATTCTTTTACCCAAGCTATAAAAGAATCAAAAGATTCATTATCGATTTTGTAAATAGGAATTGTGGGGATAAAATCTTTATGAATTTGCAAACTAGCATGCACTAAAATTGCAAACTTGCAAAATTTAGGATATGCTTTGGATCCAAAACCAACAACTGCAAATTTTAAAACCTTTTGTTGATTAATTTTATTAATATTCTCAATAAATTTATTGCCATTTATAGGGGCTTCTCCATCACCATACGTTGCTGTAAAAATAATAATGTTGGTTGCTTTTTTATACGTAGTGTATTCGTTCAAGGTCGTGATAAAAACCTTTTCTTCGATTTTTAATAAAGCTGTATAAAAAGCATTTGCAAAATTAAAAGTACGACCAGTTTCCGACCCTACAAGTACAATAAATTTGGCTTCATCTTTTGTATGTTTATTATGGATTGTTGTGTTAGATTTTCTCCTTTTTAAGGTCATATAAAATCCTGAAAAGATAAAATACAGCAGTGCAAAACAAGACAATATTAAGATAATAGACCAAATTATAGAACCTTTTCCTGTGTGTAAAATAAGACTGTAATAACTTCCTAAAGCAATGAGGCCTTGTTTTTTCTCACTGATAATTTGTCCGTTTTTTTGATGAATTGCTACTTCTTTATTTTCTGATTTTAAATAAAAATAATCTTCTACGTCACTAGAAAATGGAAATTCTAATTCTGTTATAGCACTTAATTTTGTGGATTTAAAAATTGAAAAATCTATTGGTTTTATATCTATAGTTGAAGCTTTTTGAGCGGCTTTTTCATGAATAGTATTGTCTTTCGGCAGTAAAGAAAACTTTTCTAGCGACAAATAAACTCCGGTAAGAGTTATAATTACAATCGGAATAAAAGCATATCGACTTAAAATAATATGATAATATTGATTAAAATCTTCTTTGACTATTTTTGAAAATATCTTTTGAAAACCGCCTTGTCTTTTTGCGATTAAAATAGTTCCTGTGATTGCAATTAAAAAAAGTAACAAAGAAATAATACAGATGATCAATCTTCCGGTAGATTTTAGAAATAAAGACCTGTGTAAGTTGGTTGCAAATTCAAAGATTGGAGATTTCTGAATCATATTTCCAACCTTTTTACCTGTTTTTGGGTTGATGTAAAAAGATTCATTTTTACCATCATTTGTAATTATAGAAACAGATACAAAATCATTTTCATCAACATTAATCGCGATAATTTCTTTATACTCATTTTCTAAAGCAGTAATTGTTGCTGCAATAGAAATGGAATTTATATCGGTAACATTATAAGGGTTTATTTTAGTTGAAATTGGTTCAAAAGCCAAAATAATACCTGTTAAAGACGCAATAATAATAAATAAAGCGGAAGATATTGCCAGTGTTAAGTGACTAAATCTCCATATAGAAATTGTCATTTGGGTTTTGTATCTGATTAAATTTTAGACAACAATTGCACGAATTTCACAAATAATTAAAGTATCATTTTTATGAGTTTTACAAAAAAAATTATATTTTTTAATGCGCTTCATTAGTAAAATTCGTGTTATTTCAATTAATTAGGCATCATTCTTACATAACGAATAAAACCTTTTCCTTCAATTTTAGATTTCAAATTTTCTGATGTTAGATCAAATTCTACATCAGAAGTATGGTATTCTTGATCTTCAACAGCTGTTTCAAAACGAATTTTATACCCTTGATCTATCACATTATTGGCAATAGAAATTACACTAATCGTGCGCTCACCACCACTAATTGTGGCACCCGTAATCGCATCAATATTTGCTCTTTTTTTACCTTGAAAATACCACCATTCAGAAATATCAAAATACCATTCATCGTCTGTACCTTGCACGTATAAGGTTTTCTCATAGTCACCTTTTTGGTTTAAAAGAGAAATAACAACATATGCACCTTCACCAGAATAATTTATCATCTGAATCATGCATTTGTAAGGAGCTTCTGTGTTGTACTTCTTAAAACTGTAAAAGCTGATAGCACATAGTATGGTTAATGAAAAAATGAGGAGTCGTTTTTTTGTGTTCATCGTTTTGTGCTATAATTTTAAAAAGGCAATATTTGCTTTCTTCTCTTTTAATAATTCGTTTTCAGAAGCTAGATCGTATATAGATTCATCAAAGTCTGTTTTTACATTTTTGTTGGCTCCAATACGTATTAAATATTCAATTATTTTAGTGTCTTTCGCTTTCATAGCGGCAATTTGTAAAGCTGTTAAACCTTCTTCGTTTATATTATTTATAGCGATGTTTAAAGAAGCCAATCGTTTTAATAAGCTTAGATCGTTTCTTTCAGTTGCAATCTGTAAAAGAGTGTTTTTAGCGTGTTGAATTTGATTTATAACCAATCCATTTTCTTTTAATATCCTTAATTTTCCTTCAAAAATTTCTGGCTTGTTAGCGTTAAAATTATTGAGTAAATAAAAAGATAAGGTATTGTTTTCAGCATCTGTCATATCAATATCAGCGCCTTTTTTTAGTAAAAATTGGACAACTTCTATGGAGTTTTTATTTACTGCCTTTGCCAAAGCGGATTGTCCGTTTTTCCCTTTTAAATTAATGTCTTTAACAGATGCGGATAAAAATTTCACCACTTCTAAAGAGTTGCTATTTGCGGCATTCATAAAAGGAGAAACCCCATCATTATCTTGTAAATTTACGTCAACACCTTTATTGATAAAATAGGTATAAAGAGCATTGTTTTCTTGTCTATAGGCAATGGCATGCAAAGGATTTTTGCCTTTATCATCTACAACATTTATCTTTACGCCTAAATTTTCCAAAGATTGGTAAGTCTCTAAAGTATTCTTTTGTCTACGCAAACCTTGGCTGGCAAAAACCATTGAATTATCGCCAATTTCTGCGCCGTTTTTTAGAAGCATTTTTAATAATGAAATATTGCCGCCTTTAGAGGCGTATTCAAAAATACCGTTGCCAGAATCATCTTTATCTTGTAAAGAAGCGCCTTTTGAGGTTAAATATTCTATTAAGCTAAAATCTTTTGTGTAAGGAGCTATTAACAAAAGCGCATTTGCGCCACGATTATTTTTTTCAGTTTTTATATTTGCACCCATTTTGAATAAATATTCATACAATTTTTTGTTTAATTGACCTGCGTTTGCTGTAAAGTTTAAAACGGTATTTCCATGACTGTCTACCAAGTCAGTTTTTGCTCCTTTAGAAACTAGATATTTCATTAGTGCTAAATTATTACTGTAGGAAGCCCAAAAAATATATGTTCTAGCATCGTGGGTTTTTTTGTTTACATCATTTCCTTTTTTTGATAATAGATATTTGATGGTTTTATAATCAGTTTTTTCTAAAATTGCATAGACAACTCCATCAAAAGCATTGCTATTTAATTCAGAAACATTGTTTCCTTCCGCTATTTTTTCATCAACAGTTTCTATGCTAGGATTTGTTTTCCAGAAGCTTCTCTCTAAAAAAACATTTTTCTTTTGTGCAGACATCGCTACACTAAAAAAGAAGAGTAAAAATACCGTTTGTTTAAAATAATCCATTTTTTTTATTTTTTCACGAATGATTCAATAATGGTATTCATTTCATCTTCGTTTGTGATATCATCAGAAAATAAATGTTTGTATAATGGTTTATTATCAACTTTAGCTTCTAGTGATAAATCTATATTTCTGCTAAAAACTTCCTCCCATTTATTTCGTATCGATTTCCATTTGTCATTATGTGTAGTCCACCATTCTTGGGCAACACTGCATCTACTATCAGCAACTTTTTTATAAACATTATATCCTTTTTCATTCGCAATAATTACGTCTTTACCATCAGTTCTTAAAATTTTACTATTGTCTTGGTCATGAAACCAACCTGCATCGGTAATTTGATGTCTGTTACCTCTCATGGTGATGTTATAATCGTTTCTTTTTGTGTATTCTCTTCTTGGTAAAGGGGCAGTTGTGGTGCTTTCCCAATAGCTTTTTCCATTTAGGTGAACCCAACTTCCTGAACCTTCGTAACGTGGGCTATCATCGACTTGATATACTTTTTGTGTCCATTGTTTTTTTACATCTTTCTTCTCTTTTTGTTGAAAAGTCCAATTATTGTCTCCATTATACATGTAGAAATCTGTGTTTTGATATAACCAATCTTGTCTCCAATGTTTCACAATCATTGGTTTTGTAGGATTCCCAACTTGTAAAATATGTTGAATAGCAATTTTATGTTTGTCATCAACAACTAAACCTGCCCATTCTAAACCTTCGCTTATTTTATTTTTAGAGGGTTTATAAGTAGAATCTTTATTATAGTTAAATGTCTCTGCAAAATTGTAGGTTACTTCAAAACAACCACACATTTCTTTAATTGCGTTTTTGTCTTTCGCTTTTTTAGTTTGCGATATAATGTGTGATGATAAAAACAGGAACAACGAACTTAAAATTATATTTTTCATTTTTAAAATTTATTTATGATTTTTCAGATTACAAAAATATAAAACTTATTTAGATTAAATTAAAATAAGTATTTATATTTGTCAAAAATTATTAAGAATGTTTCTAAATAGGTTATTTATCTTGTTGTTTTTGAGCAATGCCTTTACTACTTTTTCTCAAAAGAAAGAGGTTAGGAAAGATTCTATAAAAGTAAGTGCGTTGAGTGAAGTGGTTATTACGGCAACAAGAACTGTCCGGCAATTGTCTTCTTTGTCAATGCCCATAACCTTAATTTCTAAAGAACAAATTCAAAAAGTAGGAACGACTAGGTTAAAAGATATTTTGATAGAACAAACAGGCATTAATTTTGTAACCGATCAAAGCGGGTTTACAGGGGTTCAGTTGCAAGGTTTATCAGCAGAATACACGCTAATAATGATCGATGGCATGCCTTTGGTAGGACGAAGTTCTGGAAATTTAGATTTGAGTAGAATTACGGTAAACAACATTGAGCAAATAGAAATAGTAAAAGGGCCATCGTCTTCTTTGTATGGTTCAGAGGCGCTTGGTGGTGTTATCAATATTATTACAGAAAAGCTAAAACGAGACATGTTAGAAGGTGACGTCAGTTATTTTATGAGAGTAGGGGCTAGAGATGAGCTAGATTTTAACACCAATATTAAATATAAAAAAGAAAAATTTTCTGCAATTGCAGGCATCAATTTAAACTCAAGTGGAGGTTTTGATTTGAGTCCAGTATCAGAGGCAAAAACTACAGAAGCATATCAAAATTATACAGAAAATTTGCAATTAGCATACGATTTTTCAGAAAATCTAAACCTATTGGTTACACAACGTTATTTTTACGAAGAACAAGGGGAAGATAACATTCAAAGTGATTGGAATTCAAATACAGAATTAAAGTATCAAATAAATGATGTTTGGAATATTAACTACACTTTTTATGCAACTCGATTTACAACTGAAAGTCAGTTTAATGGAGCTTTAGCTATGTTTAATCAAACATTGGTTAGACCAGAGATTAGAGTGACTACAGATTTTGAAAAGAGTAGTTTGATTACTGGTGTAGACGCAAATTTTGATGCTTTAGACAGAACTTTTTTTGATAAAAAGGAAACTTTTAATTCTAAATATATTTTTGCTCAATATGATTTTCATCCGATAGAAAATATGAATTTAATTGTAGGTGCTAGGTTTGATAGTCATAATAAGTTCAAATCTGCATTCAGTCCAAAAATATCGTCCTCTTACAAAATTAGTGATTGGTTAAAGGCAAAAGCATCTGTGGGTTATGGTTTTAAAGCGCCAGATTTTAGACAGCTTTTCTTCAATTTTAATAATAGCGCCAGTGGCTATATTGTTTTGGGAACAAGAACGCTGCATGAACTGTATGGTAATGACCCTAATGTGCAGGCAATAGAAAAGGATTTGAAGCCAGAAAATTCTATAGGAACGAATGTTGGTTTTGAAGTAAAGCCAATGCCAAACTTAAAAGTAAATATTAATTTTTTTAGAAACGATATCAACGATTTAATAAATACAGTCGCACTTTCTGGAGGTTTGCCAAATTTAAATACAGGAACCACTATTTTTTATTATGAAAATAGAGATCGAGTTTTAACACAAGGTGTAGAGTTGGATTTAAACTATAAATTATCTGATAATTTTACGTTTTTAGGGGGGTATCAATTTTTGGAAGCAAAAGACAAGCAAGAAATTGCAAATATAGAAACTGGAACAGTTTTCTTTCGAAGAACGCCTTCTTCATCATCAGAAGTTCTTGAAAGATCGGATTATTTTGGATTGCCAAATAGGTCTAGGCATGCGGCAAATGCAAAATTATTTTATCAAAATTTATCACATGATTTTTCTGCAAACATAAGAGCGCTTTATAGGAGTAAATATGCCCTGTTTGACACGAATAGTAGTCAGAATATAATTGATAAATATGATGATTTTGTTGCTGGAAATGTGCAAATAAATATGGCAATAGAAAAAACAATTTTCAATTTAATGAATGTTCAGCTAGGCGTTGATAATCTTTTGGATGAACAAGGATTGGTCAATGAAAGTGTTTTTCCTAATAATAATGCCGTTCTTTTAGTGGGTAGGAATTACTATTGTCGTGTGAGATTCAATTTTTAAAATCAATATAAATAGTAAAATAAATAAATAGTAAATTAAGGAAAATGAGAAATTTAAAATCAATTTTAGTAATCGCTTTTGTAAGTTTAATGCTAACTTCTTGCGATGATAATGACGCGCCAGTATTAGAGCCAGTAGTTTTTAATCAAGCAGCAAATATTCCTGCTCCGCAAATAGGGAATACGGGACGAGATCCTGTTTCAGGAGAATTCACGAAATTCAGTTTTAAAACGGGAACTGTTGTTACCGATACTAGTTGGGACATCGCTTTTAGAGGAACTGACATTTTAGTAAACGGAGGTAGTAAAATAGGTGGTTTAGCAGATGAACCAGAGAGGACTGGAGATGCAGGGTTGTTCATAGAAACAGGCATATTTAAAGATGTCTTATTAGCTCCTGAAGTTGCTAATTTTACCCAAGATGCCGATGGCAATTATGCAGTACCGACTGGAAGTGGAAATGGTTGGTATACGTATGATAGAATAAATAATGTGATAAATCCAATTTCTGGAAAAGTATTTATTATGAGAACTGTTGATGGACATTATGCGAAAATGGAAATCCTTAGTTATTATAAAGATTTAGATTCATCTAATCCTGCAAATGGAAGATTTTACACATTTAACTATGTGTATAATCCTAATTTAGGAGATAAGAGTTTAGAGTAGTGTTTTTTATTTGAGTTTTGTTTTAAAAGTCGCTTAAACGAAAGTTTAAGTGGCTTTTTTATGAATTAACATCTCTAGATTTTAGATGTACTTCAGAGCGTTTCATCATTTCTTTAATCTAAAACATTTCCCAGCAATGCTGTATGGGAGTTTCCATTGAAATGGTTATTCCAGCTAAATTTATGCACAATTTACTTTGGTAGTTATAACTTAAAATTTAGATGTATTGCGTTCAACTATCAAATGAAATTTTAAGGTAAAAGCTGGCATTCAATTTGAGTGGGAATCTAACTAGGAAAATACCGGGGTAACGCTTCCTAGAGGATAATTGGTTTCAAAAAAAAAACAGGTATTTCTGTTATCTTTTGTAATTTCTGTTTTTATTTGGTTGAACTAAAAGTTAGTACTATTCTGATAGTTTATTTCGGCCAAACGTATTGCACTTTATGCTATGTTTTATGGCAATTATAAGAATACTTTCTGTAGTTGTTTAGGTAGCTAATTTTGGTGTTTAATGAAGTATTTAAATCAACGTTTTTGGTTTTTTTAATCTTGGTTTAAATTGATGTTTAAAACCTAAAATTGACATTTATACTATTAAATTTTTTAATAGTATAAATGTCAATTTATAAAAAGGTAAAGTGAGGAAGAAATTAAAAACTAATCGCTAATAAGTTTAAACTATTGAATAAAGTTCTATCCAATTCTGATTTAAAAGGTTTGTTTATAAAATCGTAAATGTTATCTCCAGTTTGTACTTCTAAATCTTCGGTGATCGTATATTTAACGTTAAAAAGATCTACTAATTCGGGATAGTTTCTGTAAGATTCTATATTTCTATCTCTGTAAGTGAAGGCTTCATTAATCAAATCGTCTTGTATTATCTTATCAGTAATCAATTTATTTATAAATTTTCGATTAGCTACTATTGTGATACTTTTTTCTAATATTAAGTTTTGGTTAGAGGAAATAATATCTTCAATAATTAAAAATTTAGCTTTAGTATTCTTATCTAAATCAGAAAGTAAAGAAGTTAAACTTTTATTTTTAATTTCTTTTAGAGAAAATTTACCTTCGTTAGCATTTGCTCTTTTTTCAAAATCTACAGGAACTATTTCTTTAATTTTAAAAAATTTAGCCGCTTCATTCTTGATTAAGGAAAAAGCATTGTTATTTTCACTCTTTACTACTTCTTTTGAGTCCGAGGAGTTTTCTTGCGCAAAAGAGAATGAAATAATTAGTACGAAGCAAATAGATAATACGTTTTTCATAATTAATAGTTTTTATTACAAATATAATAGTAATACTTTCATTTGTGATAGTATAATATTTATTTAACATTTTTTTAACATATTTTCTTAATAAAAAGAGATTATTAGGTTTGAGTATTTTATAAAATTCGGGTTTTAATCACTTTATATTTTATTTATACAATTTATACTATGCAAAAATTATGACTATCATAAAAGTGAATTTAACGGCACACATGGGTCGCAGAAGAGGTGTCTTTCACTTAAACTTTATGTACTTTACCTCGAATAGAGATAATTTTAAATAAATTTAAATGGTAGACAATAGTTCAGGAAAAGAAAATGAGATAAAATTATTATCTTTTGATATCGATAATACATTAATAGATTTTTTTACTTTTAAAAGTAATTTCCCAAAGGTTTGGATAAAATATAGGAGTAATAAAAACCTTATTCTGACCTATAACACAGGTAGGTTAATCGATGATGTATTGCATTTAATAGCGAAAGGAGTTTTACCAAATCCAGATTATATAATTTCAGGTGTTGGAACGCACATTTATAATTTTAAGGAGGGCTCTGTAGAAAAAGAATTTAATGATGTTTTAGACGATGGCTGGAATTTAGAGGCAGTAGAAAATATTATTAATAATATTGACCATCCAATTAGTGAGCAACCTAGTAAATTTCAACATTCTTATAAGAGAAGTTATTTTTTTCATGATGCAAGTGAAAATCTTGTGGAAAACGTAGCCCAAGATTTTGCAAATGCAAATATGGAGGTAAACGTAATTTATTCTGGGGATAAATTTTTGGATATTGTGCCAAAATGGGCTAATAAAGGAAACGCTTTACAATGGTTGTTAAAGAGGTTAGATTTAAAGACAAATCAGGTTCTGGTGGCAGGAGATAGTGGTAATGATTCTGCGATGTTCGATTTAAAAGATGTTTCCGGAATTGTGGTTGCAAATGCACATGAAGAATTGTATTCATACACAAAACATAAAAAAGTGTATCATACAGAAAAAGAAAAAGGAGATGGTATTATAGAGGGTCTCATTTTCTATGAAATTTTACCAAAAGAGGCTCTTGAAGACGCGAATATTGATCATTCAGAAGATTTCTTTATTAAGAAAGAATTAGATAATATATCATTGGAGGATGATAATGAAAAAGTTGCCCTCATTCAAGAAGGTTACGAAAAAGCAATTGAAGCGTTGCGAAAAAATATAACCCCATTAGGCTTTTCTGCCTGTTCTATACCCGATAATATACCGAATGGAACTGATGAAAATTATCATTCTGTGTGGGCTAGAGATGGCGCAATTACAGTAATTGGTTCGCTGTCTTTAATCGATGATGAAGAAATACACAAATGTCAAAGACAGACCTTAATAACATTGATAGAAAATATTTCTAGAAATGGTCAAATTCCGGCGAATGTAAGGTTAAAAGATAAGGAGCCAGATTATTCGGGAGTTGGTGGTATTTGTTCTATCGATAGCGGTATTTGGGTAGTAATTGCCTTCTATGAATATGTGAATGTTACAAAAGACATTCAATTTTTAAGAAAATACATTGGCGATATTAAAGAAACAATGAGGTGGTTGGGTGCTCACGATAGTAATAATGATGCACTTTTAGAAATTCCTGAAGCTGGAGATTGGACAGATTTATTTGGTAGAAGTTATAATATTTTATACGATGAAATTTTGTGGTATCGATCTAATGTTTGTTTTGGAAGAATGTTAGAAATGTTAGGAAATTATGAAGATGCAGGAGAATATATTAGATGGTCGCAAGTCATCAAAAAAGAAATTGTTCGAAATTTTTGGCCGTCAACACAGCAACAGTTATTTCATTCGGTTTCTTTTGCAGAAAAACAATTTACTTTAGGAGATACTTCCTACTTAATTGCACAAACAACTCCCTTCGATTTTAGCTGGCGTTGTGATGTTTTAGGAAATATTTTAGCCTTTTTACACGGCACAATAGATGCTGAAAAAGCACATCAAACTTTTAAATTTATGTTAGGCGTCGGTGCCAATGATCCATTTCCTGTTGCAAATGTGTACCCTGTTGTAAGTCCTGGGGATCCGGATTGGAAGCCCTATTATACGGTAAACTTACTGAATTTACCAAATCACTATCATAATGGTGGAATTTGGCCTTTTGTAGGCGGATTTTGGGTAAAGTATGTAAATAAATTAGGGTTTCGAGATATCGCAATTGCGGAATTACACAAATTGGCGCTTATCAATAAAGAAGGGATTAGTAACAAATGGGAATTTACAGAATGGGCGCATGGGGTTACAGGAAAACCTATGGGTAAAGCTTACCAGGCCTGGTCTGCTGCTCAATATATTGCAGCGTATCACGATTTAAAAATAACGAAAACGAACTCTAAAAATTAAAGTATGAAATCAATTTTAATGATCTCTTTACATGGATATGTAGGAGTAAATGCAGAATTAGGAAAACCAGATACTGGTGGCCAAGTAGTGTATGTTTTAGAATTAGCAGAAAGATTTAGCAGACTGGGTAAACGGGTGGATTTAGTAACTCGTCAGTTTGAAGATCAACCAGAATATGATATCGTAAATGATAATTATAGTGTTTGGAGAATTCCTTTTGGAGGCAAGAAATTTATCCGAAAAGAAGACATGCATGATCATTTAAAAAAGTTTGTCACTAACACGTTAGCCGCTATAAAAAAAGAAAATAAAAAATATGATGTCGTCTATTCTCATTACTGGGATGCAGGTTGGGCTGGACAAAAAATTGCAGAAGAATTAGGTATTTGCCATGTGCATACGCCACATTCTTTAGGTTGGTGGAAACAGCATTCTATGGGCAGTGATATGGAAGAAAAAGAAATGGAGAAAACCTACCGTTTTAAAGAACGTATTAGAAAAGAATACTTTGTATTTCAAATGTGTAATTTTGTAATTGCAACGACCTTACCACAGGTAGATTTGTTAGTGCAGCAATATGATATGCTTCCCAAGAATTGTAGTATGATTCCTCCAGGAATTGATGAAAATAGATTTTATCCCGTTCCGTCTAAAGAGAAGGATAAAATTCGTTTAAAATATGATATCAATCCTACAGATATTTTAGCTTTGGGAAGAATGGCGCATAATAAAGGCTATGACTTATTAATAAATGCGTTACCAACTGTTTTTGAATTATGCCCAGAAGCAAGGTTAATAGCCTGTATTGGTGGAGATTCTAAGCAAGATCAAGAAGGAATTGAAAAATTAAAACAAGTCGCAACAGAAATTGGAGTGATGGATAAAATTAAGTGGAATAATTATATTGAGGATAAAGATTTAGCAAATGTGTATAGATCTGCTAGTATTTTTGCAATGCCTTCAAGATATGAACCTTTTGGTATGGTAGCCATTGAAGCAATGGCTTGTGGAACCCCAAGTGTAATTACCGTTCATGGTGGTTTGTGTGATTTAATTGATTTTGGAAATCAGGCTTTATTTGCAGATCCGCATAGACCTGTAGAATTTGGGGCCATGATGGCAATGCCACTTTTATATCCTAATTTACGAAATGAAATGTCTGTAGAAGGGGCACGTTTTGCACGTAGAAATTTTGGTTGGACTGGTATTGCGAAAAGAATGCTTTCCATTTTTGCGAGTTCAATTAACCAGCAAACGATGGAATCTAATATTTATTAGTGAAACTCAAGTGTGATAAAAAGCGAAGCTTTGAAATCAAAATTGTTAGTTGAATTAATCCCGCTTTTTTAGCGAGATCTCATATTTGAAATTACGATACTTTCTGTTGAAATATTAAAATTATATTTCTTCTTTGAAATCTCTATGGCGCTGTTTCACGATTGGTCGTTGGCGAATCTAAAGACTTCTGCGTTTTTAGGAATTAAGTTTTTTATCCTTGAACTAATCTCGATTTTTATCGGGATTTAAATCTTTTATTAAAAGTATGTCTAAAATTGTTTGTTTTGGTGAAGTTTTATGGGATGTTTTTTCTACTCATAAAAAAATTGGAGGTGCTCCTTTAAATGTTGCAACTCGTTTACAAGGTTTTTCTAATGAGGTTGTGCTGATTAGTGCTATCGGCAATGATGATTTAGGGAAATTGATTCTTGACTATTTGCAGGAGCATCAAATAAATGCAGAACATGTTCAAGTTTTAAACGATTTTAAAACAGGAGTGGTTAGCGTCACTTTAAATAACAAAGGAGCCGCCACTTATAAAATTGAACATCCAAAGGCTTGGGATAAAATAGCATTCATAGAAAAAGTATCCGATTTGGTAAAACAAGCGGATGCTTTTGTTTTTGGAAGTTTAATTACAAGAGATGAAGTTTCTAAAAAAACATTATATAAACTATTGGAATTTGCAGATTATAAAATTTTTGATATCAATTTAAGGCCCCCATTTTATGACAAGGATATTTTAATTGAATTGATGCAAAAAGCAGATTTTATTAAATTGAATGATGATGAGCTCTACGAAGTAAGTGCTTTTATGGGCTCTAAATTTAATAATTTAGAGCAGAATTTACATTTTATATCTGAAGAAACAAATACGAAACACATCTGTGTTACAAAAGGCGAACATGGTGCAGTTTTATTTTATAATGACCAATTATTTTACAACAGCGGCTTTAAGATTAAAGTAGCAGACACGGTTGGTTCTGGAGATTCTTTTTTAGGGTCGTTAATTAGTAAATTAACAAATGGAGAAAAACCACAAAAAGCAATTGATTTTGCAGGCGCTGTTGGGGCTTTAGTGGCCCAGAATGAAGGTGCAAATCCTAAAATTACTGATTATGATATTGCTGATTTTATTCGTGGAAGGTAACATCTCTCAATTTTTTAAATCTTTAAGACATAGTCACAAAGAAAATAAAGAATTGTGTTTTCCTGATGATTATATAGCTTAAAAATGCTGCTTTTTATTTTTCATATTTAGCTAAAAAATCTGCTATATTCAGATACTCTTTAGAACCGAAAACATCAATTATAAAAAGCAAATTTCCCTTTTTTATATCTTTTTGTTGGTATAAAGTTTAAGATATAGGGAATTGAGACTAATCCATTTTTAGTAGGTTTGTACACTGCAAAATGTAAATGAGGTTCTGTAGACATTCCTGTATTGCCAGAATAATCAATTACTTGTTCTTTTTTTACAGTGTCATTTTTTGATACAAGTACTCCATCTTTTTTAAGGTGCACATACTGCGCAAAAGTTCCTTCTTTATGTGCAATTATAATAAAGTTTGCGTCATTTCTATATTTTTTATTTCTTCCTATTTGGTTAGAATCTTCTTTAATAGAAATAACAAGTCCGTCTCTAATCGCGCAAACCTCTTGACCGATATCCATTTTAAAATCAATAGCATAGCTAGAAAGATTACTTTTATGTGTGAATGTTGAATTCTGACCTTGTAAAATTTTATAGCGTTTTCCTTTTAGAAAAGGCAACCCATAGTTATACAAACTATCATATTTTTTGAAATTCGGAGTTCCGTAGTATAAAGTGAATTTATAATTTTTTAAAACTTTAGCTGTATCGGCTTTAGATTGCTGAAATTTAAGTACTGTTTTCGTATCGGGTTTTGTAAAATTAACAAAACTATCTTTTGATTTATTTTTATCAGTAATTTTCAAAAAGGACTTTCCGTAAGTTGGGTTTTTAGCAACCACAAAAAGAGAATCTCTTTCTAAATGAAAATAAATATAGGTTGGCTTTCTTTGACTTTTCGCGCAGGAAATAAAAAGCAAAAAAAATATAATACTTCTATAAACCATTATTTTCTCCAGATTTTGTTTGGAAAAACGACTACACTTTCGTGTCCATTTTCTCCAACAGCGGCAACTCCAAAAAAGAAATTATCGATAACAATTCCGTCTAAAGTAAATTCGGTTGTTTCTATATATCTAGAATGATCCCAGGTTGGTGACGTGGTGTCTCTCCAGTAAATCTTATATCCTTTTGCGCCTTCAACTTTGTTCCATTTTAATCTTGCAGAAGCTTCTACAATACCACCAATTGCAACTTCTGTTGGCGCTGGAGGAGACCAAGCTAACGACGCTAAATTAATCGCGTTTACAGCTGTTAGTTTTTTTGCATATTCAAAATTTACATGCTCAAAAGTATCGCCATATGTAATTCCGTTTTCGGTTCTAATATCTTGGTGCTGTTGCGTATAATTTTCATGCGCTTCCATAATTCTAATTCCTGCAAAACCTAAATCATTAAAAGGTCTGTGATGTCCGCCACGGCCAAAACGATCCAGTCTATAAATCATCATCGGATTCATTTCGGGCATATACGTTTTCGTTTGTTTATGAATATATCTTGCCAATTGCCTTGAAATTCCGTCTACTTCACCACCATAAAAACGGCGCATTTTTCTTTGTTTATCGGTTTCGTTTGCAGGCACGGGTTCAGAGAAAATTCTAAAAGCTCTATTGTCAATAACGCCATCAACACCCGTAATATTTCCAATCATATCATTATTTAAAATTCCGATGATTTCCCATTCTTTATCTTTTGCATATGTTGCCAAACCTGCGCCACCAAAAAGACCTTGCTCTTCACCAGACAAACCCACATACATAATACTACTTTCAAATGTATAGGTACTTAAAATTCTTGCAGCTTCTATAGTTCCTGCCATTCCAGAAGCGTTGTCATTTGCACCTGGAGCATCCGTGGTAAAGTCCATCGTGTCACTTGCGCGTGAATCTATATCGCCACTCATAATAATATATCTATTAGGATATTTTGTGCCTTTCTGAATCGCCACCACATTAACAATATAGGCATCATGCGGCACTCTTCTGTTGCCCTCCTTGGTCACAAAATCCTTTTGATAAAAGGTCTGTAAACAATTATCACATTTTTTAGAAATATTTTCGAATTCAGACTTTATCCAACGTCTTGCAGCGCCAATCCCTTGAGTATCTGAAATAGTATCAGAAAAGGTATTTCTTGTGCCAAACTCAGTTAACGTTTTTATGTCAGCTTTAATTCTATCGGCAGAAACAGCATCAATAATTTCGTAAATTATAGCATCTGTTTGTGCAAATGTTATTGAGGTGATAAGGGAAAATAGTAAGGTAATTTTTTTCATTATGAAGTTTTAAAATTAGGGATTATGCGTTGTTATTTTTATTTTTCATTTCTACAAAAAATCATTGCTTAAAGGTACTGTTCTTTTTAAAAACAAAAAAAATCACTTCATATAAAATGAAATGGTTTTAGATAGAATTGTTTATAATTTGATTATTCTTTGTCTAGTTTTTTTGTAAGATTAAAGCCGATTAATAAAGAAGCTCCTGCAGATAAAAATATAGCTGCGGCATACAGAGTTTCTGAACTTATATAATTGGTTGGCCTGTCGTTATAATTTCCATTGTACCCGAAATTATAAGACAATAGAGATCCTAATAAGATTCCAACTCCAATTCCCATAGCTAATAAACCTAGGTTTAAAATCAATACTTTCCAAAAAGGAGTTGCATTTCTAGCAGAACCTTTCATAAAAATACTTGCATCTGCGCCTTTTTCTATCAGGGCTAAACGTTCTTTGTTTCGTGTTGAAAAGTATAAATAGAATACTCCAAATATGCTTCCAAAGATTACTGCTAAAATTGCTACTTCCATAATTTATTATTTTAAAATTTAAATGATTAATTTTATTGTGTTTGTAGCTTTGACGATACCATTTAAATAAAGGTTACAGAAAATATGAAAAACATATATTTCATATCGATCTTGTCCGATAAAAGAGGCAAGGATGCTTCGCTTTTAAAACCAAGAGCTAAGTCTTGATCCTAGCTATATGAAAAACAGTTATAAACTGAAATATAATTATCTACTTTATCACCATGAAATTATTCTCAGAAAAGCAAGGTATCATTTAAAATTTTTTAGAATCCGTGGTTTTAGTAGGATTTATCAAACTAAAAATATTTTTAATGGGACAAAATGATTTAATTTAGAAAAATAGGAAAAAATAACGAAGATTTTTGGAAACTTTTGAAGTGATGTTTTTACCTTTAAATGCAATCTGCGAATATGTTCTGTAATTATAAAAACGTATTAAAATCTAAATTACAGTAATTAATGGAAGAGCTATAATAGCAAGAATAAGAAGGTTGGAACGGCATTAGAATTAAAAGATAATAGAAAAATTTCATGTCATTGATTGCTGTAATTCATTAAGTAAAGTTAGGGTTCAAAGCGATCTATTCACCGATAAGGTCATAATACCGATAGGTGTCAGCTAAATTTTGTTACCTGATTAATCACTCTCAAAGCAAAAAGAATATTTTCAATAATTTGATAATAAGAATGGTGAAATCCGAAAAAGTAGCATTTATAACTTGGAATTATGAATCAAAAAAGCCTTCCTGTGAAAACAAGAAGGCTAAAATACAATAAGAAACACGTTGCTATTTAATCAACTCGTAGCTTCTTTTAACAAAGTTTGTTAACTCTTCACCATGTAAAAGGTTTTGAGATAATTTTGCCAAATCAAAAGCTTGTGAAATTAAGTTTTTTTGAGAAGCTTCATCTTTATCATTTAAAATGTTAGAAACTAACGGACTATTTGTGTTCACCACTAAATTGTACATGTCAGGAAAATTACCCATTCCCATCATTCCACCACCACCGCCGGAAGCTTGCATTTCTTTCATTCTACGCATAAATTCTGGAACTGTAATGATAAACGGAGACGCATCAGAATCCATTGCTTCTAACTGAACTGTGTACGTTTCTTTTGGCACAGCAGCTTCAATAATTGGTTTTAAAGTTTCCTTTTCTTCATCAGATAATTTAGAAATTACAGCATCGTCTTTTTTGATTAAATTATCAATAAAATCAGAATCTACTCTTGTAAATTTCACTTTTGCATCTCCACCCTCTAATTTCTGCATTAAATGCGAAATAATAGGAGAATCTAAAATTACAACTTCATATCCTTTTGTTGTTGCAGACTCTATAAAACTGTGCTGCGCTTCTTGGTTCGAGGTGTATAAAACAACATGATTCCCATCTTTATCGGTTTGAGTATCTTTCGTTTTTTCAATCAATTCATCAAACGTAAAATACGTATTTGCAACGGTTGGATATAAGGCAAACTTCTTGGCTTTGTCAAAGAATTTATCTTCAGACAACATTCCGTATTCAATAATTACTTTAATATCATTCCACTTTGTTTCAAAATCTGCTCTGTCTTTTTTGAAAAGAGACGATAATTTATCTGCTACCTTTTTGGTAATGTAACCCGATATTTTTTTAACGGCTCCATCTGCTTGTAAACCAGAACGAGATACATTCAAAGGGATGTCTGGAGAATCAATCACACCTTTTAACATTTGTAAAAAGTCTGGCACAATTCCTTCAACATTATCAGTTACATAAACCTGATTTTGGTATAACTGAATTTTATCCTTTTGCATATCCATAGACGGACTTAACTTTGGGAAGAATAAAATTCCTGTTAAATTAAAAGGATAATCTACATTTAAATGAATGTGGAATAAAGACTCTTCAAATTGCATTGGATACAATTCTCTGTAGAAATTATTATAGTCTTCTTCATTTAAATCTGCAGGTGCTTTTGTCCAAGCAGGACTCGTGTTATTGATAATATCGTCAACCTCAATTTGTTTATGTGCTTCCGTCGTTTCCTTTCCTTCTTCATCAGTAGTTGTTGCTGGTGTAAAATCAGGGTCGTTTACTTTCTTTGTTCCAAATTTAATTGGCACTTGGTTAAAACGATTGTATTTGCTTAATAAACCTTTAATTTTGTCTTCTTTTAAAAAATCTAAAGAATCTTCTGCAATGTGTAAAATAATTTCTGTTCCTCTGTCAGATTTGTCGTGTTCAACCAAAGTATATTCTGGAGAGCCATCACAAGTCCAATGCGCAGCAGGGGCATCTTTAAAAGACTTTGTAATAAGGTCTACTTTTTCAGCGACCATAAAAGCAGAGTAAAAACCTAATCCAAAATGACCAATTACGCCAGTTTCATTTTTATCATCTTTATATTTTTCTAAAAATTCTTCAGCTCCAGAAAATGCAATTTGGTTGATGTATTTTTCAACTTCATCAGCAGTCATTCCTAAACCTTGATCCTTAATTGTTATGGTTTTAGCAGCTTCATCAATACTAATTTCAATTTTAGCATCTCCCAATTCTGTGTTAGCTTCACCAATAGAAATTAGGTGTTTTAGTTTAGTTGTTGCATCGGTTCCGTTAGAAATCAATTCGCGTAAAAAGATTTCGTGATCAGAATACAAGAATTTTTTAATCAGTGGAAAAATATTTTCTACGGATACATTAATATTACCTTTTGCCATTTTATCTCTGTTTTGTTTGATTTTATTAGTTATCTTTTTTTATTAGTCAAAAAAAATACCAAACATTTTAATATGACAAGATGACATAAGTTTTTTTTTATTATTTTTAGATTCTAAAAATTTATTTTTTATTTATGAAAAGTTTGGAATATGATTATGTAATTATAGGAAGTGGTTTTGGAGGTTCTGTGAGTGCTTTGCGTTTGTCGGAAAAAGGGTATAAAGTTTTAGTCATTGAAAAAGGGAAATGGTTTGGAGAAAAAGATTTTCCGAAAACAAATTGGAACTTAAAAAAATGGATGTGGTTTCCTAAATTAGGATTTTATGGCATGTTTAAAATGACATTTCTAAATCATGTTACTGTACTTTCTGGGGTTGGGGTGGGAGGTGGTTCCCTAACCTATGCAAACACATTACCTATACCAAAAGAAGATTTTTTTAAAACGGGTAGTTGGGCAAAGCTAAACTCTTGGCAAGAAGTTTTAAGTTCTTTTTATAAAACGGCTCATAAAATGTTAGGTGCAGAAGTAAATCCAAAGCTGCACGACTCTGATTTATTAATCGAAGAGATTGCAAAAGACTTGGGAAAGGAAAAAGATTTTGAAGCAGCTAAAGTTGCTGTTTTCTTTGGAGAACCCGGAAAAACTTTTAAAGACCCTTATTTTGGCGGTAAAGGTCCAGATAGAAAAGGTTGTATACATTGTGGTGCTTGCATGACAGGTTGTAGATTTAATGCTAAAAACACATTAGATAAAAACTATTTGTATTTAGCTCAACAATTAGGTGCTAAAATAATAGCAGAAAAAGAAGTTTTTAATGTTGAAACTATTAATAAGAAGAACACTTCTGAAGGTTATAGAATAAGCTATAAATCTAGTACAGTTAGAAAAAAGAAAGAAAGTGTAACTGCAAAAGGTGTCATTTTTTCAGGCGGAGTAATGGGCACAATTCCTCTATTATTGAAGTTAAAAGAAACTTCTTTACCAAATTTATCTAATTTTGTTGGCGAAGATATTAGAACAAATAATGAATCTTTATTGTCTGTAACATCCATAAAAAAGGAAGGTAAAGATTACTCTAAAGGAATTTCTATTGGTTCTATTTTACACATAGATAAAAACAGCCATTTAGAACCTGTTAGATATGCAAAAGGTTCTAGTTTTTTTAAATTGATGACGATACCCACTGTAAAAGGAAAATACGGGGTTTTTAGAATTTTAGGTGTTTTAGTAATATTAATAAACAGACCTTTTTATGTTTTAAAAACATTTTTCACCACAAAATACGCAGAGAAAACGATGGTTCTTTTATTTATGCAAACCTTAGATAGTACTTTACAGCTAAGGAGAGGTAGATTAACTGAAATGAAAACCATCGCAAAGAAAGGAAAAAAACCAAATGCATTTATTCCAGAAGCAATTACCTTTGGCGAAAAAGTAGGAAAAAAGATAAACGGAATTCCGTATTCAAATTTTACAGATGTCCTTTTAGGAACAACCACTACAGCCCATGTTTTAGGGGGTGCTGTGATGGGAAAAGATATTAAAACTGGAGTAATAGATAAAAATTGTAATGTTTTCGGTTATAAAAATATGATGGTATGTGATGGTTCGATAATATCTGCAAACCCAGGTGTAAATCCATCTTTATCTATTACTGCAATTTCTGAATATGCGATGAGTAAAATTCCTAGTAAAGATTTAAATATCTCTTAACATTTCTGTTTTATTCTTTTTTTTCCAAGTACCACCAGTAAAATCTGGTACTTTAATAGAGATGCTATTTTGTGCTACGGACAATTCTGAAAGTGGTGTAATTGCGCTCCACAAAACACTATCATATACATTGATATCTAAAGGTAAACCTTTATTTAAACATTTAATTAACCTAAAAATCATTACAAAGTCCATGCCTCCATGTCCCACAGAAGTATCAGAAATTTGTGTTTTTAATTGATTCCAAAGAGGATGATTGTATTTTTCTCTATATGCAGTATACTTTTCTTTTTCTAACCATTTATGTCCCCACCAAGTTAATTCATCTTCATTAATATATAATTTAGAAGGATAGCCTTCATGCACGGCTTTTGTACCAATAACGGTATTTAAACGATCATAAGGTCTGCCAGAATGTACATCAAATTGTAGCATAATCGTTTTGCCTAATTTGGTTTTAATCATTGTGGTATTCATATCACCACATTTTACCTTTGAAAATTTATCAATTCCAGCACGTTTTGCCGCATCACTTAACCCTTTTTCACGTGAACTCATAGACACTAAATGATCAAAAGTATCTCCACGTCCAATATCCATATATTGACTAATTGGTCCTAAACCATGGGTTGTGTAGAAATTTCCATCTTTTTTTAAATGATGTTTTATGCGCCATTGGTCTTCATAATAGGTTTCATCTAATAAATGTTTTCTTAGATCGTGAATGTAAGCACCTTCTGCGTGCGTTAAATCACCAAAAACGCCTTGATTTATCATATTTAAAACCCATAATTCTTCATTATTAAAACAACAGTTCTCCATCATCATACAATGTTTTTGAGTTCTTTCTGCGGTTTCAACCAATTTCCAACAATCCTCTAAAGTATATCCAATAGGTACTTCAGAAGCTACATGTTTACCTTTTTCCATACCATACAAACACATTTCTGTGTGCATTTCCCATGGAGTCGCAATAATTAATAAATCGATATCACCTCTATCGGCGATCTTCTTCCATGCATCAGGGTTTCCGAAATAAGCATCCGCAATTGTGTTATGTGTTTTTTTGAGATGTGCATTTAATTTGTCGGTTTTCTCTTTCTTTAAATCAGCAATCGCAACAATTGTAGCATTGTTATTTTTCACCAACCAATCAAACATCTGAATTAGTGTTTGTCCTCTATTTCCTGCGCCAATAATGCCAACTCTAACATTATCAATCTTTGGTGCCTTTAAACCAAAAGCAGTTCCTTTTGAAGTTTTATCAAGTAGATTATTGGTTTTTTCTAAGGTTTCTTCTTTACAAGAAATAGCAGTAGATAAACCCAAGAAAACGGCAGCCTTAGTCGAGAGTGATAAAAAATCCTTTCTGTTCATAAGTAGATAAAGTTACGAGTTAGTTAATATTGTTATTGTAAAGATATAAATTTAGTAGTATTTTTGATAGTTCAATTTTACGAATAGAATAAAAAACCACAAATAATATTATGTATAATTCAAAAATTACGGGTCTTGGTTATTATGTTCCTGAAAATGTTGTGACCAACAATGATTTAAAAGAATTTATGGATACTTCAGATGAATGGATTCAGGAAAGAACAGGAATAAAAGAACGTAGATGGATTGATCCAAAAACAGGAGATAACACCTCTTCTATGGGTGTGAAAGCTGCTAAAATAGCGATTGAAAGAGCAGGTTTAACAAAAGATGACATCGATTTTATTGTATTTGCAACTTTGAGTCCTGATATGTACTTTCCTGGAGGTGGTGTTCGTGTGCAAGATATGTTGGACATGCCAACAATTGGTGCGTTAGATATCCGTAATCAGTGTTCTGGTTTTATTTATGCGATGTCTGTGGCAGATCAATTTATAAAAACAGGCATGTATAAAAATATTTTGGTCATTGGTTCAGAAAATCATTCTGGAGGATTGGAAAAATCAACAAGAGGTAGAGGTGTTACGGTAATTTTTGGAGATGGAGCAGGAGCAGCTATTTTATCAAGAAGTGAAGAAAAAGGAAAAGGAATTTTATCAACACATTTGCATTCAGAAGGCAAACATGCAAGAGAGTTAATGTTAGATGGACCTGCAACAGGAAGATGGGTTCCTGAAATTATGGAGGAGAATGATCCTGAAGATCAATCTTATTTCCCTCATATGAATGGACCTTTTGTTTTTAAACACGCGGTAACTCGTTTTTCTGAAGCAATTATAGAAGGTTTAGCGGCTAACAATTTACAGAAAGAAGATATTGATATGTTAATTCCGCACCAAGCGAATTTACGTATTGCACAATTCATTCAAAAGAAATTTAGATTAACAGATGACAAGGTGCACAATAATATTATGAAGTATGGCAATACAACGGCCGCATCTGTCATAATTGCTTTAACGGAAGCTTGGGAAATGGGTAAAATAAAAGACAATGATTTGGTTATTTTAGCCGCTTTTGGTAGCGGTTTCACTTGGGGTTCTGTGGTGATTCGTTGGTAATAGTTGATTGTATTAAATGATAATGAAGAGATCATATAAATTACTTTTAGTAGTCTCAAATGTTGGTCTGATTGCTGTTGGGATGAATATTTTTTTGAAGTTTATTCCTTTTGAAAATTCGAAAGTAAATCCAATATTAATTTTGTTTTTCTGTTTGATAAATATTTTATTAGGTTTAGTGGCTTCATTTGACGCCACTAAGCCTAAATAATTTTTTGATGTTTTGGATGATGGATAAAAAAACTTTTAATTTTTTAATATCAGGAAGACCAAAAAAGGATATCTTCTTTTTTTCTCAAAAGCAAAACAATTAAAAACGAGCAGAGAAAAGTATAAATCTCCAATTTTTGATGGAAAAGGTTTCAACAATTGCATTTCTGGCTTATCTAAAAAAATGCATAATTGCAATAAATCTCACAAACAGTTCATATCAAAATAAACAATAAATGAATTCCAAATTTTTTTTCCTGTGTTTAGTTTTAACTTCAGCACATTCTTTCTCTCAAAGTGATATTTCAGGATATATTCCCATAGAAAATACCGGTAAAAAAGTAGCAATTGTAAATTTAATTCAACTAAACGAAGAAACTTCCGAGTTAAAAGAATCAACTAAAATTATAGCTTCTTCTGCAACCGATGCGAAAGGATATTTTCATTTCAGTAAAAATTTACCGTATCAATCAAGATTTTATTATGTATCCGTAAGCCAAAAAGATAGTACTATTCGGTCTAAAAAGTTTCTTTTAGGAAATGAAGATTCTATCTTTTTTAAAAAAAGCGCACCACCACTTAACAAATATAAAAGTACTAGCTTAAGTGATACGGAATGGCGAAAATTTAAAATTTTTCAAAATAAAATAAATAAGAAGAAAAAATTTTTAGAGGAAATTAGAGCGTATTCTAAAGATTCGTTACAAATATTGGCGGTAAAACTAATCAGTATTAGAGAGTTAGAAAAGAAGCAATTGTTAGATAAAGATATCGCTTTGAACAAAGTGTATTATGCTTTGCTTTTAAAAGAGCTGAAAGAAAGTGACATGAATCCAGTGGAGTATTTATTTTTTGAATTGAAACTTGCAAAATTTAAGATCAAGAATGTAGAAGAAAGTTACTCTATAAGTAAATCATTAAATTTTATGTTAGGGTTTTTAATTCTTGGAATGTTGTTTTTTGTGTATCGATCTAGAACATCAAAACAAACGACAGCTGTTTTAAGTAAACAAGAATTGGCGATAAAAAACTTGATACTTGAAAAGAAAAGTAACAAAGAAATTGCCACAGCACTTTTTATCACCGTGAGTACTGTAAAAACGCATATTACCAATCTTTACAAGAAGTTAGCGGTTGTAAATAGAACAGAGTTGGTCACAAGATTTACAAATAGTACGGGTACTAGCACCTAATTCAGACTCGTTTTTAATGATTTATTTCGGTTTCTTTAATTTATTTGTGATTACAAATAAAGAATATGAAACCAGCTTTTTTTTTATTTTTAATACTCTTTTCTTTTAATTTTCAAGCTCAAAATGAATTTTCTATTCAAGGAAATGTGATGACAAAATCAAAAGAGCGAATCGCTATTGGTGATGTTTTATTATTCAGGAATGATAAAATTGTTGCCTATACTTCTCTTTCTGAGGGTAAATTTTCTCTGGAATCTCTGGTTGAAGAAACCTATCTGTTAAAGATAGTATGTGCAGGGTTTGAAGCGTATGAAGAAGTATTGATACTACGAGCGCATAAAAGGCTAGAATTTGTCTTGACAGCATTATCTGAAGAATTGGATGAGGTTGTCATAAAAGCAACAAAAAGAATTCTTGAAAACAAAAGAGGTAATGTGATAGCCAATGTTGATGGAACGATGCTCGCTAAAGAAACAAACACTATAGAATTATTATCGAAACTTCCGAATCTGCAAGTGAGTCCTGATGGAGAACAAATTTCGATTCTAGGAAAAGGAAATCCGTTAATTTATATTGGCGGACAGAGAATTTCTGTTGAAGAATTGCAAAGTATTCAAGTAGAAGAAATAAAGACCATCGAAATTATTAGTAATCCGTCCGTGAAATATGAAGCAGCAGGCAGGGCCGTTTTGCTCATCACTAAAAGAAGAAGTACCCGAGAAGGAACTGAATTGAATGTTACGGAAAGAGCTTCTTCAAAAACATATTTCAATAATTATTTTGTAACAAATTTGACCTTAAAAAAAAGTAATTTAGAATACAAATTAAATGCTTCTTACAACCAGTTAAAAATATGGGAAAAAAATACTGCAGACTATAAAGTGATCGATAAAAATGTTTTTTCAGAATATGCAGTAGAAGCAGTAACTACAAGACCTCAATTTATAGTTGGTGGCGGTTTGTATTATGCATTAAACGCTACCGATTATATTTCATTCAATACTAGATTTAGAAGTCAAATAGAACCATTTACGATAGATACAGACACTTTTTTAGATGACAATGGAAGCCAACAAAACATTAATACTTCAAGTAATAATGATGAGGTTAGGGGGTTTTCGAGTAGTAATATTAATTATTACACCTCTTTTAATGAAAAAGAAAATTTATTTCTAGGAGCTCAATACACCAATTATACAAGAGATATCGAAAATAGTATTCAGAATACCTTTGATGATAGCTCTTCTTTAAGTGATGCAGAAATTGCTCAAGATTTTAATGTAGCAAGTATTGTATTGAAAGGAGATTATGATGTTGTTTTCAAGAATGAAAATCGATTAGAGCTTGGCGTTAATTACGCAAGAAATATATCTAAATCTCTATTAGAAATTAATCAAGATAAAAGTAATTATGAATATTCAGAAGTAATTAATGCTTTCTATTCGCAGTTTTCAGGTGGAAAAAAGAAGTTCAAGTATTCTTTTGGAGTACGAGTTGAAAATACAAATATAGAAGGCGGTTTTAAAGAAAGTACTTCTTTCTTGGTAGCTAGAAAAAACACGTTTATTTTTCCAAGAGGTAGTGTTGATTTTACTTTATCCGAAGAAAGATCAGTTATTTTTAGTTTTGTGAGCAGCATTGCGAGACCAAATTATTCTACCTCAGTAACAACCACTGGATTTATAAATCCTGCATTAGAATTTCAAGGAAATATCAACTTAAAACCAACAATAACCAATGAGTTGTCTTCGAGTTTTCAATGGAAGGATACATCCATTTCTTTACAATTTCATCGAAGTAAAGATCTTGTAAATTATCGTTTCTTTTATGATGATATAAGAGATATTAGCATCATGTCGCCTACAAATTTTGATGAAGAATCCGGGTTTGTATTCAGTTTTTCTAGCCCTTTTAAATATAAATTTTGGACATCTACCAATAATATTAGCTTTAATTATTCATCGGTAAAGGATACAAGAATTATCAAAAGTCAAGCTACAGTATTTATGTATATTTATTCTAACCAGCAATTTAGAATTAATAATTTGAGCTCTTTTAATATAAATGGTTGGGCGATGACCAACCGAAAAGATGGTGTTTTTGATAGGAGCGGAGTGTTTGCTTTAAATGCAGCATATACAGTAAAACTTTTTTCAAAATTAGATGTTACGCTTAATGCTAATGATATTTTTAATACCATGGAATTTAGAGAAAGTTACATTTTACAAAATTTAGATGTGAACAGTCTTTTTTTTACAGATATTAATGAATTTTCTATTGCACTGCGGTATGTTTTTGGAGCTGTTAAAGATTCTAAATATAAAAATAAATCTGTAGATGATGAATTAAACAGGATGAATTAGTTAGGATGAGATGACTTTGTTGTTGGTTTTCTCTCCTCATTTTAAATGTTACTAACGTTGTGTCAAAACTCTAGATAAACAGAATTATAGTATTGTTTAAATTACATAAATGGATAAAACAGCACTTTTAAATTATTGTTAAACTTCTAACAAAAGAAAGTCAATTGTTTATAAATTCTGTATATTCGTTCGACAAAACGAAAAAATTCTAACCAATATGAAAGCTATTCTTTTTAAATTTGTTTTATTAATTTCTCTATCCTTATTTACTTTTAATACAAACGCTCAAAAGATTAGTGGGAGGGCAACGTATATCTCTAAATCTAAAATGGAACTTGGTAATTGGGGTGCAACAAAAAGTGAAGGTGAGAAAAAACAGATAGCAGCGCGTTTGAAGAATAGACTAGAAAAAACATATGTATTAAGTTTTAACAATACAGAATCTAATTTTTTAGAAGAAGAAAAAATTGATGCTATTTCCGGGGCAACAGATTCTTGGGGAGGATATTTTACGAGAGGAGATCATTATAAAAACATCAGTGAACAGAAATTGGTTCAGAGCCAAGAATTTTATGGAAAACGTTTTTTAGTAAAAGATGAGTTATATAAGATAGATTGGACGATGGGTACAGAAACAAAAAAAATTGGTCAGTATACTTGTTACAGGGCAAAAGCCTTTGTGCCTTCATCTGAATTAAGCTGGTATGTTTTTTCTTGGGGAGATTTAAGAGCAAAAACGAATAAAGAGGGTAAAGTAGAAGAGAAACTTACTTTGGTCGAAGCATGGTATACACCTCAAATACCCGTAACTCAAGGTCCTGCTGAATATTGGGGTTTACCAGGGTTAATTTTGGAGGTAAGTGCAAATAGTACAACGTTGTTATGTGTAGAGGTTGTCATTAATAGCGATGATAAAGTAGCTATTGAAGCACCTGATAAAGGAAAAGAAATTACAAAAAAGAATTATACGTTAACTGTGCGTGAGAAAATGCAAGAAATGATAAGTAATAGAAGAGGAAGAAGAGGTTAAAAATACATTAATTCTTAAAAAAATAGTATACAACCTAGAGTTTTGAAATTAAAAATTCTGGGTTGTATTTATAAGTTACTTTTAGTTCTAATCTATTATGTAGGCAGAGATTTTATCAACTAGAAACCACCTCCACCGTCTTTAATGTTATCATCGAGTTTTCTTAACTGTTTTCCTTTGTTTTTTTGCTATTAAACCTCCATTTAAAACCAATATACGTTGTTTGACTTTCATAATTAAACTGTCCGTCTTGCGCAAATTGTCTGTCTAAATTAAAGGCAAACTTCATTCCTCGAAAAATATCATTTACTCTAAAATTAATGTTCCTTTATCTTCTAAAACTTTTAAACTATTGCCAGTATTTATCACCCATATGTTTGCTGTTTTCCATTGAATGTCTTAAATATTTTATATCTTAAAAACTGAACTTCTACCAAACTATTACCCCTTGATATATCTGCGATTTTAAAGAGTCTATTTTTATCAGTAATACCTTTTGTCATAATTTTGTTGGTAATATCAAGCACAACAATATTTGCTTAACACAGTGGTTCTTTAGAGTTATAATCGATTACTTTTCCTGATGTTATTCCAGGTTATATAAGTCTATTTTTTATTAATTGGGCAAAAAAATTGAAGATGCAATGAGTATCAATAGTAGTAGTAATTTTTTCACTTTGTTTGTTTTACCTTTGATTGATTGCTATGAAGACTACTAAATAATTATATTTGTAACTATAAATAACACTCTTTAACCTATTATTAACCTATGAAAAATATAACATTAGTCCTTGGAGCATCTACAAATCCTAACAGATATTCCAACATTGCAATTAAAAGATTGGTAGATAAGAATTTGGCTGTAGTTGCTATAGGGTTAAGAAAAGGGAAAGTTTTAGAGGTCGTTATTGATGATGAAAAACAAGATTATAAAAAAATTGATACTGTTACATTATACTTGAACCCTAAAAGACAAGAAGCTTATTATTCTTATATCATTGCTTTAAATCCAAGAAGAGTGATTTTTAATCCTGGAACAGAAAATATGGAGTTTGTAAAATTGTTGCAGGAAAATAATATTGAAGCTGAAATTGCCTGTACACTGGTTTTATTATCAACAAATCAGTACTAAAAAAGGGTGCAAATTGGGTTGGGGTGTAATAGTAATAAAATTTTCTCCTTCAAAATATTGTAAATTCAATGAAATAGCTTTTTGAGTCATTAAAAACGAATTTAATTTACATCAATATTTTGAGCAATTTTATAACTTGGTTTTAGATTTGGCACTACTCATTTCTACGATTGTAAAAGCCATTAATTAGATGAAACTTTTTACCTAAAGTTCAATGTTTTCAGGATGAAAAAGAGATTAATAATAATCTTTTTAAATAGCTTGTAAAGGCTGTAAAGTTTACTTACGTGCTCAAAACTTTGATGAATATTACTTGTATTACAATAAAATTTAGAACTTTAAGTATCACATTTAATTCACTTATTTTTTTAACGTGTTCCTAAATTTCAACGTTAAGATATGTATCAAATATTTCACTGTAATTAGTATTTGTTTTATTACTATTCGTTGCTATTCAATTTTAAAAATTTTTCCTGGTTCTGCTAATTCAGTGTTTTCGAAAATCTCTTTTGCTTCTTTTTGAAACAAAGAAATATCTTTATATCTGCCAGAATAATGCCCAATAATTAATTGCCCAACTTTAGCATCTTTGGCAATTTGAGCCGCTTGTTTAGAAGTAGCATGTTTTGTTTTTTTTGCTAAATCTTCTTTATCTGCTAAAAAAGTAGCTTCATGATATAATAAATCCACGTTTTGAATAATAGGAATAATGTTTGGTTTATAACTGGTGTCACTGCAAAAAGCATAACTTATAGGCTTTTCTGGATTGATCGTTAATTCTGAATTTGGAACAATTTCTCCAGTTGATAAAACAATATCTCTACCTGCTTTAATGTTTAAATAATCAGCTTTGCCAATTTCTTTATAATTGCTGATGTTTTGGATATGTAATTTTTTGGGTTTTTCTTTTTCTGTAAACAAATATCCATTTGTGTACACTCTGTGGTTTAGAGGAATTGTTATTACAGAGACTTTGTCATCTTCATAAATGAGCTCACTTTCTTTAGATTTTAATTCATGAAAAATAATAGGATATTTAGCATGAGATTGAGAGATTTTTAACTGCAAAAGCGTAACTTCTTTAATGTCTTTTGGTCCATAAACATGCAATTCTTTTTCTCTACTTAAAATACCATACGTAGCTAATAACCCTACTAAACCATAAAAATGATCTCCATGTAAATGTGAAATAAATATATGATCAATTTTAGAAAAACCAACTTTATATTTTCGCATTTGTCGCTGTGTACCTTCGCCGCAGTCTATTAAAAAATGTCTGTTATTTATTACTAAATATTGTGAAGTTGGAAAAGCATTTGCTCGAGGCGTTGCAGAATGGCAGCCCAAAATAGTGAGCTTTAAACTCATTGAATTACAAAACGTTTAGCTACTATTTTCTCGACGTTTTGTATGCTATAAATATACATTCCGGTGGCCAGATCGTCCTTGAAAAAGGGGATTGTATTTTTACCGACTTTAGTTTTAATTTTTTTTTTGAAGACAGTTTTTCCTAAAACATTTTTAACTAACAAAGTAACGGTAGATGCGGTATTTACTTTGAAAGAAATATTTGTGTTTTGTTTAAAGGGGTTTGGAGCTGTTGAAAGATTCTCAATTGTTTTTTCTTGTGATAGAACAATTGTAGCTACAAATAAAAATAGTGTAAAAAGTGTTTTTTTTATCATGATTTTTTTGTGGGTGGTCAAAATCCTAATTCTCTTTCCATAGCTTCCATTTCTAATATATCTTTAGCCTCTTGCAAGGTTGGAACGATATTAAAATATTCAGGAAAATTATCTGTATTTACTTTTGTAGTAATAATAGCAAATGATGTACCATTTTCCTTTTTTTGTTTCGCTAAACTCAAAAATAGTGAAAAATTTTCTTTTTTCCCTTTAATTTCATCGGAAATTCTTAATATCACATTTTTATTTTGAAATTCTTTTTCTTTTTTTGAAAATGATTTATAAAAATCAGAAAAGGAATTTTCATCGGAAGAAATAAGTATGTAATTTTCTCTATTTTCTATTTTCATTTTTACAGTGCTTTCATGCAAATAACAAAGAAATATAAATTCTTGTTTTTCAGAGGGATATATTAGTTTGTAATTTCGAAGTATAATTCTTCTAAATTCTTATAAGATTTATTTTTGTTAAGTGTTTTGGAAACTTAAGCCCCTCGAAACATTAATAAAATTCTGTTTGATAATTTTCTTTTTTATTGGTATTGCGAAATATTTGTGTTCTAAAATTGAGTTTAAAATTTCTCTTGCTTTTGGGGTCTAAAGAACTTTAAACATTTCTTTATTCTTAGTCAAACTCTTCAATAGAAATAAATTTATTCCTTTTACTCGATCGCTTCCAATGGTAATTTTATGTTTTTGTTTACACCTCGGTTTTAAATCAGAATAAAAAGCTACATTTTTATTATGATTATAATTTCCATAAACATGGCCGACAATATTCAAAACCTTTTCATTAGCTGTTTTAAAAAGTGCTTAATTTTAACTTTAAGCTCCATTGCTTTAATACTATCTTCAAAGGTAAGAATTTTACTTTTTAATTTGTTGTGCTAATAAATAAATAACGGCCATTCTAACAGCAACACCGTTTTCTACTTGATTTAAAATAATAGATTGATCAGAATCTGCAACATCACTTGTAATTTCTACCCCTCTATTTATGGGGCCTGGATGCATAATTACAATTTTTTTGCCAAGGTTATCTAAAATCTCTTGATTGATACCAAATAGTTGCGTATATTCTCTTGTAGAAGGAAAATATTTAATATCCATTCTTTCATGTTGTACGCGCAAAACATTGGCAACATCACACCATTCTAACGCTTTTTTTAGATTGTTCTCTACCACGACACCTAAACTAGAGATATATTTAGGTATGAGGGTTGTTGGACCACAAACTTTTACTTGAGCACCTTGTAATTGCAGCGCAAAAATATTTGACAAGGCGACTCTTGAATGTAAAACATCACCAATAATTACTATTTTTTTACCTTTTACAGTGCCTAATTTCTCTCTAATTGAGTAGGAGTCTAACAATGCTTGTGTTGGGTGCTCATGAGTTCCATCACCAGCATTTATAATTTTAGCATCTACGTGGTTAGATAGAAAAACGCCCGCGCCAACATTGCCATGACGCATTACCACAATATCTACTTTCATAGATAAAATATTATTTACGGTGTCTATGAGGGTTTCTCCTTTTTTTACGGATGATTGTCCTGCAGAAAAATTAATAACATCTGCAGAAAGTCTTTTTTCGGCTAATTCAAAAGAAAGTTTTGTTCTTGTACTATTTTCAAAAAATAAATTGGCAATTGTAATATCTCTTAAAGAAGGCACCTTTTTAATGGGTCTATTAATGACTTCTTTAAAATGATCTGCAGTTTTAAAAATAAGATCAATATCATTTGTATTCAGATATTTTATGCCTAATAAATGTTCTACGCTTAATCCCTGCATTTCAGTAAATTTAAGTTGAATGTTATTTTTGACATTTCTTTTTTTATGTTTTGATACATTTTTTATAATATCTATCTTTCTTTGAAAGTTATCTTTGTTCTAAATAAACTGCATCTTCTTTATGGGTTTCTTCCCAGGTTACCAAAACTTTTTCTTCATTAATAGCATCTACTTGTCTGCCTCTATAATTTGGTTGAATTGGTAAATGCCTACTGAAGCGTCTGTCAATTAAAACTAATAATTCAATGTTTTCTGGTCGCCCATAAGATTGAATAGCGGTTAAAGCAGCTCTTACACTTCTTCCAGAATACAAAACATCATCAATAATTACTACTTTTTTATTTTCTATTAAAAAATCAATTTTTGTAGTTTCTGCAGCTAGAGGAGTTTCTTTTCTTCTAAAATCGTCCCTGTAAAAGGTAATATCTAACAAGCCTAATTTTAGTCCTTTTATATGATATGTTTTTTTTAACAGGTTGGCTAGTCGATTGGCTAAAAAGATTCCTCTAGGCTGCAAACCAATTAAAACTGTATTTGAAAAATCATTGTGATTTTCAATGAGCTGACAAGCCAATCTGTGTAGAACAATTTCAATATCTTTTGAGTTCAGTAATTTTTTTTTTCTCATAAGAAGCCTATCAAATTTTAGTAGATAGTAAACTAAAATCAAAATTAGGTTAAATAAATGTATACGCAAAATAAAAGGATACACGAATTTTACTATTTTTTGCAGTTTAAATTGTAAACGGCATAATTTGTGTTTATTTTTGTTTGATTCAATTTTAAACAAGTTCAATTAGAATATTATTTTAACCTGTGTTAAATTATGCAAATCGTATCTTTTATATTTGTTGTTAATTAAATTGTTGAAAACAAAAAACTCTTTCGTTCATAGGGTGTAAGAGTTGTAGTATTTTAGTTTGATAATTCAAATACCATATCTATGTCATTAGTAAAATTTGAATCTATGCTCAAAACAAACAATGTTTATTTTTTTGATTTGGTTGAGTTTGAGGAAATTATAATTCATTATTTAGACGTTGGTAAACATGCACTTGCTAAAAAAGCTGTAAAGCTAGGTTTAGAGCAACATCCGGCATCTATTGATTTAAAGTTTCTGAAAGTCGAGTTGTATGTTTTTGAAGGTGAGTTAGATAAGGCGTCTATTTTGCTGAAAAGAATAGAACGAGTAGAACCGAATAATGATGAGGTTTTTATCCAAAGAGCAACCATTAGCTCGAAATCTGGAAATCATAAAGAGGCTATTATTAACTTACAAAAAGCACTTACTTATACAGATGATAAAGTAGATGTTTGGTCTTTAATGGGCATGGAATACATGTATTTAGATGATTTTGAAAATGCACGTTTAAACTTTCAAAAATGTTTAGAGATCGATTATGAGGATTATTCCGCACTCTATAATATTGTGTATTGTTTTGACATGGTGAAAAAGCATGAACATGCCATCAAGTATTTGAATACGTATATTGATAAAAATCCATATTGCGAGGTTGCTTGGCATCAACTAGGAAGACAATATTTTATTTTAGAGCAGTTTAAAGAAGCATTAACTGCTTTTGATTATGCTGTTATTATCGACGAATCTTTTATTGGTGGATATTTGGAGAAAGCTAAAACGTTAGAAGAATTAGGAGAATATCAAGGAGCAATTGATAACTATTTGGTTACTTTAGAGCTAGATGATCCAACAGCATTTGCCTATGTGAGAATAGGGGAGTGCTATGAAAAAATAGAAAAATACGAAGCCGCAATTTCTTATTACAAAAAGGCAGTGCATGAAGATCCTTTATTAGATAGAGGTTGGATTTTACTAACCAATTTATATTATGATGAAGAAAACTATCAAAAGGCAGCGTATTATATTTCTAAAGCTTTGAAGATTGACGAGGATAATTCAATCTACTGGAGAAGATATGCTGAAATAAATATAAAGCTCAACTTTTTTGAGGAGGCCGTTACGGGTTTTGAAAAATGTTTAGGTTTAGGGGATGATGCTATAGATATATATATTGCTTTAATAGATGTACTTTCTTTTCTAGGAGAATTTAACGACGCAATATCCGTTTTATATAACGCACAAAAAAGGCATAAAAACACAGCAGAAATAGAATATAGATTAGCAGGGTTGTTTTTTATTTTAAATAAAGAAAACTACGGGTCCGACCATTTAATAGCGGCCATGAAAATAGATTATGGTTATCATGTAATATTAAATGATATATATCCTATAGTTTTTGACAATGTAAAAGTACAGAAGTTGTTAGCTGATTATAAAAAGGCTTTAGAATAATTGTTTAAAAAAGTAGATAGCCTATAGCCTCTATAATTTTTTGTTTTTGTTTGAAACCTTTTGGTTAGGGTAAATCGTCTCAGAGATTCAAGCCAAAAAAAATTCTCTTTACTTTAATATTAAGTAAAGATATTTGGTTTTCAAGGTAGTTTTTTTAGCTTAAAAGATTCGATGTAAGCTAAAATAAGTTTGAATGTGCACTGTTTTTTTTGCTTTTGGATATTATCAGCTAGTCATAATTTTTTCAGGTAAATCAATTTTGTAAAATAGTATTATTTTTTTTAATTTGTTAATAAATCGTATGTTAAAACAAAAAACCACTAATTATTGGTCGTTTTGAAAAGGCTTTAAAAAAAAACTTACTTCAGTAAAATCTCTCCACATCCAACTCTAGGGCCAGCAGCGCCAGCGGGCTGAGAACTAAAATCATCTGGTCCGGCATGAATAATAATTGCTTTTCCAATAATATTTTTTTCATCATCATCACAATCAATACACCATAAATCTGTAGTTCTTGCAATAGTTCCTTTTCCTTTTTTATCAGCAACTATATTTCCAATATCTCCAATATGGAAGGGTTCTTCCAACCACTTTCCATGATTTTTATTGTCAGGATTCCAATGGCCTCCCGCAGATTTCCCGTCTTCTGCAGAGCAATCACCAATAGCATGAATATGGATGGCATGGTTGCCTGCTAACAAACCAGTAATTGCGGCTCTCATGAATACTTTTCCGTTTTTTTCGGTAAAAGTTACATTTCCTTTTACATTACTGCCGCTTTTGGTTATTATATTTACAATAGCAGTTTTTTCTATATTTTTACCACAAGATGTGAAAAGTAGGGCGAAGAGTATTAAAAAAGTAAGTTTTTTTATAAATTTCATCGATATATTTTTTTGAGTTTATCAAAGATAAGAAGAATGAAAAAAAACCTTGTTAACAATTCTTTAAATTCTAGTATCTTCGTTTTTGAAAAATATAACTTAAAATGAGTAGGAAAGTTAAAGATTATATTGTGATTGGCTTAAAAGGAATGGCAATGGGCGCTGCAGATGTAGTTCCTGGGGTTTCAGGAGGCACGATCGCTTTTATTTCTGGCATTTACGAGGAGCTTTTAGTAGCAATTAGTAGCGTAAATTTAGACTTGTTTAAAACGTTGAAAAAGGAAGGGTTTAAGGCTGCTTGGAAGCAATTAAATGGTAGTTTTTTGTTATCGCTTTTTGCAGGTATTTTTATCAGTATCATTTCTTTAGCAAAAGCTATCAAGTATTTGTTAGAAAATGAACCCATATTATTGTGGTCGTTCTTTTTTGGTTTGGTGTTGGCAAGTATTATTTACATTGCAAAACAAATTACGAAATGGAATTTTATGGCGGTTATAGTATTGGTGCTAGGAGCATTTTTAGCGTATTATATTACGATTTTAAATCCTTTAGTTTCTGAAAATTCATCGTCTTTATATATCTTATTAGCTGGCGCAATTGCAATTTGTGCAATGATTTTACCTGGTATTTCAGGTTCATTTATTCTAGTTTTATTAGGTGCATACAAGCCAATTTTAGATGCTTTAAATAATAGAGACTTTAAAACAATTTCTATCTTTATGGTCGGCGCAATTATAGGTTTATTAAGTTTTTCTAAAATATTAAAATGGTTGTTTGCTAATTATAAAAATTATACCTTGTCTGTTTTAACAGGCTTTATTATTGGTTCTTTAAACAAGATTTGGCCATGGAAAGAAACTTTAACTTGGCGCACAAATTCTCTCGGAGACAAATTGCCTTTCAAACAGCAAAGTGTTTCTCCTTTTTCTTTTGATGGTGATGTGCAATTAACTATGGCAATTATTTTAGCAATCGTAGGTTTTGCTTTAATTTTATTGATGGAGAAATTAGTCGTTCAAAAAAAATAAATGTATCAAGAAAGAACATTTGCTCAAAAATCCATCCTTTTTTTTAAAGGATTACTCATGGGCGCGGCAAATAAAGTTCCTGGAGTTTCTGGAGGAACCGTTTCTTTTGTACTTGGTTTTTATGAAGAATTGATTTATTCCTTTCAGAAAATTAATTTAAAATCTCTAAAATTATTACTTAACGGAAAGTTTAAAAGCTTTTTTCAATATACCAATGCACAGTTTTTGGTGCTTGTTATGGGAGGTAGTATATTTAGTTATTTTAGTATTTCCTTACTTTTAGATTATTTTTTAAGACATTATGAATTGTATGTTTGGAGTTGGTTTTTTGGGATGATTTTAGGTTCCATTTATTATGTAGGTAAGGACTTTGGGGGTTGGAATAGAAAAAACTTCATATCATTAATCATCGGGGCAAGTATAGGTTTAGGAATTAGTTTTTTAACGCCAGCCGTGGAAAACGATAATCTTTGGTTTGTCTTTATTTGTGGTATTATAGGGGTTTCCGGAATGACACTTCCAGGCCTCTCAGGCTCTTTTATTTTAATATTATTAGGGAATTACGTATTACTTTTAGTAGATTCTGTTAATGTTTTATTAAACGTAATGACCAATATTTTTTCTGGTAATTTTGATGTGTTATCAGATCCTGCAAAAATTAGATATTTAAAAATTATTACTGTTTTTACAGGAGGTTCTGCTTTTGGTTTGGTTTCTATTTCACACGTTTTAGGGTACGTTTTAAAACGATATAATAAAGTTGTTAATTCAATAATTATTGGATTTATAACGGGTTCTTTAGGTATCGTTTGGCCATGGAAAAGAACCATTTATGCGCAAGAAAACGAGATTGCTTTATTAGATAAACAAGGACATAAAATAGTTGAGAATTACGAACGATTTATACCTGATAGTTTTAGTGTAGAAACCTTGTTAGCTGTGTTTTTTGTCTTTACAGGTGTAACATTAATATTATCCATTGATTATTATGATAGGAACAGGAAAAAATAAATTATTTGGATTATTAGGTAAAAACATTTCGTATTCATTTTCGCGCGGATATTTTACTGAAAAATTCAATAATTTAGACTTAAAGAATTACAAATATGTGAATTTCGATCTTCAGAAAATCGCAGATTTTCGAAGTGTTATTCTAGAATATAAAGATTTAAATGGTATGAATGTTACCATTCCTTATAAGGAGGAAGTGATTCCGTTTTTAGATAAATTAGACAAAACTGCAGCAAAAATAGGGGCTGTAAACACGATTAAATTCACAAAAAGAGGAAATTTAAAAGGATATAATTCTGACGTTGTGGGTTTTGAGAGTTCTATTTTGCCTTTATTAAAAAAGCATCATAAAAAAGCATTAATTTTAGGCACTGGCGGGGCATCTAAAGCCGCAGCGTATGCTTTAAAGAAAAATAAAATTAGTTATAAGTTTGTATCTAGGAATCCTGAAGGGAAAAAAGAAATTTCGTATTCTAATTTAACCCAAGAAATTATTGAAAATTATACTATAATTATCAATTGTACACCTCTCGGAACTTCACCAAAGATCGAAAAATGCCCAGATATTCCCTATCAATTTATTACTAAAAATCATATTTTGTATGATTTGATATACAACCCTGAAATCACAACTTTTTTGTCCAAAGGGAAACAAAAAGGAGCAACTACTAAAAACGGATTAGAAATGTTACAACTTCAAGCAGAAGAATCTTGGAGAATTTGGAATGACTAAACACATTATAAATTTTACTTATAGGGATAACTTGCAAATATTGTAAGTTGTTACTATTTTTGATGACTATACAATTCTAGTATTGTGTAGAGACCTTTAAACATTGTAGATATGTTAGATAAAAATGAAGAGAGCGTTGAAAAAAACGAGTTAAAATCAATAGAAAAAATTGATGTAACACCTATGAAAAATGAGATTACTGAAGATGTAAAGACTGAAAATGTTGAAACAGCCTCCAAAGTAGAGGAGAAAACTGAAGATTTACAAGCAGAAACACCTGAAGAGATTTCTGAATCGGTTGATGTAACTGAAAACTCTGTAGCCGAAAGTATAGAAAAAGAGGTGCCTAAAGAAGAAGAAACAATAGCAGTAAATTATACCAAATTAACTTTAGAAGAGTTAGTTACCAGTCTTAAAAAAATAATAGTAAATAATCCGGTTCATAAAATAAAGTCAGAAGTAGAAAGCGTTAAAGCTGCTTTTAATCTAAAAATTGGAGTTTTAATTGCAGAAAAAAAAGCTGCTTTTTTAGCTGATGGTGGTAACGTGATAGATTTCCAGTTTTCTAGCCTTATTAAATCAGAATACAATACGCTATTATCGGATTATAAAAAGCAAAGAGATGCGCATTATAATGATCTAGATAAACAGTTAAATCAAAATTTAGAGAAACGCGTTCAAGTAATTGAAAGTTTAAAAAGGTTGATAGACGAGGCAGATGCTACCACAATGTATAAGAATTTTAAAGAAATTCAAGATAGTTGGCGCGCTATTGGCGCTGTGCCAAAAGTATATTATAATGACACCTGGAAAATTTACCATCATCATGTAGAGCGTTTTTATGATTTATTGCACTTAAGTAATGATTTTAGGGATTTAGAATTTAAACACAATTTAGAAGAAAAATTGAATATCATTAAACAAGCAGAGGCTTTAGCTAATGAAACTGATGTGAATTATGCCTCTAAAGAATTACAAGATTTACATAAAATATGGAAAGAAGATATAGGACCTGTAGCTAAAGAAATGCGCGAAGAAATTTGGCATAAATTTAGTATTGTTACTAAAAAGATACATGATAAAAGGCATGACCATTTTAAAGAAATGCGTTCTAAATATCAAGAAATAACGATTAAGAAATTAGAGATTATCGCTTTAGTAAGTGTATATGATACTTCTGAAAATAAAAGTCACAACGATTGGCAAAAAAGTATCAATGATATTGAAGTTTTAAGACAACAGTATTTTAACGTGGGGAAACTTCCATATTCAAAGAGTGAAGAAGTGTGGCAAAAGTTTAAAGCTGCTACTAAAAAGTTTAATAGCTCAAAAAATACATTTTATAAGCAAGAAAAGAGTGTTCAGCAAGATAATTTAGAAAATAAAATTGTTTTAATCGAATTGGCAGAATCTTTAAGAGAAAGCGAAGATTGGGAAAAGGCAACGAATACCATGAAGAAAGTACAAGCTGATTGGAAAAAGATCGGACATGTTCCTCGCAAGTTTTCTGATGATATCTGGAAACGTTTTAAAGCTGCTTGTAATCATTATTTTGATAGATATCACCAACAAAAAAATTCGATAAGCCAAGAAGAACAACTTGGGGTAGTTGCTAAAAAAGAATTTTTAGAAGCTTTAAAAACTTCAAAAGAATCGACTAAAGAATCTGTTTTAGAATCAATAAAGGCATGGAGAGATTTAGGGAAATTACCTACAAATGCTCGTCATTTAGAAGGTAAATTTAATAAGCAGATAGAGAGAATGTTAGAAAGTTTGTCTTTAAGTAAAAATGAAATTTCGATGCTAAAGTTTACAAATGTGGTAGATGGGTATGCTGCTGATAATGACGTAAGGAGATTAGATTCTGAACAGGTATATGTTAGGAAAAAGATAGATGAGGTTGTGAAAGAAATGCAGCAGTTAGAAAATAATTTGGGTTTTTTCTCGAATGCAAAAGCCAATAATCCATTAGTATTGAATGTAAGAAATAAAGTAAACGGCTTTAAAGAAGACTTATTAACCTGGAAAGAGAAATTAAAGTATTTAAAAAAATTAGATTATTATTAAAAAATAATTTTTTAAAATAACCAGTAGACATAAAAAAAACTCGAAGTAATTACTTCGAGTTTTTTTAAATTTTATTTCAAAAAAATTAAGAAAATAATTGATCCATTTTCTCTTTTTCTTCTGCCGCTAAAGCTGCATCTACTAAAATACGTCCGCTATGTTCATCAATAGTAATCTTCTTTCTGTTTGCAATTTCTAATTGAACTTGTGGCGGAATTGTAAAATAAGAACCTCCAGAGGCTCCGCGTTCTATGGCAACCACTGCTAAACCATTTTTCACTTTGGTTCTAATTCTATGGTATGCAGAAAATAAATGATCGTCTAGCATTTCACCAAATTCTTTAGATTTCTCGATTAAAAGAGCTTCCTCTTTTTCAGTCTCTTTTAAAATAGCATCCAATTCAGATTTTTTATGACCTAAATGTTGTTCTTGTTTTGCTAATTTTTCTTTAGTAGCTTCAATCACCTCATTTTTTTGAGCAATCTTTGCTTTGTACTCATTAATTCTTTTCTCTGCTAATTGAATTTCTAAATCTTGATATTCAATTTCTTTAGATAAAGAATCAAATTCTCTATTGTTTCTAACTTTTTTCTGTTGCTCGTCGTATTTCTTCATCAACGTATTAGACTCATCGATCGCTAACTTTTTGTTATTGATATCCGTTTCTAAACTTGCAGCGTCTTTGTTTAAATTAGCAACACGTGTATTTAACCCGGCAACTTCATCCTCTAAATCTTCAACTTCTAAAGGCAATTCACCTCTAACGTTTCTAATTTCGTCAATCCTAGAGTCTATTAACTGTAAGTCATATAAAGCTCTTAATTTTTCTTCAACCGAAATTTCTTTCTTCTTTGCCATGTTTATATATAATATATAGGGTTTGTACTTTTTTCTGATAAAATGACTGCGAAATTACTAAATTTTTTCGTAAGATAATCAACCAAAAGGTTTTTTGTAAACTGTTCGCTTTCATAATGACCGATATCTGCCAAAAGAATGCTGTTTTCTGCCTTAAAAAATTCATGATATTTAAAATCGGCACTCACATAGGCATCGGCATGCGCTCTTTTTGCATTCGAAATGGCAAAACTCCCAGAACCTCCTAGAACGGCTACTTTTTTTATTTTTTTATTTATAAGAGCAGAATGACGAACGCAGTCAGTTTTCATCGTTTTCTTTAAATATCGTAAAAATTCTTCCTCACTCATTTCTGATGGTAATTCGCCAATCATTCCCATACCTATGTTTTGATGTACATTTTCTGTAGTTACAATTTCATAAGCTACTTCTTCATAAGGATGATTTTCTTGCAATGTTTTTAAAATAGCAACTTCATTTTTATTTTCAAAAGTTATAGAAATTTTCGTTTCCTTTTCTACATGAAGCTTGCCTATTTCACCTAAAACAGGATTTGAATGTTCTTTCCCTCTATAAGTGCCCTCGCCTATAATATTAAAAGAGCATTGGTCATAATTACCAATAGCTCCTGCGCCAACAGAAAAAAGAGCAGTTCTTAATGCAGCAGCATTACTTAAGGGCACATAGGTTGTTAATTTTTTTATAATTCCTTTTTTAGGAATTAGAATTTTGCTGTTAATTAATCCCAAAACCTCGCACATTTTTGCAGAAACGCCGTTTTTAGAATTATCAAGCGCTGTATGTGTTGCATAAATTGCGATATCATTTTTTATCGCTTTTAAAACAACTCTTTCCACATAAGAATTTCCATTTAATTTTTTTAATCCACTAAAAATAATAGGATGAAAACTTATAATTAGATTACAGTTTTTAGTAATTGCTTCATCAATAGTTTCTTCTAAAGTATCTAACGTTACTAAAATTCCAGTAACTTTCGTGTTGTAATTGCCTATTAATAAACCGATATTGTCAAAATCTTCTGCATAGTTTAGAGGAGCTAATTCTTCAATATAATTTGTGATGTTTTTAATCGTCATTCGAGTTGTTTAAAAAAAATCAAAGTTAAGATTTTTAATCGTAGAAATATTTATAGATTTTAACCCGAATTGCTTGTAAAAATGCAATTACTTAAAGTTTATGTTTCACTAGATTTGGTAAAGGGAATCTCAATAATAAAATATCTTTATGAATTCATAAATATTTTTGGTGTTTTTAAGAAATTCTTTATTGTATTTTTACACTGATGAGATTTTTTAGATTTTTATTGTTTCCGTTTGCAATTTTGTACGATTTAATTACAATAATTCGAAATTTTTTATTCGATGTTGAAGTTTTTAAATCGACTTCTTTTGAATTACCAGTAATTGTAGTTGGGAATTTAAGTGTTGGTGGAACTGGAAAGACACCACAAATAGAATATTTAATAAGAATCTTAAAAGATAGATCTCAGGTAGCTGTTTTAAGTCGAGGATATAAGCGTGAAACAAAAGGATTTAAGCTTTTAAATAGCCGTCATAGTGCTTTAGATGTTGGTGATGAACCTTTGCAGTATTTTAAAAAATTTAAGGGGATAGATGTTGCGGTAGATGCGAATAGGGTAGAAGGAATTCAAAAGTTGATAAATGGTCAATCACCAGAAATTATTTTATTAGATGATGCGTATCAACATAGAAAAGTGAAAGGCAGTTTTTATATCTTATTAACAAAATTTGATGATTTATTTACGGATGATTTTTTATTACCTGTAGGTAATTTAAGAGAAAGTAGGGCAGGAGCTCATAGAGCCGATGTACTGGTTGTGACAAAATGTCCAGTTGATTTGAATATTGAGCAACAAGAAGAAATTAAAAGAAAATTAAAAAAGTTTGATAAAAGAGTTTTTTTTACAACAATTTCTTACGGAAATATTTTATCTAAAGATAAAGAAATTATTATTGATGATCTTAAAGATTATAATGTTTTATTGATTACAGGTATTGCAAACCCTGATTCTTTACTGGATGTTTTAGATGCTAAAAAAATAAAATTTAAGCATTTAAAATATGCAGATCATCATCATTTTTCATCTACAGAAATTGAGAAAATTAAACAAGAGTTTGTTGCAATAGCATCGAATAAAAAAATTATAGTAACAACAGAAAAAGATTATATAAGACTTGAAAATAGAATAAATAATCTTTTTTATATAGAAATTGAAACACGCTTTTTAGGGGTTCAAAATAGAGGTTTTGACCAAATAATTAATGCTCATATAAAACAAAGTAAATCTTAAAAAGAGCATTTATTTGAGTTGTTAGAAAGATTCTATAAATAAATGCTCAATAGTTACAAAGCACAATAAAATATAGTAAGGCACAGTTTATATTATGGTAATTGTTTTATTTTTAATATTTTTGGTGAAATTATATTATGTATGAGTAAATTAATTCAAGTTGTTTTTATTTTGTTAGCTTTTCAGACCTCTTATTCACAGGTTTTAAAGAGTTTAAATAATGAAGTTTCTAAACTTAATGAAATTAAATTACAATGGAAACCAACTTTTAAGGAGGCGTTAAAGAAATCTAAAAAGGAAAAAAAACCTATTTTAATGTATTTTACAGGTTCGGATTGGTGCGGTCCTTGCAAAATTTTGAATACTAAATTATTTCATACAGAAAAGTTTAAAATATTATCAGATAAAGACTTAATCCTTTTAGAAGTAGATATACCTAAAAGAAGAGATTTGTTAACAGCTTCAAAAATGAAGGAGAATCTTTTTTTACAACAAAAATATGGTGTAGAGGCTTTTCCAACCTTATTGATGGTAAATCATAGAGGGAAAAAAATAGCAGAGAAAAAAGGATATATAATGACAGAATACTATTACCTCTTTTTTCAATCAGTTATTAATCAATATTAGAAAAAAACTAATCAGATAGGTTCGTTTTTTTGTTTTTTAAAATTGTCTCGTCTTAAAATAGCGATACACTAAAACATTTGCTAAGTAAAACGAAACTAAAAATGGTGTTTCAATTTTTTAAAACCTGAAATTGTTCAAGAAATTGAACGTTTTAGACTCATAAGAGTTAAAGCTTGTTGTAATTATGGTATTCAAGCTATATTAATAATAGTTGATAGTTAAGAAAATATCTTAATTTTGATTAGAAAAAATCAATTTCCTGTCTATGCAGTTAAATTACTTAGATAAAAAAATAAAGCTAGAATAAAAAGTCAAAACATAGAAAAAAAACAGAATATCTAAATATTTGACTAAACGTAGGAATAAAAAGGTAATTAAAATCAATATGCTTTTTGATATGGATGAAAGATAGTTTTATATTTAGATAAGAAAAAATTATCCACAAAAGATGTTGACCAATAAAGAGAAATACTAAAGAAAAATTAGTTTCTACTTGAGGATTACTTGGGGTAAATAATAAGTTTTACCATTGAAGAATACAATCAAAATTACATAAATAAAATTTAGCGTAAAAGGTCAACGATTTAGTTTGTGAATTATGGGTAAAGAAGTGACGTTTGTGCTCAGGAAAATCACATTATTTGTTAGAAGATAAATTGAAAACATAAAAGAGGGTATTGATATATCATTTACAATTTAAACTCAATCATTTATGAATTATTGCTAAAAAGTTGTATCCAACAAACAACAGAATCGCAGCACATCTATAGAAAATAAAGAAATAAGGTTTATATCCTGAGGATATGCCCTTAAGAAAAGGTTTGGGTTATTGATATCATATATTTTAGACGTCGAAAACTCTCAAATTAACTTGAATTAACTGCAAACGTGCTATTAAAAAAAAAATATGGAATTTATCGTCTCAAATAACTTGTGTATTGAAGGCTTATTAGAAGTTTTGGGAATAGATAAGAAATCCAAAATTATAAAGAATAGTCATTAATTCAGATAGAGGTATACAGTATTGCTTATATTATTATCAGGAATTACTTGTTCAAAATGGAATTCGGCAGGTAAACCATTATGAAAATTCAGGACATCAAAATAATAAATGGAATTTTAAAATAAGAATTTAATATTGCTAAATATAATAGAAGCTTAAAATTAAAGAGACACATTGTTAGAGAATCAATCAAAATTAATAATGAAGAAAGATCTTAATATCGAATTATATTTTCATGACAAATCAAAAGCACAAACAAACTAAAATGCAAATGAAAAATTTTAAACCGAAAAAACTGAACAATATTATTATTATTGTTCAGTTTTAATTGTTAAATTATATCCTTTATTAAGCTGTCTCGACTATTTAAGATGAGACAAAAAGTTATCTATTTTTGATTTCCAACTCTAAAAGTGGTTCTTCTATTAATACCATGTTCAGATTCAGAACAAACAACATTGTCAGAACATTTATTTAATAGTTTAGATTCTCCAAAGCCTTTTGCGTACAATTGACTAGTATTTATTCCTCTAGATATTAAATAATCTGTTACAGCTTTTGCTCTTCTGTCAGATAAGTCTTGGTTAGCTCTTTTAGTACCTCTCATATCCGTATGTGATTCAATGAATACAGCCATTCCGTCTTTTAAAATTGGTAATAATCTAGCATCTATGATTCTTGTTGCTCCCTCATTTAAAGTAGCACTAGAGAAATCCCAATTTATTGGTAAAGGAGTATTATTTACCAATTGACAATCAACAGCTTTCCAAGTAGTTAAGCCACCTTTTTTTACCAAAATTTCTTTTGATACAGATCTGAAAACTGCTGGCATGATTATTTCTTCTGTTCTAGCATCTCTTACAAGAACGGTTTTTTGTATAGTTTTATATTCTGGTTTCGTTTGTACAATTGTAGTTTCTGGTTTTTTAACCATTATCTTTCTCTCATACGTTTTTGTAATACCAGGAATCGGTAATTTAAATACGGTTGCATCTTTCTGAAGCTTTTCAACAGGCATCGTTCTAAACTGCGCTGGCAGTGGCTTATAACACCAATATCTACAATCTTCTGGATCATTAGAATCACAATCGGGCATTTTTTCACTCATTTCCCAACTTGCTGATGCCGCCTTGGTTTCTACAGTTTCAAAGCTTTGCACAAAAATAGCTTTTTGAGTTTCTAGTTTTGTTCCATCTTCTTTTTCGTAATAAGTTACTACTTGGGTGCCCCAAATAGCGGGCACTATTAATACCTCTTGCCCCGCTTCTCTAATCAGAACTTTTTCCTGAATAGTTTTATATTCAGCCGGATAAGTAACTAATTTTCTGTATTCTGGAGAAACTACTACGTTTACAGTTTCATTTTTCCAAATATCTGGGGTTTTACAACGAACATAACATTTTCCTGGTTCAGGATTTAATGGTAATTCTTGACCAATAACAACCGTAGCACTCATCAATAATACTAAATTTAATAGAAATTTTTTCATAATACTAACCTTATTCAATACCTTTATTAAAATTTGAAGATTGACTCAAATGTACTAAAAACAATTATAAATCGTTGGTAAAATGAATCTTTTATAACTCATTATAAAACAAACTTTTTATGATTCCATCAGATAGTCCAATTTTTGGAACATAAATTTTTCTTGCTCCACTCCATTTCATTGCAGATAGATATATTTTTGTTGCAGGTACAATTACGTCTGCTCTATCAGGATTCAAGCTCAATTCTGAAATTCTTTCTTGATAGCTCATTTGTTTTAAAAACTGATATTGTGCATTTAAATATATAAAAGAAATTGGTTTTCCTTCGGTTCTCCCCGACATTTTAAAAAGTTTATTAATATTTCCTCCAGAGCCAATTAGAGATACATTTTTTAGATTTTTAGTCTTTTTTTTAATCCATTTTTCAACATTTGAGAAAATTTCTTTATTCACGGATTTTTTATTGCTTAATAAGCGCACTGTTCCCATCTTAAAAGATTTTGAGGTAATAATTTTGCCTCCAGAAAAAATAGTAAATTCAGTGCTACCTCCCCCAACATCTACATATAAATACGAGCTGTCACCACTTATCAATTCATTTAAGTCTGTAGATGATATAATTTCGGCTTCCTCTTTTCCGCCAATAATATTTATTTTTACGCCGGTCTGATCAAAAACTTTTTCAACAATTTCAGCTCCATTTTTAGCTTCTCTCATAGCGGAAGTAGCGCAAGCTTTGTAACGTTCTACATGATGCACTTGCATTAATAATTTAAAAGCTTCCATAGCGTTTATCATTCTAGTGGTATTTTCTTCACTAATAATACCGCTTACGAATGCATCTGCACCTAAACGAATAGGAACGCGCACCAATGATGATTTTTTAAATTGAGGGTCTCTTCCTTCTTTTAATATTATATTAGAAATCAGCAACCTAATTGCATTAGAGCCGATATCAATAGCACCGTATTTTTTTATTTCTAACAAATTAAAATTATTTATGATTTTTCGGGAATTCAGACATCACAGTTTTACCTTTTTTTAAATTTTTCCAGTGTTTCTCGTCAAATTGAATTCCAATAACTCCACATGTCGTAACATGTGCCAATGGCTCATTACCGAACTTATTTACAAAAGTGTTGATACCATGATCGTGACTAAAGATTATCGCTGTACTAAAGGCATCATCTAAAGCTTTTACGGTTTTCACTAAATAACCATCACTAAAACTATATAATTGCCGTCTTATTTTTAGATTTGATAAAGGGTATTCGAAATTTTCGCAAAATATTACTGCAGTGTGCAGAGCTCTATTTGCGCTACTAGAAATGAAAACATCTGGTTTAGGAATTTCTTTTGATAAGAATTTTGACATTAAATGAGCGTCTTTAATTCCTCTTCTTTTTAGAGGTCTATCGATATCTTCAATGCCTGAATATTCCCAGGACGATTTTGCATGACGAACTATGTAAAGTGTTTTCATTTAATTTGGTTATTGAAATGTAAATATAAATATTAAGGTGACAACCTTTCTAATTTCCAAGAAAAATCTTTGTCCAAAGAATATCTTATTCTATCATGCATTCTATTGGCTCTTCCTTGCCAAAACTCTATAGAAATTGGTTTTATAAGATAACCACCCCAATGTTTTGGTCTTAAAATTTCTTCTCCTTCAAACTTTTTTTCGAACGTTTTTAAATTTTCATCAAGTTCTTCTCTAGATTTTACAACTTTACTCTGTTCAGATGCCCATGCACCTAATTTACTCCCATCAGGTCTTGATTCAAAGTAACCATCAGATAAATTTTCTGATAATTTTTCCGCTTGTCCTTTGATGATAATCTGTTGCTCTAAAGCTGGCCAAAAAAAAGATACACAAATATTATTATTACCCTCAATTGCTTTTCCTTTTTCTGAATTGTAATTGGTGTAAAATATAAAGCCTTCCCAAGTATATTTTTTTAGCAGCACAATTCTACTTTTTGGAAATCCATCTTTGCCAATTGTAGAAAAAGTCATGGCGTTTGTTTCTTCAACTGTATCAGAACTATCTGCATTTAAAAACCATGTTTGAAACAATTCCATCGGGTTTTTTGGACAGTTGTTTTCTAAAAGTTCTTGTTTTTCGTAAGATTTTCGGTAATTACTTAAGTCTTTTGACATATTAAATTTTTAGTATAACAAAAATACAAATGTTTTTTAGGAAAAAGGAAAGGATTTTTGGAGATTTGATAAGGAGATCAGGGTTCTTTATTACTTGTTTTTAAAATTTATAATCCGAAAGTTATCGGTATTAGTCAAGTTTTTAAAATAAAGGGATTGATCAGAAATGGTATTTTTAAATTTAGCTCTATATTTTCAATAATTATTATTCTTATAAAACACTTAAGCAAGAAGTTACGAATAATGTTTTTTCGAAATCACTGATAAATTAAATTAGAGGCAGAGTTTTTAATTAATAGAATTATCTTATGCTTAACGTCAGTGATTAACAGCAAAGTTTGACAACTTGGGTTTTCATTAAACTAAAAATAAGGTTTTTTTATGATTGATACTTCGTTCCCTAGGGTCGAGGTAGTTTATTTTTAAAAACATTTGTAATCTAAATACTTATCTCCATAATTGGTTTTATTTTAAAATGCACACGGCGTAAAAAATAATTTCATGAATGTTTTCAGTGGCTTTAAAAATAAAAAACTCATCAGGGATCCTGACGAGTTCGTGTTTGTAATTATATTTGTATTGTATTTACATCGCAACTAAATCTCCAGCAATATCTTTTGAGGGTAATTCTGATTTCCCCATTAAAAATATATCTACTTGTCTTGCAGCTTCTCTGCCTTCAGAAATGGCCCAAACAATTAAAGATTGTCCACGACGCATATCGCCAGCTGTAAAAATATTGGGAACATTTGTCTGATATTTTCCATACGCCGCTTTGTAGTTAGAGCGATCGTCTTTATGAATTCCCAATTTGTCGGCCAATGTACTTTCTGGGCCTGTAAAACCTAAAGCTAATAGCGCTAAATCACAAGGCCAAGTTTTTTCTGTACCTTCAATTTCTATTAATTGGGGTCGTTGACCAGGAACTATTTTCCATTCAACATTCACCGTTTTCAAGGCAATTAATTTTCCGCTTTCATCTTTTACAAATTCCTTTGTATTGGTTAACCAATTTCGATTTGCGCCTTCTTTATGAGAGGAGGAGGTATTTAACTTCAAAGGCCAAAAAGGCCAAGGAGTCGTTGGAGAACGATGACCAGGAGGTTTTGGCATAATTTCGAAATTAACCACAGATTTCGCTCCATGTCTATTTGAAGTACCAATGCAGTCAGAACCGGTATCTCCACCACCAATCACAATGACATCTTTGCCAGTTGCCATTATTTGGTTTTTTACTTCTTTACCAAATAATACTTTTGTTTGTTGTTTTAAAAACTTCATTGCTTGCACAACACCGTCTGCATCACTGCCAGGAGTTGGTAAACTTCTACTTTCTGTAGATCCTCCGCATAAAACAATACTGTCAAAATCTTTTAGGTCTTTTACATCATAATTCACACCCACATTGATATTTGTTTTGAACAGAATCCCTTCTAACTCTAAAATAGCAATTCTTCTATCAATAATTCCTTTTTCCATTTTGAAATTAGGAATTCCATAACGTAATAAACCACCAACTTCATCATCTCTTTCAAAAACAGTAACAGTATGACCAGCTCTATTTAGTTGCTGTGCTACAGCTAAACCTGCGGGACCAGAACCGATTACTGCAATTATTTTTCCAGTTCTAACTTTTGGAGGTTGTGGTTTTATCCATCCTTCTTTGAAGGCTCGTTCTACGATATTTTTTTCAATATTCTCTATAGATACAGGGTCTTCAATAATTCCTAAAACGCATGCCTGTTCGCAGGGAGCTGGACATAAACGACCTGTGAATTCAGGAAAGTTGTTGGTAGAATGTAAAATCCACGAAGCTTTTTGCCATTCACCCTGATGCACCATGTGATTGAAATCTGGAATTAGATTTCCTAACGGACAACCACTGTGACAAAAAGGAATACCACAATCCATGCAGCGTGAACCCTGTTTGGTGATTTCTTTATCAGAAAGAGGAACTGTAAATTCTTTATAATTTTTTACACGATTCAATACGGAAGTGTACGTTTCATCTTGTCTTTCAAATTCTTTAAATCCTGTTGTTTTTCCCATGACATTATGCTGTTGTTAGTTCTTCGAACATTGGCGCTTCAGTTGCTAAACGCTTTAAAGCTTTTTTGTATTCAGTTGGCATCACTTTTACAAAGTTGTTTAAACTTGTATTCCAATCTGTTAATAAGGAGTCTCCTTTTTTACTATCTGTATATAAGACATGCTTTTCAATTAAAGATTTTAAATGTATCTCATCCTCATCAGAAATGGCTTCAAATTCAATGGTCTCGGTATTACAAAGGCCATTTACAAATTTGTTTTCTGGATCGTATACATAAGCGATTCCTCCGCTCATGCCTGCGGCAAAATTTCTTCCTGTTTTTCCTAAAACAACGACTGTACCACCAGTCATATATTCGCAACAGTGATCTCCTACACCTTCTACAACACTAATTGCACCAGAATTACGAACTGCAAAACGTTCTCCTGCAATTCCATTAATATATGCTTGTCCATCTACTGCACCGAACATACAAACATTCCCAACAATAATATTATCTTCTGCAATAAAATCGGCTTTAGTAGGTTTCTTCACAATTAATTTTGCTCCAGATAAACCTTTTCCTAAATAATCATTTGTATTGCCTTCTAAAATAAAGGTTAATCCAAAAGCACCGAAAGCACCAAAACTTTGGCCAGCAGAACCTGTAAAATTGATATTTAAAGTATCTTCAGGTAGGCCTAAGTGGCCATATATTTTAGAAATTTCATTACTTAAAATGGCACCAACGGTTCGATTTACGTTTTTAATTGGATATGCGAGTGTCATCATTTCTTTTCTATACAAAGCTCTATGAGAATCTTTTAGAATTGTAAAATCTAAGACATCTTCTAAATTATGATCTTGCTGTTCTGTATTTCTAACAACTAACTTTCTATAAGAATCAGGTCTGTGTAAAATACTAGATAAATCTAACCCTTTGGCTTTGTAATGTTTGATGGCTTTATTGGCATTGATTTTATGCGTTTGACCTACCATTTCAGCTAAGGTTCTAAAACCTAATTGCGCCATGATTGCTCTTAATTCTTCAGCAATATAAAAGAAGAAATTAATAACGTGTTCTGGAGTTCCTTTAAAGTTTTTACGAAGTTCTTTATCTTGCGTTGCGATGCCAACAGGACAGGTATTTAGATGACATTTTCGCATCATAATACATCCTGAAGCAACTAAAGGTGCCGTTGCAAAACCAAATTCTTCAGCACCTAATAATGCAGCGATTGCAACATCTCTACCTGTTTTTAGTTGACCATCACATTCTACAACAATTCTACTTCGTAAGCTATTCATTACCAAGGTTTGTTGTGCTTCTGCTAAGCCAAGTTCCCAAGGTAGGCCTGCGTGTTTCAATGAGGTTAAAGGAGAAGCTCCTGTACCACCATCATAACCAGAGATTAAAACTACATCTGCTTTTGCTTTTGCAACACCAGCAGCAATGGTTCCGACACCAACCTCTGAGACTAATTTTACATTAATTCTTGCTTCACGATTTGCGTTTTTTAAATCGAAGATTAATTGTGCTAAATCTTCGATAGAGTAAATATCATGATGTGGTGGAGGAGAGATCAAACCTACAAAAGGCGTTGAGTTTCTCGCTGCAGCAATCCAAGGTAAAACTTTATAGCCGGGTAATTGGCCGCCCTCGCCGGGTTTTGCACCTTGCGCCATTTTAATTTGAATCTCTTTAGCGTTCGTTAAATAGTGAGAAGTTACTCCGAATCTACCGGATGCAACTTGTTTAATGGCAGAGTTTCTGCTATCACCATTTACATCTTTTTGAAAACGTTTTCTATCTTCACCACCTTCACCAGAATTAGATTTCCCTCCAATTCTATTCATGGCAATGGCTAAATTTTCATGGGCTTCGCGCGAAATAGATCCATAAGACATTGCTCCTGTTTTGAAACGTTTTACAATTTCAGTCCAATCTTCTACTTCTTCTAAAGGAATAGGGTCTAAATTATCATATTCAAACAAACCTCGAATCGTCATTAAGCTTTCGGCTTGGTCGTTTATTGCTTTTGCATATACATCGTAACTTTCTTGATCACTTAATCTAACGGCTTGCTGTAATTTAGAAACTGTTGTTGGATTAAATAAATGACGCTCGCCATTTCTTCTCCATCTATAATCTCCTCCAATATTTAAACCTAAATTTTTATCAATTTGATTATGAGGAAAGGCTTGCTTGTAGCGTTGGTCAATTTCTTTTTCAATTTCATATAAGCCAATTCCTTCAATTCTGGAGGCAGTATATGGAAAATATTTTTCTACAAATTGCGAATTGAATCCTACAATTTCGAAAATTTGTGAACCTCTGTAGGAATGTAATGTAGAGATTCCTATTTTGTTCATCACTTTTAAGATTCCTTTTCCGATTGCTGTGTTGAAAGTATCTACCGCTTTTTGTTCATCCATATCCGCAATGAAGCCTTCTTTAACTTGCATTCGGATAATTTCGTTAACCATATAAGGATTTACTGCACTTGCTCCATAGCCAAATAAAGTAGCAAAATGATGTGGTTCACGCGGTTCCGCAGATTCTATAACAATATCAAAATAAGAACGCTTTCGTAAACGATTCAATTGATGATTTACAAAAGAACATGCTAACAACGCAGGAATTGGAGCCAATTCTTGATTCACACCTCTATCAGAAAGAATAATAATATTTTTTTTGTTGTCTAATGCTTTTTCAATTTGAAGAATAATAGTGTCTAAAGCTTCTTCAAGGCCATTTAACCCTTGTTTCTTTGGGTATAAAATTTGGATTGTTTCTGCTTTGAATTGATCAATATCAATAGCTCTTATTTTTTCTAAATCAGCATTAGAAATTACAGGGTTTTGGATTTTTAATTTTCTACACTGTCTGTCTGTGACGCTGAAAATATTTCTATCTTTTCCAAGATTTAAACTGATGTCTGTTACAATTTCTTCACGAATTCCGTCTAAAGGTGGATTTGTAACTTGTGCAAATAATTGTTTGAAATAGTTTGAAATTAATTGAGGTCTATCGGATAAAACGGCTAAAGGAGTATCTGTTCCCATGGATCCTAAAGCTTCTTTTCCTGATTTTGCCATGGGTGTAATTACTTCCTGAATATCTTCAAAAGTATAATTAAACAAACGCTGACGCGTTTTAATGTCCATCGTCTCAATTGGGCATGTTTCACCTGTATACGGAACCTCTTTAAGATTTAATAGCGTATTATCGAGCCATTTTTTATAAGGTCTTTCGGAAACAATTTTATTTTTTATTTCTTCATCTTCAATAATTCTGCCTTCATTCATATCGACCAAGAACATTCTCCCTGGCTCTAATCTACCATGTTTTTTTATATCTTCAGGTGCTATGTCAACCACACCAATTTCTGAGGACATAATTAGTTTTCCACTTTTGGTAACGGTATATCTCGATGGTCTTAAACCGTTTCTATCTAATAGAGCTCCAATGTAATCTCCGTCTGTAAAAGGCACAGAGGCAGGGCCATCCCAAGGTTCCATAATACAGCTATTGTACTCATAGAAAGCTTTTTTCTCTGGTGACATTGTTGTGTGCTTTTCCCAAGCTTCAGGAATCATCATCATCATGATTTCTGGCAATGATCGGTCTGTATGTGTAAGTAATTCAACAACCATGTCCATAGAAGCCGAATCTGACTTACCTGGCAGAATAATTGGAAAAAGCTTCTCTATTTGTGGGCCAAAAACATCACTTTTCATAATTTCTTCCCGAACACGCATTCTACTGACATTGCCACGTAAAGTATTAATCTCTCCATTTTGACACATATGTCTAAACGGTTGTGCTAATTCCCAAGTTGGCATTGTATTCGTAGAAAATCGCTGATGCACAAGAGCCAAACGCGTTACTAAATCTATTTCTTGTAAATCTTTGTAATAAGGACCAATATCTTCAGGCATGATAATACCTTTATAGATAATTGTTGTTATTGATAAACTTGAAACATAGAAATATTTACTTTCAGAAATTTTAGAATTTCTTATTTCATGTTCTGCTATTTTTCTTGCAGCATATAATTTTGCTTTGAAATCAGCTTCTGTAATTTCTTCAGTTTTACCTACAAATAATTGTTCTATACTGGGTTCTGATGACAAGGCAATCTCTCCAAGTTGAGAAGAATCTACGGGGACTTTTCTCCAACCAAAAATAGAAAGACCTTGCTCTTTTATTTCTCTTTCAAAGGTAGTTTTACAGAAATTATATTGGTTAGAAACTTTTGGTAAAAAAACCATTCCTACTGCGTATTCCCTCCTTTCAGGGATGAGAAAATCACAAACTCTTTGAAAGTATTCATGAGGAATATCTATTAATAAACCAGCACCATCACCTGTTTTTCCATCTGCACTAACGCCTCCTCTATGTTCTAATTTTACTAGTATTTCTAGAGCATCATGAATAATTTGATTGGTTTTATCTCCATTCAAATTACAAATAAAACCAGCACCACAATTTTCGTGTTCGAACTCGGGTAAATATAAGCCTTGTTTCTTCATGTTGTATTCAATTATATCTACAAATCTATGTATTTTGTTGAATATATTCCAGTTTTTTAGCTTTTTTGATGTGATTTTTACGATGAAAGTAATAAAGTGCTGTAAAAAAAATACTTATGATAATTATGCAGGTTTTAATTATTGAATTCATAAAAATCACAAAATTATTTTAAAGATGTTAACCTTTAGGGGAATTTTTGTTTCAAATATTAAGTATTCTATGTTTTTTTTAAAAGATTTAAACAATAAATATTCATGTCATCTTTATGATTATCTTATCACTACATCTGTTTTCGTGCTATTATTGTACGATGAATCTAATTTAAATGTAGATGGTTGTAAATAAATAAATCACGCAACTTTTAAAATTGCGTGATTTATTTTTATGTTTAAAATAATTATTTATTTATCTATTTATCTTCATCATATTCTCTAACTCTTACGCCAGGATATGCAATAGAACCATGTTCAGAGATATCTAAACCTTCAATTTCTACCTCTTCGCTAACTCGTAATCCCATCGTTGCTTTTAAAATTCCAAGAACAATAAAAGATAAAGCGACAGCCCAAACGCCATATGCTAAAACACCAATTGCTTGAACTCCTAATTGAGAAGCACCACCACCATTGAATAAACCAATACCAATATCACCATCTACGCCCCAAAGACCAATAACTAAAGTACCCCACGCACCGGCAACACCGTGCACAGAGGCTGCACCAATTGCATCATCAATTTTTAATTTCTTTTCTATAAATTCAATCGAAAATACAACAATGATACCTCCAATTAAACCGGCTAGCACACCGCCTTCAGGGGACATATTACCACAGCCAGCAGTAATACTTACTAAACCAGCTAGTGCTCCGTTTAAGGTTTGACTTAAATTTGGTTTACCATACCAGATCCAAGTTGTGATCAAGGCTCCTAGTCCACCAGCGGCAGCCGCTAAATTAGTCACTAAAACTACATTTGAAGCTCCAATTGCGTCAGCGCCACCCCAAGCTAATTGAGATCCACCGTTAAACCCAAACCAACCAAACCAAAGGATAAAAACTCCCAAAGTTGCTAATACTTGGTTGTGACCAGGAATCGGTAATACTTTTCCGTTTACGAACTTACCAATTCTCGGGCCTACCATAAATGCAGCAACTAGCGCAGCCCATCCACCAACAGAGTGAACAATAGAAGAACCTGCAAAATCGATAAAACCTAGTTCCGTTAACCAGCCTTCACCTTGCCATTGCCATCCACCAGAAATTGGGTAAATAATAGCCGTCATAACAATAGAAAAAATAATATATGTTGAATATTTTGTCCTACCAGCAATAGCTCCAGAAACTATAGTTGCAGCCGTTGCAGCAAACATTGTTTGAAAGAATAAATCTGCGCCTTCACCTTGGAATAAACCACCCCAGAAAAACCAGCCTTTACAAGTATCACCCTACATTAAAGAATATCCTACTAACCAAAATGTTAATGATCCTACACAAATGTCTAATAGGTTTTTCATTGCAATATTTACCGCATTTTTTGATTGTGTCATACCAGACTCTACCAATGTAAAACCTGCTTGCATTAAGAATACCAAGATACCTGCAATAAGCATCCATAGCATTCCCATGTCTCCATTTATTTGTTCGACTGCTGCAGCAATTTCTGGTGCAGGAGTATCTTGTAAAACTGTTAAAAATAAACTCATATTTGTAAATTTTATTTATTTAATTATTTTTTTAAAAAGAGTAAACTGCTGCAATAGTTATAGCTGAAACACTTTTTTCACTCCCAAAAACTTCAATAGCTGCGTCTTCAGAAGAGTCTAATCTTAAATCTGTAATTAATTTTAAATTTTCTGTTAATGAAGTGTTAGCGGTTAAAGTAAAAGCTGTTACACTTGCGTCAGAAGCGCCGTTTGCTTGGAAAAATTCAGGTCTAAATCCTAAGGCAAAAGTATCTGAAAAAGTGTTTTGTAAATACAAAGCAACACCTTGGTAACCAGCATCAGCATCAGCAGAGGTTGAATACGCAGCATTTAAACCAACAAAGAAAGAGTCAGATACATCGAACCCTCCAGTATAATCAAGAAAGAAGTTATCTGTAATACCACTGCCATCTACACCACCGTAGATTAAGTTTAAGTATTGTCCTTTGTAACCAATTTGACCACCAATTTGCATTTCACCGCCAACATTACCGTCTGCGCTTGATATAGCATGAGAATTAGTCAGGGCTACTAAGAAAGATAAGTCGTCAGAGGCCGCGTAATCTAATTTTATACCTGTATGCGAAAAAGGACCTGCATTAAATAAATAAGAAACTGTGTAGTTAAAGTTGGCAGCAGGAGAAATTACTTCGTACCCTAAAAAAGTGTTAAACTGACCCGCAGTTATTGTTACTTTATCACTTACTTTGTAATACGCATACAATTGATTTATTGCACCCGCTAAATTTGCATCATCTGCTTTTGGTCCAAAAGCAATATCTGCAACAACACCAGCTTTTCCTTTTTCATAAGCAAATACGGTATTGGCAAAACCTAAACCAAATCCATTTGCATTTTCTGGATTTGCAATTAAAATACCAGGAGTTCCAGATCCATCTGCGAAATTGGCAGTTCCATATACGTCTACTGTACCACTTAATGTAAACGTTCCTTTGTCTTCTTTTTCTTGAGCTGTTGCTACTAAACTAGAAACGAATAGCAATGATAAAATTAATTTTTTCATAATGTAAAGTTCTTTTGTTTGTTAATTATTTGTTAATGAATTCGCGTCAAATGTATATATTAAATTCAAAATAACAAGGGTCTGTTTTTCCGAAAACGTTGTATATTGGTTTTTAGCCCTCAAAAAAAAGGGGGTTAATTTAAGATAAGTATATTTTTTTTAGATTGAAGGGTGTAAAATGTTAGGTTCGTAAAAAAGGTAGCTATAATTTTGAGATATTCACAAAAATGCACCTTTTCTAAAAAAAAATGTAATTATTGTACTTTTGTACCTATGAAATATTCAAAATCTTATCTAATTCATTTACAATTCCTTGGTTTTCGATTTTCAGGATGGCAAAAACAGACCAATGCTAGGACATTGCATGAAATGGTAGATAAATCCTTGTCTTATGTCTTTGAACATCTTGATTTTAAAACGTTAGGAATTGGAAGAACAGATGCAAAAGTGTCTGCAAATTCATTTTATATGCAGCTTTTTGTGAATGAGGTTTTAGAGGAAAACAACTTTATGAATTCTTTAAATTCTAATTTATCTGCCGATTTTAGAGGGGTTTATATAAAGGAAGTGGCTGTAAGTTTTAATATTATTCAAGCTGCAAAAATAAAAGAATATCATTATTACTTTTCTTTTGGTGATAAAAACCATCCATTTTCTGCTCCCTTTATTGTTGGTTTGTTGGTAGAATTAGATATTGAAAATATGATAAAAGGAGCTAAATTATTTGAAGGTGAGCATTATTTTCATAAGTATTGCACAAAACCGTCAGCGGATACAATTTTTAAAAGAACCATCGATTCTTGCGAAATTGTTGAGAATGATGTTTTAACTGCTAATTTTTTTCCAGCAAAAAGTTATGTTTTAAAAGTTAGGGGAAAAGGTTTTTTAAGATATCAAATTAGATTGATGATGGCAACATTGTTTGAGGTAGGCAAAGGAAATCTCGATTTACAATTTATCGAGATTTCTTTAAGAGAAGATAATGATCAATTGTTTTTAAGAAATATAGCTCCTTCTTCGGGGTTACAATTATTTGATATTGAGTTGATTTTATAATTTTATAGAGCAAAGATGTTTCAAGAATTCAGGTTTTGTTTTTGCTTTTTAAATTATTTTTTGTTGAACAAGATCAATATCAATCGCGCAGTGGAGTGGAGCATTTGTATGCGCTTTTTTTTAGAAAAAAACCGAGTGCCTTTCAACTGCGTTCAAGATAAACGTTAAGCCTGACCTGAAAAGTTGCACCAAAAAGAAAAATCCAACTTATAAAAAGATGGATTTTAAATGATCATATTCGAAAAAACCTTACAGGTTTTTAAAACCTTTGAGGTCTGCAAAACTATCCTTTGATAATACTTCTAGAAATTACAATTTTCTGAATTTCAGAAGTCCCTTCGTAAATTTGTGTAATTTTCGCATCTCGCATTAAACGCTCTACATGGTACTCTTTTACAAAACCATTTCCTCCGTGAATTTGAACAGCTTCCACAGTATGTTCCATTGCTACTTTAGAGGCGTATAGTTTTGCCATTGCAGAAGATATGTCGTAATTGTTTCCATTGTCTTTGTCCCAAGCAGCTTTCATGACCATATGACGCGCCGCAGTAATTTCTGTGTACATATCTGCTAATTTAAACGCAATTGCTTGGTGATTGCAGATTTCTGTTCCGAATGCTTTCCGTTCTTTTGAATATTTTAAAGCTAATTCATAAGCCCCTGCAGCAATACCTAGAGCTTGCGCGGCAATACCAATTCTTCCACCAGAAAGTGTTTTCATAGCGAATTTGAAACCAAATCCGTCTTCGCCAATTCTATTTTCTTTAGGCACTTTTACATCGTTAAATTGCAAGGTGTGTGTGTCTGAACCACGAATTCCTAACTTATCTTCTTTAGGTCCCACGTGAAAACCATCTGTTCCTTTCTCAAGGATAAAAGCATTGATTCCTTTATGACCTTTTTCTCTGTCTGTTTGTGCAATAACTAAATAAATGTCTGAACGGCCACCACTTGTAATCCAGTTTTTTGTGCCATTAATAACATAATGATCTCCTTTGTCTATCGCTGTTGTGGCTTGAGAAGTCGCGTCTGAACCCGCTTCTGGCTCACTCAAACAAAATGCACCAACAAACTCTCCCGTTGCTAATTTTGTTAAATATTTTTGTTTTTGTGCTTCGTTTGCGTAAGATTGTAAACCATAACACACTAATGAATTGTTTACAGAGACAATTACTGAAGCAGAGGCATCTATTTTAGACAATTCTTCCATAACTAATACATAAGAAATGGTATCCATGCCGCTTCCTCCGTATTTAGGATCTACCATAATTCCCATAAAACCTAAATCGCCCATTTTTCTGACCAATTCTTGCGGGAATTCTTGCTTGTTGTCTCTTTCAATTACCCCAGGCAATAATTCTGTTTGTGCAAAATCTCTGGCAGCATCCCGAATCATGATGTGTTCTTCTGTTAAGCTAAAATCCATTTTTATGTTTTATACTATTTTTAATTTTCGAATACAAATATATCCATTTCGTGACATATTTTGAAAAGAGTTTTGTTATTTTTACGGATATGGCTAAAAATAATGTTTTTGCAATAGGAGTAATGTCTGGTACTTCTTTAGATGGGGTTGATTTGGTGTATGTTTCTTTTAATATAGACAATTACATCGATTTTAAAATTATTCATGCAGCAACCATAAAATATTCTAAAGAATGGAAAAATCTTTTGCAGAATGCTATTCATTCTTCGAAAAAAGAGTTAAATAATTTAGATGTTGTTTATGGACGTTATTTAGGGAATATGATACGTCAGTTTATGGTGAATTACAAAATTGATATCATCGATTTTATTGCTTCCCATGGTCACACAATTTTACATCAACCAGAAAAAGGAATTACGTTACAAATTGGTGCTGGTGAGGAAATTTCTAAAATAACAAAGCAAAAAGTAGTGTGCGATTTTAGAACTCAAGATGTAGAATTAGGAGGTCAAGGCGCACCTTTAGTGCCAATTGGTGATGCGTTGCTTTTTTCTGAATATGATTTTTGTTTAAATCTTGGCGGATTCTCCAATATATCGTATCAGAAAGAAACAATAAGAATCGCTTTTGATATTTGCCCCGTAAACATTGTCTTGAATTTCTATGTAAATAAACTAGGTTTTGAGTACGATGATTATGGAGAAATAGCATCTAAAGGAGCTATAAATCATAAGCTTTTAGAAAAATTAAATTCTTTAAAATATTATCAAAAATCGCCCCCAAAATCTTTGGGATTAGAATGGGTTCAAACCGAAATTTTCCCTTTAATTGACGAAGTAGAAAAAGATGTACCGACAATTTTAAGAACTTTTATAGAACATATAGCATTTCAGATAGGTAAAGTTATTCATCAAAATAATGCAGTCTTAATTACTGGAGGCGGAGTTTTTAACACTTTTTTGTTAAATAGAATTCAATTATATGCCGAGAATTTAATTAAATTGCCATCGAAAGAATTGATAGATTTTAAAGAAGCTTTGCTTTTCTCTTTTTTAGGTTTATTAAAAATTAACAATCAAATTAACTGTTTAAAGTCGGTAACAGGTGCCTGTAAAAATCATTCTTCAGGAGTTGTTTTTTATCCATAGTTTATAGATGAACAAAGGCACAGAGGTAACCCTTTTAAAGGAAATGTAGTTTAAGGTTTAATAAAATTATTTTCATTTAAAAACTTTAAAATTACTTTTTTTACAGTAAGTTTGTCCGTAAACGTACAAATTCATAATAATTCCAAAATCAATTTTAAAATGAGTCAACTTTAGCTTTTCTAATTTAAATTTCGAAAAAACTTGCATCAGAAAATTATAACTTATAAGTTGAAAAATTATCAAAATTTAAAATGAAAGAATTATTAAAAATATACGAGAATAAGCAGCCAGAAATTGTTTTTCATTGGAAAGATCAAGAAACTGAAGCAGAGGGTTGGACCGTTATAAACTCTTTAAGAGGCGGTGCCGCTGGCGGTGGTACAAGAATGCGTAAAGGATTGAACAAGAATGAAGTTTTATCGCTAGCCAAAACAATGGAAGTGAAATTTACTGTTTCTGGGCCTGCAATTGGAGGTGCAAAATCAGGTATTAATTTCGACCCAAATGACCCAAGAAAAAGAGGTGTTTTAGAACGTTGGTATAAGGCAGTTACTCCTTTGTTAAAACATTACTATGGCACTGGAGGAGATTTAAATGTAGATGCTGATAAAGATGTCATACCAATTACAGAAAGTTGTGGTGTTTGGCATCCACAGGAAGGTATCTTTAACGGTCATTTTAAACCTACAGAAGCGGATAAAATAAATAGAATAGGTCAGTTAAGACTTGGTGTCATCAAAGTAATTGAAGATAAAGAATTTTCACCAGATTTGTCCAGAAAATATACCGTTGCAGATATGTTAACAGGTTATGGTGTGGCGGAAGCGGTAAAACATTATTACAATATTTACGGAGGCAAAATTGAAGGAAAAAGAGCTATTGTTCAAGGATTTGGTAATGTAGGTTCAGCAGCAGCTTATTACTTAACTCAATTGGGTGCAAAAGTTGTAGGAATTATTGACAGAGATGGTGGTTTGATAAAGGAAGAAGGATTTTCGATGCAAGATATGACTGCTTTATTTTTATCCAAAGACGGAAACCAATTAGTTTCAGAAAACATGCTTTCTTTCGACGAAATTAATAATAAAATATGGAGTTTACCTGCTGAAATATTTGTTCCGGCAGCGGCTTCTAGATTGGTTTCACAAGACCAGGTGCAACAAATGATAAATTCAGGGTTAGAGGTAATTTCTCCTGGAGCAAATGTTCCTTTTGCCGATAAAGAAATTTTCTTTGGTCCTATTATGGAATATACAGATAGTCATTTAAGTTTATTACCAGATTTTATTTCAAATTGTGGCATTGCCAGAGTTTTTGCCTATTTCATGGAGTCTAAAATTACGTTACCAATGCAAGATAGAGCAATCTTTAATGATACTTCTAATATTATTAAAAAAGCATTGCAAAGAACTTTTAAAAAGAGTGCATCGAAAACAAAAATTTGTTCAACAGCATTCGAAATCGCATTAAAACAATTAATTTAAACTAGTAAACATATGGAATCAGTAATTATTATTGTATTTGTCATGGGGTATTTAGCCATTACTCTAGAACATAATTTAAAATTAGATAAATTAATTCCTGCCTTGATTATGATGGCAGTTTGTTGGGCATTAGTGGCACTGGGAGTTGATAATTTTACTAGTTGGTTCGATTCCGCTAACCATGGTTTAGTTGAAGGTTTTTCATCTATGATTCATGATGATAAGATGCATTTAGTAGAAGAAACCTTATTACATCATTTAGGTAAAACTGCAGAAATTTTAGTTTTTCTATTAGGAGCAATGACGATTGTAGAAATTATTGATTATTTCGATGGGTTTTCTACCATTAAAAGCTTCATCAAAACAAAAAAGAAATCTAAAATTCTTTGGATTTTTGGGGTACTTGCTTTTATATTATCGGCAATTATAGACAACCTAACAGCCACTATCGTATTGATTTCTATACTTCAAAAAATAGTTAAAAAGAGAGAAGAAAGAATTTGGTTTGCAGGTTTAATTATTATTGCTGCCAATGCTGGTGGCGCATTTTCGCCGATTGGAGATGTAACGACAACGATGCTTTGGATAGGTAATAAAGTAAGTACAGGAATGTTATTTTTATACTTATTTATTCCTTCCCTATTATGTATGATTATCCCTACTTTTATCGCTTCATTTCTACCCGCATTTCAGGGAGAAATAGAATTTGATGAAGAAGAAGTTGAAAAACCAAAAAGTGAGCACAGCGCCAGAATGTTGTATTTAGGCTTAGGTGCAATTGTTTTTGTGCCTATTTTTAAAACGGTTACGCATTTACCACCTTATGTTGGAATGATGCTTTCTTTAGCAATAGTGGCTACTTTTGCTGAAATTTACAGTAATGCAAAGTTCTCTATTTCAAGTATTGAAGGTGAGGAAGCAGAAGAACATAATGCTAGTGGGCATCACAGTCCTGTGCATTCCTCGTTATCTAAAATTGAAATGCCAAGTATTTTATTTTTCTTGGGGATTTTAATGGCGGTTGCAGCTTTAGAATCATTAGGGATTTTATTCAATTTTGCAGACAGCTTAAAACAAGGAATTCCTTTAATTGGTTCTGAATTAGACGGTACATTAGTGTCTGACTTAGTAGTAATTTTATTAGGTATTGGCTCTGCAGTAATTGACAATGTTCCTTTAGTTGCTGCCAGTTTAGGTATGTTTTCTGAACCTTTAGACAATCCTTTATGGCACTTTATCGCCTTTTCTGCTGGTACTGGGGGCTCAATGTTAATTATTGGTTCTGCCGCAGGTGTTGTAGCTATGGGTATGGAAAAAATAGATTTCTTTTGGTATTTAAAGAAAATATCTTGGTTAGCATTTATCGGATTCATAGTGGGTTCTGCCGCATTTGTAGTGATAAGAATGTTTGTATAAACAACTAAAAAATAATAAAACGTCATTTTGTTACATTACAAAATGGCGTTTTTTTAAGTCAAAAATAGGATTACTCCATTTTAAGCAATTTAAAAAAAGAAAAGTCGTTACTAATTAAGAACAAAAACAAGTATAAAATGTTATCCTATTTTCAAGAAAATAAAGAGGTTTTAGAAGGATCAATTTCCGATGAAAAAACATTGTCAATCTATAATTTAATTATGGATGGTGGTCTGGGAGGACAAATAATTATTGCTATTCTTTTTGTATTATTAGCCGTAGCCTTAAATATTTATTTTGAACGTTTTTTTGCGATAAAATCTGCTTCAAAAGAAGATGAGAATTTTATGAATCAAATTAGAGAATATGTTTCTGATGGCAAATTAGAAGCTGCAAATTCTTTGTGTAAAAGTAAGAACACGCCAACTTCACGTTTAATTTCCAAAGGGATTTCTAGAATCGGGAAACCTTTAGATGACATTAATACGGCTATAGAAACGGCGGGAAAGTTAGAAGTGTATCAGCTAGAGAAAAATGTTTCTGTTTTGGCAACTATTGCAGGTGTAGCGCCTATGATCGGTTTTTTAGGAACGGTAATTGGAATGATTATCGCAATTCATGAAATAGCAAATGCTGGAGGTCAAATAGATATCAAGTTGCTTTCTGACGGATTATATACAGCAATGACAACGACAGTTGCGGGTTTAATTGTAGGTATTATTGCTTATATTTCATACAATCATTTGGTGGTGAGAACAGATAAAGTGGTCTATCAGATGGAAGCGAAATCTGTTGAGTTTTTAGACTTGTTAAATGAGCCAGCTTAAAGGGGTCAAAAATGTATACAAGGGGTTTTAACTCCTTGTTGAAAACCTGTAAATAAAATGAATTTAAGAGGAAGAAATAAAGTAAATCCAACATTCAATATGTCGTCTATGACAGATATTGTCTTTTTATTGTTGATATTTTTCATGCTCACATCAACATTAGTTACCGTAAGTTCTATTGATGTTCTATTGCCGAAAGCAGGAGGTAAAACGGAAAACAATAAATCTGTTGCAGTTACTATTACCAGTAAATCGGTTTTTTATATTGATAAAACACAAGTAAGTTCATTAAGTTTAGAAAGTGAAATTTTAAAAAGTGTTGGCACAGACAAAAAGAAGACAATTATCATAAGAGGAGACAAAGACGTGCCTTATAAAAATGTGATGAAAGTAATTGACATCGCTAATAAGAATAAATTAAAAATGATTTTAGCTGTAAAAGGTAAATAAATTCGCTTGTAAGGGATTTACACCAAAGTCAAATAAAATATGCCCATATTAGATACAAAACATAAAAGAAAATCAGCAGCAATAACTACAATTATTCTGCTAATATTACTGTTTGTAATATTTAATTATGGGATGACTTATTTAGATCCGCCAGAAGAATATGGTTTGGCCATAAATTATGGAGATTCTAATGTTGGAATTGGAGAACCTGTTGAAAGAACGAAAAGAGTGTCAACACCTAAAGTTGTAGAAAAAGAGGAAGTTGTGCAAGAGGAAGTTGTTCAAGAGTTATTAGAAACGCCCAAAGAGATCATCAAAGAAGAAATAATTACCGATGATACGGTTAAAGATGTTCCTGTTGTTGAGAAAAAAGAGGAAAAGAAAGCACCTGTAAAAGAAGTTGTTAATAAAGAAATACCCAAAGAGAAACCAAAATCAAAACCATCAAAAGAAACACAAGATGCTTTAAATAATTTATTAAACGGTAATTCTTCAGATGGAAAGGCAAAAGGCGAAGGCGATGATAAAAAAGAAGGCGTAAAAGGAAATGAAAAAGGGGATTCTGATTCTAATAGATATTACGGAAATACAGGAGGCGGTTCTGGAGGAAATTACATTTTAGCTGGAAGAAAAGCATTATCAAAGCCAATAGAACAGCCAGATTGTCAAGAAGAAGGAATTGTAGTTGTAAGGATTACAGTTGATAAAAACGGAAAAGTAATAAATGCTATTCCTGGAGTAAAAGGTTCTAATAATACTGCTGCATGTTTGTTAAAGCCTGCAAAAGAGGCAGCTTTAAGAACAACTTGGAATGCAGATGACAAAGCGCCTGTAAATCAAACAGGAACTATTATTTATAAGTTTTCTTTGACAAAATAATCTCTTTTTTGTGTTTTTTTATCAGCTTCATAAGCAAAATGTTAATTCAATTTAAATAGTATTTTTAGTCTATAGATGACCTACCAAGAAACATTAAACTGGATGTTTGCACAATTGCCGATGTTTCAGAGAGAAGGTAAAACAGCATTCAAAAAGGATTTAACCAACATAATTGCATTTTCAAAAGAGTTGGGTTTTCCTGAAAAAAAGTTCAAATCGATTCATGTTGCCGGAACCAACGGAAAAGGATCAACATCGCATATGTTGGCTTCAATTTTACAAGAGGCAGGCTATAAAGTTGGTTTATATACCTCCCCGCATTTAAAGAGCTTTACAGAAAGAATTAGAATTAATGGCACCAAAATCCCGAAGCAGAAAGTTGTATCTTTTATAGCCAAACATAAAGGCTTTTTAGAGCATCAAAAATTGTCTTTTTTTGAGATGACTGTTGGTTTGGCTTTTGATTATTTTGCTACTGAAAAAGTAGACATCGCTATTATTGAAGTCGGTTTAGGCGGAAGATTAGACTCCACAAATATTATAACTCCACTAATTTCTGTCATCACGAATATAGGGTTAGATCACACACAATTTTTAGGAGAAACTTTGCCTGAAATTGCTTCTGAAAAAGCAGGAATTATTAAAAAAAACATACCTGTAGTTATTGGTGAAAAACAACCAGAAGTAAAAAGTGTCTTTCAGAAAAAAGCAATAGAATCTGTCGCTGATGTTATATTTGTTTCTGATGAGATGAAAGAATACAAGACTGATTTATTGGGAGATTATCAAAAAGCAAATTCAAAAACAGCGGTTACCGCTATTCGGCATTTAAAAGGGTTTCAAATTTCCGAAAAAAACATACTAAAAGGATTACTACATGTTGTAAAAAACACCAATTTAAAAGGAAGGTGGCAGCTGTTGCAAGAGAACCCAAAAGTAATTTGTGATACTGCGCATAATAAAGAAGGCTTAACACTTGTTATAAAGCAACTAAAAAAAGAAAAATATACGAAACTACATATTGTTTTAGGTTTTGTTTCAGATAAGAAATTAGAGGATGTTTTATCACTTTTTCCGAAGGAAGCAACCTACTATTTTTGCAAGCCAAACATACCAAGAGGCTTAAATGAAGCTATATTATTAGAAAAAGCATTTCATTTTGGTTTATTTGGTGCTACCTATTTATCTGTTCAAAAAGCCTTTAAAGAAGCTTTAAACAATGCAAATCAAGGAGATGTAATTTACGTTGGAGGAAGTACATTTGTAGTGGCAGAAATAATTTAAATAAAAGTGCTTTTTTATTTTGGTAGATTTAAAATCTATTATATATTTGCAACCGCTTAGGGCAATTAGCTCAGTTGGTTCAGAGCATCTCGTTTACACCGAGAGGGTCGGGGGTTCGAATCCCTCATTGCCCACCAAAGCAAATCCTACTAGAAATAGTAGGATTTTTTTATGCTCAAAACTTTCCTAAAACCGATGAATTTTGGGTTCATGTAGTCAGAAAGTTGTAAGCAAATTCTTAAAAGGCAAGGTTTTAGATGGCGCGCTGCAAAGTAATCTATAAAAATAGCTCAAAAAATTAGAATTAACGCAATAATAGCCAAAGGGGAAAACATCTTTTTGTCAATTAAAAAATAAGTATATCTTTGTCATTGACTCATAAAAAAGGAAGATATGATAAAGAAAGCAATAATTGTTTCGGGCTATTTTAATCCAATTCACAAGGGGCATTTAGAATACTTCAATAATGCCAAGGCGCTAGCAGATGAACTTTTTGTAATTGTAAATAATGATGTACAAAGAGGGCTCAAAGGATCTAAAGAGTTTCAAAAAGAAGAGGAAAGACTTTTTATAGTTCAGAATATTAAAGCCGTAAACAAAGCGATAATTTCCGTTGATAAAGATCGAACTGTATGTAAGTCTATTCGAAGTATTTTTGAAGCTTTTGGACAAGAATATCAATTAGGTTTTGCAAACGGTGGCGATCAGGACAACAACTCAATTCCGGAAGCACCAATTTGTGAAGAATTAAATATTCAATTAATAGATGGTTTAGGAGATAAAATACAATCTTCATCTTGGTTATTAAATAAAAAATAAAAAATAAACAAATGAAAATCGGTATAACTTTCAGTGCTTTTGATTTGTTTCATGCAGGACATGTAAAAATGTTAGAAGACGCAAAGCAAGAATGTGATTATTTAATTTGCGGTTTGCAAACAGATCCTACTGTAGACCGTCCAGAAAAAAATAGGCCAATACAATCTGTTGTTGAAAGGTATATTCAACTGAAAGGTTGTAAATACGTTGATGAAATTGTTCCTTATGCAACAGAACAAGATCTAGAAGACGTATTACGTTCTTTTAATATTGATGTTCGTATTATTGGAGATGAGTATGTGAAAAAGCCATTTACAGGTCGTGAGTACTGCGAACAATCGGGTATAGAGCTCTTTTACAACAAAAGAGAGCACCGTTTTTCGAGTAGTGGTTTAAGAAGAGAAGTGCAAGAAAAAGAGAATTCAAATAAAAAGAAAACAAAGTAAGTTCTTTTATGGATAAAAGTAGTAAAATTTACATTGCAGGCCATAGAGGTATGGTTGGTTCTGCAATATGGAGGGCTTTAGGAAAAAAAGGGTACACGAATTTGGTAGGAAGGTCTCGCAAAGAGCTAGATTTAAAAAATCAGAATGAGGTTTTAAATTTTCTTCAAAATGAAAAACCAGAAGCGATTATTGATGCTGCTGCCAGAGTTGGTGGTATTTTGGCAAACAATGACTTTCCGTATCAATTCTTGATGGAGAATATGCAAATTCAAAATAGTTTAATTGACAGCGCATTAAAATCAGGAATTGAGAAGTTTATATTTTTAGGAAGTTCTTGTATCTATCCTAAATTTGCTCCACAGCCCTTAAAAGAGGAGTATTTATTAACAGATTCACTAGAACCTACGAATGAATGGTACGCCATTGCAAAAATAACAGGTGTAAAAGTTTGCCAAGCCATTAGAAATCAATTTCAAAAAGATTATGTAAGCTTAATGCCAACAAACTTGTATGGTTATTTTGATAATTTTGATTTACAAACTTCTCATGTTTTACCAGCAATGTTGCGCAAGTTTCATGAAGCAAAGAATAATAACAATTCTGATGTTGTTCTTTGGGGCAGTGGAACGCCAATGCGAGAGTTTTTATTTGTAGATGATTTGGCAGAAGCAGTAGTATATGCTTTAGAAAATGAATTGCCAGAGTATTTATACAATGTAGGGTCAGGAAAAGATATTACGATTAAGGAGCTAGCAGAAACGATTCAAAAAGTAATAGGGCATCAAGGTCAAATTTTATGGGACGCTGAAAAACCAGATGGAACGCCAAGAAAATTAATGGATGTTTCAAAAATGAAAGACATTGGTTGGCAATATTCAACAGAATTAAAAGAAGGAATAGAGAAAACATATGCTTGGTTTTTAGAGAACATAGAAAATATAAAAGAGGTTAAAATGTAGCATTGTTTTTCTTACATGGTTTAACCAATATTTAGAGATAAACGACTAAAAGTCGTAAGCAAACAAAGAATATAGAATCAAATCGTTGAAGTAGTAAAATCGTGGATCGATTAGCCTTTTTCGGCGATGGTTTAGCGAACAACGAATAACAAAACTAAGATGAAAGTAGCTTTTATTACAGGAGTAACAGGACAAGATGGGGCTTATTTAAGTGAGTTTTTATTGAAAAAGGGATATCAAGTGCATGGAATGAAGAGAAGGTCTTCTTTGTTTAATACAGATAGAATTGATCACTTATATCAAGATCCTCACGTGGATAACAGAAATTTCTTTTTGCACTACGGTGATATGACGGATAGTACAAACATTACTCGTTTGATCAAAGAAATTCAGCCAGATGAAATTTATAATTTAGCAGCAATGTCTCACGTAGCAGTATCTTTTGAGACTCCAGAATATACTGGGAATGCAGATGGTTTAGGAACATTGCGTATTCTAGATACGGTTCGGTTATTAGGTTTAGAAAAGAAAACAAGAATATACCAAGCTTCAACTTCTGAATTATATGGAAAAGTTCAAGAAGTTCCGCAGTCTGAAACGACACCATTTTATCCGCGTTCACCTTATGCTGTTGCAAAAATATACGCATTTTGGATTACTGTGAACTATAGAGAAGCTTATGGTATGTATGCTTGCAATGGTATTTTATTCAACCACGAATCTCCATTAAGAGGAGAAACTTTTGTGACTCGTAAAATTACAAGAGCAACCTCAAGAATTGCTTTAGGATTACAAGATAAATTTTATCAAGGAAATTTAGATGCCAAAGGTGATTGGGGCCATGCAAAAGATTATGTGCGTATGATGTGGATGATTTTACAAGCAGAAGAAGCGGAAGACTGGGTGATTGCAACGGGGACTACTACAGCTGTTCGTGATTTTGTGAGAATGAGTTTTGCTGAAGTGGGCATTGAATTAGAATTCAAAGGAGAAGGTATAGCAGAAAAAGCCTATGTTGTAAAATGCAACAATCCTGAATATCAAATTGAAGTAGGGAAAGAAGTTTTAGCTGTAGATCCTAAATATTTTAGGCCAACTGAAGTAGATTTATTGATCGGAGACCCTACGAAAGCTAAAGAGAAATTAGGTTGGGAATGTCAGTATGATTTGCAAGACTTGGTTAAAGATATGATGAAGTCTGATGTGAAACTAATGCAGAAAGATCAATATTTAAAAGAAGGAGGTTACAGCACCTTGAATTATTTCGAGTAAAAATAGAAACAAAGGAAAACTTTAAAATGAAAAACAATAATTGCGTAAGCATCAAAGTTTTTAGATGCTTATGATTATTGCGTTGTATATCTTGAACAAATAAAAAAACCTTGGTGTAAATAAATATTCAGTTAAAATAAAAAAGGAAGCATTTCGCTACCTTTTTTATTCCTTTAAAAATCTGTTATTATTGTGTAAAAGATTTTCAATTATTTTTAGATTTTTGGGTGTTGAAATAGTTTCTAATAGATTTAAATGTTCAGAATGATGCGTGTCTGTTCCAACAAAATCAAATAAGTTTTTTTTTAATAATTTTTGTGCAGTTTTCTGTACGTCTTTGCCATAATGCTGTGTTAATGATAATAAATCCAACTGAAATAAACATCCTGCATTTTTTAGTTTATAATAACTTTGAAAGTTTTTATGATATGAAAAATATCTTTCAGGATGCGCTAAAACAGGCTTGTATCCTTTTAATTGTAATTTAAAGAGCACATCGTATAGATGAAGAGGAGGACTATAATAAGACATTTCTACAAGTACTAAATTGTCTTTGAGTGTGAGTAAATTATCTTCTTCTTCTAAAATTTCAATAAATTTCTCATCGATCATATATTCTGCAGCTGCATGAATAGAAATGTCTGTAATATTTCTTTTTATGAGTTCAGCTTGAACTAATTTCAATTTGTTGTTTATAATTTTAGGAGTATTAGGATACACATCACCCAAAATATGAGGAGTTGTGATAAAATTTTTGATACCATAAAAGGACATTTTCTGAATCAACGCGATAGAATCATCTAGATTTTTAGCGCCATCGTCGATGCCGGGAAGTAAATGAGAATGAATGTCTACAAAATCTTCAGGAAAAAAAAGGTTTAATGGAAGTAGCTTTTTCTTGAAAAAGACCATATTTAAAATTTTAATACAAATTTACAATATTCATAAGGATATCTCAATGATAAATCAATTTCGAATATAATATTATAGCAGTAGAGAAAATCCATCATTGTTGTCCGATGAAACAAATGAAACCCCCTTTAGTTTAAAGCGATTTATAAACTAAAACTATTTTTAACCGCACACGAATTAACATCAATGTACTCTCTGTTTTTTTTACTTTTTTTACGGCCAGTATAGCATTGATGATTTTAAATAAGAGACGTATCTTTAAGGACTTTTTAGAAGGACTTTCATGATCTTTTATAGAGCGTTTTATTTTTTTAAAAACAGCAAAAACCATTTTAGGCTTCGTCGGTTTCATTACTTTTTACTTTATAGATTAAAGACATAAAATAACCAAAAGAATACAATCGGAAACTTAAAGACTTTAATATGTTCTTAGTATCATCAGATTTTCTTAAGGATCACAAATTCAAAGTAATTAATGGTCAAGGTTTGTTTAACAAAGAGCTAGGTTCTGCCAAATAATTGTGGAATTTTCTATAAATTAGCTTTCAGAGCATTTAAATTATAGATGAATTATAAAGAAACACTTTATTTTGTTGCTGCTTGCTTAACTATTTCCTTGGAAAATAAGAATAAGCAGGCAATAGAAAAACAGCTAAAGACAGCTACAATAGATTGGGAGGCTGTTGTGAAAATAAGTACTGGGCATTATGTGCTACCAGCATTGTATTGTAATTTAAAGCGTGCAGACTTCTTGCATTATTTGCCCCAAGATTTGTCAGCCTATATGGAGTGCATTACTAGTTTAAACCGGGATAGAAATCAACAAATAGTCACACAAGCAAAAGAACTGAACACCCTTTTATTAGTTCATAACATTACACCAATATTTTTAAAAGGAACAGGGAACTTGTTAGCTGGCTTATATGAGGATTTAGCCGAGCGGATGCTAGGCGATATTGATTTTATTTTCTCAAAAGAAGATTATCCAAAAGCGATCACAGTTTTAAGAGACAATGCATATTCTGAAGTAAGAAATCACAAATATCATGCTCCTGCTCACAGACATTACAGAAGGCTTAAAAAAGTATATAATATTGCAGCTATAGAGGTTCATCAAGAGCTTTTAGTGGATAAATTTTTGAAGGAATTTAATTATAGTTTTATAGAAAAAGATAGCCAAGTAATCAATGGTGTTAGAGTTTTGAGCTATGCAAATAAGTTAAATTTATCGATCATTTCAAGCCAAATAAACGATAATGGGTTTTATTATAAAAGGATTGCTTTAAGGAATGCTTATGATGTTTTTCTCCTTTCAAAAAGAACGAACTCAAAAAATGCAATTAATAGTTTAGATAAACTAACCCATCCCTTAAACTGTTTTTTGGCAACTTGTAACGAGGTCTTTAATGAGTTAGATAGTTTAGAATATCAACAAACAGTAAAAACAATGGTTTATTTGAGCGTTTTTAAAAGTCAGTTTACGGACTATAAAAAAACAAAGAAACGGCATAATAGAATTAAGAGCTATCTATTTATAAAATCGATATTGACTCTTTTCTATAAATCTTTGCTTCGAAAAGACTACAGAGTTTGGCTTTTTAGAAAAGTAACTGATAAAAACTGGCACAAAAAAAAATTAATTCAGTTGGGTTTAAGAGAATAGTATTCTTACTTATAGCTTTAAAATAACGCTGGTCTTCGGCAGCAAGAAATCCTCTAAAGCATTTTTGCGCTGATGAGTATTAAAATTTACTAAAAATGAATATGCATATTTAGGAACCGTGGTATTCATTATTAGTGGTATTTAAACTTCCAATATTTCTTAAAGCCAAAAACGTATTCATAATATTTCTCCTAACATATTCAAACATGTTCTTTTATATTCACTGGGTTCACTTCCTTTTTAATTTCAATTTAGATTTCAAAAACCTTACTGTGCTCCTCAAAATATATTTTTTTCAAGTATAATAACCAACGAAAACGATTGAAGTTTAGAATATAGTTGTGTACCCTGTTTTCTTACAATATATTTGGATTCTAAAATAGTACTTATGATTTTAATTGCAGACGGAGGATCTACCAAAGCAGATTGGATTGCTTTAAATAGTGATAAAAGCGAAGCTTTTAGAGTAAGAACTTTAGGGTTAAACCCTGCAGTTGTTGCAGAAGAGGAATTGAACGATAGAATTGTACATATGTTTCAACTCATCAATGTGAAAGATGAAGTCACTGAAATTTATTTTTATGGTGCAGGTTGTGGTACTGCGAAACCATCAAAAATTCTCGAAGATGTGTTGCAAGCAATCTTTATCAATGCCAAAGTTCATGTTGCTGAAGATATGCTAGCCGCAGTTTATGCTGCTTCTGGGTCAGAGCCAGCAATTGTCTGTATTTTAGGAACTGGTTCTAATAGTTGCTATTGGGACGGAGAAAACTTGCATATGAAAACGGCTTCATTAGGCTATGTTTTGATGGACGAGGCAAGCGGTAATTATTTTGGTAAGCTCTTAATCAGAGAATACTATTACGAGAAAATGCCCAAAGGAATTGCAGAAAAGTTTGAGGAAGAATTCAATTTAGATGCTGATTATATTAAGCAAAATTTATACAGAACATCGAATCCTAATATGTATTTGGCTTCTTTTGCAAAATTTATGTTTGAATTTAAAGAAGAAAAATATATTAAGAGAATTATAAAAAGAGGTTTTCAAGAGTTTTTTAAATACAGAGTTTTACCTTTTGACAAAACAGCAGAAACTCCATTATACTTTATTGGCTCAATTGCTTTTTACTTCAGAGATATTTTAGAAAAAATAGCAAAAAAGAATAATTTAAAAGTCACTGATGTAATTCAAAGACCTATTGATAATTTATTAGAATATCATAGAAATAATATTACTTCATAAAAGGGACAACTCTTTCTAAACGCATTCCTCTGGAGCCTTTTACTAATACTGTTTGGTGTATTAAAGGATGCTCTTTTAGGTACTCCTCTAAATCTTCATAGGTTTTAAATTGAGTCCTTGCTGTGTTCGTCTGATAAAAATTTTCACCGACAAAATATTGATACTTAAAATCTAAAGAATTGGCAAGGTTTACAATTTTTTGATGCTCTTCTAAGCTATCCTTACCAATTTCAAACATATCACCTAAAATAATTACTTTATGTTTAGCTGCTAGCGTAGCAAAATTTTCTAAAGCAGCGCTCATGCTAGATGGATTTGCATTGTAAGCATCTAAAATAAGTGTATTCTTTTTAGTTTTTATAATTTGAGAACGATTATTGGTGGGAGTATAACTTTCAATAGCTTCTTTAATAGCTTTTTTAGATACTTTAAAATACTCACCAATAGTAATGGCCGCTTCAATGTTGGCGTAATTATAAGTGCCAATTAAATTACTTTGTATATTTGTGTTTTTATATGTTAATCTCACAAAAGGATTTACTTCCAAAAATTGTAAATCATCAACATTAAAATAAATCGATTTAATATCTTTTGCTTTTTCAACTTGAATTAGGTCGATAGTATTTACAAATGCAATTTTGTTGTTTTCTTTTAAAAAAGTGTATAATTCACTTTTTCCTTTTATAACACCCTTAAACCCCCTAAAACCCTCTAAATGTGCTTTACCAAAATTGGTGATATAACCAAAGTCAGGTTCACAGATAGTACATAAAAATTCAATTTCTTTTTGATGATTAGCGCCCATTTCAATAACTCCTAACTCATGTTCAGGTGTCATAGAGAGCAGTGTAAGTGGCACACCAATATGATTATTTAAATTTCCTTTGGTGGCGATGGTTTTATATTTTTTACTTAAAATAAGTTGTATTAATTCTTTTGTAGTGGTTTTGCCATTACTACCGGTTAACCCAATAATTGGGATATTTAGTTTCTTTCTATGATGGTGTGCTAATTGTTGCAAAGTTTTTAAAACATCATCAACAAGAATAATGTTTTCATGAGTTTTATATTTCTCTTCATCTACAACAGCATAATAAGCACCCAGTTTTATAGCTTTTTCTGCAAATTCATTGCCGTTAAAGTTAGCGCCTTTTAAAGCAAAAAATAAGGTGTTTTGTCTGATGTTTCTGGTATCAATATCTATGAAAAAAAACTTGGTATAAAGTTTGTAAAGAGTAGCGATTTTCATTTCTTGTATATAAAAAAGCCCCATTATTTAGAAACAATGAGGCTTTATTTTAAAAAAATATCATATTATCTAGTAGGATTTCTAGCAGACCTTTTTCCTGTATTCATTGGGCCAACTTTATCAGAAACACATCTAAACCCGATAAAATTAGTTGCCATATATTCTGGTAAATACCTTCTTTGCGCTGGGTCTAACCAGTATTCTCTATCTGACCAAGAACCACCTTTATAAACCCTTGTTTTGTTGCTAATTAAAGTTGTTCTTTTTTTATTATCAATCACTACAGACTCTTTACCAGTTTCAGGATCTATTTCTCTAGCAGGCGGTTTAGGAGAATTATACATGCTAGCTCTAGCTCGAAATTGATCTTCTTCATCTGTATAAAAACGAGAAGAGTTTATATCTCCATCATTGATATTCGAATTATCTGCAACTTTAAAATTTCTTCTTAAAGCGGCATCGTCTTTTGTTATAGGTATATATCTTATAGTGTTCGGTAATTGTTTTGGTATAATTTTACCGTCAGGTAAGGTATCGTACTCTATGAAAGATTGTTCATCGGAAGCAGCAATAACTACATTACCGTCTTTATCAATCATCTTCTTTGTAAAGATATTCCCTCTAAAATAGTTGAAATCGTTTGCTTCAGCATTTATTATAGGTCTATAAACATCAGCAACCCATTCTGCTACATTTCCAGACATATCATATAAGCCAAAACCGTTTGGAGGATAAGATTTTATTTTGTTAGGTATATCAGCACCATCTGAACTCCAACCAGATAAACCACTATACGCTCCCTTACCTTGCTTAAAATTCGCTAATTGATCTCCTCTATTTTTTTTACCTTTTGCTCTTGAATATTTACCATCCCAAGCATATTTTTTTCGGCCTCTAATATTATTGTATTCTCTATTTTCAATATTGGCTTTTGCTGCAAATTCCCATTCTGCCTCTGTCGGTAGTCTAAAACGTTGTGTTAAAATACCATCGGCGCTTGTGATTTTTCTTCCTTGAAATGCTCCTCTAGCTTGCCTAGGAGCTCCTTTTGTTCTAATAGTTCTTCCAACTCCTTTTTTGTAAACAGTAGAATCTCCTTCAAATAATTTTGAAGCATCTAATAAAAAGACATCAGTATCAAAAAAAGGTCTTATAGAATCTATTTCAAATATGTTTTTAATGTGTCCTTTATCAATTAATGTTTTTAAGTTTACAGCGTTTGTGCGCCATTTACAGTATTCATTTGCTTGCAACCAACTAACACCAACAACAGGGTAATCTGCATAAGCTGGATGACGAAGATAATTTTCTGTTAAAATATCGGTATTTCCTAAACTTTTTCTCCAAACTAGAGTATCAGGTAAGACAGAAGTGTAAATATGTTTATATTCTTTTTTTGATGGAGAGAAAACATCTTTTGTATACTGCACATATAAAAAATACTCAGAATTTGAAACTTCCGCTTCATCCATATAAAAAGAACGAACATGAAGTTTTTTTGGAGTGGTGTTCCAATCAAACATCACATCGTCTTGAACTTGACCCATTGTGAAAGAGCCTCCTTCAACACCAACCATCCCTAAAGGTGGTTTTTGGCCATCAAAAGAATTACTTCTAATATAATTACCGTTTTTAGGATCGTTAAAAGACAAACCCGTTAAGGTAGAATTATTTTTATTTGATCTATTACAGTTCGCTAATAGCAGCATTATTAAGGCTACTAAAGTTACTTTAAATATGTTTTTCATTTCCTAATTTAAAATTGATAGGGTTTGTATATATGGATGCAATTTACAATAAATATATTTTCTTACAAGTAAAACATCAAGTTTTAATGCATCATTTTTTGTACATAAATTAATAAACGATGTCATTTTTACTTTAGTATAATTTATCTTTGATTATCGTAAAATATCTAAAAATTATTTGCGTTATTTGAATATATATATGAAAAAACAGCTTTTACTTATTTTATTTGGATTTTTTTTACAGATCAATATGGCTCAAGAAAATAGTTCTGTATTATCGTCTGGAGATTGGTATCAATTTTCTGTAGATACAACTGGGGTATTTAAAATTGATAGAAGCTTATTGCAACAAATAGGAGTTTCAACAAATGGTTTGAATCCAAAAAAAATTCATATTTATGGAAATGGAGGGCAATTGTTACCCGAATTAAATAGCGATTTTAGATACGATGATTTGCAAGAAAATGCTATTTACATAGAAGGCGAAAATGATGGTTCTTTTGATGGCAATGATTTTATACTCTTTTATGCAAAAGGTCCTCATGATTGGGAATTGGATGCCACCAGAAATTCAGCAAAACACAGGCAAAATATTTATTCGGATAAAGCCTATTATTTTGTTACGGTTAATAATGCTGATGGAAAAAGAATTCAACAAAAACCAATTATTACAGGAAACCCAATAGCTCAAATAACTGTTTTTGATGACTATATTTTTCATGAAAAAGAAGAGAAAAATATTTTAGCAGCAGGAACTCAATGGTTTTTTAATTCAGATTTTAATATAGAAAATAAACAAAATTTTATAATTCCTTTTCCGAATGCAGTTGTGAATCAAAATATAAATGTTAGGATAAGAGGGGTTTCCAATTCTGTCGTTTCATCTTCTATGGTGGTAAAAGTGAATGAACAAGATATTTATTCTATTAATTTTCCAGCTGTAAACCCGAGTTCTTTAACCAAAGCTTTTGCGTTAGAAAGAAATGCTGACATTATGAATAGTTCAGAAAAAATTGACATTTCTATTACCTATAACAACAATGGCAATCCTTCCGCAAATGCATTTTTAGATTTTATAGAGATTGTAGGAAAAAAACAGTTAAAGTTTGGTGATTTGCAATTTTCATTTCGGAGTTTTGAACAAGCAAATTCAACAGACGTTATTGAATATCAAATAGAAAATGGAAATACTGCTTTTCAGGTTTGGGATATTACAAATCATATTTCTCCACAATCAATAACAAATCAAGAAACTACAAATAATTTTACTTTTAAAGATATTGGAGGTCGATTAAAAGAATACATTATTTTAAATGACGCGGATTTTTACAAACCAGAAACCGTTCAAAATTCAAAAATTCGAAATCAGAATTTACATGCTTTAAAAGACGTGAATTATTTAGTGATTACAAATTCAGAACTTTCTGACCAAGCACAAAGATTAGCAGATTATCATCAAATAAATTCTAATTTAACAACAAGGGTTGTTTTGTTAGAGGAAATTTATAATGAATTTTCTTCAGGTTCTAAAGATATAACTGGTATTCGAGATTTTTTAAAACATATTTACACAACAAACTCATCCGCAGAAACGAAGCTACAATATGTTTGTTTTTTTGGCGATGCTTCTTACGATTATAAAGACAGAATTCAAGGAAATAATAATATTGTTCCTGTAAAATTAGCTACGAATAGTTTTAATTTGGCTAATTCCTGGGTTACGGATGATTTTTTCGTGATGTTAGAAGAAAACGAAGGCACCATGTCAACTGCGCATACAATTGATGTAGTTTCCAGTAGAATTCCGGTTTCTACAATTTCTGAAGCTACCAATGTTGTGGATAAAATTTTGTCCTATTACAGCAAGGAGGCAATCGGAGATTGGAGAAACACAATTACCTTATCAGCAGATGATATTGATGTTGTTGGGGAAGGGGTTATCCAGCAAGGAGTGGAATCTATAGCGGATGAAATTAAAAACAACAAACCTGTTTTTAACGTAAATAAAATTTATGTTGATGCTTTTGTCCAACAGAATTCTTCTGGAGGGGAACGATATCCAGAAGTAAATAAAGCCATTACAAACGCTATTGAAAAAGGTACTTTAGTCTTTGATTACTTTGGTCACGGAGGAGAAGATGGTTTTGCATCTGAAAGGATTTTAGATGTACCGCAAATACAATCTTTTAATAATCCGAATACGTTACCTCTGCTAATAACAGTTACTTGCGATTTTTCAAGATTTGATAATCCAAATAGAATTACTGCAGGTGAACTCACGTTTAAAAATAAAATAGGCGGTGCTGCTAATATGATTACTACAACAAGAGAAGTTTTTATTTCAACAGGGCAGCGTTTTAACGAGCAATTAATTAGAATTCTCTTGGCGTTTAATAAAGAAGATTTTACAATTGCCGAAGCTTTAAAAGAGACGAAAAATAAATTTTCAAGTACGCAAAAATTCTTTATTTATTCATTTGGAGATCCTGCTATGAAATTGGCAATTCCGAAACCAAATGTGCGGATTACAAAAATGAACGATGTTGATGTTGCACAATCATTAGATACTATTAAAGCATTATCAAAAGTAAAGTTTGAAGGTGTTATTACGGATGATTCAAACACTGTTTTAACCAATTTTAATGGCACACTTTCTACCACGGTTTTCGATAAATTAATTGATAAAAACACGCTAGATAATGATGGTTTTGGTGTTATCATGCCCTTTGATGCGCAAGATAGTAAATTGTTCAGAGGTAAATCTACTGTAGAAAATGGACAATTTAGTTTTGATTTTATTGTGCCAAAAGATATCAAGATTGCTTTCGGAAAAGGAAAATTAAGTTTTTATGCGCAAAATGGAGAAACGGATAAAGCTGGGTATAATTTTGATGTGGTTGTGGGCGGAATTAACGAAAATGCGCCAGAAGATACTGTAGGTCCAGAAATACAACTATTTATGAATGATGAATCTTTTGTAGATGGTGGCAACACAAATACATCGCCAAATTTAATTGTTTTACTAGCAGATATGAGTGGAATTAATACTTCTATAACAGCTGTAGACCATGATATTGTGGGTGTTTTAGATGGAGATACTTCGAACCCAATTGTATTAAATGATTTTTATCAAACAGAATTAAACGATTTTACCAATGGTAAAGTAACTTATAGACTACGAGATCTAGAAGTTGGGCCACATACCTTAGAAATAAAAGCTTGGGACACTTACAATAACTCTTCAGAAACTACGTTAAACTTTGTGGTTGTTAGCGACGCTATTTTAAATTTAGAAAATGTACTAAACTATCCAAATCCTTTCGTAAACTACACAGAATTTTGGTTTAATCACAACAAACCTAATGAGCCCTTAGAGGTTCAGGTTCAGGTATTTACAGTTTCTGGTAAATTAGTAAAAACCATTAATAGAAATATACAGACTGCGGGTAATTTATCAAGAAATATCACATGGAATGGTTTAGACGATTTTGGCAATAAAATAGGTAAGGGAGTTTATGTTTATAAACTTAAAGTAACATCAATAACAAATAATCTTGCATCAGAGAAGTACGAAAAATTAGTAATACTTCAATAAAAAGTGCATATTTGTACAATTAATAAGAATAAAAAAAAATGAAGAAAATAGGTTTTTGGATTGCACTTTTTACTTTAGTAAGTTTCAAAATAAATGCACAGACGGATACACAACAGACAGGAGGTATTACAACAGCTACTCCTTTTTTACTAATTGTTCCAGATGCTAGGGCAGGAGGTATGGGAGATATGGGTGTTGCAACTTCTGCAGATGGTTTTTCACTATTTCACAATCCGGCAAAAATTGCGTTTAGTGATAGACAAATAAAAACAGGGATCACTTATTCTCCTTGGTTACGTAATTTAACCGATGATATTTTTGTAGGAAGTGGTTCTTATATCAATAGATTTAGCGAAAACGCAGCTTGGGGAGCAGATTTTAAATACTTTTCTTTAGGTCAAATAGATTTAACAGACAATCAAGGAACTCCAAACGGAACAATAAACCCAAACGAATTTGTGGCAACAGGCTCTTATGCATTAAAGTTAAGTGAAACTTTTTCTATGGGAGTTTCCTTAAAATATATTCGTTCAAATTTGGCCTTTAATGGCACTGCTGGTAACACGTTGCAGCCAATTAATTCTTTTGCTGTAGATGTATCAGGATATTACCAATCTTTTGAAGAAAACTACGGTAATTTTAATGGACGTTATAGAGTTGGTTTTAACATTTCTAACATCGGTCCAAAAGTTTCTTATACGCCAGGTGAAGAAAATTTTATCCCAACCAATTTAAAATTTGGAGGTGGTTTTGATTTTATTTTAGATGATTATAATATCATTTCAACGAATGTTGAATTCACAAAATTATTAGTTCCAACTCCACAACCTGACGGTTCTGATCAAGATACTGGTTGGATTCAGGGTATTCTTGGTTCTTTTGGTGATGCTCCAGGAGGTTTTAGCGAAGAGTTAAGCGAGGTAACCTACGCTTTGGGTGCAGAATACTTATACAACAATGCCTTTGCTTTAAGAGGAGGGTATTTTCATGAAAGTGTAGACAAAGGAAATAGACAATATTTTACTTTAGGAGCTGGTTTTAAAACCAATGCCTTAAATATAGATTTATCTTATTTAATAAATTCTTCTGATGTAAATAATCCTTTAGAAAATTCACTTCGTTTTTCTATATCATTTGATTTAGGAGAAATTTATGATAATTATTAAAAGTGATAAATTTTTAGTAGATTTATAAAAAAATAAAGCAGTCGTAAAAAGGCTGCTTTTTTTGACGATTCCATTTATGAGAAAAATTAAAATATCGATATCAGCTGCTGTTTTTAATGATATAACAGAGCTTTCTTTTGAAGACAGAACATTGATGGATAAGGCTATAGAGGCTAGAAAAAAAGCCTATGCTCCATATTCTAAATTTAGTGTTGGTGCAGCTTTGTTGTTAGAAAATAATGAAATAGTTACTGGAAATAATCAAGAGAATGCGGCGTACCCTTCAGGAATGTGCGCAGAAAGAGTTGCCATTTGGAAAGCAGGTTCAGATTTTCCGAATGTAAAAATCTTACAATTAGCTATTTCTGCAAGTTCATCTATTAGTAAAGTTGATAAACCTATAGGACCTTGCGGCGCTTGCAGACAATCTTTATCCGAGTATGAAATTAAACAAAAACAACCTTTTCCAGTCTTGTTTATGGGAGAAGTTGGGGAAATTATAAAAACAGCATCTTTAGATTCTCTACTTCCTTTTTCTTTTGATAGTTCTTATTTGTAAGTTTTAGTATCATTCCGAACGAAGACTGGAAAAGAATCTTATTGTAAATCTTTAAAAAGGTCTATTGATCCACTCATGTTGGCATTAATTTGATGCAACCTTTTCTTAGTTTCGGCATCCAGAAAATATAATTTTAAATCAACAACAATGAAAAAGAATACCATTTTAATTTTATTAGTAATATTAAATCTTTCTTGTTCAGATCGTAAGGATGGAGCTTGGGACGACAATATAAAACTATCACAAAAAGAATTGCAGTTTGATTCACTTGAAAACTCGGCAATTATTAAAACAGGGGGAGATTCGTGGTGGATTTCAGGAATATTTTTCAAAGACGGTCAAACGTTCGATTTAAGTAATGTCGATACTACCGCTAATAATTTTACGGTTACCGAATCAGAGTTTATTTTGGAAAGGAAAAACGGAAAAGAAATAGCTATCAAATT
>JAWUYT010000062.1:0-176127 GCA_034110665.1 Polaribacter sp.
AGTCTATGAATAAATGACTCTCAAGTCTTTGTAAATAAATTGGAAGTGTTCTGTGGTCTTTAACCTTTAGAGCCTTTATTATATTATAAACAAAGCAAATCCCCAATAAAATCAATTGCGGCGCGATTTTAAAAGAACTAAAAAACAATGAAAAATCAAGGTGTAGTTACTCTGTAATGGATTTGTTAAAATAAGTTGTTTTTAAGCTATTTAAAAAACAGCACTCTTTTCAGGATATGTATAAACCCACTTACTTGTTCTAAAATTATTTTGAGTTACAAGAAAAAAAGAGTCCCGGGTTGAGTCCCCGAGCGGTTTTTGAGATTGCGAAAAAATAGTGGAATTTTACAGCACAAATACTTGAAAAAAAATAAATTACAGGGTTGTAAAAACCAAAAAAGCATCTCATAAATGAGATGCTTTTGCGGTCTGGACGGGACTCGAACCCGCGACCTCCTGCGTGACAGGCAGGCATTCTAACCAACTGAACTACCAAACCGTTGCGTATAGCGGGTGCAAATATAACACACATTTTTAGATATGCAAATAGAAAATAGAAAATTATTTAAAATTTTTTCTTTGAAGCAAGTATGCTGTGAGAATATCGTTAAATCCTTTGTGAATATCTACGGGAACGTAATCAATTTTATATTGTAAGCATTTGTTTTTTAATTCTTTAAAATAATTGGAGGCCAATTCAGTGTATTTTTGTTGTACATTTTCTGCATATACATTTATTGCTTCGCCAGTTTCTACATCTACAAATTTCTTTGGCGCATTATCAAAATTGAAGTTTAATTCCGTTTTTCCGTCATACGTATGGAACAAAACCACCTCATGTTTGTTATATTTTAGGTGTCTTAGAGCTTCAAATAACGCTTCGTCTTCTTTTGAAGTTTGAAACATATCTGTAAAAAGAAAAATTAAGGAACGCCTGTGAATTTTTTCTGCAATCTCATGCAAATATTTATAGGTCTCTGTTGTTGTTTTAGAAGTAGACTTTAAGACCTCTTCTAATTGATATAATAACATACTTCTATGACGATCACTTCCTTTTTCTGGCGCATAATATTCATACGAATCTGAATAAATACTCAAACCAACGGCATCTCTTTGTCTTTTTAAAATTTCCATTAAAGAAGCTGCTGCCACTGCAGAAAAACCGATTTTATTTAAAGTATCCAAAGATTGCTTTTTTACGATTGGATAATGCATTGATGCAGAATTATCTATGATAATATGACAGCGTAAATTGGTTTCTTCTTCATACTTTTTAGTGTACAGTTTTTCTGTCTTTGCAAATAACTTCCAATCTATATGACGCGTACTTTCGCCATTATTGTATAGTTTATGTTCAGAAAATTCCACAGAGAACCCATGAAATGGGCTTTTATGAATCCCTGTTATAAAACCCTCTACCACTTGTTTTGCCAATAGATCTAGATTTTTAATTTCTGATGATTTTACTTCGGATACATTCATCTTACTTTTTAATTTTTTGAGCGCGCGTTAAATCGTCTGTTGTTTGTAATAACTTCTTGAGTAAAATAGGGTTATAACCTGAATTATCGTTTAAAAAATTAGTTAATATTTCAGAAGCTTCTTTCGATGAATAGTTTCCAATAGAACTGGACAGCCATCGTTTTGGAAAGAAAATATCGCCAGTGAGTTGCACTTCTTCTAGCTTACTTAAAATCGATTCTAAATGTTTTGTCGACGATTTTTGTCTTAACGGATGATGTATATTGTACAACGCAGTTTGTACCCAAGATTCTTTTTCTCTGTTCTCTTTTTGTAAAAGTGATGTCATAAAGGCGTCTCTTACGGAAGCATCTTCAGATACTGATGCCAACAGCCAGTTAAAACGTTCTAATCTATCTTTGTTTGAGATTCTAGTTTGTTGTACTTCTAAAATTTGTGCTGCTTTTGGATGTTTAAAAATAGCCAATTTCATGGCTAAAGAAGTAAAATCATTTTCGTTTAAAAAGAGATTTTTAATTTGAAAATCTTTATTCCATAATCCGTATAAAGTTTTTAAAGACCTTTTATTATAGCCCACTTTTGAAAGTAACTGATACACTATCTTTTTTATATTCGATTGACTATCAGAATACAACACTTCTTGAAGACTTTGTTCCGTTGCTGGTAACACTGAAATTTTTTGCTCTTCTGTTAAAAAAGTCCAAAAAGTAGTCTCTAATACCCCTGTGATATAATTTAAAATTAATTCATTTTTCTCTTCTTTAACGGATGCCAAAAACACCTCATACACTTCTTTCGGAGCCACTTTTCCGATCAACATATTTTCATATAAATTGATAAATTGGTACCCTCTTGAAACTTCGTCTTTAATATCTTTATAGGCGTTTATTTCCTTTTTGTAAATAGGGAAAACGCCGTATCCAAATCCGTTTGTATTATATAAAACCTGACCTGGTTTAAAATCTGTTGTGGCAGCAGTAATATCAAAAGATTTGCCCATATTTTTTATGTTGATATTTTTCACATATCCACGAGCATCTTTCAATTGAATTTTAAAAGATTGTGTCCAAACTTTATCAGAGCCATCTTCTGCATTTTGATGAATGATAAATTTGGTGACATTTCCTTTTTCATTGTATTCAATTTCTTCTGAAAAAATGGGTCTTCCAGATGAGTTTACCCAAACATCAGACCAACCTTTAAGATCTCCTGCAGATTTTTTATCCAAAATAGTTACCAATTCATTCCAGTCTGCGTTTGAGTTCTGATAGGTTTTTATGTATTCTTGAATTCCTTCTTGAAACAAATCTTCGCCCAGTAAATACTCTAACTGACGCATCATAATAGGTGCTTTATTATAAATAATGCTCCCATATAAAGAACCTGCATCTTTCAAATTCCCTAAATACTGACGAATGGCATTTGTGCCTTTTGTCCTATCTTCTGAATACGCACTCGGATAATGACTCATCATAAAACTCAATATGTGATTCACTTCTGGAAAAACAGGATTGCTAATTTTATCTGCCATAAAATTAGCAAACACCTCTTTCATCCAAACATCATTAAACCATTTCATCGTAACCAAATCGCCAAACCACATGTGTGATGTTTCATGTGCAATTAATTTTGCTCTGCCCAACTTTTTATTTTGAGTCGCATTTTTATCTAAAAACAACGACGATTCTCTGTATTGAATTGCGCCAACATGTTCCATTCCTCCATATTGAAAAGGCGGAATTGCTGCAAAATCCATTTTTTGAAATGGAAATTTAACCTGTGTATATGCTTCTAAAAAGTCGATTGAATTTTGATGGATTTTAAAAACTTCATCTACACTTTCAGTTATCTTTTCTTTGTTGTTTTCTCTGTATAAGAAGCGCATCTCAAACGCTCCTGGGTTTTCAGTTACGGAAGTAAACTTACCAGCAACAAAAGAAAATAAATACGTACTCATTAAATCGGAAGTCGCAAAAGTATGTGTTATAAAACCATCAATTTCTAAACTACTTTCCTCAAAACCTGCGGCTAACACCTCCCAGTCTCTTGGTGCTGTAATTCTTAAATTGTACTTCGCTTTTATGTCTGGCTGATCAAAACAGGGAAACAAAGTACTAGCTCTATCAGGAACAAGTAACGTGTATAAAAATTCGTCGCTTCTGTTAAGTGATGTTTCACCAGCATCAAATAGTATTTCAATACTATTTTTTCCTAAAACAAGTTTTGTTTTATCAATAATAATATGCTCTTTCTGATGCTTAATTTCTGATTTTTTATCATTTATTTTGATTGATTTTAGCGTTGAAGTTGCTTCATTAAAATCGAGAACCACATCATTTTGTAAATCCTTTAAAGTAAAATTTAATTCTAATTTTGAAGGTATTGAATTCTCTTTTTCCTTCGGTATTTTAAAGTGCAAATTATATACAACATCAGCAATTTGTTGTTTTCTGTATTTGGCTAATTCGTGAGAAATCCCTGTTTCCAACTCAATTTTGCCATCATCTTTAGAATTACAAGAAATAAAAAATATACAAAAAGTTAATAACGATAAGTAAAATTTCATTTAATAAATTTAGATCCTAAAAATAAAAAAAGGTTTGACGTTAGCCAAACCTTTTCAATATTATAAATTATAAATTGATACTAAAGAGCAGCATCAATTTTACCTGTATAAGTTTTTTTAGGAGCAACTCCTACTTGCTTATCAATCACTTCTCCGTTTTTAAATATTAAAACAGTTGGTATATTACGAACACCATATTTAGCAGCGAATTCTTGATTAGCATCTACATCAACTTTACCAACAATGGCTTTTCCTTCATATTCAGTATAAATTTCGTCTACAATAGGCCCTACCATTCTACAAGGTCCACACCAAGCGGCCCAAAAGTCAACCAATACTGGTTTGTCTGATTTTAATACTAATTCTTCAAAGTTTGCGTCCGTGATTTCTAATGCCATTTTTATATATTTTGGTTGTTATTTCTATTTTAAAGACAAAAGTAGTCATTTTATTTAAGTTCAATATTTCACAAAAATTGCTTTTTACTATCTGTCTATCAATAGTTTTTATGCTTATTGTTAGAGAATTCGTTAAAAAAGCATCTAAAACTGGCACCATTTTAAAGAATTATTATGTAAAATACCGTCATCCAAATAACGTGGATATAAATTTATAGAGAAAAATAATTTAGATGGCTCCTCAAATTTTAAAAATAAGAATCAATTTTTCCTTAAAACAATTCTTTAGCAATGGCACGAATATTATCACTTTTACCCATAGAATAGTAATGTAAAACAGGAACTCCAGCCGCTAATAATTCTTTAGATTGCTGGATAGCCCATTCAATACCAACCTGACGAACATCTTTGCTTGTCTTGCATTTTTCCACACTATTGATTAAAGTTTCTGGCAAATCAATTTTAAAAACCTGTGGTAATAAATTTAAATGTCGCTGAACTGCCATTGGTTTAATCCCAGGAATTATGGGTACATGAATACCCGCATTTTTTGCAGCTTCTACAAACTCAAAATACTTCTGATTATCAAAAAACATCTGTGTTACCACATAATCTGCGCCAGCATCTATTTTTTCTTTCAATCGTTTTAAATCGGTTTGCAGAGAAGGTGCCTCTAAATGTTTTTCTGGATATCCGGCAACGCCAATACAAAAATCTGCTTTGCTGGCCGCTTCCATCACCTCGTGTAAATATTTCCCACAATTTAAATTCTGAATTTGAGCAACCAATTCTTTTGCATAGTTATGTCCGCCTTTTGAGGGTACAAAATATTTTTGATGACTCATGGCATCACCTCTTAGCGCCATCACATTCTCAATTCCTAGATAATGACAATCTACCAATAAATATTCTGTTTCTTCTTTAGAAAAACCTCCACACAACACATGAGGAACCGTATCCACATCATATTTATGCTTTATTGCAGCACAAATACCCACAGGTCCAGGTCGCATTCTCGTTATTTTTCGATCTAATAAACCTTCTTTTTCTACATAAACATACTCTTCTCTAGAGGTTGTTACGTCTATAAAAGGCGGATTAAACTCCATTAACGGATTGATATTATTGTACAATTCTTGAATGTTATTCCCTTTTTTTGGCGGAATAACTTCAAAAGAAAATAGTGTTTTTCCGTTTGCTTTTTTAATGTGTTCTGTAATTTTCATTTCCCTAAATCCCTAAAAGGGTCTTTTATTTAGTTATTAATTTTATTTTTTGGGCGTTACCACAAGGATCGCGCTTGGAATTTATCTTGAGCGAATGCGAAAGGCTATATCTTTTTTTCGTTCCTAAAAAAAGCATGCCATTTCAATCGCTAATACAAAAGCCACTCTAACCTAAACTTGACCTCACAGGTTTTTAAAACCTGTGAGGTCTAAAACTATTTCTCGCAAACAAACTTACCCAAGAGTGCTTCTTCCCTTCGGGAAGATTAAGATGGGCTTTCCGCTAAATTTGGATGCAGCCACTTTCTTGCTTTCTCTTTGGTAATTCCTTTTCTTTCTGCAAAATCAGTTACCTGATCATCCGTAATTTTTCCTAATCCAAAATATTTTGCTTCTTTATTGGCAAAATAATATCCAGATACTGCTGCTGCTGGCCACATTGCCAAACTTTCTGTAAGCGTAACCCCTATTTTTTGTTCAACTTTTAATACATCCCAAATGGTTTCTTTTTCTAAATGATCTGGACATGCGGGGTATCCTGGTGCCGGACGAATTCCTTTATAACTTTCTTTAATCAAATCATCATTCGTTAACCCATCATCTGCATCATAACCCCAATGTTTTGTTCTTACCTGTTTGTGTAAATATTCTGCCATCGCTTCTGCAAACCTATCTGCCAATGCTTGTGCCATAATTGCGTTATAATCATCTTCTTTGTCTTTATAAGAAGTTGCTAATTCTTGCGCACCATAAATAGCGACACAAAAAGCGCCCATATAATCTACTTTATTTGTTTCTTTCGGCGCAATAAAATCTGCTAATGCAATACTAGGAATCCCTTCTCGTTTTTTTAATTGCTGGCGTAGCGTTCTAAAAACAGCAATTTCTTCGCCTTTCTTTTTGATCAAAATATCATCATCATTTATAGAATTTGCTTCAAACAAACCAAAAATTGCTTTTGGCTTTAACAATTTTTTTGCTATAATTTGCTGCAACATTTCCTTAGCATCATCAAACAAAATGGTTGCTTGCTCTCCGACAATTTTATCCGTTAGAATATCTGGATATTTACCATGCAAATCCCAACTTCTAAAAAACGGACTCCAATCGATAAAAGGAACCAGCTTTTTTAAACTTAATTGCTCTAAAGTCTGAATTCCTAGTTCTTTTGGTTTTTTAATTTGTGATGTTTCCCAATCAATTTTATATTTTCTTTTGCGTGCTTCCTTCATTGAAATATATGATTTTTCTTTTCCTCGTTTTAAAAACTTGGTTCTGAATTCATCATAATCTTTCTTTAATTTTGCGGTGTATATATGACTCGTTTTCTTGTTTAATAAGTCACCTACAACCGTTACTGCTCTTGATGCATCGTTTACATGAACCACTGCATTTTTATATTGCGTATCAATTTTAACTGCCGTGTGTGCTTTAGAGGTTGTTGCACCACCAATTAGCAAGGGAACTTTAAAATTCTGACGCTCCATTTCTTTCGCTAAATAGACCATTTCATCTAAAGAAGGCGTAATTAGTCCGCTTAAACCAATCACATCTACGTTTTCTCTTTTTGCTGCTTCTATAATTTTTTCTGGCGCAACCATCACACCCAAATCTATAATTTCATAATTATTACAACCCAAAACAACACTCACAATATTTTTACCAATATCATGCACATCGCCTTTTACTGTTGCCATTAAAATTTTCCCTAAAGCTCTTTGCTCTTCTCCTTTATCCAACTCAATAAACGGATTTAAATACGAAACCGCTTTTTTCATCACTCTAGCAGATTTTACAACTTGTGGCAAAAACATTTTTCCTGCACCAAATAAATCTCCAACTACATTCATACCAATCATCAAATTACCTTCAATGACTTCTATAGGTTTTTCGGCTTCTTGTCTTGCTGTTTCAACATCTTCTATAATAAAAGCATCAATTCCTTTGACCAAAGCGTGTGTAATTCTATCCTGCAAAGGATTTTCTCTCCAAGATAAATCCAATCCTTTTTCTACTTTAGAGCCCTTTACAGTTTCAGCAAAATCTAACAACCGTTCTGTTGCATCTTCTCTCCTATCCAATATTACATCTTCTACACGCTCTAATAAATTTTTTGGAATATCATCATAAATTTCTAATAATGCTGGATTTACAATTCCTATATTCATGCCCGCTTGAATGGCATGGTATAAAAACACAGAGTGCATTGCTTCTCGAACTCCATCATTTCCCCTAAACGAAAACGATACATTACTTACGCCACCACTTACCGAAACATTTGGTAAATTTTGTCTTACCCAACGTGTTGCTTCAATAAAATCGATGGCATTTCTTCTGTGCTCATCCATTCCTGTGGCAACAGGAAATATATTTAAATCGAAAATAATATCTTCGGATGCAAAGTGGACAATGTCCACCAATATTTTATAAGAACGTTTGGCTATTTCAATTCTTCTTTCATAAGTATCTGCTTGCCCAGTTTCATCAAAAGCCATAATGATCACTGCAGCACCATATCGTTTTATCTGTTTTGCTTCCCAAATAAATTTTTCTTCGCCTTCTTTTAAAGAAATAGAATTTACAATACATTTTCCTTGAACTACTTGAAGTCCAGCTTCAATGATTTCCCATTTAGAACTATCTATCATAATCGGAACTCTGCAAATATCTGGTTCGGCAGCAATTAAATTTAAAAAACGAACCATTGCTTCTTTTCCATCAATTAATCCATCATCAAAATTAATATCGATAATTTGTGCACCACCGTCTACTTGATGTCTTGCAACATCGAGCGCTTCATCAAAACGCTCCTCTTTTATCAATCTTAAAAACTTTCTAGAACCCGCAACATTTGTGCGTTCACCTACGTTAATGAAGTTGCTGTTTTCATTCAAGATTAATGGTTCTAAACCAGAAAGTTTTAGAAACTTTCTTTGGTTTATCGTTGCTCGTTGCTCGTTGTTGGTCTCACTCATTTTTATAGCCTCTTGTAATAATTAATAAACCCATTTAATAACTTTATATTTGAAATCACTTTTTCTAAAATATTTTTTAATTCTATTTCTGATATATAATCTAAATCAAATGCCAAATAAAGCTGCGTTTCAACTTCGAATAAAGAGCCTTTGGCGCTCTATAAAAAATGAATAGTTTCTTTGTTTGATTGTCTTACAATACCCTCTTCAATACTTGAAGTAACAAAAACGACACTTCGTCTAATTTGATTTGTTACTACATACAATTCTTGTTTAGGAAAAGATTTTGTTAGCAAATAAACCAACTTAACCAATTCCCTTGGATACCTCCAAACATCTAATTATGTATAATTCATATTTTATTTTGGTTGATTGTTTATAGTTTATATTTGATGGTTCAGATTCTAACCAAAAACTAAAAACCATTAACCAACAGCTAATTCTCTCGGTTTATACTTCTTCGCAATTCTAGCAATTTCTCTAATATGTTCTGGACTTGTGCCACAACAGCCGCCAATAATATTAATTAAATCTTTCTTTAAATATTCTTCTATTTGCTCGCCCATTTCTTCAGCAGATTCATCGTATTCTCCAAACGCATTTGGCAGCCCTGCATTTGGATGCGCAGAAATTGCAAAATCTGTTTTGTTAGCAATGGCCTCTAAATGAGGTTGCAATAAATTGGCACCTAAAGCACAATTAAATCCTACAGATAATAGTGGAATATGAGAAACAGAAATCAAAAATGCTTCCGCTGTTTGGCCTGATAAAGTTCTGCCCGAAGCATCCGTAATTGTTCCTGAAAGCATAATCGGAACCTCTATACTTCTCTCTTCTTTTACTTGCTCAATAGCAAATAAAGCTGCTTTCGCATTTAACGTATCAAACACAGTTTCTACTAACAATAAATCTACACCACCATCCAATAAGGCTTCTGTTTGTTGCTTATAGGCAATTCTTAATTCATCGAAAGTTACAGCTCTATACCCAGGATCATTTACATCTGGAGACATACTTGCCGTTCTATTGGTCGGACCAATAGAACCTGCAACAAAACGAGGTTTGTGCGGTTCTTTTGCGGTAAACTCATTGGCAACTTCTTTGGCTATTTTTGCAGATTGATAATTTAATTCGTACACCAAATCTTCTAGCTGATAATCGGCCATTGCAATGGTAGTTCCAGAAAAAGTATTGGTTTCTATAATATCCGCACCTGCCTCAAAATATTTTGCATGAATCGTTTTTATCGCTTCTGGTTGGGTAATAGAAAGTAAATCGTTATTTCCTTGAAGCGGTGTTGGATACTCTTTAAAACGTTCTCCTCTAAAATCTTCTTCTGAAAATTTATAGGCTTGTAGCATCGTGCCCATGGCACCATCTAAAATTAAAATTCGTTCTTGTAAAGCTTTATATATAATTGACATTTGTTGATATTGGTATCAATATGTCATCAGGAAAGGTAATTTTTTCGCTGTTATCTTTCAAGAACGCCTAAGATTAATTTAGGAATTACTTGTAGAATGTAGCACCTTTCTCAAAAAATGAGAGGTTGCCAAGGCTTCAATGGGTCTAATCCCTCTGCCTTTCGTGATAACGTAATCAATAAGTTAATGAACTGAGTTACAAATTAAAGGTTTATATTTTTATTTACAGAATTAAACACTCTAAATATTGATAAATTTAAGGCTTTAATTTTATGAATTTCATAAAATTTAGAGATAAAAAATAAATTTTATCATCAAAAATCAGATACTTAAGGCATCATTTTTTTGATTCGTGTTACCTCGTGAGATTCAATTCTTTTTAATTTATTATTTCCTTAATCCTTTTCAAATAATGTTGATGATAAATAACGATCTCCTCGATCACACACAATAGCCACAACAACCCCTTTTTCTAATCTCTCGGCTACTTTTATTGCGGTTAATACAGAACCTCCACTACTCATTCCTGCAAAAATACCTTCTTCAGATGCCAATCTCTGTGTCATTGCTTTTGCTTCTTCTTCACTAACTTCTATGACTTCATCTACTTTAGAGGCATTAAAAATTGCTGGTAAATACTCTTGAGGCCATTTTCTTATTCCAGGAATCTTAGCATCATCTCTTGGTTGTGCACCAATAATTTTAATATCCTTATTTTGTTCTTTTAAATAATCTGAAACACCCATAATGGTTCCTGTTGTTCCCATGGCAGCAATAAAATGCGTTACTTGTCCTTCTGTATCTCTCCAAACTTCAGGGCCCGTTGTTTTATAATGTGCTTTCGAATTATCTGGATTATCAAACTGATTCAATCTAAAATACCCTTTTTTATATTTTAAGTCTAAAGCGTGATCTCTAGAGCCTTCAATCCCTAATTCTTTCGGAGTCAAAATTACCTCTGCGCCATAAGCACGCATTGTTTTTACTCTTTCTATGGTAGAGTTTTCTGGCATCACCAAAACCATATTCACGCCTAAAACCTTCGCCATTAAAGCCAAAGCAATTCCAGTATTTCCGCTGGTTGCCTCCACTAAAGTGTCGCCTTTCTTAATATTTTTTTTATGAAGCGCTTGGCTAATCATATTGTAAGCAGCCCTATCTTTTACACTTCCTCCTGGGTTATTTCCCTCTAACTTTAATAATAAAGTAACGCCTTCTTTTTTAAAAATATGTTGAGCCTCCACCAAAGGTGTATTTCCTACGAAATCTATGATACTTTTTGTTTTCATATACTTAACTTCTTTGAAAAATATTATTTTCTGATTTTACCGTAACCACCGAATTCTCTGAAATTGATGCTGTAATACAAACATTTGCTCCAATTACAGAATTTGCTCCAATCATCACATCCCCTCCTAAAATAGTCGCATTGGCATAAATTACCACGCCACTTTCTATTGTGGGATGCCGTTTGACAGATGCCAAACTTTTCTTTACTTGCATACCGCCTAAAGTAACCCCTTGAAAAATGGTTACGTTATCTTTAATAATGGTGGTTTCTCCAATCACAATTCCTGTGGCGTGGTCTATAAAAAAAGAATCCCCAATTTCTGCTCCTGGATGAATATCCGTCCCTGTTGTACTGTGTGCAAATTCGCTCATCATTCTTGGTAAGATGGGAATTTCCTGCTTTAATAATTGATTGCTTAAACGATAAACAGCAATTGCATAAAAACCAGGATATGCCAAGTAGATTTCTCTTAAACTTTTTGCAGCTGGATCACTATTTAAAGCAGCCAAAGCATCTAAATCTAACTTTCTTCTTATTTCTAAAAAAGAACGCTCAAAATCCAACCAAAAACAATCTTTATTTTCAATGGATAATCGTTCTAAAATTGTTAAAAATTTTATTTTAGTACGTCCGCCTTTTTCTTGCCGATACGCTTCATCAAACAAGCAATTAATTAATTCTTTTGTAAAAATTTCTACAGCATCTCGTAAACACATGCTGTAATTTTTAAATCCGATTTTTGCTATTGCTGTTCTCATTCTTAAAACTATGCTTCTGGTGCTAATTCTACTTCTAAACCATCTAATTCTGATGTCATTTGTATTTGACAACCTAATCTACTGCTGTCTTCTACATAAAAAGCTTCTGCCAACATCGCATCTTCATCATCCGAAATTTCCGGTAATTTATGATCAGATTTCACATAACATTGACAAGAGGCACACATTGCCATTCCGCCACAAATACCGATGGTTCCTTCTTCTGCAAGCTCAAAAGCACGCACTACCTCCATCAAGTTCATTGCCATATCTGTTGGTGCTATTATCGCATGGGTTACACCGTTTCTATCTGTTATCTTAATATTGATATCTAAACTCATTTCTAATTTTATATTCAGTGTGCAAAGTTACGTAAACCATACAAGAAATCATTGCCTAGAAGGTTTTGAAAACCTGCTAGGGATTTACTCTATTGACTTTACAACTGATTTTGGAGCTTCTTTCTTTGTTCCGTCAAACCCCACAACACCGGCAACAGTGGTGTATTTCATCACATACTTTTTATTAGGAAAAATACGTTTATAAGCACTTTGACACATTAAAGTGGCCTCATGAAATCCACATAAAATCAATTTTAATTTCCCGGGATAGGTATTGACATCGCCAATAGCATATACTCCTGGAATGTTCGTTTGATAATCTAATGCGTTGTCTACTTTAATCGCATTTTTCTCTATTTCTAATCCCCAATTGCCAATAGGACCTAATTTTGGCGATAAGCCAAACAAGGGAATAAAATGATCTGCATCTACAATAAAACCATCTTCTCCTTTTTTCTTAACCGCAACTCCTGTTAACCTTCCATTTCCTAAAATACCTTTTACTTCTGCAGGAGTAATCAATCGTATTTTTCCTAAATTTTTTAATTCTCGTACTTTTTCAACAGAGTCTAACGCACCTCTAAATTCATTTCTTCTATGAATCAATGTTACTTCTGATGCAATATTTGACAAGAAAATTGCCCAATCTAAAGCCGAATCGCCTCCTCCAGAAATTACAACTTTCTTATCACGATACAGTTCTGGCTCTTTAATAATATACTCAACGCCTCTATCTTCGAAATCTGCAATATTTGGAATTAAAGGTTTTCTCGGCTCAAAAGACCCCAATCCACCTGCAATGGCAATAATTTTTGCATGATGTTCTGTACCTTTGTTTGTGGTAACAATAAAAGTTCCTTCTTCTAATTTATTGATGGTTTCTGCTCTTTCACCTAACGTAAAACCAGGTTTAAACTGCTTACTTTGTTCAATTAATTTATGGGTTAAATCTCCTGCTAAAATTTCTGGATACCCCGGGATATCATAAATAGGTTTTTTCGGATAAATCTCTGAACATTGTCCGCCTGGTTGCGCTAAAGCATCAATTAAATGACATTTTAACTTTAATAAACCTGCTTCAAAAACAGTAAATAATCCTGTTGGTCCTGCTCCGATAATTAATATATCTGTTGTTATCATATTTTTTTGTTTTGATATTTATTGCTCGCTGCTCGCCTTTCACTAGTTTGCCTATCGCGAATTGCTAAAAACCAACGACGTAAGGCTATTTATTCAACCAAACTTTTCGCAAACGCGTTTAACTTCTCTACTTTTATTTAAAATTTCCTTTAATGGTTTTTCGATATTCATTTAGATTTTTTACCAAATCAGCAACATTTCCACCACCAACAGTTAGCACACACAAACTTTTCGTTTTTAAAAAATAGGATATAAATTATTTCTTTCGAGCCTCTTAACACCAAAGAGGGCATTTGCTCACTCTTATATTTTTTAATAATTAATTTTAGATTCATTATTACAGAACTTCCTTTGCATATTCTTCTTCTAAATACTCTTGTTCTGCATTGGCCAAAATTGCTCTGTGATTTACAACTTCACCCAAAACAATAATAGCAGGGTTGCTTAAATCATTTTCTTTAACAATATCTAAAATGGTATCCACAGTTCCAATTCCTACTTTTTCTTTGGATGTTGTTCCGTTTTGAATAATGGCAACGGGTAAATTATTTTTATGTTCTTGCTGAAATAATTTTACAATTTCTGCTAATTTCCCCATTCCCATTAAGATGACAACAGTAGCATTCGATTTTGAAGCCAAAGCAATATCACTAGAAATTTGATGCTCTTTTGTGGTGCCTGTAATGACCCAAAAACTTTCTGCACTACCGCGTTTTGTCAGCGGAATATTCTGACTTGCAGGAACAGCCAATGAAGACGAAATTCCCGGAACCATGGCTGTTTCTATACCAAAGCTTGCTGCATATTCCATTTCTTCCGCACCTCGCCCAAAAATAAAGGGATCTCCACCTTTTAAACGAACTACATGTCCGTGTGATTTTGCGCGAACAACAATTAATTCATTGATTTGTTCTTGCTGATGTGTGTAACAACCTCTTCGTTTTCCGACGAAAATAAGTTCTGCTTTTGGGTTAACGTACTCCAGTAATTCATCATTTACTAAAGCGTCGTATAAAACCACGTCCGCCGTTTTTAAAACTTTAATCGCTTTTAAAGTGATTAAATCTATAGCACCAGGGCCAGCGCCAACAACTGTTAATTTAGATACTTTAGTATACATGACTTACTTCTTGTTTTCTGAATGCATCCACTTTTTTATAAAATGATTGTGCATCGTTTAAATAACTTTCTGCAAATGCTTTTGTTGGTTGCTCTTTTTTAATTTGGTACACCAAATCTTCAAAAGAAATATCTAAATCGATTTTATTTGTCTCGACAAAATGCTTTTGAAAATCGCTAATGATCACTGTTTGTGTATTTGTTTTAATATTTTCTGCAATTAATAAAGCTTTTGCTGTATTGATTAAAGAAGTATAAGCGTGATAAATACTATCGGAAAATTGATTCACTTTCAAAGCCTCTTCGGAATTAATTATTTTTTCTTCACTTTCAAATAAGAGCGTGGCAATTAAATCAATTACAACACCGGCACATTCTCCCACTCCAATTGCTTTTACGTAGTTTTCATTATGTCCCCAATCGATAAAATCATTTGGTTTTAAAGCTGAAGTATCTGATAATATTTTTAATAAATCATAGAAATATGTTTTTCCTTTTCTATCATAATATCCTAAAAAATCCTCTTTTTTATATTGATTTTCATCAAGATCATTTAACAGTATACGCAATGCTTCTGGCCCTCTTTTACTCGGGATTTTTACTAATTTATCAGAAAAACGACCTTTCCCGTCACCTAAAATCCCGCCACCAATCAAGACCTGTAATGCTGGCGCTTGTAAATTGCCAACTTTTATAGACATTCCTTGAAAACCAATATGCGCCATATTATGCTGCCCACAAGCATTCATACACCCACTGATTTTAATGGCAATTTCTTTGTTATTTACATACTTTGGATATTCTTCTTCCAACACTTTTTCTAACACAACAGCAATTCCTGTACTACTCGAAATTCCTAAATTACAGGTATCTGTTCCTGGGCAGGCAGTAATATCTGCGGTGGAGTTATAACCTATTTTCGCAAAACCTAATTTTTGCAATTCAAAATAAAAAAACGGTAACAATTCCTCTCTTATATGGCGAATTAATATGTTTTGACGCAACGTTAATCGTATTTCATTTGCCGCATATTTCTTTACCAAATCTGCTAATAATCTTGCTTTTAACGTGTAGAAATCTCCTAAATGAACTTTAATTCCGATAGCAAATAAACCTTCTTGTTTTTGTTTGATGACATTGGTTTCTTTCCATGTCTTAAACGATCTTTCATCTTCTATTTTTACAGATGGAATTGCTAACTCTTGAAAAGAAATTGGCTGTTCAAAAGCAGTTGTATCGATTCTAAACGTTTTGTTTTCTAAAGCATCTACTTCATCAGCAACTAATTGTAAAAAATCATGTACTCCGATATCTTTTACCAAAAATTTTAATCTTGCTTTTGCTCTTTTTGCACGTTCGCCAAATCTGTCAAAAATTCTTAAAACACCTTCTATTGTGGGTATTAAAACATCTTCTTCAAGAAAATCATAAATAACATCGGCATGTCTTGGCTGTGATCCTAAACCACCACCTAATAAAACTTTAAATCCTTTTTTAGTGATGCCGTTTTCGGTTTTTACTTTGGCAATAAAGCCTAAATCGTGGATAAAACTAATCGCAGTGTCATCATCTGTACCCGAAAAAGAGATTTTAAATTTACGTCCCATTTCTTGACAAATCGGATTTCTTAAAAAGAATTTAAACGTAGCATCTGCATATGGCGAAACATCAAAAGGTTCGTTGATGTCGATTCCTGCAGTTTCTGATGCCGTAATATTTCTAACGGCATTTCCACAAGCTTCACGCAACGTAATATCGTCCTTTTCTAACTGCGCCCATAATTCTGGAGTCCGATCTAAACTCACATGATGAATTTGAATATCTTGTCTTGTGGTAATGTGCAATCTTCCCCGAGAATACTCATCAGAAACAGCTGCAATTCTATGCAGTTGTTCGCTAGAAACTTTACCATAAGGCAATTTTATACGAATCATTTGTACACCTAACTGGCGCTGACCATAAACACCTCTTGCTAAACGTAAACTTCTAAAACGTTCTTCGTCTATTTTTCCTTCTTTAAAAAGTTGAATCTTTCGATCTAATTCTAAAATGTCTTTTTCTACTATCGGATTTTCTATTTCTGTTCTAAAACTTTGCATGGGCCCCTCCCAACCTCCCCGAAAGGGAGGAATTCTTTACGGTTATTTAATGGTTAAACTTTCTATTTTTTCTTATTCTTAAAAGATTTCAAAACCTCACAGAATATTCACAATATTGTTAGCAAACTAGCTAATTTCCTCTTCGGGGGATTAAAGGGGGATTTTTATAAACCCAACTCCAACCGTATTATTTGTCTTCGGATTAATCAAAATAAATGACCCATTCGATTTATTTTGACTGTAAGCATCTACCAATAAAGGTTTGCTCAATTTTAATTGAACTTCTCCTATTTGATTCAATTTCAATTCTGATGGATTTTCTTCAATTCCAGAAAAATCAGTTTTAATAATACTTGATACTTGTGTGATTTTTGCCTGCGCATCATTTACACCATGTTTGATCATATATTTTTGTGAAGCCTTTAAAGGTTCTTTATCCATCCAACAAATTGTTGCGTTTAATTGCTTTGTGATTGTTGGCTCTTCATTAACTTTTACCAGCATATCACCTCTGCTCACATTTACATTATCATTTAAAGTAAGAGTCACTGAACTTCCGTTTTTAGCTCTTGCGAACTCTTTATCAAAAAAATGAATGCTTTTTATGGTTGATTTTGTTTGTGATGGCAACACCACAATTTCATCTCCGATGTCTAAATCGCCGCCGTAAATTTTACCTGCATAGCCTCTAAAATCATGATAATCGTCCGTTTTTGGTCTGATCACAGTTTGCACTGGAAAACGAACTTGCGACACTTCATTGATATCTTCTGCATCTAAATTTTCTAAATGATATAATAAGGTTTGGCCCTTGAACCAGGGTGTGTTTTCTGATTTTGAAACCAAATTATCGCCTTGTAAAGCAGATAATGGAATAAATGTTAAGTTCTGATTTTTATACGCACTTTTACTTGCTAAATATTCAATTTCACCTTTAATGGTATTGTATTTCTCTTCAGAAAAATCTACCAAATCCATTTTATTGATGGCAATAACTACATCTTTAATTCGTAATAAATTATTGATAAAAAAATGACGGTAGGTTTGTTCTACAACTCCGTTTCTTGCATCAATTAAAACAATAGAAGCTTGCGCTGTGGAAGCTCCAGTAACCATATTTCTGGTGTATTCGATATGACCTGGTGTATCTGCAATGATGAAACTCTTTTTTCTGGTTGAAAAATAAATATGTGCCACATCGATGGTGATTCCTTGTTCACGTTCTGCAACCAAACCATCTGTTGCCAGAGAAAAATCTAAATAATCGAATCCTCTTTGTCTGCTTTTTTCTTCAATAGCCTCTAATTTATCATCTGTTAATGATTTTGTATCATATAATAGACGGCCGATTAAAGTGCTTTTACCATCATCTACACTTCCTGCAGTTGCTATTTTTAAATGCCCTAATCCAACTTTTTTTGAAGGAGAGGTCGTTGGGTTTTTATATATTTTTGTGCCAATCATTTTGTTATTTTTTTAAATACCTACAAGCTTTTGATACTGAAACGAGTTCAGTATATGCCCCTTGCAGGATGCTTTTAGTCCTTTTACTACATTTCTAAACTTTCGCTATGCGTTAGATTGAAACCTTTCGACTTCGCTCAAGATAAATTCCAAGCCTGTTAAAACGCAAAAAACTAATTAATTTTTATAATCTGGTAGTACGTTTTTACCCATTTCGATTCCGTTGTTTCCCCTTCGGGGGATAAGAAAATTTTTAAAAATACCCTTGCTGTTTCCTCTTTTCCATCGCGGCTTCAGAGCGTTTGTCATCAATTCTTGCGCCTCTTTCTGAAATAGAAGAGTCTCTAATTTCTTCTACAACCTTTGTAATATCGGCGGCATGAGACAGCACTGCGGCCGTGCAACTCATATCACCAACGGTTCTAAAACGAACCATTCTTTCGACAACTTCTTCTTCTTTATCTCTAAAAACAACGGCATCCTCTGCAGACCAAATGAGTCCGTCTCTTAAAAAGGTTTTTCTTTTATGTGCAAAATAAATAGCCGGAATTTCTATTTTTTCATTTTTTATATACGACCAAACATCTAATTCTGTCCAATTTGAGATCGGAAACACGCGCACATTTTGACCTAAATCAATGCGCCCATTTAACATATCAAAAACTTCTGGACGTTGGTTTTTTTCATCCCATTGCCCGAAGTCATCACGCACAGAAAAAATGCGTTCTTTTGCTCTTGCTTTTTCTTCATCTCTTCTTGCACCACCAATACAGGCGTCGAAACCAAACTCTTCTATTGCATCTAAAAGCGTTTCTGTTTGCAACATATTTCTACTTGAATATCTGCCCGTTTCTTCTTTAACAGTGCCATTATCGATGTTGTCTTGTACATTTCTAACAATCAATTAAACGCCCAATTCTTTCGTTAAACGGTCTCTAAATTCAATTGTTTCAGGAAAATTATGACCTGTATCTATATGCATTAAAGGAAACGGAATTTTAGCTGGATAAAATGCTTTTTGCGCTAATCGTACCAATGTGATACTATCTTTTCCGCCAGAAAAAAGCAACACAGGTTTTTCAAACTGCGCTACGACCTCTCTAAAAATATAAATTGCTTCACTTTCTAAAGCATTTACTTGTATTGTTCTTTGATTCATGATCATGTCTTTTAAATATGCAAACCACATTCTCTGCTAGCCCATCCTAACCTTCCCATTTCGACTGCGCTCAATGCAGGCTTGAGAAAGAACTCTCACTCGGACGTTTTAAGAGTTTATATTCATAAATTTCACTAAATATGTAATCCACACTCTCTAGTACTCTCTACTTTTGTTGGATCAAAATAATCAAACTCATTAGGCAGCTTGTGTTTCTCTAAATAGCTGTCTAATTCTTCATCTGACCAATTATAAAACGGACTCACTTTTAAAATCCCATCTTTACTTTTAGAGACAATATCAATGCTATTTCTAAAAGCAGTTTGTCCTTTTCTTAAGTTTGTAAACCAAACATCAGGTTTGTGTTCTTTCATGGCTCTTGTAAAGGGCTCTAATTTTACTTGCTCTGTAAAAAGCACATGTTTTGAATCCTCAGTTGAAGGAATTCCCAACACCGCATTTCGATGTGCAACCGTTTGTTTTGGCACATACAAATGAATATTTAAATTCAGTTTTTTAATAACTTCTTCCGCATGTTCATACGTTTGCACAGTATTATAACCTGTATCGCACCAAATCACTTTTATCTCTTTTCTGACTGCTGTTACCGCATTTAAAATTGCAGCCTCATAGGGTCTAAAATTTGTTGTAATTACTGGACTTTTTGCAATAGAAGTTGCCCATGATATAATTTCTGTTGGGCTTTTATCTGCCAATTCTTTGTTTACTATTTCTAAATTCATACGTACTACTTTCCCCAATTAATTTTATTCCAAATTCTTTCGTGAAAGAAATACAGAATCAACTTTGTTAAAAAATCTACAGAAGCTATTGAAGTTGCCAACCCAATTTCTCCTGTTACTACATAAGACACTACTAAAGTATCTAATGTTCCTATGAGCCTCCAGCTCAACGCCTTTGTTACACTCCGCAAAGGTTTATCGGAAATCTTATCGTCTTCAAAACCTTTACTTTGTGTTTTCTTACTAAAAATGATTTGGTTTAAAATCATAGATAATTAATTCAAAAAATTACCCTACCTGTTTAGTAGAGTAAGCAAACATACTCTTATTAAATAGATATAAAAGGTTAAAAAAATTAAATATCAGGTAAACCCTATAGATTTAGTAGATTAATAATAAAAAGGTAAGATTATTATGAATATGAAACCACTACAAGGATGTAGTTAGAGAAAAAAAAACATGAAATGGCAGGAACAAATTAATTATATCTCAACAAAGTTAAAATGTTTTCCCGAACGTAAATTGAAGCGGAATTGCAACACCAGCGTTTCTTGTAAAAATATTTCCATTAGAATAGTGCATGATGCGTAATTCGAAGTTATACTTTCTTTGTTTACCAAAGAAAACACCAAAACCCATGGTATCGTGATAGGTTATTTTTGGACCACTTTCAAAGCCATCAATATCGCTTTTAGAAATAAATGCGGGCCCTATAATTGAATAATTTGTATAAAAATCAAAAGTTTTTTTTCTTAATAAATAGAATCTTAAAACAGGAAAAATTGAAATAGCAAATACATTAGATTGACCAACTTGAGACTGAAAATAGGTTATACTAGCTCCCCAATCTACAGAGAAAATCTTTTCTGACCTGTAAATTAATCGCTGATATGTTAGCGACACAGCGTGTTGTGCTTTTACTGCTCCTACCCAAAAAACAGGAATTCCAAAACTCTCAAAATCGCCAATAGGCAAACTCATTCCAAAAAACTGATTTACTCCAAAACCAATAGCTCCTGTTCCGTAACTAACTTGAAAAATATTCTTTGGGAAAAAATAATCGTTATTTCCATATTTTTCAGCAGTTTGATCATCAACTTGCTGCAAATGATATTCAAAACCCAATGTTGCTTGAGAAATAGAAGGTTGATTGTGTTTTGTAGATTTGGGCAAAAATGTGCCGCTTAAAGACAAGCGCCATGTATCAGATATTCTATGTTGTACTCCAAAACCATACAATAAACTTGCATAATGTGCATCTTCATAAATTATTTGATCCTGAATTGAAAAACCGAATCTTGTTAAATTTGCAATTCCTGCCTCGGCATAAAAAGAGGTTTTTTTATAAAGTTTAAAATCTTTTTTAAGCGATAAAGACCAAGCATTTATCCAAACGCTTCTGTAATAACCAATATCGTTTACATTGTCGTATTTAAACCAAGAGGCTGGTCTCATAGTACCAAATTGAACCGATAAATCCCCTGTTAATTTATGCCCTAATAACAATCTTCCAGAAAACCAATTTCTACTAAAACTTTCCGTTTTAAAACCATCAATCAGATTATCATTTGAAAAAGGATAAAAAATACCTCCAAGATTTAAACTATAATAAGAGGTTGATAAAAAATTAGTAAACTTCGTTTTTGGATTTTCTTTTTCTTGAGAAACACCGTTGATTGTGACCAACAGGATGCAAACAAATAGGGTTTTTTTTATGAAAAGAGTACCAAATTTCATCAAATATAGCTTAGTTATTCTTTATGCACTTAAATCGGCTAAAGTTGTATTTCTAAAAATTTGTAAAGAACTGTCTCTCACCTGAATCATTAAATTGTGAACTGCACATGCCTTTTCATCTGGACAATCATTACATTTTTCATAAAAATTTAAACTTACGCAAGGCACCATAGAAATAGGCCCTTCTAAAACTCTCATCACTGTTGTCATCTGAATTTCCGCTGGCTCTTTTAACAAATAATAACCACCTCCTTTTCCTTTTTTTGAAGCTAACAATCCATTTTTACGAAGTGTAAGTAAAATACTTTCTAAAAATTTTAAAGAAATATTTTCGCTTTTAGAAATCGTAGCAATCGATACAGGAATTTTATGTTCTTGTTTCGCCAAGTACGTAAGTGCTTTTATACCGTATTTCGTTTTTTTAGAGAGCATACAGCAAAACTACGGAATTTCAGCTAATTATTTTGCGGTTAAAGCTTGCTGAATATCTTCAATAATATCCTCTATATTTTCTAAACCTACAGAAATTCTTACCAACCCATTTGTAATTCCAACTTCTAATCTGTCTTCTTCGGATAAACGACCATGCGTTGTAGACGACGGATGCGTCACAATCGTTCTTGTATCTCCTAAATTTGCTGATAAAGAACACATTTTGATATTGTCAAGAAATAGTCTTCCAGCTTCGATACCGCCTTTAATTTCGAAAGCGACGACATTTCCTCCTAATTTCATTTGCTTTTTGGCAACTTCGTATTGTGGATGCGATTGTAGGAACGGATATTTCACCAAAGCAACATGTTCATTTTCCTCTAAAAACGCTGCTAACTTTAAGGCATTTTCAGCATGTTTTTCTACTCTAATTGCCAACGTTTCTAAACTTTTTGATAAAACCCAAGCATTAAATGGAGACATTGCAGGGCCTGTATTTCTGGCAAACAAGTAAATTTCGCGCATCAAGTCTTTACGACCAACCGTTACACCACCTAAAACTCTTCCTTGACCGTCAATTAATTTTGTTGCGGAATGAATTACTAAATCTGCACCAAATTTAATAGGCTTTTGCACATAAGGTGTTGCAAAACAATTATCCACAATAAAAATCAGCTTGTGTTTTTTAGCGATTTTTCCAATCAGATCTAAATCTAAAATATCTACTGCTGGATTTGTTGGTGTTTCTATATATAAAATCTTCGTATTTTCTTTGATGAGACTTTCTACCAAATCAACTTCATTTACTTTAAAATAAGAGGTTTCAATATTCCATTTTGGTAAAAATTTCGTAAACATGCTGTGTGTAGAACCAAAAACTGAACGACAAGAAACCACATGATCTCCAGCATTTAATAAGGCCGCAAAAGTTGAGAAAATAGCTGACATTCCTGTAGCAAAAGCATAACCCGCTTCCGCACCTTCCATAGAAACAATTTTATCTACAAATTCGGTTGTATTCGGATTCGAAAATCGGCTGTATAAATTCCGTTCTTTTTCTTCAGCAAAAGAAGCTCGCATTTCTTCTGCATCCTCAAAAACAAAACTAGACGTTAAATATAAAGGCGTAGAATGTTCAGAAAATTGAGATCTTTCAGTTTGAGCTCTAATGGCTTCCGTTTCGAAATGTTTCTTCATTGTTCTTTTTAGATGTTTTTGATCGTTATCGCTCTTAAGTAAAAGAAACAAGACAAATGGACTTTGTTAAAAATCTTAATTTTTGATTTTTCAATCAGACAAAATTTTAATAAGATAAAAGGGATAACATCTCTTTTTTTGTCCTATTTCTTGTTTACTTTTCAATAGTCTTTCCTCTTTTTTATTCCGTCTTGTCTTTTTTCATCCCTTTTATTGACTCCCTTTTTTGCCTCTTGCCTCATGTATCCTTTTTATAAAGTCTTGGCTCTTGATTCAATTTTTTATCTCTTATCTCTAATAAATCAATTACTCTTGGCCAACCTTAAAATATCACCAAAAACCCCTCTTGCGGTTACGCTTGCTCCTGCTCCTGCACCTTGAATTACAATAGGTTGCTCTCCGTAAGATTCCGTATAAATTTCAAAAATTGCATCCGAACCTTTTAAAGATCCTAAAGGTGAATCTGTAGAAATAGAAACTAATTTTACTTCTAAATTTCCTTTTTCTTTGGATAAATCTCCACTTAATTCGCCAATATACCGCAAAACGTGATTTGATTTTTGATCTTCTTTTAAACTTTGATATTCTTCATTTAACATTTCTAAATTACCTAGAAAATCATCAACAGAACCACCTCTTAAATTTTCTGGAATTAAGTTTTTAATCACCACTTCGTCAAATTCGTTTTCTAATTCTAATTCTCGGGCTAAAATCAATAATTTTCTAGCAACATCATTTCCACCTAAATCTTCTCTCGGGTCGGGCTCTGTAAATCCTTTGTTGATAGCTTCTTGTAAAGTTTTTGAAAAAGGCACATCTTCCGAAGAAAATGTATTGAATAAATAACTTAAACTACCTGAAAAAACACCCCTAATCTTGGTGATATTCTCTCCTGATTCGTGCAATAATCTTATGGTATCAATCAATGGCAAACCTGCCCCCACATTCGTTTCGTATAAATACTGCTTTTTGTGTTCTTTTAATTTTGCTCTTACTTCTTTATAAAAATCAAAAGATAAGGTATTTGCAATTTTATTACAAGAAACCAAATCAAAACCAGCTTCTATAAAAGGAATGTAATTACCCACAAAATTTACGCTTGCAGTGTTATCAACAGCAATTAAGTTTTCAAAATGATGTCTTTCTGCAAATGCGATAATATCTTGAACTGAAACATTCTCATCTCCATCTTCTGATAACTTTTCTTTCCAGTTTTTAGAAACTCCGTTTTTATATAGCAGTACTTTTTTAGAGTTTGCTATGGCAAAAACATTGAGCTGAATTTTTCTTCTTTCTAAAACTGATTTTGTATTTTCTATGATCTGATCTATTAATGTTCCGCCAACCAAACCCTTTCCAAAAATCGCAATGTTTATTTTTTTTGTCACTCCAAAAACTTGCCCATGAATTACATTTACCGCTTTGTGCAATTGGTCTTTCTTTACCACCAAACTCACATTTTTTCCAGTAACCGTATTATTGAATAAAACAGGCACAATCTGGTTTTTAATCAAAGCATTATAAGGCAAATGAAATTCGCTTAAATCTTGTCCAATAATTGAAATTACGGCCACATTATCAACGATAGAAATGCGATTTACATCTTGCGAATAAAAGTCATTTTCAAATTCTTTTTCGAGTGCCTGAATGGCTTCTTGCGCGCTTTCTGCTTCAATAATTAAGCCTATTCCTCTTTCTGAAGAACCTTGTGAAATAATACTTATATTAATATTTTTATCACTCAAAGCTTTAAAAATACGAGCATCCACGCCCACTTTCCCTAACAAACCTCTACCTTCAAAATTTAGGAGCGCAACATTATCAATCGTAGAAATAGATTTAATTCCTTTTGCGGATACTTCTGAAGTAATTAAAGTTCCTAGATCCTCTTTATTGAATGTATTTAAAACCCTAAGATTGATATTCTTTTCTAATAGAGGAATAATGGTTTTTGCATGTAAAATAGTTGCTCCAAAATTGGCCAATTCATTGGCTTCCGAAAACGATAGCTGGGCAATCTTTTTAGCATCCGCAACCAAATCAGGATTTGCAGTAAAAATCCCATTCACATGCGTGTAATTTTGCAACTCATCAGCATCTAAAAAATTAGCTAATAAAGCAGCGGTATAATTACTTCCACTTCTTCCTAAAGTGGTGGTTTCTCCTTTTTTATTTGATGCAATAAAACCCGTTACAATGTTAATTGCATCCTTATTTTTTTTGTAATATGTAGTTACATTTTCTTTAGAAATTGGAATAATTGGTTGTGCATTCCCAAAACTCTCATCGGTAATAATTAAATCTCTGGTATCGGTTATACTTGCAGCAATGCCTCCTTTTTCTATTAAACTTACCAGCATTTTTACAGATAATATTTCTCCTTGTGCTAAAACTTCATCTTTAATTTTTCGGCTATAATCACCCAACAAAGAAACCCCTTCAAAAATAGTTGACAGTTTTAAAAACTCTTTCGAAAAATCAACTTGGGGGTTTGGCTCTTGTTGATACTTCTTAAACCTTTCAAACTTATTTTTATACTCTTTTTTAGCAACTGCTTTCTTTAAAATCGCTTCCAAATCATTCGTAGAATTACCTCTCGCAGAGACAACCACCGTAATTTTTTCGTTATTTTTATATTTATTTTGAATGATTTCTATCGCATTCTCCAACCCTTTTCCGTTGGCTAAAGACTTTCCTCCAAACTTAACTACTTTCATTTTTTTCTTTCTATAATCCTTATTGAAAATCGGTTCAATAATCAATTGTAATTGATCATATTCAATTAAAAAAGCGTCATGACCATGAACAGAATTAATTTCATTATAGGTAACATTTGCCTTGGTTAGTGCTAATTTTTTATGGGTTTGCTTATTTTCTTCCGCAGTAAAAAACAAATCAGAATCAACACCAATAATGTGAATATCAGCCGTAATTGAATCTAAAATTTCAATATTTTTTTTACCATTATCAGTTACATCAATCGACCTAAGTAGCTGGTTCATCAATTTATAAGATGATAATTGATACCTTTCTTGTAATTTTTCACCATGATGTAACAACCAACTTTCTACATTAAAAATGGTAGAATTCTCTTTTTTAGAACGCTGAAAACGTTCTTTAAAAGACGCTGGAGTTCGATAGCACAACATCGCATGCATTCGTGCATCGTGCACCGGATTGCTAGAATTTAGTAAAAATTGCTCTTGAATTTGGCAATTACCAATCAACCAATCTGTAGATTTCCAATCTGTGGCAACCGGAATAAAATGCTGGGTCAGCTTTGTATTCAACACCATCATTTCCCAAGCAATTCCACCACCTAAAGAACCGCCAATTAATGCAAAAAGTGTATCAATCTTCAACTCTTTTAATCCTATTAAAAAAAGATTTGCAACATCTCTGGCTATAAAACTTTTATAATCCTCGATTACAAAACCATCAAAACCATTTCCAGGAATATTAAACCCTAAAATTGTATACGTATTTGTATCAATCGTTTTATCGTTTCCAATGATGTCTTTCCACCAACCATTTTCACCAGCAACATCGCTGTTTCCGGTTAATGCATGATTGACCAAAACAATGGGTGCAGTGCCCAATTCTTGACCAAACAATTGATAACTTAATTGAAGGTCATGAAATTGAGTTCCACTTTCTGTTGTGAAATTATTGATGATAATATGTTGTAATTGGTTTTTCATTTATAGTTTTAAACAAGGGAGCATGCTCCATTATTATTTATAAATCATATTAAAATTTCATCTTTTTGCAAGGGACTGACGTCCCTTGCTATTGACCAATTTAAACTAAAACTTCTTTTGGGATACTTGCGAAAGCTTCTTTTAAATCTGCTTTTAAATCTTCTAAATCTTCAATACCCACAGACAATCTTATTAAATCTTGACTAACACCTGCACTCTCTTGAGCTGCTGCATCTAATTGTTGGTGTGTTGTACTTGCCGGATGAATAATTAAAGATTTTGTATCCCCTATATTTGCCAATAAAGAGAATAATTTAGTATCATTTGCGATGGTTTTTGCCGCTTCAAAGCCTCCTTTTGCACCAAAGGTTACGATTCCACTTTGCCCTTTTGGTAAATATTTATCTGCTAAAGATTTATATTTGCTACTTTCTAAACCAGGATAATTTACCCAAGCAACCTCTTCTTGCGCCTCTAACCAAGTTGCCAATGCCAAGGCATTTTCTGAATGTTGTTTAATTCTTACCGATAAAGTTTCTAAACCTTGAATAATATTAAAAGCGTTTGTTGGACTTAATGCGCCGCCAAAATCGCGTAATCCCTCTAAAATCAATTTAAAAATAAATGAAGCAGCACCCAAAGTTTCATAATATTTTAAACCATGGTATCCTGCTGAAGGTTCTGTAAATTCTGGGAATTTTCCGTTTGCCCAATTAAAAGTACCCGCATCGATAATAGCACCTCCTAGAGAGTTTCCTTGGCCTCCAATATATTTTGTTAACGAATGAATTACAAGATCTGCTCCATGTTTTATCGGATTTAATAACGCTGGGGTTGCTACCGTATTATCAACAATAAAAGGAACTTCTGCAGCCTTAGAATGTGCAGAAATTGCTTCTAAATCTAATACATCTAACTTCGGATTCCCTAAAGATTCTACAAAAAATGCTCTTGTATTATCTTGCACTGCCGCTGCAAATTCATCGGGATTTGATGCATTTACAAACGTCGTTGTAATGCCTAATCTTGGTAACGTAACGTTTAGCAGGTTGTACGTTCCGCCATATAGACTGCTCGAAGCTACAATATGGTCTCCTGATTTTAAAAGCGTTAAGAAACCTGTAGCAATTGCTGCTGTTCCTGATGCAAAAACTACAGCTCCGATACCGCCTTCAACTGCCGCTAAACGATCTTGAAGAATTTGATTTGTAGGGTTATTTAAACGTGTGTAAATAAACCCTAATTCTTTTAATGAAAAAAGGTTTGCAGCATGCTCTGAATTATTAAAAACATACGATGTTGTTTGATAAATAGGAACGGCTCTTGTTCCTCCATTTGCCTTTACATCATGACCTGCGTGTAATGCGTTTGTTGCTAATTTTTGTGTACTCATTTTTCTGTTTGTTTTGAGAATTTCTTCTCTGATTAAACAATAGAAAATACTCTATTGCTGAAAATAAATGCATCAATTCTTTATTGATGTATCAACTAGAAAAATGTTATTAAGAAAATAGAATTTTCCAGAATACGGAAAATTTTCTTTTGTTATCTATCCTTTATTATTTTCTCCTGAAACCATACTAAAATAAATTAAGTACATGCTTCAGCATAAAGAGTAGAATTTAGCACCTTCTTTATTTCTAAAGGGTTGCTAAGGTTTCAACGGGTCTAATCCCTCAACCTTTCTTGATAACATTTCAATAAGTTATTGAACTTTGTGAGTACAAATATTGCAATAGAAAAGATTAGTATCCAAACAAAAAAGGGTTTATTTTTAAAGTAGTATTGATTCCATGATTTTTTGGCACTTTATATTGTTTATTCTTGACAAACATCAAATTTTGACCTTTAAAAATGAGTTATTAATGATATGGTCATAAAAAAACAACGCATTTTAATTTTATAATGTACTTTTGCGACCAAATTAAGAGGAAAATTTGAACTGATTGCAACCTCTTATTCTGAAATTACTTCAGAATAAAAAAAATGCTAAAGCAGTAATTCCATGCTCCTTTTAGCCACCAAGCAATCTTTTTTTAATTTTTTTTACACTAAATAAAAAAGAATATTATGTCATATTTATTTACCTCGGAAAGTGTTTCTGAAGGACACCCAGATAAAGTTGCGGACCAGATTTCTGACGCTCTTATTGATAATTTTTTAGCTTTTGATAAAAACAGTAAAGTTGCTTGCGAAACGCTGGTAACTACCGGACAAGTAATTTTAGCTGGTGAAGTGAAATCTAAAACCTATTTAGACGTTCAACAAATTGCGCGAGATGTCATCAATAAAATTGGTTACACTAAAAGTGCTTATATGTTCGATGGAAATTCTTGTGGAGTTTTATCTGCAATCCACGAACAATCTCCAGACATTAACCAAGGAGTAGATAGATCAAGCCCGGAAGAGCAAGGTGCAGGAGACCAAGGAATGATGTTTGGTTACGCTACTGATGAGACTGAAAACTATATGCCTTTAGCGTTAGAACTATCGCACAGATTATTAATAGAGTTAGCGGAACTTCGCAGGGAAAACAAAGACATTCCTTACCTAAGACCAGATGCAAAAAGTCAGGTTACAATTGAATATTCGGATGATAATGTCCCGCAAAGAATAGATGCTATTGTGATTTCTACACAACATGATGATTTTGATGTTTCAGAAGAAGTTATGCTAACAAAAATAAAAAAAGATATTGTTACTATTTTAATACCAAGAGTCGTTGCTAAATTACCAATTCAGATTCAGAAATTATTTACCGATCATATTACCTATCACATAAATCCAACAGGTATTTTTGTAATTGGCGGCCCTCACGGAGATACTGGTTTAACAGGTCGTAAAATTATCGTTGACACTTACGGCGGCAAAGGTGCTCATGGTGGAGGCGCTTTTTCTGGTAAAGACCCAAGTAAAGTAGATAGATCTGGAGACTATGCAACAACGCATATAGCCAAAAATTTAGTGGCTGCAGGATTGTGCAAAGAAGTTTTAGTGCAAGTTTCTTATGCCATTGGAGTTGCAAAACCTACAAGTATTAATGTAGATACGTACAGAACTTCTGCGGTTGATTTAACAGACGGAGAAATCAGCAAAATTGTAGAAACTATTTTTGATATGCGTCCTTATTTTATAGAGCAGCGTCTAAAATTAAGAACTCCTATTTATACTGAAACCGCAGCTTACGGTCATATGGGAAGAACTCCTGAAATAAAAACGGTAACATTTTCAAACCCTATGGGAGAAACTGTAACTGAAGAAGTAGAAACTTTTACTTGGGAAAAGTTAGACTATGTTGATGTGGTAAAACAAGCATTTAAGCTGTAAAAGTCTTTATATAAAAAATCACAAAAAAAGAAAACTACCTGAAAAGGTAGTTTTCTTTTTTTAACTCGTTTTCCCTAAAAGCAAACTACCAAATATAAATACTGCTTATCGACAACTTCTATCAATTTAATGAGACATTAACCCTTTTCTAATCATTCACAAATACAGAACGAAAGAAGTAGATCTGCCAAAGAAACCAACAATTTATTATCCAACCACAACCTCTATTGAAAACTCTTTACCAGTGAAAAATAGTAATGGTAATTTTAAAACACACGAAAGTTTACTATAGGTTCTTACTTTAGTAGGAACTTATAAAACATCAAAAGAAAAAATAATAGTTATAGCATCCAAAACTTCTTTGCAGATTAGGCAACCTCGGATGGCCCACCCTATACAGATTGGTATCAAGACTTTCTTGGTAACAAAAATAATGTAAACTTAAAAGAGTAAAGTTTAAATTTTATGCCTTAAGAAATCTCAAATTAAATATAATTTTAGATTTTTTTGACGCAATAAGTTATCAGCCTTAACTTATTGATAATCAAATAAAAGGGAATTAAAAGTGCTAGTTTTATTCAAAATAAAATTGGGGAAAAGCTCTAATTTAGAAAGCTAAAAAGAAGATGCTATATTTAGATTCACGCTCCTGTTTAATAAAAGACAGACTTATAATAATTGCAATTCTAAGATAGGCTTATCTAAAACGTTTAAAAGGCTCATTTTTATTTAACACAGAGGCCAACTTCTCTTTAACATTTATTTAAGAGTTCATTTTTTATGGATTCCCTAATTTCGGTCAGAATTCAAATCAAACAGAAATAATGATAAAAAAAAGACTCTCGCAACTATTTTTAATAGCTTTCGTTTTTGGTTTTTCCACAGAAATTGATGCTCAATTCTGGAAAAAGAAAGAAGTTAAGGTTGCCCCGAAACCAAAGCCTAAACCAAAAAAAGGAGCTATTCAACCTTATGGAAAGGTAATTACCAAAGACCACAAAACAGATGAAGGTCTATTTAAGGTGCACACAAAAGACGATACGTATCTTTTTGAAATTCCTGATTCTCTGATCAATAGAGAAATGTTAATGGTTACAAGAATTGCTAAAACCGCAAGGGGAATTGGTTTTGGTGGTGGAAAAGCCAATACTCAAGTTTTGCGTTGGGAAAAGAAAAATAAAAGTATCCTTTTAAGAGTAGTTTCGCACAGCGTAGTGGCAGATACACTTTTACCTGTGCATGAAGCAGTAGTAAATTCTAACTTAGAACCCATTTTATTTTCATTTCCAATAAAAGCATTTAGTAAAGATTCTACTGCAACTGTCTTCGATGCTACTCCTTTATTTTCTGACGATGTAAAACCATTAGGTTTTCCGGCTAGAGGAAGAAAAAGCTATCAAATTACAAGAATGGACAAAACGCGTTCTGATATAGATAGAGTAAATAGTTACCCAGAGAATATAGAAGTTAGACATGTAAAAACATATTTTGCAAATAAAGCGCCTTCTAATAGTGCTGTCGGTTCTATCACTATAGAAATGAGTAATTCTATGGTTTTATTACCAAAGATACCTATGAAACGTAGATATTTTGATGAGCGTGTTGGTTGGTTTGCAAGAGGACAAACTGATTATGGTTTAGAGGCTCAAAAAAGTAAAACCGTTAGATATTTAGATAGATATCGTCTAGAAGTTAAAGATGAAGATATTGAAAAGTTTAAAAGAGGTGAATTGGTAGAGCCTAAAGAACAAATTGTATATTATGTAGACAGAGCTACACCAGAAGAATGGGTACCTTATATAATTCAAGGTGTTAATGATTGGCAAGTTGCTTTTGAAGCCGCAGGATTTAAAAATGCTATTGTTGGTAAAATGGCCCCTACAGAAGAGGAAGACCCAGATTATAGCCCCGAAGATGTGCGTTATTCAGTGATTCGCTATTTAGCGTCTCCAATACCAAATGCAAATGGTCCTCATGTAAGTGACCCAAGATCAGGAGAGATTTTAGAGTCTGACATCAATTGGTACCATAATGTAATGTCTTTATTGCATAACTGGTTTTTTATCCAAACTGCAGCCATTAACCCTGATGCAAGAGGAAATAACTTTAAAACAGAAACAATGGGTGAGTTAATTAAGTTTGTGTCTTCTCATGAACTTGGTCATACAATAGGTTTGCCTCATAACATGGGTAGTTCTTCCGCGTTTCCTGTAGATTCTTTGCGCTCTGCAAGTTTTACTAAAAAATATGGAACTGCACCCTCTATTATGGATTATGCACGTTTTAATTATGTTGCGCAACCAGAAGATAAAGGTGTTGCATTGATGCCTAATATCGGTTTGTATGATACATATGCCATTAACTGGGGATATAGACCTATTTTAGATACAGATGCTAAAGATGAAAAACCAATTTTAGATAGCTGGATTTTAGCGAAAGCAGGCGACCCTATTTATCGTTTTGGTCGTCAACAACGTGGTGTAATAGATCCGAGTTCACAAACAGAAGATTTAGGCGACGATGCTGTAAAAGCTAGTGATTACGGAATTAAAAATTTGAAGAGAATTTTACCGAAATTAGAAGAATGGACTGCTGAAAAAGGAGAAACTTATGAAGACATGGCAACAATGTATGGTCAAATTGCAAGTCAGTTTGCAAGATACATGGGTCATGTATCCTCTAATGTTGGTGGTATTTATGAAAACTACAAAACAGCCGATCAAGAAGGAGCCGTCTATGCGCATGTAGACAAAGCACGTCAAAAAGAGTCTTTACAATTTGTAATTGATCAATTATTTAAAACACCAACTTGGATGTTAGATAAAAATATTTTTTCTAAAGTACAATCTAGTGGTGCAATAGAAACAATAAGAGCACTACAAGTAAGAACTTTAAATGGCGTTTTAAGCACTGATAGAATGGCTCGTATGATTGAAAACGAAACTTTAAATGGAAACGAAGCATACAATTTAGTTGCTATGTTTTCTGCATTAAGAAAAGGAGTTTGGTCTGAAATATACAATGGTAGAAGTATTGACACGTATAGAAGAAATTTGCAAAAAGCACATATTGAGCGTTTAGATTATTTATTAAACACTGCACCAAACCAAAGAGGTCGTTTTGGATCTGCTTCTGTAAATGTGGGTCAATCTGATATTAAATCTTTTGCAAGAGGAGAGTTAAATAAATTAAAACGAGATGTTAGAACGGCAGCTTCAAGAGCTTCTGATACCACATCACGTTACCATTTACAAGATGTTATGGCGCGAGTTGAAATCGCTTTAGATCCTAAATAAGCTAAAATATTATTTTTATAAAAAAACCTTATCTTCATGGATGAGGTTTTTTTATTTTTTAGCCTGAAAAGCTGTTTGGGTTTCTTTAGTAATTTCGGTAACGCTCTTTTTGGTACTCCCGATTGTACTTCTTTGCAACGAATACAATAGTTCTTTTTCCTTTATTTAACGATAGTGCTTACAAATGAGCTTTTAGAACTAGTATCTAAAAAACTTTTATCATCATCTTATAACTTATTATTGATAGAGTTGATATATTTACTGTTTAAAAATTAAAACGAAAACCAGGTCTATTTGGCGTGGTTTTTAGTATTAAATGGATCTATAAAATTTAGATATTGAAAAAGAAAATAGTACTTTTATTTGTTTTTTGTTTGGCGAGCACTCTCTCCTTTTCCCAAAGGAAATTTTCTTGCAAAGTATTAGATCTTTCTACAAAAAAACCAGTTGTATATGCCACTGTAATGCTTAAAAACATCAATAGAGGTACTCATGCAGATTTTAATGGTAATTTTGAAATACCAACAAATTATAAAAAAACAGGAATTATAAGAATTTCGTCTATTGGTTATAAAACCAAAGAGGTTAAACTAGCCTCCCTAAAAAATAATATGGTTAATGTTATATACTTATCAAACTCAAATAGCAGTTTAAATGAAGTAATTATTAAAACTTCAAAAAAGAAAAAAAGAAAACTTTTAGGAGTGCAAATCGTTAGAAAAGCGATGGAAAATATTCTAGAAAATTATGCAACAGAAGCACATTCTTATATTGGGTATTATAGAGATTACCAGCAACCTGTTGGAGACTCCTATCAAAAAAATATAAAATCAGAAACACCTGTAAAATTTCTAAACGTGCATGAAGCAATCATAGAATCTTTTGATGATGGTTTTGATAGCGATAAATTAAAGAGTAAAAAAAATCAGTCATTATTATACACATACCGAACTAATAACCAATTTCTTCAAGATTCTACGCTTACGATTCCTTATGACAATTCAAGTAAAAAATTTTCAGAAAGTGTATATATAACTCCTTTAGGAGGCAATGAACTCAATCTTTTAGAATTGACAAACTCCATTCGAAATCACGATAAAATGTCGTTTTCTTACAGTAATATTTTTGAAGAAGATTTTATTCGTAATCATAAATTTAGAGTAGAAAGCGTCATTTTTTCTGATGATATTCCTTTGTATGAAATTTCCTTTTTTTCTATTAAAGGCAAAACGAGTTATGAATATGCAGCATACGGAACCATTTACATTTCTGATCAAGATTTTGCCATTCATAAACTAAACTATAATCTTTACTACAGAAATAAAAAAAACCCTCAGTACTCTGTAACCATAGAATATAAAGCAAAAAAGGATAAGATGCATTTAAATTACATCACCTTTAATAACTTTTTTGAGGCCACAAATGGTAATTATTTTAAAATTGATAAAACGGTTTTCAATGCAAAAAATAACGGTTTCAAGATAACTTTTAATAGACAATTGGATGTTAGCAGTGTAAAACCTTTTAGAAAGAATTTTAAAATTTACTACAAAGGTCAAAAACTAAAAGTTATTGATGTGAGTCCGTTTGACACAGATAATATAGCGGTTAATGTGTATATTGATAAGAATTCCATTCAAAAATTAGATTTTGATAAAGAAAAACGAAACCCTAATTACGCATCTTACTTTACATTTGAAATTACCAATATTATGGATCTTAAGGGATATGAAATAGACAAAAGAGCAAGTATTAAGATGAATCAATATAGAGAGTTTTTTGTGCAGGAAGTTTTTGAAAGTAAAAGACTACCGATTCAAAAAAACTTTGTTGATAAAAACTCCCCGTTGTCTAAATCGATTATTACTTCATTAAAACTAGAAAATGATTATTGGATGAATACTCCGTTAAAAGTTAAGAAAAATAAGTAAGCTACCGAACTATTTTTAAAATGAATCCTCTTTTTGAATTAAAAAGTTTAGCGAAAGTAACTTTGCACTCAACTGCATAAAGGAGTTCCTTTTTTACCTTCTTTTTATATCGACTAAAATGAAATCACTATTCTTAAAGAGCGGCAAGCGGCAAAAAAGGTTATTTCTGAATTAAAGTATTATTTAATTTAGTTCTTAAGAAGATACAAATCATCACATAAAACGCTAGATAAAGGACAAAATATAGCGCTGCATAGAAAAACATCAAAATTTCTAAAAAGCTAAAAATTTCTTCACTCTTTCATTGAAAAGCATATATTTGTATGCTTAAATAAGCAAATAACTCTTTTATGAGCGAATCTAGAAAAAGACACGAAGCACTACTCTATCACGCAAAACCAAAACCTGGAAAAATAGCAGTTGTACCTACTAAAAAATATGCAACACAACACGATTTAGCGTTGGCATATTCTCCTGGTGTAGCAGAACCTTGTTTAGAAATAGCAAAAGACAAAAAAAATGTTTACAAGTACACAGCAAAAGGAAATTTAGTTGCCGTAATAACCGACGGTTCAGCCGTTTTAGGTTTGGGGAATATTGGACCTGAAGCCTCAAAACCAGTAATGGAAGGAAAAGGTTTACTATTTAAAATATTTGCTGATATTGATGTTTTTGACATTGAAATAGATGCCACCGATGTAGAGCACTTTATATCTACTGTAAAAGCAATTGCGCCAACTTTTGGAGGCATCAATTTAGAAGACATTAAGGCGCCTGAAGCTTTTGAAATAGAAAAACGTTTAAAGCAAGAATTAAACATTCCTGTAATGCACGATGACCAGCATGGAACTGCAATAATCTCTGCTGCTGCCTTAAAAAATGCATTAGAAATTACTAATAAAGATATTTCTAAAGTAAAAATGGTGATCAATGGTGCAGGTGCTGCTGCAATTTCTTGTACCCGTTTGTATTTAAAACTAGGCGCGGTAAGAGAAAACATTGTAATGTGTGATAGCAAAGGTGTTATCAGAAAAGATAGAGAAACCTTAACTTCTCAAAAAGCAGAATTTGCAACGTCTCGAGATTTATATACACTTGAAGAAGCAATGTACAATGCCGATGTTTTTATCGGTTTATCGATGGGTAATGTCGTGACTCCAGAAATGTTGTTAGCAATGGGTAAAAATCCTATTGTTTTTGCTATGGCAAATCCTGTTCCAGAAATAGATTACGACTTAGCAGTTTCTACAAGAGACGATATTATTATGGCTACTGGTAGATCAGACCATCCTAACCAAGTGAATAATGTACTTGGTTTTCCGTTTATTTTTAGAGGTGCTTTAGATGTAAGAGCCACTAAAATTAATGAAGAAATGAAAATGGCTGCTGTTCATGCTTTAGCAGATTTAGCCAAAAAATCAGTTCCTGAACAAGTAAACATTGTATATGATGAAGTGAGTTTAACTTTTGGCGAAGAATATATAATCCCGAAACCTTTTGATCCACGACTAATTTATGAAATTCCGCCAGCAATTGCAAAGGCAGCAATGGATTCTGGGGTTGCCTTGGAACCAATTTTAGATTGGGACAAATATAGAGAAGAACTCATGGAACGCTCTGGCTCTGGTAGTAAAGAAATTAGATTGATTCATAACCGAGCAAAAAGTAATCGTAAACGTGTTGTTTTTGCTGAAGCAGATCATTTAGATGTCTTAAAAGCTGCACAGAGAGTTCATGAAGAAAAATTAGGGATTCCAATTTTATTAGGAAGAAAAGAGGTTATTTTAGAATTAAAAGAAGAAATTGGTTTTACAGATGATGTGCCCATTTTTGATCCAAAAACGGATGAAGAAGAAGAACGCAGAAGCCGATATGGAGAGGCATACTGGAAAACTAGACAGCGCAAAGGAAGAACATTATCTGAAGCAAAAAAATTAATGCGTGAACGCAACTATTTTGCTGCAATGATGGTGAATGAAAATGAAGCTGATGCCTTAATCACGGGTTATTCTAGACCTTACCCTTCTGTGGTAAAGCCTATTTTAGAATTAATTAAAAAAGAGAAGGGAGTTTCTAAAGTTGCCGCTTGTAATTTAATGTTAACCAAACAAGGACCTATATTTTTAGCAGACACAACCATCAATATAAATCCCTCTGCAAAGGATTTAGTGAAAATAGCACAAATGACCTCTAATTTAACAAAAATGTTTGGCATGAAACCAAATGTGGCGATGTTGTCATTTTCTAATTTTGGTTCTTCAAAGAATGGAACTTCTGAAAAAATCAGAGAAGCTGTTAAGTACATGCATCGTCATTTTCCCGACATGGTTGTAGATGGAGAAATCCAAGCAGATTTTGCGTTGAATCCAGAAATGTTAGCCAAAGAGTTCCCTTTTTCTAAATTAAACGGTAAAAAAGTAAATGTATTGATTTTCCCGAATTTAGAATCTGCAAATATCACCTATAAATTACTCAAAGAACTGCAAGGAGCGGAATCTATTGGCCCGGTAATTTTAGGTTTAAGTAAAGCTATACACGTTTTACAATTGGGTGCTAGTGTAGATGAAATGGTTAATATGGCAGCTTTCGCAGCTGTAGATGCGCAACAAAGAGAAAAGAATAAAAAATAGTATTTTAGAGCTTAAACGAAAAAATGATTACACAAGTTAGAGGTAGATTGGTTGAAAAAAGTCCAACAGAAGTTGTAGTAGATTGCAATGGTGTTGGCTATTTATTGCATATTTCTTTAAATACTTTTTCTAGTTTACCCAAAGATGAAAATGTAGTTTTATTCACGCATTTATCCATTAGAGAAGATGCACACACCCTTTTTGGTTTTATCAACAAAACAGAAAGAGAAATTTTTAAATTATTAATTTCCGTTTCCGGTGTTGGTCCTAGTATTGCCAGAACGATGCTGTCTTCGATGACATCCGAAGAAATACAAAATGCAATTGCAACAGAAAATGTGCAGCTAATTCAATCTGTAAAAGGAATCGGAATAAAAACAGCACAAAGAGTTATTGTAGATTTAAAGGATAAAATTTTAAAAACCTTCGATATGGACGAAGTTTCCTTTACAGCAAGCAATACTAATAAAGATGAAGCGTTATCTGCTTTAGAAGTTTTAGGCTTTAACAGAAGACAATCAGAAAAGATAGTGAGTTCTATTGTAAAGGAACACCCTGATGCATCTGTCGAAAAAATCATAAAACTAGCGTTAAAAAACTTATAATCAATTGATTAGATTGTTAAAAAATATATTATTATTACTACTATTTACTTTTTTGGTAAACTTATCAGTATACGCTCAAACGAATACCAACAAAGATTCTGTAGCAATTAAAAAAGATACTTTAAAATTAAGGTACGATTTTAAGAATACTCAAAAAGGAGGTCTTTTTTTGGACGATTTAGCAAAAAAGGAAATTATTTTCGATAAAGCTTTAAACAAGTATGTTATTGTTGAAAAAATTGGTGATTATCGGACTAAAACTCCTATTTATTTAACACAAAAAGAATATCAACAATATCGCTTAAAACGAGATATGTTGCAATATTTTAAAGATAAAATAAGTGCTACAAATAGTAAAAAGAAAGGAGCTGCTGCCGCACAAAAAGACTTACTGCCAACTTATTATGTGAATAATACATTTTTTGAATCGATTTTTGGAGGTAATACTGTAAAAGTTACACCTACAGGAAACTTAAATTTAAAACTCGGTTTTATTTATCAAAATACAGAAAATCCTCAAATTTCTGAAGAAAATAGAAGTAGTCTTGTTTTTGATTTTGATCAGCAAATAAATGCAAGTATTCGGGCAAAAGTTGGGGAGCGTTTAGAATTTACGGCAAATTATGATACGCAAGCTAGTTTCGATTTTCAGAATTTAGTAAAAATCGATTTTACCCCTACAGAAGACGATATTTTACAAGGAATTGAAGCTGGTAATGTTGCCATGCCTATTAAAAATTCTTTGATCAATGGTGCACAAAGTTTGTTCGGAGTAAAAACGGAACTACAATTCGGAAACACAAACGTTACGGCTGTCTTCTCTCAACAAAATTCTGAAAGTAAAACCGTTGTATCAGAAGCTGGTGCTTCAATTCAAGAATTTGAATTAAGAACTACCGATTATGATAATGACCGTCATTTTTTCTTATCACAGTTTTTTATAGATAATTACGCAAATTCTTTAAAGCAATATCCTTTAATAAGTAGTCAGGTTAGTATTACTAGAATTGAAGTTTGGATTACGAATAGAAATGCGGCTACTGAAGACTTTAGAAGTATTGTAGCACTAGCGGATATTGGTGAATCTAACAACGCGAACGCAACTAATTCTTACCTTAATTTAGTGGATGATAAAGGGACTGTGCTCCCGTCAAATCCTATTAGCATAAATGCTAACGGGCAACAATTAAATTTGCCTCAAAATAATGCAAACAATATATATCAACAAATTGTTTTAGATGGAATACGAGATGTCTCTGATGTTGATAATACACTACAGAATCGTTTTCAAATGGAACAAGGAACAGATTATTCTATTCTAGAAAACGCAAGAAAATTAGATTTAAATGAATATACTTTAAATTCTCAATTAGGGTATATTTCTTTAAACAGAAGATTAAATGATGGTGAAGTTTTAGCAGTTGCTTATGAATATACAGTTGCAGGAACTATAAATGGCGGTAATTCTCAAAAATCTTTTAAAGTTGGTGAATTTTCTAATGACGGAATTCAAGCACCTCAAAATTTAGCAGTTAAATTATTACGTTCAGAAATTTTACAAACAAAACGAACAAATGCGACCACGGGTGAAGACGAATCTTTTCCTACTTGGCGTTTAATGATGAAAAATATTTACGCTTTAGGAGCTTTCCCCTTAACTCAAGATGGTTTTCGTTTTGAAATTTTATATAGAGATGATAATACAGGAATTGCCTCTAATGTGTTACAAAATTCAAATACTACAAACATACCAAATGTACCCTTAATTCAAGTTTTTAAGCTAGACCAGCTCGATCAAAGTCAGTTTAGAACTTCAGATGGCTTCTTTGATTATGTAGAAGGTATTACGGTAAATTCTCAAAACGGATATGTTATTTTTCCAGAACCAGAACCTTTTGGTAATGATTTAGTTTTAAATCAAAATGACCCTAGTGATGTTGGGTTAGATGAAAGTGTAGATGAGCAATTTTTATTTAAAGAACTATATTTAAACACAAAAATTAACATTAAAAATAACTTTCAAAATAAAGATAAGTATTTTTTAAAGGGATATTTTAGATCAGAAAGTCCTAGCGGAATTCCTATTGGCGCATACAATGTTCCTAGAGGTTCTGTAAGAGTAACCGCTGGCGGAAGACAATTGGTAGAAGGTGTTGATTATGTAGTTGACTATATGGCTGGTAGGGTGCAAATTATCGACCCAGGTTTACAAGCATCCGGAACTCCTATAAGTGTATCAACTGAAAATAACGCAGTTTTTAATCAACAAAGAAAAACTTTTATGGGTGTTGATGTTGAACATACGTTTTCAGAGGACTTTGTAGTTGGCGCAACTGTTTTAAATATTATGGAGAGACCTCTAACGCCTAAAGTTAATTTTGGCGCAGAACCTATCGATAATACGATGTTTGGTTTAAATATAGATTACTCCACAGAAGTCCCTTATTTCACAAAATTAGCAAACAAATTACCTTTTGTAGATACAGATGTTCCTTCTAATTTATCCGTTAGAGCAGACATGGCGTATTTGTTACCAGGAACTCCAAGCGGAATTGATGTAGCTGGTGCTGCAACTTCTTATATAGATGATTTTGAAGCTTCTCAAATACCGATAAGTTTATTATCAGCTTTAGACTGGTATGAAGCTAGTACACCAAAATATTATCCAGGTTTTTTTGGTGATCAAAGTGATTTTTCTTACAACTACAAAAGAGGTAAATTAGCTTGGTACAGTATCGATCAAGTTTTTTATGGAATCGGGGAAACACCTGCAAGTATCTCGGCAGATGAACTCTCTAGAGCAGAAACTAGACAAATAAACTTTGGTGAATTATTCCCAAACCAACAATTTGATATTACTCAAAATTTACAAGCAAGAACTTTAGATTTAGCCTATTTCCCAGAAGAAAGAGGTTCTTATAACTATAACCCAAACGCAAATATTATTGATGGTGCTGTAAAATTACCAAACCCTGAAACAAATTGGGGTGGAATTATGCGTGCCCTAAATACGAACAATTTTGACCAAGCCAATGTTGAGTTTATTCAATTTTGGATCATGGATCCTTATCAAAATTACTCGATTACCACAGAAGAGGGTTTGCCTCAAGGATTAAATCCTAATGATCTTTCTAATCAAGTAGGCGATTTATACATCAATCTTGGTAATATTTCTGAAGATATTGTAAAGGACAATCGTAAAATGTTCGAAAACGGTTTACCAGATGATGGCGCAAAAATAAATGGCGGCAATGTAAACAGAACAACTTGGGGAGATGTGCCTAGAAACCCTTCTATAATTTATGCATTTAGCGAACAAGACGATGCAAGAATAAACCAAGATGTTGGATTCGACGGTTTAAATGATGCTGAAGAAGGTGAATTATTGGGTATTAAAGGAACAAGTTACGAGGGTTTAAGAGATCCTGCAGCAGATAACTTTCAGTTTTTTAGAGGAGGATCTTTAGATGCGATTAATGCATCGATACTAAGAAGATACAAAGATTTTAATAACACCCAGGGCAATTCGCCAACATTGAATCAATCTCAAGAAACCTATCCTACCTCCTCTACCACCTATCCAGACGTAGAAGACATCAACAGAGATCAAACCATGAATACTGTTGAAAGTTATTATGAGTATAAAATTTCGATGAATAAAAATGATCTACAGAGAGGAAAAAATTTTATTGTCGATGAAAAAACAACTTCAGTTACCTTAGAAAACGGAAGTACACAGCAAACAAAGTGGTATCAATTTAGAGTTCCTATTAGAAATGGAACCCCAATAAACGGGATTTCTGATTTTAACAGCATTCGATTTGTTAGAATGTTTTTAACCAATTTTAAAATGCCTGTGGTCATTCGTTTTGGTGAATTAGATTTGGTGCGTGGAGATTGGAGACGCTATTTAAGAACTATCGATCCTGCAATTAATCCCGATAGGGAATTAAATCAGGCAGAATTAGAAGGTTTTGAAGTTGGTGTGGTCAGCATTGAGCAAAATAATGGTAGCTATATTCAGCCTCCGGGAATTGAGCGCGAGCGTTTGCAAGGAACCACCTCTGTGCAATTGCAAAATGAGCAATCTGTTACCTTAAAAGTGAATAACCTTGAACCAAATAAAACAAGAGCTATTTATAAAAACATTAGTATCGATTTAAGGCGTTTTAAAAACCTTAAAATGTTTATGCACTTGCAAGGAGTTGGCGAAGGACCTGTGAGTGATGACGATTTTTCTGCAATTATTAGATTGGGTACAGACTTGAATGATAATTTTTACCAGATAGAAGTGCCTTTAAAAGTATCTACAAGTGGTGGTTCTGCTATTGATATTTGGCCAGAAGAAAATAATTTAGATGCCCTGCTAGAAACATTTGGCCGATTAAAAGTAGATAGAGACGGTATCCCTAACCTACTGCCAAATGAAATATATCCAAAAGTTGTGCAAGGTGAAGCACCTGCATTTATAATACGAGTAAAAGGAAACCCTACTTTAGCTCAGTTAAGAACAGTAACTTTAGGCTTAAGAAACAACGCTAATTTAAATAAAAGTGGTGAAGTATGGTTTAATGAATTGCGTTCCTCAGGTTTTGATAACAAACCTGGTTGGGCAGCAGTGATGAATGCTGATGCTAATTTTGCAGACGTAGCAAATGTGTCTGTATCTGGTAGTATGCAAACCATTGGTTTTGGTAATGTAGAAGATCGCGTAAATCAGCGTAGTTTAGATGAAACCAAACAATATGATATTGCTACTAGTGTGAATCTTGGAAAAGTATTAACACCAGAAAAATGGGGAATTCAACTACCTATGAGTTATAGTATTGGTGAAACGTTTATTGATCCAAAATTTGATCCACAATATCAAGATGTTACTTTACAAGAAGCTTTAGAGCAGAACCCAAACAGCGAGTTTTCTAGAGATTATACGAAAAGAACAAGCATTAGTTTTATCAATGTTAAAAAGAATAGAAACCCAAATACCACTAAAAAACCTAAATTTTATAATGTAGAAAATTTAGCGGTTTCTTATTCTCACAACAAAGAATTTCACAGAGATTATAATATTGAAAAATATATCAATGAAAATGTGATGGCTTCTGCCGCTTATAATTTTAGTTTTGACTCTAAACCAATAGAACTGTTTAAAAACTCTGAAAGCTTTAAAAGTAAATATTGGAAATTTATTAAGGACTTAAACTTTAATCCTGTTCCGAAAACTTTAGCCGTAAACTCTAGAATAAATAGAAGTTATAATGAACAACAATCAAGAAACTTAATAGAAGGTTTGCCAAATCAGCCAGAACTAAAACAACGTAGGTTTTTATTTGATTGGGATTATACCGTAGGTTTCGATTTAACAAAATCATTACAATTGAACTTTAATGCCACTAATAATTATATCTATGATGCTTTTGGAAGTGGAGAGGAATTACAAATTTTTGATGATTTCTTTAATACAGGAAGAGCCAATCAATACCATCAAAAATTAAACACAACCTATGCAATACCCCTAGATAAGTTTACTTTTTTAAGTTTCATAAAAGCCGATTATGCATATACTGCTGATTTTGATTGGCGCGTATCATCACAAGACCAAACGATTGCAGAAAAAATAGGTAATGTAATTCAAAATGCCAACACGCATAATTTAAATACTACTTTTTCTTTCGATAAAATTTACAAAAAAATTGGTTTTGAAAAATTACTATTGACAAAAACACAACGTAAAAATGCAAAGGGTAAAAACGTATCAAGAATAAAACTAAAGAAAAATTTACCTTTAGGAAAGAAGATTTTAAAAGGAGCTTGGCAAGTTATTACCTCCGTAAAACAAGGTAAAATAAGTTACACAGAAAACAACGGACAGTATTTACAAGGTTATGACGAGGGAGTTGGTTTTTTAGGTGGATCGCCAACCGCTTTTGCTTTTGGTAGTCAAGTTGACATTAGAAATACAGCGCTTACTAATGGTTGGTTAGTAAACCCGAGAGCGCTCATTGATGATCCTACAACGAACGATGACGAAAGCGCTTTTTACAATAAAACATACAGTAGAACACATTATAATAAACTCGATTACACGTTTACAATAAAACCTTTTAAAGATTTAGATATTGATGTAAGAGCTAATAAAATTCAGACTTCAGATTTATCTCAACAATTAGATATTGTAGAAGACGGCTCTGCAAATGGCGCCATTGATTTTGGAATAGAGGCTTTTGAAACTGGAAACTTTAGCTCAAGTCACTCCATGTTTTCTACTGCATTTACAGATGGTGATGCTTTGTTTCAGAAAATGAGAGATTATCGAAGTATTATTTCAGATAGATTTGCGTTAGAAAACCCTTCAGCAAATCCCGCAGGATTTGGTGAAAATAGTCAGCAAGTATTATTACCTGCATTTATGGCCGCTTATTCTGGCAAAGATCCGAATAAAGTAAATACAGGCTTGTTTAGAAATATACCGATACCAAATTGGACTTTACGTTACAATGGTTTTATGAAAATGAAATGGTTTAAAAAGAATTTCTCTTCTTTTGTAATTTCGCATGGATATAGATCATCTTACACGATTTCTAGTTTTACCAATAATTTACAATATAATGACGATACTGCTTTCACAGCAACCAATGCTGCAAACAATTACGAACCAGATAGATTAATTGCCAGTGCAACTTTAGTAGATGAGTTTTCGCCTTTAATAAAACTAGACATGAAAATGAAAAATTCATTTTCTTTAAGAGGGGAAATAAAAAGAGATAGAACGTTAACCATGAATTTCAACAACAGTACCTTAACAGATATTGCCGGCACAGAGTATATCTTCGGATTGGGGTATGTTTTTAAAAATGTAAAAATGAATACGCGTTTTACAGGTAAAAAAATCGCTTTAAAAGGCGATATTAATTTGAGAGCAGATATTTCTTTAAGGGAAAATTTAACACAAATTAGATATATAGATGAAGATAATAATCAAATTAGTGGTGGTCAACGATTATTTTCAATTAAATTTACCGCAGACTATAAATTGAGCAGTAGTTTAACAGCGTCCTTATATTATAATCATCAAACATCTGAATATGCTATTTCTACCACATTTCCAAGACAAGCAATTAATGGTGGTATTAACTTAGTCTATAACTTAGGAGGAAATTAAAAAACAGTATAAAACATAAATAAAATGAGCATTCCAGCTGAATTAAAGTATACAAAAGACCACGAGTGGATTAAAATTGAAGGTACTATTGCAACTGTAGGAATTACAGATTTTGCTCAAGGAGAATTAGGCGATATCGTCTATGTCGATGTCGACACTTTAGATGATACCGTAGAAGAAGGAGAAGTTTTTGGCTCTGTAGAAGCTGTAAAAACTGTTTCCGATTTATTTATGCCGTTATCAGGAGAGGTAATTGAATTTAATGAAACTTTAGAAGATGACCCAGAAGTGGTAAACACAGATCCTTACAATAAAGGTTGGATGATAAAAATTGAAATATCTGATATCTCTCAAATAGAAAAATTATTAGATGCTGAAGCGTATAAAAATCTTATTGAAGGATAACATATTTTTAATTGCAATATCAATCACCGTAGGTATTATTTATTTAAGCATAATAAAAATACCAAGCATAGGTATTGAAATAGCCAATATAGATAAAGGATATCACAGTTTGGCCTATTTTATGTTAGCAATAACTTGGTTGCTTGCATTTTATAAAAAGCAAAAAAAATATGTTATTGTAATTAGCTGTATTATTTTTGGCATAATAATTGAAGTATTGCAATATACTTTAACAACCTACAGAACTGGAGATTACCTCGATGTTTTTGCCAATTCGTTAGGTGTCTTTTTAGCTCTAGTCGTTTTTAATTTATTTTTTCGAAAAAAAAACATTTATTAATGCTAAGAGTTCTACTTTAAAACAATAATTTATTTAAATTAGCAACTTATAAAAACTCTTTTACAATGGAAATCAAGAAAAACCCGAAGTCAAATTTAGAGAATTTCAGCAAAATTTTTATGCAAATAGGGCTAGTTCTAGCGCTTTTTGTAACCTATGTTGCCATAGAACAAAAAACATATGACAAGACCTATGGAGATTTGGGTACTTTAAACATGAATGCAGAAATGGAGGAAGAAATTCCAATCACTGAAAGAGTTGAGCCCGTAAAACCAAAAACTCCACCACCACCAGCTCCTGAAAAGATTGAAGTTGTTGAGGATGAAAAGGAGATTGAAGAAACCGTAATAGAATCAACAGAAACTGATGAAAGTGAAGCAGTAGAGGTGGAAGAAATTGAAGAAGTTGCAGAAGCTGAAGAAGTATACGAAGATGTAAGTTTCATGATTATTGAAGATGTTCCTGTTTTTCCTGGTTGTAAAGGAAACAAAGCAGAATTAAAAGCTTGTTTTAGTAGAATGGTTCAAAAGCATTTTATAAGAAAATTTGATGCTGATCTACCAAACGAATTAGGATTATCACCAGGAAAAAAAAGAGTATTTATTGGCTTTAAAATAGATAGAACGGGTAAAATTGTAAATGTACAAGCACGAGCTCCACATCCAAAAATTAAGAGTGAAGTTATGAAAGTAATGGGGCAATTACCAACTATGAAACCAGGAAGACAAAGAGGAAAACCTGTTGGAGTAAAATATAGTATTCCATTTACTTTGATTGTAGAGTAAAAATAGGATAAAAATGAATCCAAGACTTGATTGGATAACTAGCATCCTCAATAAAAACATATGATATTTAATTAAAGTACAACCTTAGCTCAAATTAATTGAAGATACAATTAGAAGTAGCTGCACTATATATTTTAAAGCGAAAGGCATACCTCGAGTATCGTTGGTTGTAACAGAATATTTATCAGAACAAAATTATAATACAACATAGAGTTTATAGATTCTAAACGTATAAACCAATCTTTTTTTATAACAATCAGTTATTATAGAAAAATACCTTTGAAGACTTTTTAAAGCAACTTGAAATCATTCCTTGACTTTAATAAAAACACAAATGCACAAAAAAAACCCATTAGAATTTTTGAATTCTAATGGGTTTTTAAAAATATTCTTTTTAATTACTAGTTATTTAAAGCCACTCTAGACTCTTGTTTCCAGATGTTAACTGATGCTAACGTATTGTTTTCATAATTAATTTCCTTTAAGGCATCCTTTGTCCACACGAACCACTTTCCTACTTTTTTACCATTATCATAATATGCTAATTGGACTTTATTACCTGATGCATCAAAACGTGTCCATTCTCCAGTTAACTTTTTATCTTTAAAAAAACCTTGCGTCTTAACAAGACCGTTCTCATAATAATATGTAGCTTTCACTAAATCTCCTTCAGCTTTATAAGTAGGTTTTTTCTCTTGGGAAAACCCTATAGTTGCTAAACATAGCAAACCGATTGTTAATATTTTTTTCATATCCATTTTGTTATAATTTTAACATTACATTTACAAATATAAAAAAAATAACACAATTAAACAACATTATGATAACATTAAATTAACATTGAGTATCCTTTTAATACATCTTAAAAATTCCGTCAAATTTTAATTAAGTTCTATTGTTGTGTTGCTGGTAAGCAAAGTAATTTACTTCATAATTCTAAAAAATTTTGCACTATACTTCCATAACTATTACATAATAGCACGTACTCTATAAAATCACGAAACTATTTTCTTCAGTCCTCGAAATCTAATATGAAGCGACTCAATTAATATGCTTAAAACATTCATTAAAGCACTACATTGCTAAATGAGACCCAAGAAAACAGAACGAATTCGCATCTATTATTACCTATTGTTTACTTAATTACCGTTTGAAATCATAATAATGAACTATTTATAAATTACCTTAATTACGATTATTTCGCTCATACATCTTTATGGTTTATTTAGAAATAGCTCTTTGACCTGCAAAAAGAGGAATGAAAACTTTCGAACTTAGAAACAAATAGTTTGCTCAAGAAACTAAAATTAACACTACTATCTTAAGTTTATATAATAGTTTTATAGCTTCCGGTTTAATCTTGTCTCTCTTTCCATATTCAAATAAAAATTGCTTTATTCCTTTTAATCTTCATCTTTATTGCCAGAATCTGCGATGCTTATGCACCTAAAAGAAAATTTTATATATCTATACCATACATGCAACTAGGCCATCAATACTAATAATTTAAACAAACATTTTAGGCTTAACAATCAAACGATTACTTTTGTATCTAATTTTCTAACAAAATAAAAAATGAAAGAATATATTGAAACAACAAAAGACATATTATTTTTATACGTGCCAAAAATTATTACGGCTCTTCTCATACTTGTTGCTGGTTTGTTCTTAATTAAACTAATTATTAAATCATCAAGAAAAATAATGCGGACCAAGAGTGTAGATATTACGCTTCAAAAATTTTTAGGAAATCTTTTAGGATGGATTTTAAAAATTTTATTATTTATTACTGTTATTTCTCAATTAGGGATTGCAACTACTTCTTTTGCAGCCATTATAGGTGCTGCAGGTTTAGCAGTAGGTTTAGCACTTCAAGGATCTTTAGGTAATTTTGCTGGAGGTATTTTAATTATAATTTTTAAACCTATTAAAATTGGAGATTTTATTGAGGCTCAAGGTGAAAGTGGTACTGTAAAAGAAATTGAAATATTTACAACGAAACTAAATACAACAGACAATAAAGAAATAATAATTCCCAATGGTGCCCTCTCTAACGGTAATATTGTTAATTATAGTACCGAAGAAACACGACGTGTAGATTTTACTTTTGGAGTGGGTTATGATTCTGATATTAAGAAAACAAAAGAAGTTCTTTTTGGTGTAATCAATTCTCATCCACTAGTTTTAAAAGATCCTGCGACTGCTGTAAACGTATCAGAATTAGGAGATAGCTCTATTAACTTTTTTACACGTGGTTGGGTAAAAAAAGAAGACTATTGGACTGTTAAATTTGATGTTATGGAACAAACGAAAGAAGCACTTGACGCTGCGGGAATTGACATACCGTATCCTCATAGAGTTCACATAGATAAAATGGTATAATTTTGACACGGATATATTAAAACAACATATTATGAAAACACTATTTCTAACACTAACAAACGTAACTTTTGGTCAGGTAGTTGGCTTTAGTGCTCCTGGAGGCTCTAACTATGAAATGGATACTATTCCAGGACCAAAATTAGAAGATTTTATGGTTCACAATGATGGTAAAAACCAATTATTATCAAGGCAAATTGTAAAGTTTCAAAAATAAAAACTTACTTAAGCTAGTTATAAAGTAGATAAACCTGCTGATTTTAAAAGATAAAAAGATGTATTTTACCTACAGTTTGATAAGGCTATTAAAGAAATCTCTTCAAGTAAGAAAAAGTTTTATGATACCTTTGGGAATAAGATTAAACCCTTTAAAACATTCGTTAAAACCAAGAAGTTAAATATTAAAAATATTGAGGAATTAGAAAAAATTATGCCACAATTAAATACTATTTAATCTTTTTCTTTTCAGGAATCACCACAAAATCTTTTAAATAAAAAGGCTCAAAATAAGCGACATTCTCTATGTCGCTTTTCTGGTACTTATCATAAGACAATAAAGCCATTTCTTTTGCTGATGGAAATTTATCATCTACAAAAACAGCATTTTTATGAGTAATAATTTCTTTACATTTATGCGCGCCATCTCCTAAAAAATAGACCTTACTCATTTCTAAATACTTTAAAAAAGAAGTTTCATCAATAATTTCTGCTTTAATATCTCTTATTTGTTGATGTTTCTCGTTGTAAACTGAAGCGTAAACTTCCATTCTTCTTGCATCTAACATCGGTACTATAAAACCACCATCAATAGAAATAGCATGAGATAATGATGCTAAAGTATCAATAGAAATTAAAGGTTTGTTAAGGGCAAAACATAATCCTTTAGCTGCAGAAACCCCAATTCTAAGTCCAGTGTACGAACCAGGACCTTTACTGACAGCAATAGCATCGATATTATTTGATATTAAATTAACATCTTTTAAAATAGCTACAATAAAAGGGTGTAAGACCTCTGCATGCGAATAATTACCATTATTCAATTCTTTGATTGCTAAAATCTCACCTTTTTCTGTAATACTTACAGAACAGTTTTTCGTAGCCGTTTCGATATTTAAAATGATCGCCAATTCTTTATATTTTTTTCACAAAGATACCTTAAAAAGAAAACCTCACTAAAATTAGTGAGGTTTTCATTATATGCTCTTAATTTATTACTCTAAAATTAAATCTCCTGCATAAAACTGCAATACTTTTGTCTTGAACACATAGTCGTATTTTGAGCTAATTAAAGAAGCTTGTGCGTTTACGAGTCGTGTTCTAACCTGATCAAAGTCAAACTGTGTCATTGCTCCAAAATTGTAGCGCTCTTGCGCATTTTTAAACGCTTCTTGTTGCGCTTCTAATGAAATTTTAGCGGCCTCAAAAGTTTTTAAAGCTGTTTTAACGTCTAAAAACGATTGTTCTATGGTTTGTTTTAAATTAACCTTTTCACTCTCTAATCTTGTTTCAAAAATTTGTTTATTAATAACAGATTGCGCGACTCTATTTTTAGTTTGAAAGCGATTAAAAATAGGAATACTCACATTAAAACCAACTCCATAACCAAGGTTATCATCTAACTGATCAAACATAGGTGAATTAGAAAAACCATCCGGTAAATTTAAATTAAATCCATAATTAGTCGATAAAGCGGCAGATGCCGTTACAGTTGGCAAAAAAGAAGCTTTGGCAATCTCTATGCTCAAATCTGAATTTTCAATTGCTAATTTTGCTCTGGCTATTTCGGGCATTCTATCTAAAGATTTATCATAAACTAATAATGAGTTCATATAGAATAAATTAGCCGAAGGGGTACCAACATCTATAGTCGCTACATTAAAATTATCGATAGGAACTTGCAATAGCTGCGCCAAATTTAACAATGCTAAATCCAAAGCATTTTCTTGACTAATAACCGTTTGAAGATTTGTTGCCGCTGTAGATTGTGTGATTAATAAATCTCCTTTAGGAATTACACCAGATTCAAACCTGCTTTTTGCTGCTTCGATTTGTTTTTTACTTATTTCGTATTGAACTCTAGCCGCACCTAGATTTTCCTTTGCAAACAATATATTTAAGTATCCATTTACTACAAATAAAGAGACATCATTTTCTATTTGCTCTAAATCTAATAGGCTTGATTCTACACCCAATTGTGCTTGCTTAAAAATGTTTGTATTTCTAAATCCATTAAAAACAGTAATACCAGAACTAACACCTACAGAACCTCCAAAGAAAGTAGTGTTTACCCTGTTTTGTGATACAGGATCGAAACCTGTACCAAAATTCACATTACCACCTGTATTTGCATTTAGGTTTGGTAAAAAATTACCTTTAGAAATATCAACATCTTTTTTTGCTACTTCTAGAGTAAATCTGTTTTGTTGAATAGAAATGTTCCTTTTTAAAGCTTCATCTACACATTCTTTAAGTGTCCATTTTTTTTGTGAAAAGGTAGCAATAGAAATTAAAAATGCTACTAATACTATAAGTTTAGATTTCAAAACGTAATTATTTTTGGTTGATTTATATTTATATATAGCTTAAAGAAAAAAATATTTTAATACTATATATAAGACGACCAAAAGTAAATTATGTTACATAAATCTACTCTTATTAGAATGTTAATTTTTTGCTTGATTTTTTCTGTATCGATATAAAGTAAAAAACAGACAACCAATTAATAAATAAGGAAAAACCATTAAATAAGATATTCCATTATTAACACCCTCTGCCATATCAATGTCTCCATTCTCCACTACTGCTTTACACATAGCACATTGAGAGTAGGATGATATTATAGAAAAAATCATCATGACGAAAACCGCGAATACTCTTTTTTTATACATAGTAAGGAGATATCATAAAATAAACAATTACACCAGTTACCGCCACATACAACCAAATTGGAAAGGTTTTTCTGGCAATTTTTTTATGTGCTGTAAAATCGGTTAACTTGGCTTTCATATAGGTCAATAATACTAAAGGAATTACGATTATCGATAAAATTATATGCGTTATTAAAATAAAATAGTACACATATTTTATGACTCCTTCTCCGCCAAACGTTGTGGAATTAGAGGTCATATGATATGCTATATACATCACCAAAAAAATAAGAGAGCAAACAATTGCAAATGTATTTAATTGTTCGTGTAACTTTTTATTTCCATTTTTAATAGCAATTAGAGCTGCAACTAAAACAACGGCAGTCAAACCGTTTATAGATGCATAAATTGGAGGTAAAAACATAAGAGGTTCAACATCAAATCCTAATTGTTTTAAATTGACTCCAAACAAAGCGGCAACTGCAAGCGGTATAATAATGGATAAGGCAGTAATTATCCTTTTGTATTTTTTTTCTTGTGCTAGATTATTCATTTAACAATAGTTTAATGTCTTCTTTTAACTCTTTAATCTGATCCGGAAAACCTTGTTCCTCTAAAGCTCTATAATACATAATTGGGTTGCCAAACTCATCTTTTCTAGAACGTATATGCCCCTCTTTATCTATAAGCGCAAATAAACCTGAATGATAAAAACCTCCATGCTCTTCTACTCCTTTGCCAACAGGTAATTTAAAACCGTCATTTGATAATGCGAAGACAATTTCTTCGGATTTACCGGTTAGTAAATGCCAATTTTTATGAGTAATTCGATTATTTTTTGCGTAAGCTTTCAAAATTTCTGGAGTATCAATTTCTGGGGTAATAGAAAATGATGCAATTCCGAATTCTGGATTCCCAAAAAAAGCATCTTGAATCGTTGTCATTTTTTGATTCATGATTGGACAAATTGACGGACACGTAGAAAAGAAAAACTCTACAACATATACCTTATCATTATAGCTTTTATTCGTAATTATTGCACCTTCCTGATTAGTAAATTCAAAATCAGGAACTTTACTAAACTCAAACAAATCTGAATCTTGAAAACGATTTACAACCTTTGGAACTGTATAAATACCAAACAATAATATGATAAATGTAATACCAATATATGAGTGTTTTTTATTCATAACCTACCTCTTTTCTATCCGCCTTATTTTTATTCCTTGTCTTAAAAGCAGCATAGTACTCGTAAAACAAAACATTTACATCATCTTTTAACTTGCTTTTAAGTACAGACACAGAATTCATATTATAGCCATACATTTTGCCATCTTCCGTATCCTCGTCATTAATTCTTCCTCTTAAATTTACCGCCTTGTCGATAAGAAATGCTTTTGTTGAAGATAGGTTTACAAGTGGTTCGTTTGCAGAGAAAGCATTATAAAACAATTCAATCTCTTCCGAAGAGCTTGCAACAAAAACCCATTTTTGCATATCCGTAAAAGCACCTAATTCTTCTTTAAGATTTTCAACTTCTTGCTCTGCTCCGCTAGGATAAACTGCTAAAATTTGGAATTTTTTATAATCTAAAAACTTTTTATAAATTTTTTCATTCAAATTTAAAAGTCCTGATTTATTCTTATTTACATTTTCTCCAAGAAAACAAACTATAGAAACATGATCTTTAAGTTTTGCCCTATTAGTTGCATCAATTTCAGAAATATCAATAATATTTTCTGTAACTATGGGTAATTTTTTAAAGTTATTTTCTCCTGTAGATAAAATTAGAAAACAAATTAAAGGGAATATAAAAAGTAAAAATAATACGACTCTTTTTTTTGTAAATAACTTCATGTCTCAAAAATAGATTTAGAATACAAATAAGATTTTAAGTATATTAAAAAAGGTGGTTAAGACCACCTTTTTTTTAATTACCATTTTACAAGTGGTGATAATGTTTCGAATAAATACCCTCCTTCTATCAAGAGCAATGCTACAAGATACGAGACCAGAAAAACTGCCGTCCAAATTACTGCTCGTCTAAACCATTTTTTTTCTTCCTCCATGTGCATAAAGGCCCAGGTTATTCCATAAGCTTTCGCTAGTGTTAAAATAATGAATATCCAGTTTAAAGGGCTTGTACCTAAAAAGTTAGTAAGATGCAATACATCTGGTTTAATAATACCGAAAGCTACTTCTACAATTGTTATTGCAGATAATATCCAAAATACATTCCAGATTCTTTTTGTATGAGATTGTGCGTGTGCCATGTTTTGTATGCTATTTTTAGCTTCCTGGTTATACAGGAAAGACAATTTTAACTGAAACCTAAAGACCTAAACCTTGAGGCAATTTTATTATTTTAAACTAAGTAGAAAAAAGTAAATACAAATACCCAAACTAAATCTACAAAGTGCCAATATAAACCTACTTTTTCTACCATTTCATAATGCCCCCTTTTTTCATAGGTTCCAAGAAGAACGTTAAAGAAAATAATAATATTAATTGCAATACCAGATACTACGTGAAAACCGTGAAAACCGGTAATAAAGAAAAAGAAATTTGCGAAAATGGTATTTCCGTACTCATTTGCTGTCAAATTAGCACCCTGTAAAACCAAATCTCCTTTTGTTAACTCTTCTAGTCCTCTTTCTCTAGAAAATATAATTTTCTTTTTAATATCTAAATTTATCTGTTCGCTTCTAATTTGAATAGACGGATCCGCTTGATAAGAAGCCAATACTTGAGCAACAGAGTATTTAGGAACTTCTTCAGAATCACTTTCAAACCATAAACCATTTTTAGTGGTATGTGTTACCCTAGCGTCCATTCTATCTCCTCCCACAAAATCTGAAAAAGCGATCTGTTCGCCATCCCGAACAAATTGTAAGACCTTACCCTCTTTCGTTTTTACAGCTCCATAAGAACCATTAATAAAAGTATTCCATTCCCAAGCTTGCGATCCAACAAATATCAAACCTCCAATAATGGTGGCAAACATATACCAGGCAACTTTATTTTTTTTCATTTGATGACCTGCATCTACTGCTAAAACCATTGTTACGGAAGAAAAAATAAGTACAAACGTCATAAATGCCACATAATACATCGGATAAACACCATGTATAAAAGGAATGTGCGTAAATACTTCATCAGCAATTGGCCATGAATCAATAAACTTAAACCTTGTTAAACCGTAGGCTGCTAAAAAAGCTGAAAAGGTTAAAGCGTCGGAAAGGATAAAAAACCACATCATCATTTTACCATAACTGGCATTAAATGGTCTTACACCACCTCCATTCCAAGTGTTTTTTCCGTCTGACGGTACAGCAATATTTGCTTCCATAAATAATTTTTAGTTAACTCTTAATTGGCAAAATTAAACATTTTTCATCATCTAATAAAATAGAAAAAGAAAAATAGATAAATCCATAATAAATCTACAAAATGCCAGAATATTGCACCTAGTTCTAAACCAAGCATATCATCTGATTTATATTTGTATTTAAAATGATTATAAATTACAACAAGGAGTACAATAATACCAGCAATCACGTGAATAACGTGCATAAACGTAATGCCAATTATAAATGAAGTTGATACGGTACTTTCTGGACCTGTAAAAAATAACCCTATACTTTTTAGTTGATTAAAGCCTATATACTGTTGCCAAACAAAACCAATTCCTAAAAAGAAAGCAGTAATTAACAAAATTAGCGATAATTCTCTTTTATTTTGTTTTAAAAACCGCTGGGATAAGATTAGCGCTATGCTGCTTGCCACAATTAAGAATGTACTTATATGAAATGCGTCTGGCAAATCAAAAGCAACCCAATCTTCACGTTTCATACTAATTACATACGCACTTGTTAATCCGGCAAAAAACATCACCATACTAATCATAGAAACCCATAACATAGGTTTTGCCGATTTTTTTTGAGCTACAATGTATTCTTGTTTTAAGGCTTGTTCTTCTATCATCATTAATGTAAAAATTTATCGACTACGTACACAACTTGCACTGCGGTAATATACAAAACACTAGAAAGCATTAGTTTTCTAGCATCTATATTCTGTTCAGACTTATACAATTGAATTGCATAATACAACATTAAAAGCCCTAACAAAGCAATAATAACGGCCGTTAAAGGGTAAATATAAAAATCTCCAGACACCTTTAAAACAGGCGCTATTGAAACGAAAATCATAATAATTGTATAAAAAATAATTTGTTTTACCGCTCCTTTATCTTTTGTGTTCATGGGCAGCATATTAAATCCTGCTTTTTTATATTCTTCAAATTGCAACCAACCGATCGCCCAAAAATGTGGAAATTGCCAAAAGAACTGAATCATAAATAAAAAACCTGCTTCAATTCCGAAATTATTTGTTGCCGCCACCCAACCTAACATAAAAGGAATTGCTCCAGGAATTGCCCCAACAAAAACGGTTAGCGGTGTTACAGATTTTAAAGGTGTGTATGCGCAGGTGTATAAAAATATAGAAATCGCCCCAAATAAGGCTGTTTTTGGATTGATACTATACAGTATAGAAAGCCCTAAAACAGTAAACAGTATGGCAACAAACATGGCAAAGTTAACCGACATTCTTCCTGTTGGTAAAGGCCTGTTTTTTGTACGCTGCATAATTGCATCAGTATCTTTTTCTATGATTTGATTAAAAGCGTTTGAAGCACCAACCATAAAAAACCCTCCTAAGGCTAGTAATACAAGTGTTGTAAAATTAACAACATCAATTGCCAATAAATACCCAGCAACAGAAGAAAAAACTACACTTAAAGACAAACCAACTTTAGTAAGCTGTTTTAAGTCTGATAAAAGTGCACGTATTGATGTTTTATTCTCTAAAATTGCTATTGAATTCATATATCCACTAATGGTGTGCAAAGATATTTGATAATTATCAATTTACCATATATTTATTACCTTTTGTTAGTTAAAAAATACAAAAAAAAGCACTCATAAAATGAGTGGGAAAATTGCTATGAAAAAGAAAAAGTGTGGTTTACTTAAAAACCACATTCAAGCCACCAAATAATTTACAGTAAAAGAATATTTTTATTTTTATTTTTTTCATATTTAAATTCAAAAACTATTCCCTTGTTTGAAGTATAAATTTAGGCCGTAAGCGATCCTTTGGTGCCAAAAAATTATTCATTTTATTGAATATATAGGCACTATCTAAAATAGTTTCCTTACTCGTTTTATGATTCATATTTAAAAAGAGAGCATCTTTCTCATAAAAATAAGTTCCTTTTTTAACGCAATTGTAATTTGAAAATGAAGTTTTATATTCGAAGGTAGCATCTTCAAATAATTTAATTTCAGAAGTATTAGCATCTTTTTGTTGAATTTTAAAAGACTGAAACTCATTTTTAAAAAGACTATTTTCATGGAGTTTTAAACCTAAAAATAATGAGATAAAAAAGACACCCGCGATAATTAATGGTATAAAACTAAACAACTCTTTCCCGTAAGAAATGGTGTATAAATCATTAAATACTATTGTTATAAGAGCAATTACAAATACAATTGTAAGTGCACCAACTACTAGTAAATCTTCATCTCCAAAACAATAATCATCAAAATGGAATAGCTTATAAAAAGGAAGTAATGCTAGAAAAATTAGTAAAAAATATTTTTTTATAAAATTCATTATATTCCTTTTTCTTTTTTTATTTTGTTTAATAAATCTGCAATTGTCGGGTTGTCAGAACAACTTTTAATCTGCTGAAAATCATCACCTATTGTTATACAACCTGTTTGCAATACTTTAAAATAAACACCACACTTGGTTGTGTTCCAAAATTGTTTCACAATTTTCATATCTTTAAAACGAATCCCTAATTTATGACAAGGACTTCTTTGCAAGGTAGCTTCTAAAATCGTGTTACCAACCTTAAAAGTATCCCCTACATGAATTTGAGTTTCATCTAAAACATCAATAGTTAAATTTTCTCCAAACATTCCTAAAGTCCAATCTAAAGCTGGATATAAAGGCCTCCAATACTCATAATGTTTTAAAGAATAGCCATAAACGGCTTGCTCAATTCCTCCATGATATTTTTTGTCAGAAACCTCATCTCCTTTGACCTCTTCAAAATCTAAAAAAATAGGTCCATCAACGGGATATTTAAAAATACCTGTAACTACTTTTTTACCGTGACTAATTACTTCTTTTCTTTCACCAATATTTGTAGAAATAATTTTCATTCAGTTACTTTTTAGAAAATTTAGCCAAGGCTTTTTTTGTAAAGTCTGACAATACAAGTTCGCCCGAAATCGCAGCTCTTTCAGCTAATAATTCATTCCAATGATTAGTATTCTCCCAGAAAACCTTTTTCATTTCCGCTAAAGCTGATGGATTATAAGATGCTAATTTTGATGCTAAAATTGCAACCTCATCATCTAACTCTTTAATATTCTCAAAAACTTTTGAGTACAAACCTTTTTCTCTTGCCCAATACCCATTCTTCCAATTGGTCGCTTCTAACGTTAATTCCGATAACGCTGCCAAACCAATTTTCCTTTTCACGACAGGTTCAATAACAAAGGGACCAATACCAATTGTAAATTCAGATAATTTAATAGCCGCATTTTCTGTTGCCAACACATAATCACACGCTGCGGCTAACCCAACACCACCTCCAACAGCTTTACCTTGAACACGCCCTATTATAATTTTACCGCAAGTTCTCATTGCGTTGATCACATTTGCAAAACCAGTAAAAAATTGTTTTCCCTCTTGTAAAGTTGAAACGGCGATCAATTCATCAAAAGATGCACCAGCACAAAAAGCTTTTTCTCCTTCCGATTTTAAGATAATCACGGAAATTGAGTCATTTTTTGAAATTAAATTTAATTCTTTTGCCAACCTCTCTAATAATTCACTCGGAAAAGAATTACTTGCAGGATGACCAAACTCTAGAGTTGCAATTTTGTTTTGAATGTTGATATATAAACTTCCATTTTGCCTTGAAGTTCTCATAAAACATAACTTTTCCCAAAAATAGCTTTTTATTATAAGAATAACAATGTAAAAAGAAGAAGATATTGCGAATAATAAAAGCCATTACTTATACGATAATGACTTTTTTTTTGTGTAATATTTGATTCCTTATTTATACTTCAACTTCATAAGCACCAGAAATAAGGATGAAATTGCCGTGATTGAATTTGCTAAAATCATTGGCACACTTTTTAAATGAATTCCATAGATTAACCATAAAACAATTCCTACAAAAAAAGTGAGATACATGGTTAAAGAAAATCCTGAAGTGTCTTTTGTTTTGTATGTTTTAAAAACTTGTGGTAAAAAGGATGCTGTTGCAATAAATGCTGCAATTAAACCAATAACTTCATAAAAATCAATCACTATTTTTGTTTTTTTTGATGAATTCGTTTGTGTTTTATTTTCATGGATTCTGTCCTTACTGAATCAAGTTGAGCACAAGTAGCAAGAATGAAAAACAGTTTTTAAAGTTCTCGATACAGTTTTCTATAAAAATCGAGAATCACTCGAACTGACAGACTCCTAAAACTCTTCCCCACAAACAAGCTACTACTAAAAACACACTGCGTGTTCTAACTAACTATATTTACGATTTTTCCGGGAACGATGATTACTTTTTTAGGAGCTTTTCCCTCTAATTGTGCAATTGTTTTCTCATTTTCTAATACTGCTTTTTCTATTTCTTCTTTTGATAAATCAAGAGATAAATCAAGCGTAAAACGCATTTTACCATTGAAAGAAATTGGATAATTTTTTGAGCTTTCGATTAAATGCTCTGCATTAAAAATAGGAAAATCTGCTATTGAAATACTTTCTTTATTTCCAAGCAAACTCCACAATTCTTCTGCAATATGCGGTGCATAAGGAGAAACCAAAATTGCTAAAGGTTCTAGTATTGCGCGTTTATTAAATTTTAAAGCGGTTAATTCGTTAACAGCAATCATAAAGGTGGAAACAGAGGTGTTAAAAGAGAAATTCTCAATATCTTCCTCTACTTTTTTAATGGTTTTATGTAAAACCTTTAATTCCTCTTTTGTTGGTTCCGCATCAGAAACTTCAAATACTTCTCCGTTAAAATACAGTTTCCATAATTTCTTTAAAAAGGATGAAACACCAGAAATACCAGAAGTACTCCAAGGCTTCGCTTGTTCTAAAGGACCTAAAAACATTTCAAACAACCGAAGACTGTCCGCGCCATATTGTTTTACAATATCATCAGGATTCACAACATTGTATTTAGACTTCGACATTTTTTCTACTTCACGTCCGACTTTATAAACGCCGTCTTCTAAAATAAATTCAGCCGTTTTATAATCCGTATTTAAAGCATGATTCTTAAAAGCTTCAACATCTAGTTCATCCGAAGAATTTACCAAAGAAACATCTGCATGCAGTGCTGTTTTGGTGATCATTACTAAATCTGCAAAATTTGGATTTAAAAACCCGTTATCTAATAGGTGATTTTTAACAACAGTTTCAAATTCATCATCCGAATTAAATAAGTTTTTAGAAACTAGTACAGTAGGTATTTTATTTAACACATCGTCATTCGATTTTTCATCAGAACAATCACAACCATTTTTCACAAAAGCAGTTGCTTTATAAACAAAAGCAGAAGTCCCTAAAATCATTCCTTGATTAATCAGTTTTTTCGCAAACTCGTCAACAGGGACAATTCCTTTATCGAACAAGAATTTTTGCCAAAAACGAGCGTATAATAAATGTCCGGTTGCATGTTCAGAACCCCCAATGTATAAATCTACTTCTTTCCAATATTCTAAAGATTCTTTGCTTGCAAATTCACCTGAATTTGTAGCATCCATGTATCTATTAAAATACCAAGAACTTCCTGCCCAACCTGGCATGGTGTTCAATTCTAAAGGATATACCGTTTTGTTTTTTAACTTCTCATTAGAAACAACTTTCTTTCCACGAGAATCCCAAGCCCATTCAGTTGCGTTTCCTAAAGGTGGCTTCCCATCTTCTGTTGGCAAGTACTTTTCAACTTCTGGCAACACAATTGGTAAGTGCTTTTCGTCAATCATTTGTGGCATTCCGTCTTTATAATACACCGGAAATGGTTCTCCCCAATAGCGTTGTCTGCTAAAAACGGCATCTCGCAAACGGTAGTTTATTTTTCCGTAACCAAAACCACGTTTCTCCATTTCGAAAATGGCTAATTTTAATGCTTTCTTATATTTTAATCCTGATAAAAAATCTGAATTTGCAATTTTTGTTCCGTCTTTACCTGTATGTGATTCTTCAGAAATATCTACATTTTCAAAAATATTCGGAATCGGAATTCTAAAATGTTTTGCGAAATCATAATCACGTTGATCTCCACAAGGAACGGCCATTACTGCACCTGTTCCGTAATTTGCAAGCACGTAATCTCCAATCCAAATCTGAACTTTCTCTCCAGAAAAAGGATGAATTGCAAATGCACCTGTAAACGCACCAGAAATGGTTTTTACATCTGCCATCCTATCACGTTCAGAACGTTTTGCCGTTGCCGTAATATAGTTTTCTATGTCCGCTTTTTGAGCATCTGTTGTAATTTTTGAAACCAACTCATGTTCTGGAGCTAATGTCATAAAACTTACTCCGTAAATTGTATCTGGTCGTGTTGTAAAAACATCAATTTTATATTGATTCTGCGCTGTCGAGTCTAGTTGTATTTCCGCTACTTTTTCAATCGCTTTTGGAAATTGAATTGTCGAATTAATTTTAGAAACAACTTGCAACACGTTTTCAAGTACCTCTTCGTTTGTAAAACGAACTAGGTTAAAACCTTCGTTTGTAAAATAGGTGGTTCTTGCTGCTTCATCTTTTTTACCAGAAAACTCAACAATTATATTTTTTGCCAAACATACATAATCTACCAAAAATGCACCAATCGTATATTTTTTTCTAAATTTTGATGCTCCTTTTTTATTTTTTAATTCATCCCAAAGTGTTGTTTCTGCCTTTGATAAATTTTGACGTAGTTCTTTTAAAGCCTCTAATTCTTTGTACGATAATTTTACTTCTTAGCATTCTTTTTCAGAAGCGTTTGCAACATCAAAAGAAACCATTGCTCCTTGCGAACGTCCAATCCAATTTGTTTGAGAATCTTTTAAAGGCTGTGGCCAATCGATTTTTTGTAAACCATCTAACAAACGCTGTGCATATGCAGAAATTCGCATCGACCACTGTGTCATTTTCTTACGAACAACAGGATGACTTCCACGTTCTGAAACGCCGTTTACAATCTCATCATTAGCCAAAACAGTTCCTAAACCAGGACACCAATTTACTTCTGTATCAGACAAAAAGGTTAAACGATATTGTAGTAAAATTTCTTCTTGTTCCGTTTTAGAAAAGGCTTTCCATTCCTCCGCAGAAAAAGACTTTATTTCATCATCACAGACTGCATTTACACTTGAGTTTCCAGCTGTTTTAAAAAGTTTTTCTAAAGTAGAAACATCTTCTGCTTTGTCTGAATCTTTATTATACCAAGAATTAAACAGTTGGATAAAAATCCATTGTGTCCATTTATAATACTCCGGATTTGAAGTTCGCACTTCTCTACTCCAATCAAAAGAAAAACCAATTTGATCTAACTGTCTTCTGTAGGTTGTAATATTTTCTTCGGTAGTTTTTGCAGGATGTTGCCCAGTCTGAATCGCATATTGTTCTGCTGGTAAACCAAAAGAATCATATCCTTGTGGATGCAATACATTAAAACCTTTATGACGTTTGTAACGCGCATAAATATCACTTGCAATATATCCTAAAGGATGTCCAACATGCAACCCTGCTCCCGAAGGATAAGGAAACATATCTAATACATAATATTTAGGCTTCTCAGACTCATTACTGGCTTTAAAAGTTTGGTTTTTTGCCCAAAATTCTTGCCATTTCTTTTCTATATCTAGGTGATTGTATTGCATGTAATTCTTTTATTAAAGTGTGCAAATTTACATTTATTCTTTAGAAGATTAAAGTAAAAAAGAACTTGCTTAAATTGAGGTTCTTACGCATCCTAAAATCAACAGAAACAATCAAAAAGAGATCAGATTCTTTCAAACAAAAAAGCCTCTTCATGGTTATGAAGAAACTTTATATGTATTGTTGCTTTCTTTAAAATTGAAACCCTAAAGTTATTTGAAACACACCATTTTTAATATCCGGATTTTCGCTAATCACAATCAAACCTAGATTATATCTTGTTTGAAAAAAAATACCACTTTTAAACTGATATCCTAAACCAAAATTTGCCGCAAGATCAAAATTTTCTGCATTTGTATTTTCTCTATTTTTGTTATATGTGTACATTTGCACTAGTTCGTCTTTTTCTAAAAAAGAAAATTGTGGTCCAGCCTCTGCGGTAAAACTTTTAGCAATATAATATTTTACCAGAATAGGAAGTGAAACATAATTTAAATCATACCAATAATCATTTCCTTTTTGCGCATCTTGCGCTGAATACAATAATTCTGGTTGAATAGAAAACTTTTCAGTAAACGGAACTTCTGCTGTAACTCCAAAAACAAAACCTGTTTTTGAGTCAAGATTATTTGCATTGCTTACGTTTACAGAAGCAATGTTCATCTCTTATTGAAAACCTATTTTAACATCTTTTGCATTTATTGTTCCTGCAAAAGCAATTGCAACACAAGCAACCCATAATTTTTTAATCATAATTTATTAGTTTTTGTTTACGCCAATAAGACAAATGTTGTGCCATTTTGTTACAGCATTTATGAAAAATTTTCACCCAAAAATCAACAAACTAAAAATCTGATACCTAGTACTGAAAACAAAAAGTGTACGCATTTTTTTTAAATTTTAATTTAACAAAATAGAAGGTAATTATTATTTCCATTTTAGTAAATTTATTGTTTAAAAAAACCAAATTAAATGAAAAAAATACTATTTACTTTTTTACTTTTAACTACTTTTCTTTGTTGTAAAAATTCATCCGAAGAAAAAACAAAACAAGAAACTCCAGAATTAAGTATCAATTATAAAAAAATTGAACTAGAAAATGGTTTAGATGTTGTTTTTCATGTAGACAAGTCAGATCCTGTTGTGGCGGTAGAATTAATGGTACATGTTGGATCCGCAAGAGAAATTGAGGGTAGAACTGGTTTTGCGCACTTATTTGAACATTTACTATTTTTAGAATCAGAGAATTTAGGAAAAGGTGGATTGGATAAAATGAGTGCAAGAATTGGTGGATCTGGTGCTAATGGTTCGACGTCTAGAGACCGAACAAATTACCTACAAACGGTACCAAAAGATGGTTTGGAAAAAATGATTTGGGCAGAAGCAGACAAATTAGGGTGGTTTATAAACACCGTTACAGATCCTGTTTTGGCAAAAGAAAAACAAGTTGTTAAAAATGAAAAAAGACAAAGTGTCGATAACAGACCTTATGGACATAATCAATTTGTGATTGATAAAAATCTGTATCCAAAAGACCATCCTTATAATTGGCAAGTCATTGGTTCTTTAGAAGATTTACAAAATGCAACTTTAGACGATGTAAAAACATTTTTTAAAAAATGGTATGTTCCAAATAATTCTACCTTGATTTTATCTGGAGATATTGATATTGAACAAGCTACGGAATGGGTTCATACCTATTTTGATGAAATCCCTAAAGGGAATGAAATTCCTGTGCAAGAAAAAAGAGCTGGAATCGTTTTAGAAACCAAGTCTTTCTATTACGAAGATAATTTTGCGCGTGTTCCACAATTAACAATGGCATGGCCAACAGTAGCTTTGTATCATCCTGATTCTTATCCTTTAGAAGTTTTAACAGAATATTTATCGAGCGGAAAATCGGCTCCATTAAATGAGGTTTTAGTCGATGATTTAAAGCTAACTTCTTATACAAGCATGGGGGGTTATGTTTCTGAATTAGCCGGACAAACCCAACTTTCTGTAAGAGCTTTTAATGGCATTCCTTTGGATACTGTAAAAGCAGGAATTGAACAAGCATTCTCAAAATTTGAAGCAGAAGGTATTTCAGAAAAAGACTTAAACAGAATCAAAGCGGGACAAGAAACTAATTTTTATCAGAGTTTATCAAGCGTTTTAGGAAAAGGAAATGGCTTAGCTTCTTATAATACATATACTGGGAATCCAGGATTTGTGACTGAAGACATAAAAAGAACCTTAGCGGTTACCACGGAAGATGTAATGCGTGTTTATAAAAAATATATTCAGAATAAAAATTACATAGCTACTAGTTTTGTGCCAAAAAACGCTGCTGATCTCGCTTTAAAAGATGCTGTTTTAGAAGCTGTTGTTGAAGAAAAAATTGTGACTGACGCAGAAGAAAAGTTCGATCCAAAAATTGCTGCAACGTATAAAAAAACACCTTCTTCTTTTGACAGAAGCATAGAACCTCCTTATGGCGAAACACCATCTCTTGCAGTTCCTAAAGTATATGAAAACAGTCTAAAAAATGGTTTAAAAATATTCGGAATTGAAAATGATGAAGTTCCGCTTGTACGTTTTAATTTAACAATTGATGGCGGACAATTATTAGATTCTATGGATAAATTAGGGGTTGCTAATTTAACCGCAGGTTTGTTAAATAAAGGTACTAAAAACAAAACTGTACAAGAATTAGAAGAAGCTATTCAAGAATTAGGTGCTTTTATCAATATTTATGCCAACACAGAAAACATTACTTTGAGTGGTACAACCTTAGCTAAAAACTATAGTAAGACATTGGCTTTAGCGCAAGAAATGTTGTTAGAACCAAGATTTGATGCCCAAGAATTCGCTTTATTAAAAAAAGCAAACAAAGCTCGTTTACGGCAACAAGAAGCAAGCCCTAATTCGGTAGCAAGAAATGCGTACAACAAATTGATTTATGGTGAAGACAATATTCGTTCTAAAAATATTTTAGGAAGTTTAGCTTCTGTTGAAGAAATTATAATGGAAGATTTAAAGGCATATTATAAAAACTACATTTCACCTTCAGTATCAAAAATGTTAGTTGTTGGAGATATTTCGGAAGAAAAAGTAACTGCTTCATTAGAAAGCTTGAATGAAAAATGGGCTGCAAAAGAAGTAAGTATTCCTGAATACAAAACACCAGATGCCCCAACAAAACCAGTTGTATATTTTTATGACATTCCGAATGCAAAACAATCTGTTTTACAATTTGGTGCTCCTGCTTTAGCTGCTAATGACACAGATTTTTATGCGGCTACTGTGATGAATTACATTCTTGGTGGTGGCGGTTTTGCTTCTAGACTAACACAAGAACTTCGAGAAGAAAAAGGGTATACCTACGGAATTCGTTCTGGTTTTTATGGCACAAAAGCAAAAGGTGATTTTACCATTTCTAGCAGTGTTAGAAGTAACGTAACTTTAGAATCTGCACACGTGGTGAAGAAAATTTTAGAAGACTATCCAAGCACTTTTTCTGATAAAGATTTGGAAACTACTAAAAGTTTCTTAATTAAAAGTAACGCTAGAGCATTTGAAACCACTGGCGCAAAATTAAGAATGTTATCTGATATGAGTTCTTATGGATGGAAATCAGAGTATGTAAAAAACCAAGAAAATGTGGTCAATACGATGACAAAAGAACGCATTAAGGAATTGGCAAACAAATACATAAACCCAAATAAAATGATTTGGTTAATAGTTGGTGATGCAGAGACCCAATTAGAGAGAATGAAAGAATTGGGGTATGGAGATCCTATTCTTTTAAATGAACGACAAAAGAAAATAAAGAAATAAGTTGCATAAAAAATCCCAAACAAATTGTTTGGGATTTTTACTTTTAATTAAAGCTTAAATTATTCAGTAATTGTTATTAGTTCAAAGGTCCAATTACTCTTGTTTTTATAATTTTTTTGAAAATTCGGAGGTTTTATACCTGCATAAATTAATCCTGCAGCAGGTATGCCAAACAAAAGGAAACTAGAATCAATAAAAACCCCAGCTACAACACTAAATCCAGCTAAAAGGGTACCTCCGTATAGAAAAACTCCGCTTGTAAAAATAGAAAGAAATAGAGAATTACGTTTTATCTCTTCAATATCTCTTAAATCAATTCGTTTGTTTTTTATTAAAATAAAATTATTTGTTTCGATTTTAAAACGACCAGAAATTTTTTGACCGTCTTTTGTCTTTATTTTTATTCTTCTATTTTCTTTAATTACGACTTCTTTTTTAGAAGTTTGATTCATAATTTTTATAGCATTTTCTTGAGAAAAAATTAGATTAACAAAAAATAAGCTAAATAATAAAAACATTACTTTCTTCATGACAATTGGTTTTTTATAAGTTTTCTCAAATATATTACAATTCAATTGTTTCATCAAAAAATACACCTTAAAAGAAAGAACGTTTTTAAAAAAATAGTTATTCAACTAAAGACGTTCCGCTTGCATTAACGCTTCTATCAATTTTACGCATTAAACCCTGTAATACTTTACCTGGTCCAACTTCTATAAATTCAGTTCCTCCATCAGCAATCATTGCTTGTATTGATTGCGTCCATCTTACTGGCGCAGTTAACTGAATCATTAAATTTTTCTTAATCTCATCAGGATTTGTAACTGCTTTTGCAACCACATTTTGATAGACCGCACAAGTAGGTTTGCTAAATTCAGTTGCTTCAATTGCCGCCGCTAATTCTTCCCTTGCTGGCTCCATCATTGGCGAATGAAATGCTCCACCAACAGGCAATAACAAAGCTCTTCTTGCTCCTTTTTCTGTTAAAACTTCACACGCTTTTTCAACCGCAGAAACTTCACCAGAAATCACTAATTGACCCGGGCAGTTGTAGTTTGCTGCAACTACTACTCCTTCAATCTCAGCACATGTTTCTTCTACGATACGATCATCTAAGCCTAAAACTGCTGCCATGGTAGAAGGTGCAATTTCACACGCCTTTTGCATTGCTAACGCCCGTTTAGAAACCAATTTTAATCCGTCTTCAAAAGACAAAACACCGTTTGCAACCAAAGCCGATAATTCTCCTAAAGAATGTCCTGCAACCATTTCTGGCTGAAAAGAATCTCCTAAAACCTTCGCTAATATCACGGAATGTAAAAAAATTGCAGGCTGTGTAACCTTCGTTTCTTTTAACTGTTCTGCAGTTCCTTCGAACATAATATCTGTAATTGAAAATCCTAAAATATCATTTGCTTTTTCAAAGTATTCTTGCGCCAAAGGATACTTTTCGTATAAATCCAATCCCATTCCTGTAAATTGTGCTCCTTGACCCGGAAAAATATATGCTTTCATTCTATATTGTTTAATTCTTGATTTGTTTAACAAATTAATCGTCGACAAAAATAACCATTTTTTTTTGAAGCTATTTCCTGCTTTTCGCACTCGCTTTTTTTAATCCGCATTTATTTCAGCGTCTATACATATAGATAAGTATTTTAGGATTCCCATAGATATTAAACGAGTTCAATATAAAAAAGAGCTCAAACAAATGCTCCAATCAGGGCTAAAACAATCTAGAAACCAACTGCAATATAAAAACTAATAGAATATTTAGTAACTTCGTTCTATGACAAGTAAAGACAAACGATTAGCAGACAATATTTACCTAATTCTAGCGGCTTTATTTATTGCATCGCTAGTAGCATCGAACTTAATTTTTCAGAAATTCTTTTACTGGGAAGCGTTTGGCTTGTATCGTTTTGAGGTTTCTGTCGGAATTTTACCCTACCCCATCACTTTTTTAATTACCGACATTTTATCAGAAATCTACGGAAAAAAGAAAGCTAGCAAAGTGATTATTGCTGGTATATTTGCCTCATTTTTTTCGATGCTTATAATAGTACTAGCAGATTTTGCGCCTGCCATAGAAAGTTCTCCTGTAGATGATGCTATTTTTCATCAAGTTTTTGGCTTATCTCCGCTGGCTGTTTTTGCTTCTATGATTGCTTATTTATGTGCACAATTTGTCGATATTAAAATTTTTCATTTCTGGAAAAACTTCACAAAAGGAAAACATTTATGGTTGCGTAATAACTTTTCAACATTTGCTTCTCAATTTATAGATACGTTTACAGTGTTATTTTTACTCTGTTCTTTTCAGATTTTACCTTGGACTATTTTTACAAGTCTTTTAATTAGTGGTTTTCTTTTTAAAGTGGTCGTTGCTGTTTTAGATACTCCTCTGCTATATGGCGCTGTTTTTCTCTTTAGACAGCGATTTAAACTAGCAATTACAGATGAAATTACCGACGAAGTTTTATTTGATTCCGACAATAAAATCGGTCAAAAAAAAATTTAAAATTATTGGACTCTTTTTTGTAATTAATAAAAAAAGCCTTCGTCTAAACGATCGGAAAACAACACAATCCATGAAAAAAATATTTTTAATAACAATCATTTTTCTCGCCTTTACGAGCACAAATGCGCAAAGCTCGATTTTTAATGATTTGTTACAAAAACATGTGTCTAAAACCGGAATTGTAGATTACGTAGCCTTGAAAAATGACGAAACTACATTAGACCTTTATATTTCTTATTTAGAAAAAACGGTACCTGCAATCGCTTGGTCAGAAAATAAAAAGAAGGCATTTTGGATAAATGCTTACAACGCCTATACAATTAAACTTATTTTAGAGAATTACCCTCTTAAAAGTATCATGGACATTAAAGAAGATGGAAAAACTGCTTGGAAAATTCCTTTTGTCAAAGTTGGAAAATCAACCTATACATTAGACCATATAGAACACAAAATTTTACGTAAAACGTTGTTTGACCCAAGAATTCATGTGGGTGTAAATTGTGCATCTGATTCCTGTCCTAAATTAGGAAATAAGGCATTTACAGAAGAAAACATAGAGGCAGCATTAGAAAATTTAATGACAGATTTTGTAAACGATTCCTCAAGAAATAAACTCTCTAAAAAGAAAGTTCAAATCTCATCAATTTTTGATTGGTTTCAAGATGATTTTACTAAAAATGAATCGGTGATAGACTATCTAAACAAATATTCAACCACTAAAATTAATCCGAATGCAAAAATTAGTTATCTAAAATACGACTGGACTTTAAACGGAAAATAGTACCTTTATTTTTCATCAGAAATAACACAAAAACAATGTCTAAAAACTATTATGATGCTGCCGATTTAAGAAAATTTGGCAAAATAACAGAGTGGAGTCCCGAACTTGGAAACAAGTTTTTTGACTATTATGGAAAAGTCTTTGAAGAAGGCGCTTTAACTGCTCGTGAAAAATCGTTAATCGCTTTGGCGGTTGCGCATACAGAACAATGTCCTTATTGCATTGATGCGTATACAAAAGATGGTTTACAACGCGGCATTACCAAAGACCAAATGATGGAAGCAATTCATGTTGGTGCTGCAATTAAAAGTGGCGCAACTTTGGTGCATGGTGTTCAAATGATGAATAAAGTAAATAAGTTAGAAATGTAAGCAGACTCTAATTTTGCTTTTTAGCAAAATTTTAAAGGTCGCTTATTCCCACGAAAATGGAAATCTAGAAAACATTAGTATATAAATTGATTCCCCTGAAGAACGAAGGATCTCAATAAAATAAATTGTGAGTTAGAAGTTTCAAGAACTTTAATTTGTAATTCATAATTCTACATTCGTAATTATAATGAAGAAATCATTAAAGGCAAGAAATAACGATATCGCAAAAACCTCCCGTCAAATGGAAATTCTTTCTGAAGGAATTTTTGCGAACGGAGAATTACCAACATTTGCAGCAAAAATAAAAGAAACGAATCAGTTTCCTTTGCGCCCAAAAAAATTAGAAATACTTCAAATAAACTTGGGGTATATGTGTAATCAAGTTTGTTCGCATTGTCATGTAGATGCAGGTCCTGATCGTAAAGAAATCATGACGCTAGACACTATGAAACAATGTTTAGAAGTCATCAAAAAAACAGAAGCACACACCTTAGACTTAACGGGGGGAGCCCCAGAAATGAATCCTAATTTTAGATGGTTTGTAGAAGAAGCATCCAAAGCAGGAATAAAAGACTTTATAGTGCGTTCTAATTTGACAATCATTAGAGCCAATAAAAAATATTACGATTTACCAGAATTCTTCAAAAAACATGGTGTTCATGTAGTTTCTTCGATGCCTCATTGGACGCGTGGAAAAACAGACAAGCAACGTGGCGATGGTGTTTTTGATAAATCCATCAAAGCTTTACAAGAATTAAATGATATTGGTTATGGATTAGAAGGATCTGATTTAAAATTAGATTTGGTCTATAATCCTTCGGGTGCATTTTTACCTGGTGATCAACAAGCGTTAGAAAATGATTTCAAAAAAGCATTAAAAGGTGATTTCGATATTGATTTTCATAGCCTTTTTGCGATCACAAATTTACCCATCAGCCGTTTTTTAGACTATTTAATTGCATCAGATAATTATGAAGATTATATGGTTGCTTTGGTGGATGCTTACAATCCTGCCGCCGTTGCCAGTGTAATGTGCACCAATACGCTTTCTATCAGTTGGGAAGGTTGGCTATATGATTGTGATTTTAATCAGATGTTAAATTTAAAAGTGGCCAGTAAAGTAAAACACATTTCAGAATATAACGAAGATTTATTACAAGATAGAGATATTATTGTCAATCAACATTGTTATGGTTGCACTGCTGGCGCAGGAAGCAGCTGCCAAGGTGTTGTTGCGTAAATAAATTCCTATAAGGTCTTTCCGAAGAATGAGGACTGCTTGTAGGTATAAAAGAAGTACTATTAAAACATACCTAAAAGGTTTTTGATACTGAATCCAGTTCAGCACAAGCCCTTGCAGGATCATCAAAATAAAAAATATGAGTTACTTAGAAACCACACACAATGTATATAAAGAAGCTGCTTTAACACCTGATATTGGCCTTTGTTGCACGACCAATCCTATTTGGGAATTACCTGGATTAAAAATCCCGCGTATTATGCAAGAAATGAACTACGGCTGCGGTTCTACTGTGCATGCAAGAGATTTAACCAACAACCCTAAAATGCTATATGTTGGCGTTGGCGGCGGTATGGAACTATTACAATTTGCATATTTTAATAGAAATAAAGGGGGTGTAATTGGGTTGGACGTAGTCGATGAAATGTTAGAAGCTTCTCGCAAAAACTTTAAAGTTGCGGAAGAGCAAAATGATTGGTTCAAAAGTGATTTTGTAGATTTACGAAAGGGCGATGCGATGGATTTACCTGTGAGTGATAACTCTATTGATGTTGCTGCGCAAAACTGTTTGTTCAATATTTTTAAGTCTGATGATTTAAAAAAAGCAATTGAAGAAATGCATAGAGTTTTAAAACCTCATGGAAAATTAGTGATGAGTGACCCAACTTGTGAGCAGCCCATGAATGATGAATTGCGAAATGACGATCGTTTGCGTGCTTTGTGTTTAAGTGGCAGTTTGTCGATTGCAAACTATGTAAAAGCATTAACCGATGCTGGTTTTGGAACGATTGAAATTAGAGCGAGAAAGCCGTATCGTATTTTAGATCCTAAACAATATCCTACAGATGAATTAATTTATATTGAATCTATAGAAGTTGCCGCTATTAAAGATCCGATGCCAGAAGATGGCCCTTGTATTTTTACTGGTAAAGCAGCTATTTATTATGGTACAGAAGATTATTTTGATGACGAAAAAGGACACACTTTGCTAAAAAACCAACCTTTGGCTATTTGTGATAAGACTGCTGCAGCTCTTGAAAGTTTAGGGCGAAATGATATTTTCTTTTCAGAATCTACTTTTCATTACGATGGCGGAGGCTGTTGTTAAGAACCTCAAATAGTCTTTGTAAAAAAAACTAGAATTGTCATTGCGAGAAAGTATGACGTTGTAATCTCATGAAACGAAGTACGAAGGATAAAAAGATTGCTTCGTACCTTGCAATGACGAAAGTGAATAAATATAAAAACATGAAGAAAATACTTTTTCTTTTCTTATTGATATGCGCTTCTGCTTCCGCTCAAAAAAAATTAGATAAACTTTTAGATACATGGAACAAAAAAAATGTTCCATATATGTCTGTCGAAACACTGGCAATGCCAAAAACGAAGGCTATTTTGTTAGACGCAAGAGAAGAAAAAGAATACAACGTCAGTCATTTAAAGGAAGCTATTTGTGTTGGTTCTGATGATTTTGACTTAAATGAAACTTTAGCAAAACTGCCAGAGGATAAAAATGCCAAAATTGTAGTGTATTGTTCTTTAGGGATTCGTTCTGAAATTGTTGCTCATCAACTAATACAAAAAGGATACACCAATGTATATAATTTATATGGAGGCATTTTTGAGTGGAAAAATGCCGATTTTCAGGTGATTGATACTTTAGGAAATGCAACCGAAAAAGTCCATACTTTTAATAAAAGTTGGAGTAAATGGCTTAAAAAAGGAAAGAAAGTGTTTTAGGTTGTGGTTTGTGGTTTGTGGTTTGTGGTTTGTGGTTTGTGGTTTAAACAATCGTGAAAAACATGAGTTCAAAAGGTAAAAATTTATTATTAATGTACGCCCACAGACAGCTATCTAAAACATAAGCTATGAAACCTTGTTATTAAAAAAAAGTATTTCCTCAATGATAAAAAATTCAAACAATAAAAATCTATTGCTAATCTTTGCCAGAAACCCTGAATTAGGAAAAGCAAAAACACGTTTGGCAAAAACGGTGGGTAATGAAACTGCTTTAGAAATTTATAAATTTTTATTAGAAAAAACACGTGAAGTTTCTTTAGAAGTGACCTCCGACAAAGCTATTTATTATTCCGTTAAAATTAGAGAACATGACATTTGGGATAGAAACAACTACCAAAAACACCAACAAGTTGGTGAAGATTTAGGTTTCAGAATGCAACATGCCTTTAAAAAAAGTTTTGATGCTGGTTATCAAAAAGTGATGATTATTGGAAGTGACCTGTATGATTTAACAACTCAAAATATAGAAAAAGCATTTAAAGAATTAGACAATAATGATTTAGTAATTGGCCCAGCGGAAGATGGTGGTTATTATTTATTAGGGATGAAATCTTTACAAAAAAAAGTTTTTAAAAATAAAGATTGGGGAACAGAAACGGTTCGGCAAGATACTTTAGCAGATTTAAAAGATAAAAAAGTATTTTTGCTAGAGGAATTAAATGATATAGATGTTTTTGAAGACATTGAAAATCATGCTGCTTTTCAAAAATTTTTAAACTAATAAATGGCCTCTCGAGCGCAGTAGAGAAGTATTATTATGTGAACTAGGACTGTGTTCGACCAGATAGAAAAATACTGAAACACTGAAATAAATTCAGCAAAGTAAATTCAGCGTAAATGAAAAAAAAACAACTTAAAGAAACCATCGATTTTTTAAAATCAGAAGGAATTACACATCCAGAAATTGGTATTGTATTAGGCACAGGATTAGGCAAGTTAGTGAAAGAAATTTCGGTTGAAAAAGAAATTTCCTATTCAGAAATTCCGAATTTTCCGATTGCTACTGTAGAATTTCATTCTGGTAAATTAATTTTTGGCGAATTATCAGGGAAAAAAGTATTGGTAATGGCTGGCCGTTTTCACTTATATGAAGGATATAATGCATGGGAAGTTACCTACGGAATTAGAGCCATGCATGGATTAGGAATTAAAAACTTACTAATTTCTAACGCAGCAGGAGCGATTAATTTATCCTATAGAAAAGGTGATTTAATGCTGATTGAAGACCATATTAATTTACAAGGAAGTTCGCCTTTAGCATTTCAAGGAGCTCATACTTTTGGAAATATTTTTGCTGATATGTTAGCACCCTATTCTAAAGAAATCAATCAAAAAATAAAAACAATTGCGCAAGAAAATAATATTTTGCTTCACGAGGGGATTTACACAAGTGTTTTGGGACCGCAATTAGAAACTAGGGCGGAATATAGAATGTTGCAAATTTTAGAAACAGATGCTGTTGGCATGAGCACTGTGCCAGAAGTGATTGTTGCAAAACAATTAAATTTACCTTGTATTGGTATTTCTGTAATTACAGATGAATGTAATCCTAAAAACTTACAACCTGTGGACATTGCAGAAATTATTGCGGTAGCAGGTGAGGCTGAACCAAAAATGATGCTGCTTTTTAAGGAAGTGATTAAGGCACTTTAAAGAATTAAAATAAAAGGCAAAAGATTTTTTTTATATATAAAGTCAGCCTTGCCTGTAAAATTTCGCGGTACGGACCGATTTTATAGTTGACTTATTTTATTTAATTAGTTTAGACTTATTCTTGTTTCTATTGTTGTATAAATACCAATCCAAGTAGTATTTGCATATTTTCTCAAGAGCCTTAGATTCTTGATTTTGGTGTTTTTGATTCAGATTATTTTAAGTCGCAAGTTGTGCAGATAAAACACTCTTAAATCCGCATACATTAATAAAAATAATCTAGACTATCATAAGAATGGACAAATTTAAATAGGAGTTTATCCAAATCTAAACTTTATGAAATGAACGCATCTTCCGTTCCTGAAAGATATTGATCCTTTTCATTAAAATATTAACTTCAAAATTTAATTCATTCTTTAGGTTGATTTGAAACAAACCTAATACTTCAAAAGAAATATCGTTATAGAGTTCATTAGCAGATTCCTCTGCAAAACACAAAGGCTCTTCACTTTTCTAGTTTTGATGATTTATTGCCAAACCCCACTTTCTAGAAAGTAGATTTGACGCTTTAAAATTCAACGCACAAGAATTGAATCGATTCCGTTGATAAAAGCCTCCAAAAGTGGAATTTTTGCTAGATAAATTAAAATTATATAAACCAATTTTATAGGAAAACTGTTTTTTGGTTATGGTCCCAAAATTTATATCGGGAATAATTATAAAATTTTCTTCAATAATTATTTTTACAACAACTGGGTTCTTTTTTAAACTTTCAATTTTATAATATGCGTGACTTATAGCAGTGAATATTTTTAAGAAAATAATATCTCTAGCGATACTTGTTAAACATAAAAAAATCCATTTTTTTGTTTTATTTGCTCCAACTATTTTTCAATTAACAATCATTTTCTATTGAAAAAAGAGTTTTGATGCTGCTAAAAAATAGAAAGAAAAACACCTACTTTTCAAAGGTCTTTATTGGGCGACAAATGAGTTTTGTATGACCAAATTCACCCAATTATCTTTACTTGTAGCCATTAAGGTAAAATTATAAGTATTGTCTACCACCAAAGCTGGAGGAGGAGTTGTATTAATTACCAAATTCTGATCTGTATTGGAAGTGTCATAATATTGAAAAAAATTATCACGTGTATAAATTCCAGAAATAAAAACATCTTCTTCATCAGTAAGCACTTGAAAATAAATATCATTATCTGTAATCCCAAAATCTGACCATGTAAATTTTGGTTCTAAAGTTGTGAGATATTCTATGGTGACTTCCTCTTCCCAAGTTGTTGGGTTTGTTGCGTTCTTTAATCTTATTGGTTGTGATGTATGTAATTTACCAGCTGTAAAGTAGGTCACAACACACCAAGCTTCCTCAGAGCTGGAGCGCGAAAACCGCTTTAATTTCCCACCAAAAACATCGGTTTCTGATAAAATTTCTCTCTTGTAATTAGAAAAATCAGTCTCATTTACTGATGTACTATCTGTTTCAAAGTATTTAATCTCTGTAGCACCCTCTGTAGGATAATAAAAAATATAAGACAAGCCCAAATTAGCATCAGCATTTGCTCCAAAAGCAATAACAGTATCTAATTCTCTGCTAGCATTTGCAGCTATATATTGTTGTAGATTTCTTGGTACTGTAATATCGTTGTCTTCTGAACAAGAGAAAAAGAATATTGAAATACAAATAACTTGCAAAAAATGCTTTAAATTCATTCCTGATTTTTATATTTTAAAGGTCATAATTGGCAGTGCAGAATGGTTTGAAATATCTTCAGAAATACTTCCTGAAAAAACATGAGCCAATCCTTTTCTACCGTGCGTAACTAAAGCAATTAAGTCTGCACCAACTAAATTAGAAAAACTTAAAATACCATCTTCTACAGTTTTTGCACACACAAAGTTAACATTTATTAATCTATCGACATTACCTTCTGCAGACATTAAAAAATTGTTTGCTAAAGTATCCATTTCTGGGGTTGTTTTAAATTTTTCATTTGGCAAATTCACAAATAAAAGATGCATTTTAGCACCTAAAAATTCCAAAGAGGCTAACATTCTGTTATAGGCTGGTATCGTTTCTTTAGAAAAATCTGTAGCAAAAACGATTTCAGAAAAATCTATGTCTTTTAATTCTTTTTTAAGTATTAAAACAGGAACCTCGGAATATCTAATTACTTTTTCTGTGTTAGAACCAGTGAAAAATTCTTTTAACCCGCTTGCTCCATGAGAACCCATAATGATTAAATCCGCATTAATTTCTTTAGCAATTGCATTTACTTCACTAAAAACTTTATAGTGCTTAATAACGGGCACAACTTTCGCTTCTTTTAAAAAATCTTTTTGTAGGAATTTTTTAAATTTTTGCTCTGCTAATTTTAAAAAGTAAATTCCTTTTTCTTGGCTATAACTTGAGGTTTGAGACATGTTAACCTCTTGTAAATCCAACATATGCAAAGCGTAAATTTCTACAGGTACTTTTTTTGACAAAAGTGCTGCTGCTTTTAATGCAAACTCAGAATATTCTGAGAAATCGACGGGTACAATAATTTTTTCCAAATAAAATAGTTTTGGTTAATATACAAATTTAAGAAGTGTACTTGAAAAGTCCTATAATATGTATCCTATTTAAACAAGCATTATTGTTGATATAATATTCTAATTAATTCTTCTGCTGGTTTATTTTGAGGGGTAAATCTATTGTTTTTTAGCCCACCCACCTCATCATGCCTATGAAACCACTTCCAAACAAACCCACCAGCAAACCAGTCTTCTTTCCAGAACTGGTTGTGTATCGCCTGCAAGCCATTTACTTGTGCTTGTAAATTTACACTACCCTCTACTCTATGAGATTCCCAAGGTTTTACAGCGTTAAAATCTATGCTTCTATATCCAAATTCTGTAAACAAAATAGGCTTACTAAATTTTTTTTGAACTTCAATAATCTCCTCCTTATGAGGTATCCAACCAATTTCTAATTCTTTTACAGTAGGTGATTTTTTATCACTTAAAGGAAAATAAGCATCTACACCAATAAAATCAATTTCTCCCCAAAAAGGCACTCTTTTAAATTCATCCCAATTGGCAGCATAGGTTAACTTTCCTTTATATATTTTTCTAATTTCTATAATTAGTTTTTGCCAATACTTTGGTCTATTCTTTACAAATTTCTCTAATTCTGTGCCAATACAAAGAATATCTGCCTTAATTTCTTGTGCTGCTTTTGCATAGGTAAATATAAATTCTGAATAAGATTGCTCTAAAATAGTCCATTTCTCTTCAGAATCCATTTTTATATTACCTGTAAATTCTCCTTTCCAAACCCAAATTTGGGGTTTTACCATCACTTTAACACCCTTCGTTTGAAACTCTTTTGCATATTGTAAAAGTCCCCTTTTGGTTTCACCAAACCATTGCCTGTTTGTATTGTGTGCTATTTTAGGAGCAGACAGTTCTTTTATAAAACCAAAAGGCATCAGTGCAACATAATTACTTTGTACCTTTAAAACTGAATTTGTATGCGTTGTATCAATTTTATCTCTTGATGCAACAAAGCTTAATCCATTAATTTTTTTGATTTGACTGTTACATGATAACTGTAAAAAGAGAAACAGTAAAAAATAGCGCTTAGATGTTTTCATAAATCTCCTTAAAAATACTTCTTTTTACTAAAACAACGCTCTTAAACCAATATTAAAACTTTACCCTAAACCAGTATCACTTCCTTTCAGAAATTTACTTTATAAAAATGCTAAATTTAAGGTTGCTATGAGTTGATATTTTCCAACAAAACCAACTAACCTAAAGTATTATGCAAAATTCCCAAAACGCTAATAATATTGCACAAAACCTAAAATGGTAGATACATCACTTAGAAAATAAATCATAAAAACTCCAGTGGCTATTGCGAAAGTCTTGTTTGCAAAGCTAAATCTTCTTCATAATTGTATTCTGTATTTAACTCTGTAAATAATTGCCAGTCATCATTAGTCAGTGTGTAATTCTAAAAAAATCTATTTTGAAAGATATAAGCACTTTGAATAGAAAAGTTAACAATACTTTCTATAAGTTGCCATTTTAAAGTTGGCGCAAAAGAAGAAAAACCGTTTCTTGGACTAGCATCATCAGCAAAATTGAATACATAAATTGCACTTTCTACGCCACTAGTATTCGTTTTATACGTTCAGAACAAACCTACATTTAACCTGTTATTGTCTGAAACTCCTGTAAAATATATAGCGTCGATATAAAATAAATTTCTCTCGCATTATCAACTTTTATTGCCTTAATTCGAGTTACTGTTTTTGTATTCAAGTTGTTAAAAAACTTAATATTCTATTACCTTTTGTCAAATAATTTGTCAAATAATTTTGAAGTTCGTTTGAATATTGCTTTTATTTAAAGCAGAATCATCTTTCGAAAATGGATGAACACGGATAAATAGATGGACCATGACAACTATTCTTATAAATTTAACTTTCATGATGGTCGATTTTATATGCATTACAGCATAATTCTTCAAAAAAATGACTTACTTACAAAACCGTTTAAAATGATTTAGTTTTTATTTAAATCAATTCTAAATTATAAATAATGTTTAAGTTCTTAACTTTAACTTCGACATAAACTCAAGAATCAATCAACGAACTATGGAACATATTGTTATTATCGGAAACGGAATTTCTGGAGTTACTGCTGCAAGGCACATCAGAAAAAATTCTGATCATAAAATCACGATCGTCTCTGCAGAAGCTAAATACTTTTTTTCGAGAACTGCGCTCATGTATGTATATATGGGACACATGAAATTTGAGCACACACAACCTTATGAAAACTGGTTTTGGGATAAAAATAACATCCACTTAAAAGAAGGTTATGTCTCCATTTTAAATACGGATAAGAAAACACTGCAATTCAAAGATTCTTCTCTAATTTCTTATGACAAACTAATTATTGCAACGGGTTCTAAACCGAATAAGTTTGGCTGGCCAGGTCAAGATTTAGAGGGCGTTATGGGCATGTATCACAAACAAGATTTAGACAATTTAGAAAAACATGCACCGAATAAAGAAGTTTGTAAGAGAGCGGTAATTGTTGGCGGTGGATTGATAGGAATTGAGTTGGCGGAAATGTTGAGAAGCCGAAAAATTCCGGTTACTTTTTTAGTGCGTGAAGCTAGTTTTTGGAACGGCATCTTGCCTGCACAAGAATCCGAAATGGTCAATGAACATATTAAAGAACATCATATAGATTTGCGTTTAAGCACCAATTTAAAAGAAATTAAATCGGATGAAAACGGCAAGGTAAAATCGATCATTATTGAAGAAACTGGCGAAGAAATATTTTGTAATGTTGTTGGATTAACCGCAGGTGTAACGCCAAATATTGATTTTTTAAAAGATTCTAAAATCGATATTAAAAGAGGTGTTTTAGTCAACCGGTTTTTAGAGACAAATATACCAGATGTGTATGCAATTGGTGATTGTGCCGAACAACACGAAGCTATCGGACAAAGGCGAAATATTGAAGCCGTTTGGTATACAGGACGTATGATGGGTGAAACTCTAGCACAGACAATCTGCGGTAATAAAAGAGAATATAATCCAGGACATTGGTTTAATTCAGCAAAATTTTTGGACATTGAATATCAAACCTATGGTTGGGTTTTTAGCGAACGAGGTAAAAAGGAAAATGAAACCTATTTTCAGTGGCAACATCCAAAAGACAACAAATGTATTACTATTTCTTATGATGAAAATACACGTCAATTTCTAGGAATAAATACCTTCGGAATTAGAATGCGTCATGAAATTTTTGATACATGGCTAACAGAAAATCAGTCTATAGAATTTGTTTTAGAATATCTGGCTGATGCTAATTTCGATCCAGAATTTTATAAATTGCATGAAGCTGAGATTTTAGCAAAATTCAATAAAGAAAATAGTACAAACATTCTTTTAAAAAAGAAAAGTTGGAAACGAGTTTTCGGCTACTAAACAGGATTAAGCATCAATAGAAATCTTTGAATTAAAACTCTTAACATAAAATTATCATTGTGAAATTTATAAAACAAACAGGTTTAATCATCTTTTTAATAGGATTAGCATTCTTTATAGGAATTATTTTTACAGGTTCATTCAGTTTAACCCCCCAAGAATTAGATACTTTTATTTCAGAAAAAGGGTATAAAAGTGAAGTCATAAAAGAAGAACTTTCTAAAGCTATTGTAAACCAAAAGGACTTAAATATTTTTGCTTTTTCAACTAAAGTAATCACTGCTTTTGAAACATCCAACAATCATTATGATGCCTTAATTAAAAAATACAATGCTGAAAAAAATTGGACTAAAAAAGGAGAACAGTATAAATATAAAATCTCTGGCAAACTGCGCAGCACAAGTTTTGCACTTGCAAAAAAAGCAGGTAAAGGTTTCGCTCCTAACAACACAGGATTGGCTTGGTTTTTAACTTTTGGTTTGGGTATTATTGGTGCATTGCTATATATCATTCCTGATGTGGTTTTATTAGGTAAACCCGGAATTAAAAACGATGGGATCTTTTTAAATGCAGCCACAAATCGTGGTTGGATTGGCTGGTTTGCTTTTATCTTTTTAGTTACTTTTTACATACTACTTTATTTCTATCCAGATTTTATCATTAACTGGGTGTATTTAGTCGATCCTATTAGCAAATCTATTAGCGGAAATCCTGCGAGTCAATGGTTTTTATATGGTTTTTTATATTGTACAGTTATGACTGTTATGGCAGTAAGAATGTATATAAAATACCGTAATAATAAGTACCAAATTTTAAGAACAACTTCTGTTTTGTTCTTTCAAATTGTATTCGCATTTTTAATTCCTGAAATTTTAGTTCGTTTTGATAAACCTTGGTACGACTATAAAAATGCGTTTCCTTTAGACTATGATTTTTTCTTTAAATGGAATTTAGACGAATTACTTGCTAGTGGCACTTTTGGACTATTTATTTTAGTTTGGGGCGTTGTTTTAAAAGTCGTGGTGGATCCTGTAATTTTATATTTCTTTGGAAAAAGATGGTACTGTTCCTGGGTTTGTGGTTGCGGTGGATTGGCGGAAACATTAGGAGACCCTTATAGACAGCTATCAAGTAAAACGCTACTTTCTTGGAGAGTAGAACGTATTGTAATTCATTCGGTTTTAATTTTTGTTCTGGTGATGACCGGTTTTGCCTTGTACACTTTCGTTTCTGGAGCAAATCAGGTTATTGGAATCAAAACGCAAACAATTCAAGATATTTATGGCTTTTTAATAGGATCTATTTTTGCCGGTGTTATTGGTACTGGATTTTATCCAATTTTTGGAAACCGTGTTTGGTGCCGTTTTGGTTGCCCTTTAGCAGCCTATTTAGGATTTATTCAACGTTTTAAATCACGCTTTAGGATTACAACAAATGGTGGACAATGTATTTCTTGTGGAAATTGCTCTACCTATTGTGAGCAAGGTATTGATGTAAGGGCGTATGCACAAAAAGGAGAAAATATCGTAAGATCTAGTTGTGTAGGATGTGGTGTTTGTTCTGCTGTTTGTCCAAGAGGTGTTTTAAAACTAGAAAATGGTCCTGAAAATGGAAGAATAAATCCAACAGAAATTTTATTAGGAAATGATATAGATTTAATGGGATTGGTGAATAAGAAATAAGTTCGCAGTAAAAAAATCATCAGTTGGCATTAGGAGTATTCAGTTACAAATTTATCTTTTAAACGCTGTATTCTCCTCAATAAATCTTTATCAAACAACTCTAAAAAGGAATACACTTTTCGTCACCTTTATTTTTTGCTAAAAAAGTACAATTTCGGAACAAAAAAATATTAAATCAAAAGTGAACTTAAAGAAGAAGGTTGGGGTCTGAATCATATAAAAACTGATTACTGGAAATTATATTAGAAAAATGGAAACATCAAAAAACAAGATCCTTTAAAAACTAATTTAGCAACGAAATATTGGTACTTTTACGCCTAAAATTCCGTAGAAGAAAAAGAAGGTCTTTTTAAAAATGATAAAAAAAATAATTAATGTTTGGTTTGTGATAAAAAAGAGTGCAAATCATGAGTGTTAATTAACAAATAATCTAAAAATAGTTATTGCTTAATATGTCGAAAAAGAAAATTAGTGACAGCCTCGAAGTTTAAAGAAGGTAAATAAATGGACGGATTTTTCATCTTACGGAAAAGAGAATAGTCTAAACGATTTAAGACAATGAAAACTATTATTAAAGTAATTATTCCCGCTTATAACGAACAAGATTCTATTGGAAAGGTCATCAAGGATATACCTGAAATTGTTGATGAAGTTATTGTCATCAGCAATAATTCTACAGATAAAACAGAAATCAATGCTAAAAACGCTGGCGCAACTGTGTTATCAGAAAACAAAAAAGGCTATGGTTATGCTTGTTTAAAAGGAATGGATTACATTTCAAAACAAGAAGTAAAGCCAAATATCCTAGTTTTTTTAGATGGAGATTATTCTGATTACCCAGAACAATTAACTGAAATTATTACGCCTATTTTAAATGATAATATTGATTTTGTCGTTGGAGCTCGGGTAAAAGAATTACGAGAACATGGTTCTATGACTCCTCAACAAATTTTTGGTAATTGGTTAGCAACTTTTTTAATGAAACTATTCTTCAATGCTAAATTCTCTGATTTAGGTCCTTTCAGGGCTATTAAATACACACAATTATTAGCCTTAAACATGAGGGATAAAACCTATGGCTGGACGGTAGAGATGCAACTCAAAGTTTTAAAACAAAAAATGAGTTATTTAGAAATCCCTGTAAAATATAGAAATAGAATTGGAGTCTCAAAAGTTTCAGGTACCGTAAAAGGTTCTATATTTGCGGGTATAAAAATCCTTGGTTGGATTTTTAAATACAGTTTTAAATGATCCTTCTAGCAAATATAATTATAATCATTTATACGATCTGTCTCGTGTTAATTTTCATTTACGCACTGGCACAGTTAAATTTGCTTATAAACTATCTAAAATACAGAAATAAAGAAGATAACTCTCCTAAACTTGATTTTAAAAACCCTGATGAAATTCCTTTCATTACAGTTCAATTGCCCGTTTTTAATGAGTTGTATGTAATGAAACGGTTACTCATAAATATTAAAAAATTAGAGTATCCAATTGAAAAATTAGAAATTCAAGTATTAGACGATTCTACTGATGAATCGGTAGAAATGACCGCAAAACTCGTCAAAAAAATTCAAGAAAAAGGCATTGATATTCAGCATATTAGAAGATCAAATAGAAATGGATTTAAAGCAGGAGCTTTAAAAGAAGGCCTTACAACAGCTAAAGGTGAATTCATTGCAATTTTTGATGCTGATTTTTTACCAAAAAAAGATTGGCTATTACAAACCGTTCCCTATTTCAAAGATCCAAAAATTGGTGTTGTGCAAACAAGATGGGGGCATATCAACAGGAATTATTCAGCACTTACTAGAATTCAAGCTTTTATGCTTGATGCTCATTTTACACTAGAACAAGTGGGTAGAAATAGCCGAGGTCATTTTATCAATTTTAACGGAACTGCAGGAATTTGGCGTAAAGAATGTATTTACGATGCTGGTAATTGGGAAGGTGATACGCTTACAGAAGATATCGATTTAAGTTATAGAGCGCAATTAAAAAACTGGAAATTCAAGTATTTAGAAAAGGTAGAAACACCCGCAGAATTGCCTGTGGTTATTAGCGCCGCAAGAACACAACAATTTAGATGGAACAAAGGTGGTGCAGAGAATTTTCAGAAAATGATAAAACGTATTGTTACGAGCAAAAACATCTCTGTCAAGACAAAAATTCATGGCATATTGCACTTGTTAAATAGCTCAATGTTTATCTGTATTTTTTTAGTAGCTATTTTAAGCATCCCTATGCTCTATATTAAGAATGAATATGGCCATTTAAAAAATTACTTCTATGTAATGAGCTTTTTTATTGCAAGCTCACTCATCTTTTTTGTCTGCTATTGGCACATGTATAAAAATATTTATGGCAGTGGTTTTGTAAAATTCTTAAAATATATTGGTGCATTTTTCACCTTTTTCTCTGTTGCTATGGGCTTTTCTTTACACAATACAATCGGAGTTTTAGAAGGTCATTTCGGTAAAAAAAGTGAATTTGTAAGAACACCTAAATTTAACATTACGACCATAAAAGATGCTTGGAAAACAAATAAATACATCAAAAAGAAACCCTCTTTTCATGTGATTTTAGAAGGTCTATTAGCTATTTATTTCGTTTTCGGAATGTATAGCGCATTTATTGTTGGCGATCAAGGAGGAGATTTTGGTTTATTTCCTTTTCACTTTATGCTTTTTGCAGGATTCTCATATGTTTTTTTTAAATCTATTTTTTCAAAAGCATAATGTCTTTTTTCAACAAATACAAAAACGCCTTACTTCTATTTTTAAGTATAATTTGCTATTTTATATTTGCCTATTTTACAGAAAGAACTGAATTTACCAAAATAATTTTTTTATGGCTTACAGTCTTTGGGTGCTTTTATATGTTGGTAAAAAGCAACCAAATATCATTCAAAAAATTAATTGCTATTTCTGTTATTTTTAGGTTGATATTTCTCTTTGCAACACCAAATTTATCACAAGATTTTTATCGATTTATTTGGGATGGACGCTTGATTTTTGAAGGAATAAATCCGTATTTATCATTACCTAAAACCTTTATACAAGAAAGTTTAAAGCCTGTTTCAGAAACTTCAGTTTTATATGAAGGAATGGGGAACTTAAATGGAAGTCACTACACAAATTACCCTCCTTTAAATCAAGTGTTTTTTTTCATTGCTGCCCTTTTTTCTAGTAAAAACATTTTTGGATCTATCATTGTTTTAAGATTGATTATAATTCTTGCAGATATTGGTATTTTATATTTTGGAAAGAAGCTTTTAGAGAAATTACATCTTCCTATAAAAAATATTTTTTGGTATATTTTAAATCCGTTTATCATCATAGAAATGACAGGTAATTTACATTTTGAACCTGTAATGCTATTCTTTTTGATCTTTGGAATGTACAAACTGTATGAACAAAAATGGATTTTCGCGGCCATTCTAATTGCCTGTTCTGTTTCTGTAAAATTGATTCCGTTGTTATTTTTACCTTTATTTTTTCAATGGTTTATTCCAATTTATAAGAAAATCGAAACAAACAAAATGAAATGGTTCGGATTTAAGTTCCAACCAAAAAAAATACTCAAATTATCATGTTTTTATAGTATTATACTTCTAATAAACCTCCTATTATTCCTTCCTTTTTACTCACAAGAATTAATTGATAATTATTCTAGCTCTGTTGGGCTGTGGTTCAATAATTTTGAGTTTAACGCTAGTTTCTATTATATATTTAGAGAAATTAGCTATTTATTTAGAGGGTACAATGAAATTGCCACAATCGGTAAAATTACACCTATACTTACTATTATTTTCTTATTAATTTTAACTTTTTTCAGAAAGAATACATCTTTAAAACATCTATTTACAGCAATGTTATTTGGTTTATGCTTTTATTATTTTACAGCCACAACTGTGCATCCTTGGTATTTAGCGACGCCAATAATACTATCAGTTTTTACAAAATATAGATTTCCAATTATATGGAGTTTTGTTATTATTTTAAGTTATCAAGCGTATAAAAACTTACCTTGGCAAGAAAACTTGTGGTACGTGTCATTTGAGTATTTAATCGTTTTTATGTATCTAATTTATGAAATAAAAAACAAAAAAGACAAAAATCAGATAATTTAATAATTTCTTAAAAATAGAATGGGTATATTTTTATACCTTACCAGCTAACTTTTTTTTTATGAAAAAACTTACAATCAAGGATATTGCCAGAGAGTTTAAGGTTTCTATTTCTACGGTTTCAAAAGCCTTAAATGATAGCTACGAAATAAGTGAAGCCACTAAAAGTAAAATTCAAAAGTATGCCAAAGAGCATAACTATAAACCTAACTTTAATGCATTAAGTTTAAAAAATAGAAGCACAAAAACAATAGGAATTATAATTCCTACAATGTTAAAATATTTCTTTGCACAAGTTTTTAAGGGCATTGAAAAAACAGCATTAGAAAGGGGTTATAAAGTTATTACCTGTATTTCAAACGAATCTTATACCAAAGAAGTAGAGATTATTGAGATGCTTTCTAATGGTAGTATCGATGGATTTATTGTTTCATTGGCAAAAGAAACAGAAATAAAAGGTGATTATAAGCACTTGCAAGACGCTATTGATAATGGTACACCCATCGTAATGTTTGATAGAGTTGCACAAACACTTAATTGCGATAAAATAATTACGGATGATTTTGACGGCGCAGAAAAAACTGTTGAATTTTTGTATAAAAATGGTCATAAAAGCATTGCTTTTGTCTCAACAATGAGTGATTTTCACATCGGAAAGCAACGTTTTTTAGGTTATAAGAAAGGATTAGAAAATGTTGGACTCCCCTTTAATGATAATTTAGTCATTAATATTTTTGATAGAGATTACAAAAAGTATGAGTCTATTTTAATTCCTTTTTTAGAAAAAAATAATATCGATAGTATTATTACAACTGGGGAATCTGCCGCTGTAGCCTCTATGAAAGCTGGTATAAAAACGGGACGTAAAGTTCCGGCAGACTTATCTGTAATTGCATTTTCTAACGGAATTTTAGCAAGACACTCTAGTCCAAAAATGACAACACTTAGTCAACATGGAGAACAAATGGGAGAGTCTGCTGCTAAAGTTTTAATTGATAAATTAGAGAAAAAAAATACAGATTCCCTCATCAAGGTAATTACCACAGATTTAGTAATTAGAGATTCTACAAAATAAATATGATCGATTTTTCTAAAGTAAAATTAGTAGTTTCTGATATGGATGGTACTTTACTAAACTCAAAAGGTGAAGTTAGCAACCGTTTTTTTGAACTTTTTAAAGAATTACAAAAACGCAATATTACCTTTTGTGCCGCAAGCGGTAGACAGCATAATAGCATCGTATCTAAATTAGATGCTATAAAGGATGAAATCTATGTGATAGCAGAAAATGGTGGAATCGCAAAAAAAGGAGATAATATATTACTTTCTAATTTCTTAAAACCAGAAAAAGTATTAAACCTGATTCCTGTTTTAAGAGAACTTAAAGGGACTAATATAGTGCTATGTTGCAATGATGCTGCCTTTATAGAAAGTAAAGACGCTCGTTTTATCGAGTTATTTCAAGAATACTATCATAGTTATCAAGTGGTTGACGATTTAATGGAAATGGCAAAAACAACACCTGTTTTTAAGATTGCTGTCTATCATTTTGAGTCTTCAGAAAATTTTATTTATCCTTTTGTAAAACATTTAAACGAACAAGTTTTACTAAAAGTTTCTGGTATAAATTGGTTAGATATTTCTGATGATAAAGCCAATAAAGGAGATGCGTTAAGACAAGTGCAACAACTTTTAAATGTGAGCAAAGCTGAAACAATGGTTTTTGGCGATTATCATAATGACATAGAAATGATACAAGAGGCTGACTTTAGCTTTGCAATGAAAAATGCACATAAAGATATTACAGCGCTTGCAAATTATGCTACCGAAAGTAATGATAATTTTGGTGTAGAAACTATTTTAGAAAAATTGGTTGGATCTTTGTAGTTGTTTCGTAAAAACATAAAGTGTTGTTTTCAAGAGAATACGCTAATACTTTTTGGGTGCAAGCTAGAGATGGTGATGATTTAAATTGGCGTAACGGCCCAAATACATCTTCTAATGACACAGGTGCAAATAGCGCACAAAGTGTTCAAACATTTATGTATCTAGAGGCAAGCCTTAAATACACAGATACAGACGAAGCCATATTATTAAGCCCAGTCTAAACCTTTAAAAATAAAAAGGATCTCTCCATAGAATTTTACTACCACATGCATGGTGATGATACAGGTCGTTTAATTTTAAAAATTAATACTGATAAAGATTCAAATTGAATTCCTATTTTTAATAAAAATGGAGAACAACACAATGCTATAAATAGCCCATAGACAGGAAAAACTATTCAATTAAATACGTATGCTGAAAACATTATTCAATTCCTGTTTAGAGCAATTAGTAAGGGCAGCAGCAAAAGTGATATTTCAATTGACAACATAACAGTAAACGGAAACGCCACATTATCTTTAGAAAATGATGAAATGATTGGTTTGAAAGTATTTCCTAACCCCGCAAAAGATTATTTAAAGATATGTTCTCCCGATACCTAACTAAAAACCATTACAATTTACACGCTTCTTGGCATACTTGTGCATCAGAAAGAAACTAATTTGACAAATTATAAAATTGATATCGCATTTTTAAAAAAGGGTATTTATTTCGTGCAGATTACAAATACAGACAAAAAAGAAGCTCAAATAAAACTAATTTCACCCCTTGTACTTGTCATTCTATTTTCTTAACAATAGACAAGTCCAAAGTTACCCTATCCATTAGATTAGCAAATAGAAGTAAAAAAAATCCGATAAAATCACACTGAAGAAACCTTATACAAATTGATTAAAACTTTAAATTAAACTCCAAAAGCAGAAAGAATTAATTTTCTAGAACCTCCAAAATTTCTATGTTCACATAGATAAACACCTTGCCAAATACCCATATTTAATTTTCCATCCGTAATTGGCACTTCAATAGAACTTCCTAACAAAGATGCCTTTATATGTGCCGGCATGTCATCACTACCTTCATAGATATGGGTATAGTAGCTTGCCTTTTCAGGAACCATTATATTAAAATGACTCTCGAAATCTGATCGTACCGTGGGATCTGCATTCTCGTTGATGCTTACACTTGCAGACGTATGTTTTATAAAAACCTTTAAAATTCCCTTTTCAATTTTTTTAATTTCAGGAAACTGATTTAAAATTATTTCCGTAATTAAATGGAACCCTCTTTTAAAAGGTTCTAATTGAAGCTCTTTTTGTTCAAAAATCATAGGTTCCCATCATAAGAAACGGTGCTTTGTCTTTCTCTATTTACCTGCAATTTGGTAACATCTGGTCTCGAATAATGCCCCACAACATCAAAGTTTTGACGCTCTTCTAAAACCCGATTAAAATCCAACGTTTCTATAAGTAAACCTTCTTTGCTGATAACGGGTTCTAGAATCCATTCTCCATCAGGACCCGCAATGCAAGAACCTCCATTTGCTAGAATATCTGGAGCATCTTTTACAATTTTATCATAATAAGGAACATCAGCAGGGAAATCTGATTTTGCCATTAAGCAAGAAACCGAAATTACAAAAGAACGAGATTCTCTGGCAATAAAACGTGTAATATCTTTGGTGTTATGATCGCTACCTGGCCAAACAGCAATGTGTAAATTTTCTCCCAAACCATACAACGCAGTTCTTGGTAAAGGCATCCAGTTTTCCCAACAATTTAAGCCGCCAACTGTAAATTCTTTTAGCGGGTGGACTTGCAAACCGTTTCCATCTCCAGGCGCCCAGGTTAAGCGTTCGTCATACGTTGGTTGTAGTTTTCTATGTACAGATTTTATGTCTCCTTCTTGATTTATATATACCAAAGAAGCATATATACTATGTCCGCCTCTATTTTGTGCACGTTCTATGATCCCTAAATAAATAGCAATCTTATTGAGTTTTGCCAATTTGCAAATAGAATCTAATTCGCCTTTCTCGATCGTTACAGAATTACGAACATAATGTGCATGGATTTCTTTTTGAGTTTTAGAATTCCATTCGGCACCGTTTGTTAAGCTAGTCCAAAATGGATAACCCGGCAATAATGCTTCACCAAAAACAATGAGTTCGCAGTTTTCTTTGGCGGCCTCTAAAATCGATTTTTCAACCTTTTCTATGGTTTTTTCTTTGTTTAACCAAACTGGTGAAATTTGTGCTAGTGCTACTTTTAATAGGTTGTTTTTCATAATATTTATATTATTTCACTGGGATACGCAGAGCATTTTCAAAGAGATACTCAAAAATTCACCCACATCAATCATTTATTTCTAAAGGCACTGGCGGTGATGGTGGTGGAATTTTTGAAAAATCCAAATCTAAAGGATAGTCAAACATAATTCCTAAATCGATACTGTCTTTATCAATAATATTTGTTCCTTTAAAGATTCTTATCACTTTTAATAACAACTTTTCCAGCTTTAATCGGTTGTCATTAGGTTTTAAAACCAATTTAATGAAAGCTCTATTATAAGAATCTGGAAGGGAATATTCTCTTCCATTATTTTCATAATGTAATTTTAAACGTTTATTTAATTGATGTAAAGAAACTTTATTCCCATAAACATATATACTATCCTCAACTATTTCTAAACCATTTTTCTCTTTTATAAAACCTCCAGTATAAGTAAATGGGCTAATTCTATACTCTTTGTTCTTATCAACTAAAGTTAAAAGATATTTTTCTTTTCTAAATAATCCATTAGATAATGAATCTGTAATTTCTTAAAAACTTAAATCATCAATAATAATTTCTTGCAGATTATATTCATCAAAAAAATCTTTGGATGGATAATAATAAACTTCCTTTTTACAGGCTGAAAAAATCAATAATAAAATTAAACCCTTCTTCATATTATCCTTAATATTTCTCTGTGAATATCTGTGGATCTCTGTGTTTTCTATGTGAATCTTTGTGTAAAATTATTACATAGAGCCACACAAAATTTTTGCATAGAGATTCACAGAGAGTAGACGTTAAACCTCAACAGAAACCACCAAACCTTCATTACTCCTAACATTAAAAACGGTTTCATCATCAAAAATTAAATATTGCCCTTTAATACCTACTAATTTTCCGGTATATTTTGGTGTTTTTATCAAGTTTAAACTTTTAGGTTTTTTAGGATATTTTTTTACAGGAAAGTTTAAATGTGTTTCTGAATTATTTTCTATAAAATAGGCTTTTGCTTCTTCCGGAATAAATTTCTTTAGCTTCTCTCTCCATTCAATCAAACTTACCTCTTCGATATCATTCTTTAGCATTTTACGCCAATTGGTTTTGTCTGCAACAAACTCTTTTAAAGCAACTTCTGTAATTCCGGCTAAATACCTATTTGGTGTTTCTACAATTTCAATCGCTTCATGTGCTCCTTGATCAATCCATCTTGTTGGCACCTGCCCTTTTCTAGTAACACCAACTTTTACGTTGCTAGAGTTTGCCAAATACACAATATGCGGTCGCAATTGCACCGATTTCTCGTAGGCTAAATCTCTTTCTTCGATGTCTAAATGCGCCTTGCTTAATTCTGGTTTCATGATCCAATCTGCGGCTTGTGGAATATCAAAAAAACAAGATTTACAGAAACCTTGTCTGTAAACTGTCTTTTCTAAATGGCAGTTTAAACATTCATACTTTATAAAACTGATAGAAATTTCCTTATTTAACAACTGATTCATGTTTAAAAAATCAGTTTTCATATCTAAATAATACTGAATTTCATCCAAATTTTCAGTTTTCATTTTTTTTAACACTCCTTGATATTGCATAACGAAATTTTAGTATTTTTAGCGTTCAACAAACTTACAAAAAAACGGAACTTAATTTATGGCTTTACCCATAGTAAATTCAATCATTTCATGGTTTTTAAAAAAACGAATTCATCAGATTGAATTATTTCTAAAATATCCCACGGATGTTCAAGAAGAACTCTTGTTAAGGCTAACACATACTGCCAGAAAAACGGAATTTGGTAAAGAGTTTCAATTTTCATCTATCAAAAATTATAAAGATTTTACGAATTTCGTTCCGATTCAGAAATACGAAAGTGTAGAACCTTTAATTGAACGCTGTAGAAAAGGAGAACAAAATTTGTTTTGGCCAACTCATATTTCATGGTTTGCAAAAAGTAGCGGGACCACCAATGCAAAAAGTAAATTTATTCCTGTAAGTGATGAAGCTTTAGAATATTGCCACATGAAAGCTGGCAAAGACATGTTGTGTTTGTTTATTAACAATAACAAAGAAACGCTCTTATTTACAGGCAAAGCTTTAAGATTAGGCGGAAGTTCTGATATTTATGAAGACAACAATTCATATTTTGGAGATTTATCTGCAATTATTACAGAAAACTTACCTTTTTGGGCAGATTACAGCTCTGCTCCTAGTCAAGAAGTTTCTTTAATGGCTGAATGGGAAACTAAAATGGAAACTATTATTGATGAGACAATTCACGAGAATATTACCAGTTTAGTGGGTGTACCGAGTTGGATGTTGGTTTTATTAAACCGTGTTTTAGAGCGAACTGGAAAAGATAATATTTTAGAAGTTTGGCCAAATTTAGAAGTCTATTTCCATGGAGGCGTAAACTTTAATCCATACAGAGAGCAGTATAAAAAGCTAATTCCTAAAAAGGATTTTCAATATTACGAAATTTATAATGCCTCTGAAGGCTTTTTTGCCATTCAAGATATTAATCTTTCTAAAGAATTATTATTGATGTTAGATTATGGAATTTTCTATGAGTTTATTCCTATGAAAAAATATAAAGGAGAAAACTCTAAAACGATTCCTTTATCTGAAGTAAAAAAGGACATTGATTATGCTTTAATAATTACTACAAATAGTGGTTTATGGCGCTATTTAATTGGTGATACGATTCGATTTACATCTTTAGAGCCTTATAGAATTAAAATTACAGGAAGAACAAAACACTATATTAATGTTTTTGGTGAAGAACTAAATATTGAAAATGTAGAGGATGCTTTAAAACTGGCTTGCGAAAAGACAAATGCTACCATTGATGATTATACCGTTGGACCAATTTTTATGAAGGATAAAAACAGTGGTGGTCATGAATGGATTATTGAATTCAGTAAGAAACCAGAAAACATGAGTTATTTTGCAGAACTATTAGACAATGCATTAAAATCTATCAATTCTGATTATGAAGCAAAACGTTACAATTCTATGGCGTTGGCAATGCCAAAAATTCATGTAGCAAAAAAAGGTCTATTTTACAACTGGTTAAAGAAGAAAGATAAATTAGGAGGCCAACATAAAGTGCCAAGGTTGTCCAATTCTAGAGCCTTTGTAGAGGAGTTATTAGCGTTATAAAATGATAAAAGTAGGGATCATATTTATTTTATTTTAGGAAATAAAAAACAAAATATGAAAAAAAATTCATCGAATTAAAAAAAATGATTCTATTCCTTAATAATTTATTTTTAAAGCGCTAAATCTTGCGTTCAGCAACAAAATCAATCATTTTTAACAAAGAACTTTTATAAGGTGATTCTGGAAAGTTTTCTAAAATAGCCAATGCTTTATTTTTGTAATCGTTCATTTTAGAAGTTGTGTACTCAATACCGCCATTTTCTTTTACAAACGTAATGACTTCTTTTACTCTAACTTTATCTTTGTTATACTTTTTGATAGAATTGATAATCCAAGATTTTTCTTTTTTAGAACAATTATTTAAGGTGTAAATTAATGGCAACGTCATCTTTTGCTCCTTAATATCAATTCCCGTTGGTTTCCCTATTTTTTCGTCAGAATAATCAAACAAATCATCTTTAATCTGAAAAGCAATACCAATATATTCTCCAAATTTCCTCATTTGCTGCACAGTGTCTTGTTTTGCACCCACAGAAGCCGCCCCAATTCCGCAACAAGCAGCAATTAAACTTGCTGTCTTCTGACGAATAATATCAAAATAAATATCTTCTGTAATATCTAGTTTTCTAGCTTTTTCAATTTGCAATAATTCACCTTCACTCATTTCACGAACTGCAATTGAAATCAATTTTAGCAAATCAAAATCCTCATTATCTATGGATAAAAGCAATCCTTTTGAGAGTAAAAAATCGCCCACTAAAACAGCAATTTTATTTTTCCATAGCGCGTTTATAGAGAAAAAACCGCGCCTTCTATTACTATCATCTACAACATCATCATGCACTAACGTTGCAGTATGAATGAGTTCTACCACAGCTGCACCTCTATATGTTCGTTCGTCAAAACCACCATCAGAAACCATTTTTGCAACTAAAAAAACAAACATAGGTCGCATTTGTTTTCCTTTTCTACGAACAATATAATATGTAATTCTGTTTAAAAGCGGGACTTTAGAGAGCATAGCGTCTTTGAACTTTTTTTCAAAAAGTTCCATTTCACTTTTAATGGGAAGTTTTATAAGCTCTACTGGTTTCATTCGGTTAACAAATTACATTCGGTTTTACAAAAAATATCTAAAGCCATAAATACCAACAGCAGGAGAAAGTGCTAGTTGAAAACTAAATTTTTCTGCGATTCTATAATCTATAGTAAGCCCTGCCAAAGGATTAATTTCTCCTTTAAATAGAAAAGTATTTCTGAACGGTATTGTGGGCACATCTATTAATTTACCATGATAGCCATACATAATTCCAATACCATAAATCAAAGTAAGTTTTTGAGTAATACCAATTTCCCTTTTATAAGACAAGCCTATAGCAAGTTCATTAAAAGAATTTTTAAAACCTATAAGCTCTATACTTTTGTAGTTGAAAGTGGTATACCAAACTTCATTAAATTCTAATGAAGTATAGTGGGTACCAAAGGGAAGGAAAGAGATCGATGTTTCTAATGCCTCTCCTTTTAAAGTCTGAAAAAAAGATTTCTTTTTATCTTGAGCAGTTAAGCCCAATGAAGCTAAAAGGAACAAACTAATAATACAATTTTTCATCACTAAAATTTTTACGATTTATTTGCCAATTGCCCACAAGCAGCATCAATATCTTTACCTCTACTTCTTCTGACATTTATAGTAATATCGTTCATTTCTAAATTAGAAATATAATTATTAATTGCAGACGAGCTTGCTTGTTGAAACTCACCGTCATCAATAGGATTATACTCGATTAAATTAACTTTACAAGGCACCGCTTTGCAAAAATCTATTAACGCTCTTATATCTTCTTTTTTGTCATTAATTCCGTCCCAAACAATATATTCATATGTAATTTCTCGTTTCGTTTTTTCATACCAATACTCTAAAGACTCCCGTAAATCTTTTAACGGAAAAGTGCTATTAAATGGCATAATCGAAGTTCTGACTTCGTCAATAGCAGAATGTAAAGAAACTGCTAAATTAAATTTCACCTCTTCATCTGCCATCTTTTTAATCATTTTTGGCACACCAGAAGTAGATACAGTAATTCTTTTCGATGACATTCCTAAACCTTCAGGAGAAGTAATCATTTCAATAGATTTCATTACATTTTTATAGTTCATGAGCGGTTCTCCCATTCCCATAAAAACAATATTTGACAGTTTATGATTATAATACAATCTACTTTGTTTGTCAATAATTACAACTTGATCATAAATTTCATCCGGATTCAAATTACGCATTCTTTTTAAACGAGAAGTTGCGCAGAACTTACAATCTAAACTACAACCAACTTGACTAGAAACACACGCTGTTGTTCTTTTTTTAGTCGGAATTAAAACAGATTCTACAATTAAACCATCGTGTAATTTAATACCGTTTTTTATAGTACCATCTTCACTTTTTTGCATCGAATCAACTTTTATGTGATTGATCACAAAGTTTTCTTCTAACATTTCTCTTGTTTGTTTAGAAATATTGGTCATCGCATCAAAAGTGTGCAAAGATTTACTCCATAACCATTCATAAACTTGATTTCCACGAAAAGATTTATCGCCATTTTCTAAAAAAAAATCACGCAATTGTTCCTTTGTTAAGGCTCTAATATCTTTCTTTTTTACTTCCATTCTTTTCTAAAAATACAAAACCTCACAGCACAACTGAATTTAAGGTCAGCTAAAGCTTGTGAGGTTTATGAATATATAAATAATTTGTAATTATATAATTAACAAAGCATCTCCATACGTAGAGAATTTATACCCCTCTTTAATGGCTACTTTATAAGCTTCCATTAAAAAATCATACCCCGCAAAAGCGGCTCCTTGCATCATTAAAGTAGACTTTGGTGGGTGAAAGTTCGTAATCATAGAATTTGCAATGCTAAACTCAAAGGGAGGAAAAATAAATTTATTTGTCCAACCTTCAAAAGCATTTAATTCTTGTTTTGAAGAAACAGAAGATTCTATAGTTCTCATTACTGTAGTCCCAACGGCACAAATTCTTCTTTTCTCTTTTTTGGCTTTATTGATTTTATCAGCTGTAGCCACAGGAATTACAATTTGTTCAGAATCCATTTTATGTTTAGACAAATCTTCAACTTCAACGGCACTAAAAGTTCCTAAACCAACATGTAAAGTCACTTCAGCAAAATCTACACCTTTAATTTCTAATCGTTTTAATAAATGTTTCGAAAAATGTAGGCCAGCTGCTGGTGCTGCAACAGCTCCTTCATGCTTTGCGAAAATAGTTTGAAAACGGTCTTCATCAGAAGCTTCTACTTCTCTATTCATCGATTTCGGCAAAGGAGTTTCACCTAATTCCAATAATTTTTCTCTAAAAGCTTCGTAACTTCCATCGTATAAAAAGCGTAAAGTTCTTCCTCTAGAAGTTGTATTGTCTATGACTTCTGCCACTAAACTATCGTCTTCTCCAAAAAACAATTTGTTTCCAATTCTAATTTTTCTTGCAGGATCTACTAAAACATCCCATAATCTGTTTTCAGCATTTAGCTCTCTCAATAAAAAAACTTCAATTCTTGCTCCTGTTTTTTCTTTATTCCCAAACATTCTTGCCGGAAAAACCTTGGTATTGTTTAACATCATTACATCGCCTTCATCAAAGTAATTAATAACGTCTTTAAAAGTTTTGTGCTCTATCGTTTGGTCTTTTCTATTCAATACCATCATACGAGATTCATCTCTGTGTTCTGGTGGATAAACTGCTAACAATTCTTCTGGTAATTCAAAATCAAATTGTGATAATTTCATATATATATTTGCTATAAAAGTTGCAAAGATACGATATGCGAATAGGCCTTGTCAAGTGTTTGACTGTTTATCTTTTAAGTTCCTTTATTTTAATGCCAATTTGCTGCATATCATCCCAAAATTTCTGGTAAGATTTTGTCACTACTTCAGCATTTAAAATCTGAATAGGAACCTTTAAACATAAAGGTGCAAAAGCCATTGCCATTCTATGATCTTTATAAGTTTTAATGGCAATATTTTTGTTAATTTTTGATGATTTTTCTAAATGTAAGCTTTTGTCTGTCACAGAAATAGTAGCTCCTAATTTTGATAATTCATCGTGTAATGCCACTAATCTATCTGTTTCTTTAATTTTTAAAGTGTGTAAACCAACTAAATTACATGCAATTCCTTCAGCAAAACAAGAGACTGCGATGGTTTGTGCAATATCGGGAGCATTTTTCAAATCGATTGCTAATAGTTCTTTACTACTTTCTTTTTCTTTTTTTAGGGTGATAAAATTATCACCGAAAATAGTTTGTACACCAAAATGCTGGTAGATTTCTAACAAACAAGAATCGCCTTGTAAACTTTCTTTTTTATACGCTGATAATTGAATTTCTGAACCGATTTCTGAAGATGCAATGATGGAATAAAAATAACTTGCAGAACTCCAGTCAGATTCTACCACCACAATTTGTTTTTCGATTTCTTTTTTCGGAAACACTTTAATAAAATTCCCTTCAAATTTATTTTCGATGCCTAATTGCCTTAACAAACTCAAGGTCATCTTTATATAAGGAATCGAAGTAATAGCACCTAAAAGTTCAATTTCTAATCCGTTTTCTAATTTTGAAGCGATTAATAATAATGAAGAAATGTATTGACTACTTACATTTCCGTTAATTTGAACCTTGTCTTTTGTTATTTTTGCTCCATTTATTCGCAGTGGTGGATATCCAATTTTTTCTTCATAAGAAATCTCTGCGCCTAAATCATTCAACGCATTTACTAGAATCTCAATCGGTCTATTTTGCATTCTTGCAGAACCAGTTAATACGGTTTCTCTGCCTTTATTCACAGCAAAATAAGATGTTAAAAAACGCATTGCGGTTCCTGCATGCCCAATATCTACCAATTCTTTATCGGTGGAAAGTGCATGTTGCATATGCACAGAATCATCAGAGTCTGATAAATTTTCAATCGAAATTTCTGGAAATAGCTTCTGTAAAATCAGCAGTCTATTCGACTCACTTTTAGAGCCAGAAATGGTTATTTTTTCATGAATCCTTTTATCCTCTAAAACATTTAACAATATGTCCATTCAAAAAACTGATTTTAATTCTTATTTTTAGCATCCGAACTTAACAAATAACCTACATGAAAAAAATTCTTTTTCTAGCGATTTGCATTTTTTTGTCCGCGAGCGTCAAAGTTAATGCACAAAAAATAGCTACCAAAGTTTCTGACGAATATTTTAGCGCTATGAAATGGCGAAATATTGGTCCTTTTAGAGGCGGAAGAAGTGCAGCTGTTGTAGGAGTTTCTAACAAAGCTAATCTTTTTTACATGGGTTCTACTGGCGGTGGTGTTTGGAAAACCAACGATGCTGGTAATACCTGGCAGAATATTTCTGACGGATTTTTTGGAGGTTCTGTTGGTGCAGTTGCCGTTTCTGAATCTGACAACAATGTGATTTATGTAGGAATGGGGGAAAAAACTGTTCGTGGAAATGTTTCTTCTGGTGACGGAATTTGGAAATCTGAAAATGCAGGAAAAACATGGAAACACATGGGTTTAAAAAACTCAAGGCATATTCCAAGAATGAGGATTCACCCTAAAAATGCTGACATTGTTTTTGCAGGTGTGATGGGCGATTTATACAAACCAACCCAAGAAAGAGGCATTTATAAATCTGTTGATGGTGGCGAAAATTGGAGACGTGTGTTGTTTTCTGATGAAAACTCTGGTATTGTCGATTTAATTATCGATCCAAATAATCCAAGAATTTTATTCGCTACAACTTGGGATGTAAGAAGAACTCCTTATAGTTTATCTTCTGGCGGAAAAGGTTCTGCGATGTGGAAAAGTATAGATGAAGGTGAAACTTGGACAAATATTTCAACAAATAAAGGGTTACCAGACGGAATTTGGGGAATTAGTGGTGTTACCATTTCGCCTGTAAATTCTGATATTGTTTATACGTTAATAGAAAATGAAAAAGGGGGTATTTATAAATCTACGGATGCAGGAAAAACTTGGAAACTCATCAATTCGGAGCGAAAATTACGCCAAAGAGCTTGGTATTACACGCGTTTATATGCAGATACACAAGATGAAGATATTTTATATGTTTTAAATGTTCGTTATCATAAATCTACGGATGGTGGAAAAACATATACAACCTATAATGCGCCTCATGGAGATCATCATGATTTATGGATTGCACCAGAGGACAACCAAAGAATGATTATTGGTGATGATGGTGGTGCACAAATTTCTTTTGATGCCGGCGAAAATTGGAGTACCTATATGAATCAGCCAACTTCGCAATTTTATAGAGTTACGACAGACAATCATTTTCCGTATAGAATTTTAGCAGCACAACAAGATAATTCTACGGTAAGGATTTCTCATAGAACATCCGGAAGATTTATTACAGAGTCTGATTGGACCTCCACTGCTGGCGGAGAAAGTGCCCATATTGCTGTAGATCCTCTAAACGATGATATTGTTTATGGTGGAAGTTATGGTGGTTTACTAACGAGGCAAAACCATAAAACTGGAGAGACAAGAGCTATAAATGTCTGGCCAGATGACCCGATGGGGCATGGAGCTGAAGATTTTAAATATCGTTTTCAGTGGAATTTTCCAATTTTCTTTTCACCAAATAATAAAAAACGATTGTATGCGGCTTCCAATCAGTTGCATGTTACAGAGAATGAAGGGCAGTCTTGGAAAGTAATTAGTCCAGATTTAACTAGAAATGATCCTAAAACGTTAGTTTCTTCTGGTGGCCCAATTACCCAAGATAATACAGGAGTTGAATATTACGGTACTATTTTCGCAGCAACGGAATCTGCTTTTGAACCTGGTTTAATTTATACAGGTTCTGACGACGGCTTGGTGCACATCAGCAAAAACAATGGTGCAATTTGGGATAATATCACTCCTAAAAAAATGCCTGAATGGATGATGATCAATTGTATTGAGATTGATCCTTTTACAAAAGGTGGCGCATACATTGTTGGTACAAAGTATAAATCTGGAGATTACAAACCCTATATATACAAAACTGAAAACTATGGTAAGTCTTGGGAACAAATTACAAACGGAATTGCAGATGAAGATTTTACAAGAGCGTTAAGAGCAGATCCAAAAAGAAAAGGATTGTTGTATGCAGGTACAGAAAGAGGCATGTATATTTCTTTTAATGATGGCCAAAACTGGCAATCTTTCAAACAAAACTTGCCGATTGTTCCTATTACTGATTTAACGATTAAAGACGATAATTTAATTGCAGCAACACAAGGACGTTCGCTCTGGATTATTGATGATTTAACACCTTTGCATCAAATAACGACATCTACTTTAAAAGAAGATGTGGTTTTATACAAACCTAAAAATGCGTATAATTTATCTGGTGGAAACGGACGTACTTCTAGAACTGCAGGCACAAATCATGCAGGTGGCGTTGCAATAAATTATTTCATAAAGCAAGAAAACGAAAAAGATACGATTGTACTCTCTTTTTATGATGATAATGATAATTTGATCAAAAAATATTCAACAAAACCAGACAAAGAAAACAAAGAAGAAACTTTAAAAGTTGAAGCTGGTAACAATATTTTTAACTGGAATATGATGTACATGGGAGCAGAATCGGTTAAAGGAATGATTTTATGGTGGGCTTCTTTAAACGGACCGATGGCATTGCCGGGAAATTACAAAGTAGAACTGGTTGTAAATGATGTAAAACAGTCTCAAATATTTACAATTATCAATAATCCTGTTTCTGAAGTTACAGAAAGTGAAATGAAAGCGCAGTTTGATTTTATCAATGACATCAATAAAAAGATGACAGAAATTCACAAAGCATTAAAAAATGTGAAAAAAGTTAGAGGTCAAGTTGAATTGTTAAAAAAATCAATTTCAGACAAACTAAAGCATAAAGAGTTGTTAGATTTTGCAGATTCTTTGGTAAAAGATATGACAAAAATTGAAGAAACTTTATATCAAACAAAATCTAAAAGTGGGCAAGATCCTTTGAATTTCCCCATTAGATTAAACAATAAATTGGCGCATTTAAACTCGTTAACTAGAATTGGAAACTACGCTCCTACGCAGCAAGCAATTGATTTTAAAGATGAGATTACAAAAGAGATTGACATCGAATTAAAGAAATTGTACTCTTTGTTTGATAAAAATGTAAAAGAATTAAATCAAAAAGTAAAAGAAAGTACTATTGATTTGATTCAGTTAGATTAAATCGATAGTACTAAACTAAAAATAGCGACTTAAAAAGTCGCTATTTTTAGTATTATACCAATTTAAATATATGTTATCGTAATAAATCATTTCTTTTTCGCTTTCTGTTTATTAAAGAAATTACCTTAACACAGGCTGCGCTGCTTGTTTTTAATTTCAATTAATTAAAAAAAAATTCAATTTATCTACACGACATTATAAAATTAAATTGGTCTTACTTCATTTTTTTATTGGTGATATACAAACCGTAAAAAGCGCTAAAAATAACTTTAAGGCCAAAAAAACTCTTCCATTTACCCTCTGAAAAATTATAATTATTTAGGGTTTCAAAATCTCCTGAAAAAATTTCTGAAGAACTATTTATAAGTAAAGAAATTACAGTAACGATTGCAAAAAAAGGAACAGCAACTTTAAAAAAGTTAGTCCAAAATAAGGGGTGTTTTATTTTTTCTAAAAAAGTCATTTATTTTAATTTTTGGTTATTGTGATGGCGATCATGATCGCGTTTTGTTTTAAGATCTAATTTCTTTTCAAAAGCATCTTGCAAATTAATACTGGTTTGATTTGCCAAACATAAAACAACAAATAGTACATCCGCTAATTCTTCGCCTAAATCTTTATTTTTATCAGACTCTTTTTCACTTTGTTCACCATAGCGTCTTGCTATAATTCTGGCAACTTCACCAACTTCTTCCGTTAGTTGCGCCATATTTGTCAACTCGTTAAAATAACGAACTCCATGATTTTTAATCCAATCATCAACTTGTTGTTGTGCGTTTTCTATATTCATTGTTTTCTCATTAAAGGATTGAAGAATTTAAAAAGTCAAAGATAAAGTTTCTGAATTTAAGTATAACGACACGAACAAAAACCATGAATAATAAAATGGAAAACAACTTTCTCAACAAACGCATCTTTATTTCTTAAAATCCGATTTTTTAAGCTAATTAATAACTTTTCAAAGTAAAACCAAAAGACATCATACCGTCTTCTTGTTTTTGGCTTTCTATAACGATACTTTCAAAAGTATATCGGTAATTTATCTTAAAGTTTAAGTACTTCCAAACAGGAAATTCCAGACCTACGTCTGCTTGCCAACGAAAATTATTGCGATGCTCTAGAGAGGGTTGAAAGTAAATTTCATGATTTATAATTACTTTTTTCTTAAATAAATTGTATTTACCATTTACCCAAAAAGTACTTCGAAATGTATTGATAAAGGAGTTTCCGTTATATTCAGGAAGATTAAATTTTGTTTGGGCAAATTTTGTTTGTTCATATTCACTTGAAATCGAAAATTTAAGCCAATACTCTTTGTTATTCAAAATTTGATACGTTACTCCTACTCCCAAAAGCGATCGCAAATCAATTTCCCTTCGAAAATTTGTACTTACAAACCCCAACAATAAAGGATATATTTTTCTCTCTGGATTAAAATATAAAAAATTTAGACTTAAAATATCTTCATCTGCTTTTACTTTTCCAAACGCTTGATAAACATAAGAATTAATGGTTTTAAAAACCAATTTTTTAGCAGGTTTAAAACTTACTTCTGATTTGGCTCTAAAGATAAAAGTTTCTACATTTCCTCCCTGCCAGAATCCGGTTAAAGAAAGGTTTGCTTTTAAGTTAAGAGTGTCACTTTCATTAATCTGAGCTAAAAGTAAAATTGGGGTAAACAAGAAGTAATACAGAACTTTTTTCATACTATTTCACTATAAACCTACTTTTTTTAAGAAGTGCGAAATATACTTCTTTATATACTGTAATTAGAGCTTTCATAAAGGTTTTATTAACCCCAAATAGAAGATGCAAATATATCCCTTAATCATGATTTTGGAAATAATTTAAAGTTTAGCCTTCTTTAAATTCTCTATCTAAAGTGATTTATTTATGAAGTATATGCATGTAGAGAACTACAAATAAAATTACAATTTAACTTAAAAAGGTTGTAAAAATAATTAGAGCTCAAAATGCCCTTCTAAGCTTTTCGAAGAATAAAATTATACTATTCAAAAGTCCTCGACAGGCTCAAATAGACAGCTGTTAGATCCATTGCAATTGAAAAAAATATTGAAGCCCAAATCTATACTTATAACATGATATTTATACATATAATTGGTTTTACATCACATTTTTCTAAATAAATTAATCTTAAAATATAAAAAAAATTAATCTTAAAATGTAAAAAAGAATGCAGTAAAGTACTGCATTCTTTTTTAATATAATTATTGGAAAATCATCCCAAAAATCCACAAACTTCTTTATAAAATTGTTTCGGATTTTCTGCATGCAACCAATGACCTGCATTGTTAATTTTCACAATTTTATGATGTGGAAAATAAGCTTCAATAATTAAATGTTCCGAAGGGATAATATAATCTGATTTTTCACCTTTTAAAAATAAAGTTTCTTTTGTAAAACTTGAGTTTTGTGGCAATGGTTGACCAACTTCCGAATTGTTTTCTGTGAGCGATTTTAAATTAAAGCGATAGTCTAAAACTCCTTTTTCTTTCCAATACACATTTTTTAATAAAAACTGACGAACACCAACTTCTGGAATATAACTAGCAATTTGGGCATCCACCAAACTTCTTGAATTCTGTTTTGAGAAATCTACCGAGTTTAAGCCTGCTAAAATTGCATGATGATGTGGTTTGTATTCTTTTGGTGAAATATCTACAATAATTAATTTATCAACTAAATCTGGATAGGTAACTGCAAATAGCATCGCGGTTTTTCCGCCCATAGAATGCCCAATTAAATATACATTTTCCAATTGATAGAACTGAACATAGTTGTACAAATCATCAACTAAAACTTCATAAGTAAATTCATCTGAATGGAAACTACGTCCGTGATTCCTTTGATCGATTAAATGCACTTGATAATTTTCTGCAAATTGATTTCCTAAAGTTTTCCAGTTATCACTTCCACCAAAATAACCATGTAAAATTAACAAAGGTTTTCCTTCTCCTAAAATTTTTGAATGCAATATTGGATTTTTTATCATTATCAAATGGCTTTTCCCGTTAATATCAAATAAATAATTAGCGAACCGGTTATTACAAATCCAATTCCAAAACCAAGTTTAAACTCTTTTTTGTACACTTTTAACAAATCTAGAATCCAGTTTAACATAAAAATCGATTTACTTTAATCTATGTAAATACATATTTACAACATTCTCTAAACCCAAATAAAGACTTTCGGTAATCAATGCATGCCCGATAGAAACCTCTGCTAAATTTGGAATATTTTCTTTGAAGAATTTGATATTCTCTAAACTTAAATCATGCCCAGCATTAATTCCTAATCCTAATTTATGCGCTAAAATTGCAGCTTCAGTATATGGTTTTACAACATCTTTATTGCCTTTATCAAATTCGCTTGCAAAATATTCTGTGTACAATTCTATTCTATCAGTTCCTGTTTTTGCAGCAGCTTCTATAAGCTTTTGGTCAGTATCAATAAAAATAGACGTTCTAATTCCGTTATTTTGAAACTCTTTGATTACTTCTTGTAAAAAAGATTGATGCATAATTGTATCCCAACCCGCATTTGATGTAATTGCATCTACACTATCTGGCACTAAAGTAACCTGGGTTGGTTTTGTTTCTAAAACCAAATCCATAAAAGATTGTATCGGGTTTCCTTCAATATTAAATTCTGTTCTAACAGTGTTTTTTAAATCTCTTGCATCTTGATACCGAATATCACGTACATCGGGTCTTGGATGAATCGTAATTCCTTCACCTCCAAAATCTTCAATATCAGCAGCTACTTTTAATAAATTAGGTACATTACCACCTCTAGAATTCCGTAAAGTTGCAATTTTATTAATATTTACGCTTAACTTTGTCATTTTATAAAATTAGCTTGCAAAGATAATTCATTTAATCATTTTATCCTATATTCGTAGAGAATGAACCTAAACGATTACATACTTAAAGACATTAAAGCGCTAAAACTGAAAAGCACTGTAAAAAGTGCCCAAAAGTTATTTAAAAATTATCCTATAACACATTTCCCTGTCATTGAAAACGAAAAACTATTAGGATGTTTTGCTGAAGATGATATACAAACTATTGAAAATAATAAGGATGAACTCGTAAATTATGCACATTTAATAAATTCCTTTTTTGCAGATGAAAAAGCTACCGTTCTAGAGATATTAAAGATTTTCGCTGATAATGATACAACACTAATTCCTGTTTTAAACAAAGATAGAAACTACCTTGGTTATTATGATTTGCGTGATGTTTTAGATGTCTTTTCTGCAAGTCCTTTTATGTTGGAAGAAAGTGAAACTTTAATTGTAGAAAAATTAGAAGATGATTATTCTATGAGTGAAGTTACTCAAATTGTAGAATCTAACAGTGGTTCATTATTAGGATTGTATATTTCTGAAAAGAAGAACGGATTTGTGCAGTTGACTTTAAAAATAGTATCGGAAGAGATTAATGAAATTATGCATACGTTTAGGCGCTATGATTACAAAGTTATTTCTACACATGAAAATGATATTTATTTAGAGGATTTAAAAAATAGATCAGACTATTTACAAAAATACCTCGAAATGTAGCCATCAAAAATGGCTATCGTAAAAATTAATTTACTGCTTTTTAACACATTAATGAGTTAAACAAAATGAAGAAAGTTGCAATTTATGGTCAATCTTACTCAATTTCTGCGGAAAAAGAAATCCAAATTTTATTGGATGTTCTTCAAGAAAATAATATTGAAAATTTTATTGAAAAGAAATTTTACGATTTACTGGTGAAAGGTAATATTTTAAGCAAAAAATATCCAACTTTTTCTCATTTTTCTGATTTAAATAACTCGTTTGATGCCCTATTTACTTTAGGGGGAGATGGCACTATCTTAAGAGCTGTGACGTATATCAGAGATTTAGACATTCCCATTTTAGGCATCAATACAGGTAGATTAGGTTTCTTGGCAAACATTAACAAAAAAAACATTAGAGAAAGTATCACATTGATTTTAAATCATGAATATTCTATTCAAGAGAGAACGCTGCTCTCTATAAAAACTTCATCAAAAACAGGTGAATTTGAAGATCTTAATTTTGCCTTAAATGAAGTAACGATAGCAAGAAAAAACACGACTTCTATGATTGGTGTTAGAACCAGTTTAAATAACGAATATTTAACTAATTATTGGGCAGATGGTTTAATCATAGCAACTCCCACAGGCTCTACGGGCTACTCTTTGAGTTGCAATGGTCCTGTAATTTCACCAGACTCTAAAAACCTAATCATTACGCCAATTGCACCTCACAATTTAAATGTAAGATCCATAGTAATATCTGATGAAACTAAAATTCAATTGACGATAAATTCTAGAGAAAAAGATTTTTTAATTTCATTAGATTCTAGAATAACTACAGTCCCTAAAAACACCACAATTTTTATAGAAAAAGCGCCATTTACAGTTAAAAGCATCATTCCGAATAATCAATCTTTTATCAAAACTTTACGCACTAAATTATTGTGGGGAGAAGATACTAGAAACGAAACCAACCTTTAAAGTGAAGATTACAATAAATCTCTTAAATAGTTGTTATTCAAAAAAGACTGAATATAAACTCTAAAAAGCAAATTGAAAACCCTATATTTGCTGGCTATTTTTTAGCATGAAAAAAAGAATATTATTACTAATTTTTATAGGCATCTCTGGCTTTTCGTTAGGACAAGAGTTCGAGGCAGGCATATTTATAGGAGGCTCTAATTATGTTGGAGACATTGGTAGAACAAACTATGTGTATCCAAATAACATTGCTGGTGCATTCTTTTTTAAATACAACTGGAATCCTAGAATAGCGGTAAGAGCGACCTATAGTTATTTGCCAATAAAAGGAAATGATTTAGATGCTAATACAAATTTTAGAAATGATAGGGGATTAAGTTTCTCAAATACAATAAACGAATTGGCAATAGGTATCGAATATAATTTTTACGAGTATGACATCTCTTCTGTTGATAAAACTTGGACTCCTTATATTTTATTAGAATTAGCCGCTTTTAGTTATAACACTGTTGTTTCAGAGCCACGACCTAATGAATACGAGTATAGTGCTAAATATTCGGCATCAGTGCCTTTTGGAGTTGGGCTCAAATCTAAATTAATTGGACCTTTGGCAGTTTCTTTAGAAACAAAGTTTAGATATACTTTTGAAGATGATTTAGATTATACAACTTCTACAATACCTAGTTTAGGCTTCGGTGGCAATGGTAGAGATTGGTATATGTTTACAGGCGTTTCTCTGATATACACTTTTGGAAGACCCGCTTGTTACGCTAAAGGACTATAATATATGGATAAAAAACTACGCATCGATTTACAAAAAGTTCCAAAACACGTTGCTATTATTATGGATGGCAATGGTCGCTGGGCTAAAGGTAGAGGTATGAGTAGAATTTTTGGCCATAAAAATGCACTAACCGCAGTAAGAGAATCTGTGAAAGCGGCCTCTCAAATAAATGTAGAAGCCATTACTTTATATACCTTTTCTACAGAAAACTGGAACCGCCCCAAATTAGAAATTGATGCTCTAATGAGTCTACTTATCAATTCACTAAAAAAAGAATTACCAGACTTTATGAAAAATGGAGTTAAGGTAAATTCTATTGGTTCTACAGAACATTTACCTAAAAATGCACAAAACGTCTTAAATGATGTCATTTTTGAGACTAAAAATAACACAGATATTGTGCTAACTTTTGCCCTTAGCTACGGTTCAAGAGAAGAAATTGTTAACGCAATCAAAAACATATCTAAAAAAGTTGTTAATAAAGAGATCGATATAGAAAAAATAGATGAAAAGACTATTAATAACCATTTATATACATTTAATTTGCCCAACGTTGATTTAATGATAAGAACTAGTGGAGAACAACGCATTAGTAACTTTTTATTATGGCAAATGGCGTATGCTGAATTATATTTTACAGATGTACTTTGGCCTGATTTTAGACAAGAACATTTCTATGATGCAATCATAGAGTACCAGAATAGAGAAAGACGATTTGGAAAAACAAGCGAACAAATTACAGAATAAATTTTATATGAAATTAATTTCTGGAACATTAGTGCTCTTTGCACTATTTTTTACTTTTAGTGCAAATGCACAAACAAAAACAGACACGATCTCTAAATCGAATACTTCTTTTGAAAGAGGAAAAGAGTATAGTTTAGGCGGCATCTCTGTTACTGGTTTAAAGAAGTTTAGTGAAGAAACCGTAAAAGTCTTTACAGGCCTTAGAAATGGTCAGTTAATTAAATTGCCTGGTGATAAACTTACAAGTGCTATCAAAAAACTATACGAAAGTAAGCAGTTTAGTAATGTAGATGTTTATTTATCTAAATTGGATGGTAATACTGTGTACCTTGAGTTTGATGTTCAAGAATTGCCTCAATTAAATGAAATTAAAATTACTGGAATTAAAAAATCGAAAGCTAAAGAATTAAAGAAAGAAGCTGAATTAAAATTAGGTGCAATGGTTACAGACAATTTAATTGTAACCACAAAAAACTATTTCACCAAAAAATATACAGATAAAGGTTTTCTAAAAACCAAAGTTAATTTAGACATTCAAAAAGATACTTCAGATCTTAACGTTGTTAATATGAATATCTTTATCGATAAAGGCTCTAAAATAAAGATAAAAAATATCGTTTTTACTGGAAACAAAGCGCTTATGGATAAAAGTATTCGAAAGGCGATGAAAAACACTAAAGAAAAGTTATTTGGTCGTTTTTGGAAAGGATCAAAATATATAGAAGAAGAATATCAAGAAGATTTAGAAGCTATTTTAGATAAATATAGCAGACTTGGTTATAGAGACGCCCGTATTTTAAGAGAAGGTATTTCTTGGAATGAAGATAATACCATCAATATAAATATAGATTTAGAAGAAGGAAAACAATATAGATTTGCAGATATCTTATTTGTTGGAAACAAAGAATATACGGATGAACAATTAAGGGCTATTTTAAGAATTGACAAAGGAGATATTTATAATGGAGCTGTTTTAAAGGAAAGAGTTAAAGGTGATGGCTCACCAACATCAGAAGATTTATCAACGATGTATCAAGATACTGGATTTTTATTCTCACAAGTAAATGCGGTAGAAACTAGAGTAGTTAACGATTCTATTACTGTAGAAATTAGAATTAGAGAAGATGAAAAGGCCAGAATTAGAAAAGTAACTGTAACGGGTAATGATAAAACAAATGATCATATAATTTTCAGAGAATTACGAGTGAAACCTGGCGATTTATTCAGTAGAAGTAATATTATTAGATCTATTAGAGAAATTGGTCAATTAGGCTTCTTTGATCAAAATGTATCTCCAGATGTAATCCCAGATTATCAAAATAAAACTGCAGACATCGATTTTACCGTAATTGAACAAGGAGGAAGTCAAATAGAGTTACAGGGTGGTTATGGTGGTGGTGCCTTTATTGGTACTTTAGGATTGTCATTTAATAACTTCTCTATCAGAAATCTCTTTAACAAAGATGCTTACAAACCTTTGCCTATGGGTGATGGTCAAAATCTAGCGTTGCGTTTACAAACGAGTAGAACTTTTAGTACCTATAGTTTTTCTTTTACCGAACCTTGGTTGGGTGGTAAAACTCCACAATCATTGTCATTTTCTGTATATTCGTCAAACCAATATCAATTAAATCCACAAACTTTTGATGTAGATAGAGATCGAAGTTTAGGTATCATAGGTGCTTCTATTGGCTTAGGAAAACGTTTAACATGGCCAGATGATTTCTTTCAATTGTCACAAACAATAAGTTACCAAAGTTTTAAGCTAAATGACTATGGTTTTAGAGTGGGTGCAGATATTTTAGATAATGGTACCTTAAACAATCTAGCGTACAATGCAACTTTAACTAGAAATTCTACAGGACCAAGTTTAATCTTCCCAACACGTGGATCAGAATTTACGATAGCAGTAAAAGCCACAATTCCTTATTCTTTGTTAAATAATAGAGATTATACGATTGCTAATGGTTTATCAGCAGTTGAAACAAGTGCTGCAATAGCAGAAAAATATAAGTGGCTAGAATATTATAAATTGAGTTTTAAAGGCAAATGGTATACCGCTTTTACAGATAAGTTAGTTTTGATGTCGAATGCTGAAATGGGGTATTTAGGGTTTTATAATTCTGAAGTAGGGTTGTCTCCTTTTGAAAGATATTTTGTTGGTGGAGATGGTATTGCTGTTTTCCAATTAGATGGTAGAGAAGTTGTAGGTTTAAGAGGATATGAGAACAATAGATTGTCTCCATTAGAAGGAGGTTCTATTTATAATAAGTTTCAACTAGAATTAAGGTATTCTATTACAGATGCTCCTTCTGCTTCTATTTATACGTTAGGTTTTTTAGAAGCAGGTAATTCTTATGACAATTTTGATACTTTTAATCCGTTTGAGTTAAAGCGCTCAGCTGGAGTAGGTGTTAGAATTTTTATGCCTGCCTTTGGATTATTAGGGATCGACTTTGCACATGGTTTTGATCCTTTACCAGGGCAAATAGAAAAGTCTGGCTGGCAAACACATTTTATTATTGGAAGACAATTCTAGGAAAACTGTACATTTGTAATGTCAAAATTTTCTTGGCACGGTTTTTTCTAAATATATTATACAAATGAAAAAAATATTTTTATTAGTAGTTCTTTTATTTATTATCACAACTTCTTGGTCGCAAAGGAGTCAAATTATTGCCTATGTAGATATGGAGTACATTCTAGAAAATGTACCAGAATATTTACAAGCACAGAACACATTAGATTCAAAAGTTGCAAAGTGGAGAAAAAAACTTGATAAAGAAGCCCGCTATATAGAAGTTTTAAAAACTGATTTAGCAAACGAAAAAGCAATTTTAACCAAAGATTTAATTGAAGAAAAAGAGGAAGAAATCACCCTGAAACAAGAAGAGTTAAGAAGACTAGAATCCTTGTATTTTGGTTCGAATGGTGATATGTTTTTAGTAAGAAAACAATTAGTAAAGCCAATTCAAGATCAAGTTTACAATGCAGTTCAAAGTATTGCCAAAAGAAAGAAGTATGATTTTGTTTTTGAAAAATCTACTGATTTAGTAATGCTCTATTCAAATAAAAAATACGATATTAGCGACCTTGTTTTATCTACTATAGACAGAACAAGGTTGTCAGGACAAAAAAAAGAGCAAATAAATAAAAAAAGAGAGCAAACAAATACTCCTGTAAAAGAGTTATCTGAAAATCAAAAAGAAGCATTTGCAAAAAAAACAGCAGATAAAGAGGCTCAATTAGATAAAATAAAAAATAAAAAAATAGAAGCTATCACAAAAAAAGTAGCACAAAAAGAAGCCCAAAAGAAGCTCATTGCCGAAAAAAGAAAAGCTCGTTTAAAACAACGAGAGGAAAAAAGAAAACTTTTAAGAGAGCAACAAGAGGCTGCTAAAAAGAAAAAAGAGGACGAAAAAAAAGCAAAACAAAAAGGAGATAATTAAACAAAAATCAAGAATATTAATTAAATGAAAACAAAAATGAAGAATTTTAAAACGTTACTATTAATTGCTGTATTTACTTTAGGAGTGGGTGGTGTTGCAAATGCACAAAAGATGGGTCATATAGACTTTGAAAAATTAGTAGCTGAAATGCCGCAAACAGAAAAATTAAAGTTGGATATGGAAAAATTAGGAAAAACGTATCAAGACGAAGTAGAAGGAATGGCTAAGAAATTAGACGCCAAAATGAAAAAGTACACTGCAGAGCAACCTTCACAGACGAAAGAAATAAACGAAATTAGAGCTCAAGAAGTACAGCAGGAAAATGCTAGGTATGAGCAATTAAGACAAACTGCTTATCAGGATATGCAAAAAAAGCAGGCTGAAGGTTTAAAACCAATTATTGAAATAGCACAAAAAGCAATAGACGAAGTTGCTACTACCAAAAGTATTTTATACGTATTTGATGCATCATTGGGCAAAGGCTTACTAGTTAAAAAAGGCGAAGATCTTTTTGCAGATGTAAAAACTAAATTAGGATTCTAAAATAACCTTTTTTAAAATTTATTTTAAAACCTACTCCTTATAGTAGGTTTTTTTTATTTTTACAACGATATGAAATCAAACAATTTTTCTATTGGTATTTTTGATTCAGGCATTGGTGGTGCTTCTATTTGGGCAGAAATTACAGAACTCTTACCGAATGAAAATATCATATATCTTTCTGATAGTAAAAATGCTCCTTACGGCGAAAAAAGTAGCCAACAAATTATTGATTTATCGATTAAAAACACGAAGTTTTTATTGAGCCAAAATTGCAAAATAATTGTAGTTGCCTGTAATACAGCAACTACAAATGCCATAAAATTTTTGAGAGCTAATTATAGTGTTCCTTTCATTGGCATAGAACCAGCCATAAAGCCTGCTGCTTTAGAAACAAAGACTAATAAAATTGGCATACTTGCTACAAAAGGAACTTTAAACAGCCAGTTATTCGAAAAAACTTCAAGCACTATAGACAAGCAAATAACAATTATAGAAGCTATTGGCAAAGATTTAGTAGAACTTATTGAAGATGGTAAAACTGAATCTTTAGAAATGAAAAAACTACTTCATACATATCTTGATCCTATGTTAAAAAAGGGGGTAGATTGTTTAGTTTTAGGATGTACGCATTACCCCTATTTAATACCTCACATTAGAGAAATTGTTGGCAATAAAATACAAATTATAGATTCTGGTCAAGCAGTTGCAAAGCAAACAAAATGGATACTAGAGAAGCATAATCTTTTAAAAATTGATAAAAAAGTAGGGACTCATCAATTTTACATCAATAAAAATAAAAAAGTTTTAGAAAAGATTCTTCTCAAAGAAAACAGCCTTCTAAAAATTGATGAAAAGGATTTTTAGAATCCTCCAAATTCGGCGTTAATATTAGGACAAGCCGCAGCTCTTTGTTTTATTGTCCATAAATTTATACCAACTGAAATTTGATGAAATCCTGTATTTGTTAAAACCGTTTCATTTATTTGATTTGTATACGTATAAGAAAACATTAAGTTTTTGAAGTTGATACCGACTATAGGCGTTATATACTGTGCATTTTCTATTGCATTTGCGTCAAAACTTCTTCTGTAAGAAAGTGCTCCCCAAAATTGAGTTTTAGAGATTGTTTTATAAGCCTTAATGTTAAAATCTGCAATTCTCTCTCCTGTACCCTCTCTAAACTGTAACATTATTGAAGGTTCAAATTGAACAAATAATTCTTCTCCAAAGTAGTAACCTGTAGATACAATATAATTTCTCAAATCAAGAGGCTCTTGGACATTCAAATTATTTTTAGCCGTTAGTAATAAATTTTTAACTGTAAAATAAGAAGAGAAACCGCCTAAATGATAAGCCATACCAAAGTCTGCATTATAATAACTTGTACTTTCAATAATTGAGGATACTGCAGCATCACCAGTAAAAGATCTTTGATCAGATTGATTTTGAACAAAAGTAAAAGCTAAACCAAATGAAAGTTGCTTAAACACCTTATCAGTAGTCATAGGCAAATGGTAGGCATAACTTCCTTGAAAACCTTTTTGTGAATGAAATCCATTTTTATCATTAAATAATACTAAACCATATCCAGCATTAGAATATTCATTAAACTTTGTATGGAAACTTACAGTTTGCAAAGCTGGTGTATCAGGAATACCAGCCCACTGTTGTCTTGCTGTAAAACGCATTTTGCTTGAGTTACCTATTCCAGCAGCAGCAGGATGCACCAAATAAACATTATCTGAAAGATAGTCTTGATAGATCGGTAGAGTCTCTTGAGAGATTCCTTTTAATGAAAAAAGAAGTAGAAATAATAAATAAAATCTAACACAAAATAGCTTCATTAAAGTCTAATTAATTTTTTAATTCTCAAATATATTGATTTTAACAGAATAATTACTTTTAAACTTACAGTTTTAACACAAATATAAAACTCCTATAACATCTTCCTATGGTTAATTATTAGAGTAAAATAACTCTAATTAAAAAGATTTCTTATTCAATTATGCTAGAAAAATCCAAAATGAATTTCGTCTTTACAAGAACATAACTTTTTAGAAAACTGAATTCTAAATAATAATAATCTTTAGATCATTTAATAAGACAAATGATTCATTATTAAAATAGAACAAGCAAGTACTCCAAAAATATTTTTAAGAAATAATATACATTTTTTTATTTTTATAAAATCACTGAACAGTTTAAACAGGAAACAAAAGCAGTCAACGAATTCAAATCTTCTTTTATTCCTAAAATCCATCTCAAAATATATTGTTGGATAGAAATTTAAAAGATTTGAAGCAAACTTTCAGGTTCAAAAAAAATATAAAAAGTCAACTACATCAGTATCATACAATTTCAAAAACCTATCAGACTTTTTATTTAGTTGAAATTTAATTTTATAAAATAAATTAAGAATATCACCTATTTAATAGCACTATGCTATTAAATATTTTTATTGGGTGGTATTTGTGAATGATTTAATTATAAAACTAAGACCAAAATATATTGCCAAAAACAGGAGTACACACCAATAAATATTAAGAAAAAAGTTTTTTAGGCAAAAGAATAACTCCTCAATTATTGATGCTCGGTTCTGCCACTTTCATCGCTAGAAAGTCGGTAGAAACTCATAAACATGATAGGATTTGCAAGGTGTCTTATATACCCTTTAACTAAGGAAAGTAACCTTTCAACGATAAAAAATTACCATTGGTCTATAGATATCGTATAAATTTATTTCGGAAATTCCACAGATATTCCAAAATAAATGCATAATTTTCCATTTTTAATTAAATTCATATCCCAATGAGAATAATTTGTTTATTTATTTCGACTTTATGTTTTGGTTTACTTTCTTATTCCCAAAACCAGAATTTTACAATCGACAACAGTTTTCCATACAATGTAAACGAACAAACATTGGGCAGCGCAACCATTGGCGGAGACACTATCTTTATTTCTTCTTCTAGAACGAATCCATTAAGATTTGAATTTACAAATGGAGATATCAATAATCCGCTTGTGATTATTAATAAAGGCGGGCAAGTAAAAATTGAGAGCCCAAATAGTTACAGTTGGGGCGCTATTACCTTCGAAAATTGCAGACATATTAAAATTAGCGGCGCCGGGCACCCAAATTATAAATACGGATTTGAATTATCGGCAGATCAATGTGGGTTGGCATTTTCAGAATTGAGCTCTGATTGTGAGGCAGAGTTTATAAAAATAGATCATGATGGCTTTTTCGGCATCTTGGCTAAAAAAAATTATGAAGGCAACCCGCCTTCTCCTATTCCTGTATTTGAAAATTTATCAATTCATGACTGTTTTATTGAAAACGTATCAGAAGGTATGTACATTGGTGAAACAAAGTCACCTGGAATGGAGTTTAAGGGCGTTAAAATTTACAATAATATTGTTCGTAATACATTAAGAGAATCAATACAAATAGCAAATGCAGTTGAAGATGTAGAAATTTATAACAATACACTCTTAAATGCAGGTTTAGAAAACGCGATATACCACACCAATATACTTCAAATAGGCGACAACAGTGTTGTAAATGCATATAACAACATCCTTATAGAAGCACCTGCAACTGGTATTATTGTAATGGGAAAAGGTGATTGTAAATTTACCAATAACTATATAGCATCTAATTTGGGGATTTTTGCGGATAACCGTAAAATTAGTGATAGCCTTGCACCTCTAGATATTAAACAAAATTATTTTAGAGAAATCAATGGAAATCAAATCATAAAAAATTATAACGAAATTAATTATGTAACGGCTGAAGATAATTACTTTGATACCGACATTACATTTTTTCTAAACCAATCAGGTAACTCGAATAACTTTACAGCTGTAAATAATACTTTAGTAAGTATTCCAGAAATTGAGTTTACAGATCCTGCTAATAATGATTATTCGCTTAAAAGCAATAACCCAATTGAATATCAAAATATGGGTGCACCCGGCGGACCTGAATATTTTGATCCAGTTCCTGAACAAATTATCATTACCGCCGAAATGATTACCGATTTAGCACCAGGAGGTAGCGTAAACGATCCATTGTTTCTATTTGATGAACAAAATATAAATGTGAACACAGGAGAGCATGCTACAAGCACTTCATGGAAACCAGATTATGCAATGAATGAAGCTTCTTATCATGTAGTTATAGATTTGGGGCAACAGTATTATATATCAGAAATAAATTTGCATGATATGCACAATACGCATGATTTTACAGTAGCATCTGGAGATGAATCGAATTGGTCTACACTATTTATAGACCCTTGTGATACTTTTAAAACCTGGAGTAGAAATGAAACGGATGTAACTACACGGTTCTTAAGAATTTCGATGTTTGAGAATGTTTTTGCTTCAATTAATGAGATGATCATTTATGGATATCCAGTTGTTAAAGAATCTAAGCAAATAGTTATTGTACCAGATATGGTCTCAGATCTTGCGCAAGGAGGAAGTGTAAACTCGCCTTTATTTTTGTTCGATGAACAAAACTTGAATCTAAAAGTTGGAGAACCTGCAATAAGCAATTCTTGGAAGCCATTTTATACATCTGCGAATGCACCCTATTATGTGGTCGTAGATTTAGGTCAGGAATATTATATTTCTGAAATAAACCTTCATGATATGAACGCTAGTCATGACTTTACTGTTGAATATGGCGATCCATCGAATTGGTCTGCTTTGTTTGTTGATTCTTTAAATAAATTTCGATTTTGGAACAAACATATCACCGATATATCTACACGGTATTTGCGTTTATCGATGCAAGAAAGTCCGTATGCAGCTGTTAATGAAATAATCGTTTATGGCTATCCTGTTCTAGAAGGTTTAGAAATAGAAGAAGAAGAAGAAGAAGAAACTATTGAAAGTAATCATATCGTGGTCACAACAAATATGGTAACAGACCTTGTGCAAGGAGGAAGTGTAAACTCCCCATTACTTTTGTTTGATGAACAGCATATAAATGAGCCATCCGGAGATCATGCAACCAGCAATTCTTGGAAACCAGCTTATGCAATGAATAATGAATCGTATCACATCCTTGTAGATTTAGGACAAGAATATCATATATCTGATATAAATCTGCATGACATGCATAATACAAAAGATTTTACAATCGAATATGGTGATGCATCTAATTGGATGACTTTATTCACTGATCCTTGTGACAACTTTAACAACTGGAGTAAAAACACAACAGATGTTGTAACTAGGTATTTACGTTTTTCTATGTATCAAAGTGTGTTTGCAGCGGTAAACGAAATATTTATTTATGGGCAGCCTGTTAAATCAAATTTAAACAAATCAGTTAGTAGTAGCAAAACCGAAATAATAAGCTCTAATCAATCTTATTTTGACTCTGAAGATATTGAATTGTATCCAAACCCTGTGAAGCAAAACTTGAATGTGAAATTTCCACTCAAAATGATTGGAAAAAATAATTTGATCATAAGAGATCTATTAGGAAAAACACTTTATAGTGAGGAAGTAGTCATTAATCCTGAAAACCCATCTATTGCTCTAAATAGTTTAAAATTACCAACCATAAAAGGAATTTATATGTTGTCCGTATTTCATGAATCCGGAAATTTAAAAACGTTAAAATTCATTAAAAAATAACTAGACACAAACTCTGTAAAAAAAGCAATTTAAAATCCTGTGATACCCCGAAGTCAAGCTGCTTTTTTTGAATTTTATAGAATAGGGTTTTTAACTTTTAAAATTCTACTAGGTTTTAGAAGTATCTACTTTTAAATATTTAACCCTTTTCTATGTTTAGATTATGCTCACAAACGAATTCAGTTTTATTATTTTTATTATCTAAAAATCAGATGATTATAAATTATGATCAACATTTATAACAGGTTTTAAATTGAAATTTATTTAAAAAAAAGATGCTAACCTATGGCATTTCGCTCCAAAAAAACGCAACGAATACCCTGTTAAATTTAGAATTGCTCCACCAAAATGGCCTCGATATAAGTATGATCAAAACAACTTGAATGTTTTGAATTTGAATTCTGTAAAAATAGAAGTATTGTTTTGGGTGCTGTAAAACATATTGTACGTATTTCTAAAATGATTTATTGATCAAAATATTGAGCGAAGAAGCTCTAAAAACCTACTCAACCAGAGTAAAATAGCACCTGATAACTATGGTCTTTCTGAAATAATGGTAGAATTAAATCATAATTATGCTAAAAGTACACGTCATAAATAACTTTTTTGAATGTTACAGCATGATGATTGCTGGCAGGCGTCACTTAAAAATCTAGAAAACATAGAACTCATGAAAATTGTATACACGCCGTGTCTTAAAGATTAAATAAACCCGTAAGCCATTTTGGAACGCCACTTTCTAAGCAAAGGTAATCGGAAACGATGCATTTTATTACTTGGTTTCTAGGTCAATCAAATGCAATACCCAAATAACAAAAGTATGGCACCTATTGGAAAAGCAGGTATCAAAGAGTGTCCTCGAATTTATAATAAATTTCGGTTTGGATGTCGCTTTTTTTTTTAATAAAAAAAAGCGACATCATACTTAAATATGATGCCACTTTAAATGTTTTCACAACGGAATAATCCTTATTGTGAATTGATTTCAAATTGTGCTGGAAATATATATTAAAAAAACTATACTTATTTACGGCTTCCCGCAATATTTAGATTTTTTATTATTATAATTTTATAAGACATAAAAAAACATGCAATGAAAAATATTTTAGGTCTCGATTTAGGGACAAACTCAATTGGCTGGGCTTTAACAACCCAAGATTTTGAGAAAAAAACCGGAAAAATAAGTGGTCTAGGAAGTAGAATAATTCCTATGTCTCAAGATATTTTAGGTAAATTTGATTCAGGACAGTCCCATTCTCAAACAGCAGAAAGAACAGCTTACAGAAGGGTTAGAAGAGTACTTCAAAGAAACTTATTAAGAAGAGAGAGACTACATAGGGTTTTAAATGTTTTAGACTTTTTACCAAAACACTATAAAGAAGTGATCGATTTTGAGAAAAATTTTGGGCAATTTAAAAATGGAGAAGAAGTAAAACTAAATTATAAAAAAAATAGTGAAGGAAAACATGAATTTATTTTTATGGATTCTTTCAATGAAATGGCTGCTGAATTTAAAAAGAGCGGCCAACAAACAAAAATACCTTTAGACTGGACTCTATATTATTTGCGTAAAAAAGCACTAACTCAAAAAATAAGTAAACAAGAATTGGCTTGGGTACTCTTAAATTTTAATCAAAAAAGAGGTTATTATCAATTAAGAGGAGAAGATATCGATGATGATAAAATGCAACATAAAACCTTCGAAATACTTCTTGTTGCCGAAGTAAAGGATAGTGGAGAAGTTATAAAAAAAACTGGAGAGCCTCTTTTTGAGATTTATTTTAAAAATGGGTACAAATATGACAAGCAAACGACAAAACCTGAAAGTTGGTTGCACAAACAAAAAGAATTTATAGTAACGACTAAAGAGCTTAAAAACGGAGAAACTAAAAGAACTTTTAAACTTGTAGATTCTGAAATAGACTGGATTGCCATAAAAGAAAAAACACAACAAGAAATTCAATCTTTTAATAACGAAAAAAAACTTATTGGAGTTGGGCAATATATTTACGAAATACTTTTAAAGAAACCATCCCAAAAGATAAGAGGAGAACTAATTAAAACTATTGAAAGAAAATTTTATAAAGAAGAACTGCAAGAAATTTTAAAAACACAAATAAATTTTCATCCCGAATTAAAGGATAGAAAATTTTACAAAGAATGTATTAAAGAATTATATCCAAGAAATGAAGCACATCAAAATAATATTAGAGATAAAGGTTTTGACTACTTATTTATAGAAGATATTATTTTTTATCAAAGACCTTTAAAAAGCAAAAAGTCTACAATTTCTGATTGTCGGTATGAAGAACGATTTTTTATGAAAGACGGAATTCGAAATACTCAAAAAATAAAATGTATCCCGAAATCTCACCCGTTATTTCAAGAGTTTAGATTGTGGCAGTTTTTAAAGAATTTAAAAATTTATCAGAAAGAAAACACTAAAAATGGTAAATTAGATGAAGATGTAACACACATAATTTTTAACTCTGATGATGATTGGGTAAAATTATATGATTTTTTAAATGATAAAAAAGAAGTTGAACAGAAACATATTATTGATTTTTTAGTTGGTCAAAAAAAGATAGAAAAAAGCAATAAAAAAAATTATAGATGGAATTATGTCGAAGATAAAAAATACCCAGCAAATGAAACAAGAGCCACTTTTTTATCAAAAGTAAAAAAAGTAAAAAACTACACTGAAAATAATGCTTTAACAAAAGAGAAAGAATTAGCATTATGGCATATTATCTATTCTGTAAAAGATAAAAAAGAATTCGAAAAGGCTATTAAAACGTATGCTTTAAAAAATAATTTTAATGAAGACAGTTTCACAGAAGCATTTATAAAGTATCCTCCGTTTAAAAATGACTATGGTGCCTATTCAGAAAAAGCAATCAAGAAAATATTGCCTTTAATGAGAATGGGCAGGTATTGGGATGAAAGTGAAATTGCAGAGGATGTTAAAAAAAGAATTACACAAATACAAGAAAGACTAGAGAGTATAGATTATGATAAGGCAGTATTTGAAGGAGATAAAAGAGATCGATTAAGAAGCATCGTAGATGATGAGATACCCGAACAATTTATAAAGAGCTTTATAGACTTTAAAGATAAAAATTTGCTAAAAGGGTTAAATACGTATCAAGCTTGCTATGCTATTTATGAACGTCATTCCGAATCTGGAATCATTAAACCATGGAAATCACCGAATGATATTGATATTTATTTAAAGGAATTTAAGCAACATAGTTTAAGAAACCCCATCGTAGAGCAAGTTGTTACTGAAACTTTACGAATTGTAAGAGATCTATGGAAATATTACGGCAAAGGGAAAAAAGACTTCTTTAGTGAAATTCATGTAGAATTAGGTAGGGAAATGAAAAACTCTAGTAACAAGCGTAAAGCAATGTCGTCAAGAAACACTGAAAATGAAAATACAAATGCTAGAATAAAAGCATTATTAGAAGAACTTAAAAATGACACTACCCATGATATAAGACCGTATTCTCCAAATCATCAAGAAATTTTAAAAATTTATGAAGAGGGTGTATTTCAAAATCCAGAGGTTTCTTTTTCAAGAATAAATGAAGATGCTATTAGTAAAATTAGAAAAAATAACTCGCATACAAAATCTGAAATTAACAAATATAAACTATGGTTAGAACAGGGTTATATCTCCCCTTATACTGGTAAAACAATACCCTTAAGCACTTTATTTTCTATTGATTATCAAATAGAACATATCATTCCGAAATCTCGTTATTTTGATAATTCTATGACCAATAAAATTATTTGTGAAAGTGAGGTCAATCAATTAAAAGATAATAAAACAGCTTATGAATTTTTAAAAGGGGAAGGTGGAAGAATCATAACTTTAAGCAAAGGTAATACTGTAAAGCTATTTAGTATTAGGCACTATGAAAAACATTGCAATCAATATTTTAAAAAGAATAGAACAAAGCTTAAAAATTTATTATCCGAAGATATTCCTGAAGGCTTTATTAATAGACAGTTGAATGATAGCAGATATATTAGTAAAATTATTAAAACCCTATTAAGCAATATTGTAAGAGAGCATAGAGAGAGAGAATCAACTACAAAAAACCTTGTGCCAGTAACGGATTCCATAACTTCTAAACTAAAACAAGATTGGGGTTTAAATGACAAATGGAATGAGTTAATAGCTCCAAGATTCATAAGGCTAAATGAGCTCACAAATTCAAAAGATTTCGGAGAGTGGGATTCTAAAATAAATGCTTTTAGAACAAAAGTACCCGATGAAATTTCAAGAAGTTTTAGTAAAAAAAGAATAGATCATAGACATCATGCCTTAGATGCTTTAATTGTTGCTTGTTGTACAAAAAAACACACTAATTATTTAAGTTCCTTAAACCCTGAAAAAGAAAATTATAGTTTAAAGTCTAGTTTATTAATAAAAAATAAACAGGGAGACTTCACAAAACACTTTCAGCTTCCTTGGGTAAATTTCTCTAGTGAAGCTCAAGAAAATTTAGAAAAAATAGTTATTAGTTTTAAGCGAAATTTAAGAATAATAAATAAAACGAATAATAAAACTTGGCAATGGATAGCTCAAGAGAATGGCAGTTATAAAAAAGAATTAGTACAACAAAAAGGACCAGGAAATTCTACTAATAAAACAAATTGGGCAATTAGAAAACCTATGCATAAAGAAACAGTTTCTGGTTTAGTTAAAATAAAAAGAATAAAAAAAGGAGAAAGTAATCTCCTTAATTATTTAGATAAACCAGCGCTAATTTTAGATAAATTAATTAAAAATAAAGTGAAAAGTTTAGCTTTTATCTTTGACAACGATTTAAAAAAGATAAAAAAACATTTAAAAGAGAATCCGATATTAATTGAGGGAAAAAAAATTACGAAAATTAAAGTATTTGAGTGGACTTCAAGTGCAACTGCAACTAGAGTTGCTTTAACGGAAAAATTCACTAAAAAACACCTAGACGTTGTCACAGATAGCGGTATTCGGATAATTTTAAAAAATCACTTAAAAAACTATGTGGATGATAAACAGAAAGAAAGATTTGATTTAGCCTTTAATACGGATGGTTTAGATGATTTAAACAACAATATAAATGCACTGAATAATGGTAAAAAACATCATCCTATTTATAAAGTACGTTTATTTGAAGAAGGAAATAAGTTTAGCATTGGAGAAAGTGGTATGAAAGCAACTAAATTTGTTGAGGCCGCCAAAGGGACAAATTTGTTTTTCGCAATTTATTATGACGAAAAGAAGAAAAAAAGAGTTTTTGAAACAATCCCTTTAAATGAAGTAATCGCACATCAGAAACAAACTGCATTTTTACGCAAACAAAAACGTTTTCCAATCCAACCAAATAATGAAAAAGGTACGTTTTTATTTACGCTCTCTCCGAATGATTTAGTATATGTTCCAACAGATGAAGAATTAGAAAATAAATCTTTAGTAGATTTTAATAATTTATCAAAAGAACAAATTTCTAGAATATATAAAATAGTAAGTTTTACAGGTTCTAGATTATATGGCTTACCAAATACAATAGCAAAATCTATTCAAAATAAATTTGAGTTTGGATCTTTAAATAAACTTGAATTTGATCTAACTAAAAAATCAATTAAAGGCAACTGTTGGAAGTTAAACATTAATAGAATTGGTAATACAAACTTATCTAAAATTAAAGCAAAAGCAATTGATGGTTCAAGAGCCAGAAACAAGAGAAATTAGAGGATCTTTGCCCATAGAGGATATTGCCATATTAATGCTAGATCATTTTCAAATGACAATTTCAAATCTACTTCTAATAAAATTACAATTCTTTTAGCCTGTAATAAAGAATTAGAAATTAAAAAACAACGATTTTCATTTCTGATATCCATATATTCAGCGTTTTTCTTTCTTTAAAAAAGTAATCCCAAAGTATTGGTTGTACTCAATATTTTGGGATTGACCTTGTGAATTCTCACGTAAAAATACAATTTGAAATCAATTCACAACAGATTTTCTATTAAGTAATAAGGTTTCTTCCTTGTAAATCCTCCCTTAAAAATACAATTTGTACTCTAAATTATTGTGAGCCCAACGGCTATATCTTGCTTCCTAATCTTATCTAAAATTGAATTCGTTTTATGGTATTTTGCAGGAACAAGATCTACTTTAAAATTACAAATAATTTCAACCATAGATTGTCTAAAATCTGCCTCTTCTTGTTAACTATTCATTCTTTATTAATTTTCAAACTAAAAATTTGTTTTATTGCTTATAACTTCTCCTTTTGATTGAATTGTATCTCATCGTTTTTGTTTTGTGTTTAAAATCCCATAAGTTCATTTAGCTACAATGCATGGCAAGCTTTGCAGCAATAAAAACAGCCATTAGATTGTGTATAAATAGTTTTAGCTTTTCTTATCGCGGCATCGCAACCATAATAATCTCCTAAATCTACACTGCTTATACTTGAGGAGGAGTACATACATTCTTCTGTATGAACTTTATGAACTCCATTTGCTTGCGCTTTATTATTTACATAGTAATTTGTCATAAATTCAGTTTTTGAATTAATTTTTTTCAAAAGTAAACCCTCTAAAAGAAAAAACCTTACGGGTTCCCGTTAGGCTTTAAAATAAAACTGTTTATTTCTTTATTTCACCTTATTTTTTTGCCTTATTATTTATTTTGTGATGATTTGTAATATAAAATAACCCCATATAAATGATGTGATACCCATTTAACTAGATCTATATTTAAAAGAATCGTTTCCGGTATTTTATAGTGAGTAAAAACGAAACCTAATCAAAAATAAAGCCTTACGTTAAACCGTAAGGCTTTAAAATTGGCACTCGCTCTTTCACATAATATTATTGAAAAAATTTACTCGTTAAATACTTTTGAACATCATATACATTTATCTATTTATTATATCTTTTACTGACTGATGGCAAACTTTCACTTGATACCCATATTTTCAACGCTGCATCGAAATCAAAAGTTTTTGCTGTTTCAAGAAAAAATCCAATTCTACTTCTTTACTGTCTATGAATAATCTATACTATCTTTCGTTTAATTTTTTGATTGAAACTTCTCCTGCGTTTCTCAATAATAAATTGAATAACTTCCTGTTCTTTCTTTCAATGCTTCTTCTGTGTATTTTTTATAAATCAAAACTAATTAATTAAAACGAAAAAAGACTACGGGTTTCCGTAGTCTAAATAATTTATGATTAAAAAGTGATGTTAAATAAGTCCGAAATCTTTAGCTATAGCCACTAAATTCGTAGGATTTTTTGCATTAAAATGTTCTTTTAAAATTTTTAATCTTTTTTCTATGGCACTTCTGCTCGAGGGTGTAATTCCTTCTGCTTTTAATTTTTTACTAATAGTGTCTTGAAGAAAACCTAAAGATAAATATTTTATTAAAAAAATATCGAAATCTGTAATTTCTACCGCTTTTTTGGGGTTGATGAGACTATTTAAATCTGGCGAAATATAAAATTTATCTGTGGTGAAAATTGAATGTATTGCGTTTATTAATTCTTTTAGCCCGTTTCTGTTTTTCCAGACATAGCCCTGGATTTTTAGATTGTTGTATAGATGCTGAATTCGATACGATTTATCTTCAACTGAAAAAACAATTATTTTTAAATCAGGATATTCTTTGCGTATTTTCTCTATTAACTCTTCACCTGATTTTAATTTCTGCGGAGTACCATCGTTTACAAATGACAAATCAGAAATTACTAAATCGTAAGGCTTATTTTTTAAATAGGCCTTTTTAATTTTATAAAAAGCTTCATCACAATAAGAGCTAGAATCTATTTCTTTTATTTCGATCTCCTGCAGAGCAGATATAATGCCACTATTGATCACATCAAAATCTTCTACCACTATAACTTTTTCAACCATTTTCTATTTTTTAAAACTTAAAACAACTTTTAAACCATTGTTCGCTCTGTTTTCAAAATTAATGGATCCGTTAATAGTATTTATACGGTTTCCCATATTTTTAAGTCCATTTTTAAAAATAATTTTTTTGTCTTTAAAACCTACGCCATTATCAGCATACACAACTTCTAAACGGTTGTTTATTTTTTTACAAGAAATAACCACTAAAGTAGCATTACTATGCTTTCTCATGTTTACAAAAAGCTCGTTAAAAACTCTATAAAACACAATTTGTTTTTCCTTATTCAATGTATTTAAGTCTAAAGAAGATAAATCTTTTAAGATAATTTTACAGGCATCAAAATTATAACTTGCTATTAAGTCTCTAAAATAATTTTCAAAATTATTACCGGTTTCAATAGAATCATTTTCATGAGAAATTCCCCGCGTTTGCAAATATATTTTATCTAAATCATTTATAATTTCTTCTGTTTTAAATTTTGTGCTCTGAATCTTGGTAAGTGTATTAAAAATATCGTTCCCTAATTCGTCATGTAATCTTTTTGCTATTCTTGTTTCTGTATTATACGTTTCTTGCAAAATTCTTTTTTTGTGTTGCTGTTTTCTTATAAAAATTAAAAACAATAAACCCGAGGCTAAAATAATGCTTATCAAAACAATATTTTTCTTCTGGCTATTTGCTTGCTCTGCAATAAATTTATTTTCAGAAGCTAAATTTTTAAATTTTAATTTTTGCTTTTCTTCCAATTCATAATTGTACTTAATATTAGCAAACTTATATTGTCGTTTTGTTTCTGCTTTTTGCAAACTATCTCTTAAACGAATACCTTCTTTATAATATTTTATAGATTTTTGAGGGGTTTTTAGCGCTATAATTTTTTCTATCGCTTCTATTTGATCTTGTGGACTTTTTTCTTGTTTTGAAATTTCGTACATTTTATTTGCATAAAGCAACGATTTTGTTTTGTCTTTTTTATAAAAAAATTCTGACAAATGACTATAACTTGCGATCAGTGCATACGTATCTTTTTCTTGAATTCTAATTGATTTAGCTAACAAAAAATCTTTTAAAACAGGCTCTTTAGAATTGTTTATCCATTTTACATGTGCTAAATTGTCAATAACTCTTGCCTTTGTTTTTAAGTTGCTGATTGAATCTTTTAATAAGTCTTCAAGAATTGAAATTGATTTTGAATAATTTTTAAGTTCTTTATATACATTCGCCAAATTATTTTTATACGTTATGTTTGAACTTTTCCTATTTGAAATACCAATACTTGTTGTGTAATAAGAAATCGCGTCTTTGTATAAAAATCTTTTTTTTGAATTTATCGCTAAAACATTATAGGCAGAAGCTGTAGTTGATGCTCTTTTTCCATTTATAAACTTTATAGAGGCTGTTGCAATTGAATCACTTTTAGTATAGTTACCAAAATTCTTTTCTATATAAGCCATATTAAGTAAGCACTTCCCAAGTTGCAAACTGTCATTTGTATTAAAAAGGTGTTCTTTCGATTTGTTGTAATAGTAAAAAGCACTATCCACTTGGTTCTTTTTATGAAAATAAGTTCCCAATCTAAAATTAATCTTACCTAAAAGTGTATCATTCTTTTTGGTAAGATCCATATTTAACATCGCTTTTTGATAATAAATAGCACTATCAAGTTTATTAAGTTTGCTATATACAAAACTATTCGTATTAAAAACTAGATACATATCTGCTTTACTTATAGCAGCTTGCTTTAATATTTTTTTTGACAACTCTAGTTGTTCTTGATACGTTAGGTTGTTATAGTTAGAAAAATCAACAGGAATAAAATTTTCTACTTCAGTTTTTTTTTTGAAGGAATTGTTTTCTCTTGTAAATTCTTTTTTACAGAATACAAAAAACAACATCATAAAAAAGAGGAATGTAACTTTTATGTGTTTCATCCCTCTAAAATACTATAAATATTTAGAAATACTAACCTCCATTTGCAGGGTTTTCTCTTTCATCTTCCTCCAGAACATCTCCATCTTCTCCTCCTGTTGCAAATATCTCTAATTTTACAGGATCATTTTCTAAATTTTCATCCATATCTGTACAAGATATAAAAATGCTGTTTGCAAGTACTATTGCGAATATTATACATACTTTTTTCATGATTTCTCTTTAAAAATTAAACAATAGTGTTGCTATCCGAATTTTTAGAATTCAGCCTTAATGTTAATCACAACACCTAATAATTTAAAAGAGTCGCGCGCCTCTCTCGCGGGAAATTGTCGCATGAAATAGTGTTATTAATTTGTTTTCCCAATTCAAAAAAACACCACTATGTCATCCTGTTTATGCAGTACTAATTCTCTTTCTTTTTTAGAAAACTAATTCTGAAGCAAATATCCGAACTGATTTAAAGTAAACAGTAGTCAAGGTTTAGACAGTTCTTGGACAACAATAAACTGTCTAATTTTAGACAACCTTCACAAAATTTTGTCAAAAATGTTTATTTTTGAATACATAAATAAATAGCTATGATTAAAGCACTTGTTACTGAATTTTTTAATGAGATTGAAAAAAGAGAACTAAAGAAGAATAAAAATGCGAAAGCTACTTTTTGGGTTCAAGAGCTTCAAGAAGTTAGCTATACTCACAAAAATTATATTGGCATAAAAAAAGCAACTCGGGTATATGAAAAGTATGTTGAGGATAAAAAAAATGTTAGCGTAAAAGAGCCAGATAAATTTCTTTGTAATGTAATGGCAGCGTATTTAAATTATGAAAACTATGAGGAGTATAAATCAGAACATGAAGTGCCTCACAATATCATGAAACCAAGCAGGCAAAAAATTACTTTGAATTTTAAAGAAAAGATGTTTTTACATAAAATAAGTATTGTAAGCGGTATCCTACTCCTTTTTTCTTTGTTCTTTTTTATTTATAAATACAATACTATCGATACTGGAAAATGTATTGTTTGGAAAGCTAATCTTTTCCTTGAATCTCCTTGTTCCGCAAAAAATGCAATCAACAACGCTAGATACCATATAGATATTCATAACTTTAAAAAGATAGAAGTAACCAACGAAACACTTTTCTTCTTATACGGAGAACCTATTCTATGGTATGGAAAATCTGAGGTAGGAGAAATCAATTTTTTTACACACCGAGGTATTCATCCAGAAACCTTAAAAGAATTAAAACCGGTCACGAAATATATTATCAATAAATATATTTTGATTGATGAAAATGATAAAAGGATTTTAAATTGATCTTAAGACGAATTTGCGCGAAATCAAGTGAATAAATTCAGGATATAAAAAGCCATTAAAGCACATTAAAGCAGTACGTTACAGAATACTTAAAAAAAAATCTGTGAAAATAAAAAATCCTAACAAATTTAATTTGTTAGGATTTTTTTTTGTTGGCCTACAAGGACTCGAACCTTGAATGTCGGTACCAAAAACCGGTGTGTTACCAATTACACCATAGGCCAATGCTTTTAATCGGGTGCAAATTTAGTCTAAAGTTTCATATTCACAAACATTTTTTCACAATTTTTGACTTTAACAAATTTTTATGAGCTATTCTCCAATTAGAAAAAAGTCTAGAGCCTACTTTTATTCATATTTATTAGTAAATTCGCCACATATTATCAAGCAACTTATGACAGCAGGAAACTTTAAAAAATGGAATATCATTTTAGGATGGGTTACATTTGCAATAGCCCTAATTACGTATACATTAACCCTAGAGCCAACAGTTAGTGCCTGGGACGTAGGAGAATACATAGCAACTTCGGTAAAACTAGAAGTTGGGCATCCTCCTGGAGCTCCACTTTTTCAAATGTTAGGCGCATTTTTTGCCATGTTTACTTCAGATACTACTGAAATGGGCAAAATGGTAAACTTTATGTCGGCTTTAGCAAGTGCATTTACCATTCTTTTTATGTTTTGGACCATTAGTAATTTGGCTATAAAACTATCTGCAAAAACAGGAAACATCTCCAAAGGAAAGCGTATTGCGGTTTTAGGTAGTAGTTTAGTAGGTGCTTTAACATACACTTTTTCTGATAGTTTTTGGTTTAGTGCAGTAGAAGGTGAAGTGTACGCCATGTCATCATTTTTAATGGCCTTATTATTTTGGTTAGGATTAAAATGGGAAAGCCAAATTAATACGCCAAGAGGCAACAAATGGCTCGTCTTAATCAGTTTTGTTGTCGGCTTATCTTTTGGGGTTCACATTCTTTCCTTATTAGTAATTCCGGCAATAGTAATGCTGTATTTCTTTAAGACGTATAAAAATATCAACTTAAAAACAACAGCGATTGCCACCGTTATTTCAATATTCGTTTTACTATTAGTATTCAAATTTATTTTTCCTTTTACACTAAAATTCTTTAGTGCTTCAGAATTATTTTTTATCAATTCTATTGGTTTACCTTATAATTCAGGAAGTATTATTGCAGCTATTATTTTAATTTCTTTATTTTATTTTGGATTAAGCTACACCAGAAAGAAGCATAAATTTACTGCAAATACGTTAATTCTTTCAGTACTATTTATTGTAATTGGTTTTTCTTCTTGGATGATGTTACCCATAAGAGCCAATGCAAATACGACTATTAACGAAAATAACCCTTCGAGCGCGCGTGAGCTGTTAGCCTATTATGAGCGTGAACAATACGGAGATGCGAATGTTTTTTACGACACATATTATTCAAATACTTACAATAGAGCGCAAGATGCTGCAAACCCCACAAGAGACGATAAACCAAAATATGAGCAGCTAGACGGTAAATATGTTATTGTAAACAAATACAAAGATGTCTTACCTAATTGGTCTAGCAAGCACAAAGGATTTATACCTAGAATGGTGAATCCTGCTGCAGAAAAAATGTACAAAGCTATTGCTGGAATTCCCGAAAACAGCAAACGTAGACCAACATTTGCAGAGAACATCAAGTTTATGATGAGCTACCAATTTGGCTACATGTATGGGCGTTATTTTATGTGGAATTTTGTTGGACGTCAAAATGATATTCAAGGAGAATTAACTATATTTAAAGGAAATTGGTTAAGTGGTATTGATGTTGTTGATGAAGCAAGATTAGGATCTCAAGACAAGCTACCTTGGCAAGTATTGCTCAACAAAGGACGGAATACCTATTATTTTTTGCCACTATTATTGGGTCTTATTGGGTTGTTCTTTCAAATTAAGTGGGATAAAAAAAACTTTTTCACCTTATTCTTGTTTTTTGTTTTCACAGGGTTTGCCATCATTTTTTATACAAATCCAAAACCTTTTGAACCAAGAGAGCGTGATTATGCTGTTGTCGGTAGTTTCTACATCTTTGCTATTTGGGCTGGTTTTGGTGTTCTTGCCCTATACGAATATTTAAAACACTTTGGATCTAGAAAAAGGATAGCCGTTGCAATTACGTTAACTTGTTTAGTCGCAGTGCCCTCTTTAATGGCCTTTGAAAACTGGGATGATCATGACAGATCTAACAGGTATACAACACGGTTAAATGCACAAGCATATTTAGAGAGTTGCGATCCAAACGCCATAATGTTTACTATTGGCGATAATGATACATTTCCGTTGTGGTATATGCAGGAGGTAGAAGGCATTAGAACTGATATAAAATTAATTAATACAAGCCTTTTTCAAACGGATTGGTATATAGATCAAATGAAGCGTGCTTCGTACAAAGCAGCGCCCATTCCATCACAATTAACCCATGAGGAATACAAATACGGCACGCTAGATGTTGCCTATTACTTTCAAGAAATATTTCCTCAATTAAAAGACTCCGTGCTTGAGTTAGATGATTTTATGAAATGGATACGAAGCGATAGTAAAAGAACTTTTTATGATTTGGATGACGATGGAAATCCAGAGAAAATATTACCGACCAATAAAATTAGAATTCCTGTAAACAAAGAAAATGTTTTAAAATATGGTATTGTAGCTCAAAAAGATGCAGATAAAATTGTGCCTTATATAGATATTACCATAGGAAGAGCACTTGGAAAGAATACTATTTTAATGTTAGATATTTTAAATAATTTTGAATGGAAACGACCTATATACTTTACAGGTGGTTCTAATACTGACAGCGAATACATTTGGCTAAAAGATTATTTACAATTAGATGGTGTTGCTTTTAAATTAGTACCTATTCTAACACCTACTAAAATTTACGATAAAAACGGCCAATTAGAAAGAGAGCTAAGTTTGTTTGATATTGGTAGAATTGATCCTAAAAAAATGTACGAAAATGTACAAAAATGGAACTGGAGAAATATTAATGACGGTAAAATTTATTTAGACGAACAAACTAAACGTAATGCAATTTCTTTACGAAATAGTCTCCTACGTTTGTCCGCAGCTTTTGCCATGGAAGGAGACACCTTAAAAGCAATTGAAGTACTAGATTTATCTTTGGATAAATTACCGATTGAAGATTTTGATCATTACAGCCTGTCAATGGAATATCCAGAAATGTATTATCAACTTGGAGAGCAGGAAAAAGCGAGAACAAACGCTGAAAATTTAATTCGTTTATTTAAAGAAAAGTTAGTTTGGTTCAGTACTTTTTCTGTGGATGAATTTGATATTATTTTTGAAGAATTTGATCTAACTTTTAGATATTTATACCGAGGTATTGTCGACCAAGTGAGACAGTATGATACGGATGAAGCTTATGTAAAAGAACTTGAAGCTGAATTCAATAATACGTTAGAGCTATTTCAACATATTATTCCTCAAGACGAAAAGTAAAAAGATAAAAACCACAAACAAGACAGGTGTTCAAAGAGCACCTTTCATGTTTGTGGTTTTTTAACATCTATTTTATGAGACTATTCTAAACGTATTGTTTCACTAAATCAATTAAAGTACTGGCATCTAGAAATCCTGTTTGCCGCCATTTCATTTCCCCATTTTTATAAATCATAAACGTAGGATTTCCTTTTACACGCAAAGCATCTGCTAAAGTTTCGTTTTTACGTATATCTATCTTAATGACTTTAGCGCTAATACCTAAAGCTGCGGCGACATCTCGCAGGGTATCAAGACTATTTTCAACCTCATCTTGGTCTGCATAAAAGTCAATTAAAACAGGTTTGTCTGCACCAATTAATTCTCCAAATTTTGTCATAACACACTATTTTTAAAGGATAAAATATATTTACTAATTAGTCCCTTTCACAAAGGTAAGAAATCTTATTAAATAACCTGATTATCAGCTTTTTTCAATTCTATAACCGTAATTTCTGGCCAAATACCAACTCTTCCCGGAAAAGCATGATACCCAAAACCTCTATTGACATTTACATATCTGCCAAACTCTTCGTACAAACCTGCCCATTGTTTATAAACAAATTTTGACGGGCTCCATCGTATCCAGCCAGGAATTTCAATTCCCATTTGCAAACCATGTGTATGCCCGCTTAAAGTAAGGTGATAATTAAAATCATCATTTTTTACTTTTTCTTCCCAATGGCTGGGGTCGTGAGACATTAAAATTTTAAAATCTTTCTTTTGGATACCAGCGGAAGCTCTCTCTAAATCTCCTGCTTGATTAAATCCTTTTCCCCAATTTTCAACGCCAACGAGTGCAATTTTTTGTCCGTCTTTTTCTATATACCGATGTTCGTCTAACAATAAATCAAAACCTATTTTTTTATGAATCTCTTTTACTTTTTGAAAATTATCAATTTTATCTTGTGGTGTTTTCCAATCCATATAATCTCCATAATCATGGTTTCCTAGAATTGCGTATTTCCCTTCTTTGGCCTCTAATTTATCAAAAACATCAATCCAATCATCCATTTCATCTGCTTTATTATTTACAATATCTCCAGTAAACAACATCAAATCCGATTTTTGCTCATTAATTAGATCAACTCCGTATTGTATTTTTTCTTTGTTGGTAAAACTTCCCGAATGAATATCAGAAATTTGAGTAATGGTGTACCCATCAAAAGCCTCTGGTAAATCATCAAAAGTTAATTGATATTTTAACACTTTATAATTGTACTTTCCTTGCACAATTCCGTAGATAAAAGAAACAAAAGGAATCGCTGCTAAACCCAGTGCTATTTGTGAAACAAACTGTCTTCTGCCAACCAAAGATCTTGTTTCATTACTAGAAATAGCTGAAATTAATTTTAAAATCCAACGATACACATCTTCACCAAACAACACTAAAATAATGACTAATTTTGGGACAGAAATGGTGAGCAAGAGCCCAACTGCCATTTGAAACTGTGGGGTTTGCCCGTTACTCCTATCATAGGTTAAAAGGGTTACAAAAAAATAAATATAGATACCTACACTAACCGCTAAAAATGAAAACCGTATCAATTTACTTTTAGAAATAGTTTTAAATGCTTGAAACGTATAAATTTCTACAGCAATAACTAAAAAGGTTAAGATAATAAAGGGAATTAACCATCGTGGCATAAGTTCTAATTTTTAAAAAAAATCAAAGATAACTGTTAAAAAATGAATGATTTTTAACATCATGTTAAAATTTTTTAGTAAATTTAAAAAGTTAAATCTATTAAAATGACCGATTCAGTAGTTACTTTTTTTGAAAATCTAACTAGTTTACAAAAGCTAATTTGGATTGTTTGTTGTTTGTCTATTTTTTGGATTTTAGAAGGCATTTATCCTCTAAAAAAACATCAATATAACAAATGGAAACATGCTAAAACAAATTTAATTCTGTTGGGGTCTACCATGATCATTAATGTGGTTTTTGGGTTGATTACTATCGGTGTTTTCTTATGGATAGAAACCACAAATTTTGGTTTATTGAATATGGTTGATTGGCCAATTTGGATAGAAATTATTTTAGCCATTATGATTTTAGACTTTACCTCACAGTATGTTGTGCATTTTTTACTGCATAAAGTGCCGTTTATGTGGCGTTTTCATACCGTACATCATAGTGATACACACGTAGATGTAACCTCGGGAACAAGGCATCATCCTATCGATTTTATTTTTAGAGAAACCTTTGCATTAATTGGGGTTGTAATTGCGGGATTGCCAGTTTCTTATTATTTAATATACAGAATTTTAACGGTGCTTTTTACTTATTTTTCTCATGCAGATATTCGATTACCTCTTTGGTTAGATAAAGCAATAAGTTATGTTTTCATATCACCAAATACACATAAATTTCACCATCATCATGTAATGCCTTGGACAGATACAAACTTTGGAAACATCTTTTCTTTTTGGGATCGTATTTTTGGAACTTTTATCTATAAAGACACCAAAGATATTGTTTATGGTGTGGATATTTTAAATGCAGAGAAATCTGAAGATATTTTATATCAGTTAAAAGCGCCTTTTAAAACTAGGTTAAAATCAGCTACCTACAAGGCATAAATAGATACTTACTTTTGATACCTGCTTGTTATGTAGTATGTAAAAAAAATCGCCTAAATAATTTTAGACGATTTTTTATTATATTTTAATACTGATTCGGAATATCTTTGTTTGTAAAGTCGTACAATTCATTCGCTTCCTTTTCTTTGAGTTCTTTTACTAAATTTAAAGCATCCGGAATTACATCGCTACACAGCACAATCAAAGCACCTTTCTTGGCATTTTTGACCGCAAATAAAATGGCTTCTCTTTCAGACGGTATGACATCAATTTTCTTATTTGGGTTTTGCTTTATAATACCATCTTTAAGCATTTTAATTAATTCTTTTTCCGTTTTACCACGTAAGTGTTTGTCTTGTCTAATAATAACTTCATCAAACATCTCTGCAGCAATACTACCCATTTCGTTATTGTCTTCTATTCTTCTATCTCCAATTCCTGCAATAATACCGACTTTCACCGTAGCATCAATATTGTCTGTAAACTGTTTTAAAGCTCTCATTCCTGCGGCATTGTGCGCATAATCTAATAAGATTTGAAAATTCTTGAACTTAAATAAATTCAACCTTCCTGGAGTTTGCGTTGCAGAGGGAATAAACGTTTCTAAAGCCATTTTCGTGTCGTCTATAGAAAACCCTCTTAAATAGGCAGTAATTACTGCTGGCAAAACATTCTGAATCATAAAAGTTGCTTTTCCGCCAAAAGTTAAGGGCACATTAACTGCTTTTATAACTCTAATTTTCCAAGTTCCTCTGCAAATAGTGATATATCCATTTTCGTAAATTGCACAAATTCCTCCGATTTTTTGGAGTGCTTTTATATGTGGATTATTTTCATCCAAAGAGAACAAGGCAACATTACAATCCAAACTTTTACGCATTGCATAGACCAACTCATCATCAGCATTTAAAATAGCAGTTCCTTCTGGTAAAACTGTTTCTGGAATTACCCCTTTTACTTTTGCTAATTGTTCTATGGTATGAATCCCCTTTAAGCCCAGATGATCCGGAGCAATGTTTGTTACGATTCCGATGTCACATTTTTTAAAGCCTAAACCAGCCCTTAATAAACCACCTCTCGCAGATTCTAAAACCGCAAAATTTACGGTTGGATCTCTTAAAACAAATTCAGCACTTGCAGGTCCTGTGCAATCTCCCGCCATTAATAAACGGTTTTGAATATACACACCATCACTCGTTGTATATCCAACTTTATAGCCTTTCATTTTTGCCATATGAGCAATTAGACGCGTGGTAGTCGTTTTTCCATTTGTACCTGTAATGGCAACAATGGGTATTCTTGACGTTGCTCCAGGAGGAAATAATTTATCGATTACAGGTGCGGCAACATTTCTTGGCAAACCCTCTGTCGGAGCTAAATGCATTCTAAATCCTGGTCCTGCATTTACCTCTAAAACTGCGCCTCCGGTATCTGAAAGTGGTCTAGAAATATCAGTTGACATGATATCGATCCCACAAATATCCAAATCGATCACTTTAGAAATACGCTCTGCCATGGCAACATTTGCAGGATGTACAATATCTGTAACATCTTCTGCCGTACCACCAGTACTTAAATTTGCAGTATCTTTTAAGATGAGCATTTCTCCTGTTTTAAGTACAGATTCTAGAGTATAACCAGCATCTTTTATAATATTCTTTGTTAAGTCATTAATCGTAATTTTCGTCAACACATTTTCATGACCATATCCTCTTCTAGAATCTTTATTTACTTCTTCAATTAAAGTCTCTACAGATGATTTTCCGTCGCCAATCACATGTGCAGGCGTTCTTTTTGCTGCGGCCACCAAAACGTTATTAATGACCAGTAATCGATAATCTGCACCCGTAATAAACTTTTCAACAATAATCGCACCGCTTTTAGAGCTATTTTTTGCATGTTTAAACCCCTCTAAAGCGTCGTCATAATTTTGAATATCTACAGTAATTCCACGTCCATGATTTCCATCAATAGGTTTTATTACTAAAGGAAAACCAACATAACTGCACGCATCCTTTAAACTACTTTCTCTTCGTATAATATCTCCTTTTGGCACCGCTACTTCTGCTTGCTCTAATAAATATTTTGTATCTTCTTTATCGCAAGCTAACTCTACACCGATACTGCTCGTTTCGCTGGTAACTGTAGCTTGTATTCTTTTTTGATTTGCGCCATAGCCTAATTGACAAAGGGAGTATTTATTTAAACGAAACCAAGGAATTCCTCTAGATTCAGCTTCTTCTACAATAGAGCCTGTGCTTGGTCCTAAACGTGAGCTTTCTCTTAATTCTCGCATTTCTTGAATGTCATCTGTTAAATCATAGGTTTCGCCTAAAATTAATGCTTCGCAAATTCTAACGGCTGCTTTGGCGGCATATCTGCCAACATTTTCTTCGATATAAGAAAAAACAACGCTGTATACACCTTCTTCACCATAGCCACGAGTTCTACCAAAACCAGTATCCATATCTGCCAAAGTCTGAATTTCTAGCGCAATATGTTCGATAATATGCCCCATCCAAGTTCCGTCATCAACTCTCATAAAGAAACCACCTGCACAACCTTCTGAACATCTGTGAGAATACATGGTTGGAAACATCGCCTTCAATCTCTCAGGAAATCCATCTACCTTATTAGAAGGTAGTTCTTCCATTTCTTCTAAATCTAAAACCATCACTATTAGTTTATGACGACGAACTGACCAGTAATTTGGCCCACGCATTGCATTTATTTCTCTAATTTTCATCTTTTATTGATTTTTATTTAGTTAAACTTATAGAATCCTCCGAAATATAAAACAAAATAGGGAATTTTACGATTAAAATTATATTATATTTAATAAAGGCCTAGATGAGTTTTTAATTTTACTTTTGCAGTACTGTTCAGTTATTTTAAACTTAAAAAATATGACGATGAATAAAGGTACATTAATACCAATTGGGGGGAATGAAGACAAAGGAATTGAAGAAAGTGAACAATATACGCTTGAATTTATTGATGACGGGATTTTATTTCACGTTGTAGAAGAGGCTGGCGGTATTGATGCAAAGATTGTTGTAATCCCTACTGCCTCTCGGATTCCAATGGAAGTTGGAGAGAATTACGTAGAAGCTTTTACAACTTTAGGTTGTAAAAACGTAACTGTTTTAGATATTAGAAGTAAAAAAGATTCTGAAAAAGAAGGCTCCATAAAGTTAATTAAAGAAGCCAATTGCGTCATGTTTTCTGGTGGAGATCAGTCTAAAATTACCAATAAAATTGGTGGAACGACTATTCATAAAATCTTAAGTGATCGGTATAAAAACGAAGAGGGTTTTGTAATTGCTGGCACAAGTGCTGGTGCAATGGCAATGGCAAATGAGATGATTGCAGGCGGCTCTGCTTCTGAAGCTTTTATTAAAGGTGCAGTAACCATGTACAAAGGTTTAAATTTAATTCCTGAATTAATTATTGATACGCATTTTATAAAACGTGGTCGTTTTGGAAGACAATCTGAAGCCGTTGCAAAACATCCCAATTTAATTGGATTTGGATTGGCTGAAGACACCGGAATGATCATTAAAAATGGAAATGATTGCACAGTAATTGGTTCTGGAATGGTGATTGTTTTTGATGGAAGTAAACTAACCCACAATAACGAAAAAATATTGGAAGAAGGTACGCCAATGACTATGGCAAATCTTGCGGTTCATGTACTTTCTAATGGTGATATGTACGATATTAAAAACAGAAAAGTTGCTGTTTTGCCGATTGAAGCTCCTTTTATATAGAAATATATTTAGCCTGTTATTAATAGCAATATATACCATATAGAATCTTCTTGTCATTCAGAATAAGGTATATAGCGAAGAATCCAATTCTCATTCAGAACGAGGTACGAAGTGAATAATCTCTTTTAAAATGTTAATTACAATATAAAGATTCTTCGGTCATACTTCTCTTTGAATGACAAACTGACTCTGAATAACAGCCTGTAAAAACACGTAGCTCTTTTTTACTTATAAATAGAAAGTTCTTCTTCACCATTAGAGGATTTAGAAGCCCTATACATTCCTTCTGTATTAAAAGGCATGGCAATATTAGCTTTTGCATCCACAGCAATTAAACCACCATCGCCGCCAATTTCTAAAATTCTTTTGTGTATAACTTCGTTGGATGCTTCTTCAACAGACAAACCTTTATGTTCCATCAAACATGCAACATCATAGGCCACAACTCCGCGGATAAAAAACTCGCCACTTCCAGTGCAAGAAATTGCACAGGTTCTATTGTTGGCATAATTTCCTGCACCAATCATTGGTGAATCTCCTACTCTACCAAACTTTTTATTAGTCATTCCGCCGGTAGAAGTTGCTGCAGCAATATTTCCGTTTTGATCACAAGCAACGGCGCCAACTGTTCCGAATTTGCTGTCTTTTTTAGTAGCATGGTCTAATTGAAAACTATCTGTGTCTTTTATTTCCAACCATTGTTGATGACGAAATTCATCATAAAAATAAGTATCTTTTTCAATTTTATAAGCGTTCATTTTTGCAAATTGCATTGCACCCTCTCCTGCTAAAAAAACATGTTCACTTTTTTCCATCACATCTTTTGCTAAAGAAACAGGATTTTTAATGCCCGATATTAATGAAACTGCACCCGCGTTTAAAGTTTTACCATCCATAATTGAAGCGTCCATTTCATGGGTTTCATCTGCGGTAAAAACAGCTCCTTTTCCTGCATTGAACAAATACGAATCCTCTAAAATAATCACTGCTTTTTCAACGGCATCAATGGAAGTTCCTCCATTTTCTAAAACAGCATATCCAACAGCTAAGGCTTCTTTTAGAACTGATTTGTATTGTGCTTCTAAATCGGCAGTCATCATTCCTTTAACTAAAGTTCCTGCTCCGCCATGAATGGCTATTGAAAAAGTATTCATCGTATAAATTTTAGGGTTCAAAAATACAGTTTATAAGTTAGATTTTCATCAAAAGACTTCTGGATACAGTTCGGTAAAAAAGCCAAATCGCTCGAAGTAACCATGTAGATATATTTTTAAATTTCTAATTCAATCTAAACTTCTAAATGCATAAGTTTTTGTAATTTTATAAATTCAATCTAATTTCACAATGTCAGATCAAAAAAGAGTTTTTTTAGTGGATGCTTTTGCATTAATTTTTCGTGGATATTATGCCTTTATTAAAAACCCAATGATTAATTCTAAAGGACTAGATACCTCTGCAATTATGGGTTTTATGAACTCACTTTTAGATGTGATAAAACGTGAAAAACCCGACCATTTAGCAGTTTGTTTTGATAAAGGCGGAAGTGTGGACAGAGTAGAAATGTTTGAAGCCTACAAGGCCAACAGAGATGAAACGCCAGAAGCTATTAAAATTTCAGTGCCCTATATTCAAGAAAGTTTAAAAGCCATGCACATTCCTATTATGGTAAAAGAAGGTTTTGAAGCGGATGATGTGATTGGAACTCTTTCTAAACAAGCAGAAAAAGAAGGGTATAAAACTTTTATGGTAACGCCAGATAAAGATTTTGCACAACTAGTTTCTGAAAATATTTTTATGTACAAACCACGTTTTGGTGGTGGTTATGATATTTGGGGAGTTCCTGAAGTGCAAGAAAAATTCGGCGTTGAGAATCCTTTACAAGTCATCGACTTTCTAGGAATGATGGGAGATTCTGCCGATAATATTCCAGGTTTACCTGGTGTTGGAGAAAAAACCGCAAAGAAATTTTTAGCTGCTTATGGTTCGATGGAAAACTTATTAGCCAACACACATGAGCTAAAAGGGAAAATGAAGGAAAAAGTTGAAGGAGCTAAAGAGTTAGGATTGCTTTCCAAGAAATTAGCAACTATTATGTTAGATGTTCCCGTAACTTTTAATGCAAAAGATTTTGAACTCGATCAACCAGATATAAAAAAAGTAACAGCACTTTTTAACGAGTTAGAGTTTAAAAAATTATTACCCAATTTTATCAAAATTTTTGCTACTGAGGAAGCTATAAATTCATCAGAAAATAACACTGATGAAAAAACAAGGGCTAAAAATCCGGCTTCCATTGTAAAAGGACAATTTGATTTATTTGCAGCTCCAGGAGCAGGAAGTGTTTCTGAAGCAGAAACCTCATCGGGGTTTAAAACAATAGAAAACACGGGACATTTTTATCAACATATAAATACTCCTTTTTCAAGAAAATTATTGCTTCAAAAATTAATGCAACAAACTTCTGTATGTTTTGATACAGAAACTACAGGTTTAAAAGCGTTAGAAGTTGAATTAATCGGAATTGCTTTTTCTTTTAAAGCTGGCAAAGGATACTATGTTTCTTTTCCAGAAAATCAAGAAGAGACCAAAACAATTTTAGAAGAATTTAGACCGTTTTTTGAAAGTGACATAGAAAAAATCGGTCATAATTTAAAGTATGACATCAAAGTTTTATCAAATTATAAAATGCCTGTAAAAGGGAATTTATTCGACACCATGATTGCGCATTACCTCATCAATCCAGATATGCGTCATGGAATGGATATTTTGGCAGAAACCTATTTAAATTACCAACCGGTTTCGATTACAGAATTGATTGGTAAAAAAGGAAAAAATCAGCTTTCTATGAGAGTTGTACCTATAAAAGATCAAACAGAATATGCTGTTGAAGATGCAGACATCACCCTGCAACTTAAAGAACATTTTACAACAGAATTAGAAAATGGAAATGTAACCAAATTATTTAGAGATGTAGAATTACCATTGGTTTCTGTTTTAACTGCGATGGAAATTGAGGGAATAAACGTAAACACCGAATTTTTAAAAGAATTGTCTGTTGCCTTAACGGATGACATCAACCGATTAGAAAAAAACATTTATGAATTGGCAGGGGAAGAATTTAATATTGCTTCGCCAAAACAGTTAGGAATTGTTTTATTCGAAAATATGAAGTTGGTTGATAAGCCAAAAAAGACCAAAACAGGTCAATATAAAACAGGAGAAGACATTTTATCATATTTGGTAAAAGACCACGAAATAATTAGGGATATTCAAGAATATCGTCAATATAAAAAATTACAAAGTACGTATGTAGATGCGTTGCCAAATGAAATCAATCCAAAAACAGGAAGAATTCACACACAATATATGCAGGCGGTTGCTGCAACAGGAAGATTGAGTTCTAGCAATCCTAACTTACAAAATATCCCAATTAGAACAGAACGTGGTCGTGAAGTTCGAAAAGCATTTATTCCTAGAAGTCAAGAATATGTATTACTAGCAGCGGATTATAGTCAAATTGAATTGCGAATTATTGCTGCTTTAAGTGAAGAAGAAACCATGATGAATGCTTTTAAAAATGGCGAAGACATTCATGCTTCAACAGCTGCAAAAGTTTTTAATGTTGATTTAAAGGAGGTAACTCGAGAACAAAGAAGCAATGCTAAAACGGTAAATTTTGGAATTATTTACGGGGTTTCTGCGTTTGGATTGAGTAATCAAACAGATTTAAGCAGAAGTGAAGCCAAAGAATTGATTGATACGTATTATGAAACCTATCCAAAGTTGAAAGCTTATATGGCTAGTCAAGTTGATTTTGCACGAGAGCATGGTTATGTAGAAACGGTTTTAAACAGACGTCGCTATTTAAAAGACATCAATTCTAGAAACGCGATTGTTAGAGGTGCTTCAGAGAGAAATGCCGTGAACGCACCTATTCAAGGTTCTGCCGCAGATATTATTAAAATAGCCATGATTAATATTCACAGACGTTTTGAGAAGGAGGGTTTCAAATCTAAAATGTTATTGCAAGTGCATGATGAACTGGTTTTTGACGCTCATAAAGACGAATTAGAAACCATACAACCAATTATTAAATTCGAAATGGAAAATGCTTTTAAAATGAGCGTTCCTTTAGATGTAGAAATGGATGTGGGTTATAATTGGTTAGAAGCGCATTAAAAATATCGAAATATAAAGTCAAAGATCCTGCAAAACACTGAAACAAGTTCAGCGTATAAAGCGGGGCTAGTTCGACTAACAATTTTGAATTGATCGCTTTACTATTTTTCAAAATTGAGCTTCACTAAAAAAATAAAATGGAATTAGATTATATAGAAAACTTTAATGGCCTCGACGAAAACATTGTTCGTCTTTATAACTTTAAAAAAGCAGAAGCAATTCAGTTTAGAGCTCTTTTAATAGACATCGTTATTGACAAAAAACAAAAACTAGATTTAGGACAAGTCGATTTTATTATACCACGAAATTGCAATTTAATATTCGGGTTGTTTACATCTGATGAAGGAATTATGACCAAAGACAATGAAACTTTTTTTTGTGTGCTTACTTTAACTGGTTTTAAAACGATGGTGAAACTATTAGAACCTTTCTGTAAAAAAGAATCCAAAGGATATCAATATTTATATGATATAGATACTCCTACTGATTTACTGTTTTCGCCAAGTGCGGGTGAGGTTGATGAGTAATGAGTGATGTACTCATGATTAGTAGTAACGTATTGGAATAATTTTAATAGTGTATTTTTATAATCAGGGAAACAAACCACTAACCACCAATTATGACACACAAAGAATTCAACTTTACTCTTTACAACACCGAATTTTACGGACAATATTGGCAGGCAAAAAACACAAAAGCGGTTGTTGTTTTGGTTCATGGAATGGGAGAACATTCTGGGCGTTATCAACATGTTGCAAAAAAACTGACTGATAACGATTTTTCTGTCGTTACTTTTGATCACTTTGGTCATGGAAAAACAACTGGAAAACGAGGTCATAATCCAAGTTTTGAAGCTGTTTTAGAAAGTGTTTCAAAGACGATAGAAAAAGCGGAAGAGCTATTTGCGAACAAACCTGTTTTTTTATATGGTCATTCTATGGGCGGCAATACGGTGATCAATTACACCATCAGAGGTAAGCATAAATTGAAAGGCGTTGTTGCTACAAGTCCGTTTTTAAGATTGTCTTTTAAGCCACCTGCTATTAAATTATTTGTTGGTAAAATGCTTCAAAATATACTTCCTTCCTTAACAATGGCCAACGAAATAGATATTACTGCTATTTCTAGGGATAAAGCAGAAGTAAAAAAATACAAGGATGATCCTTTAATTCACGGTAAAATAAGTCCTAATTATTCTATTAAATTTATTGAAACTGGAGCATGGGCGATTGAAAACGCGAGCAAACTAAAAACTGCCATGTTTTTGCTGCATGGAACAGCCGACAACATCATCGACTATAAAGGAACACAAGAATTTGCAAATAATTCAGAGAAAGCAACCCTAAAATTATATGAAGGTGGCTATCATGAATTACAAAATGATTTGTGCAAAGAAGAAATGCTGCAAGATGTTTTAGACTGGTTAAATTCTCAACTTTAATTTCCGTATTTTTGGGCCAGAAATGTTCCAAGAATTCACAACACATATCGACGCTAATTTTCCTTTTCTAAAGGATAAAAAACTACTGATTGCCATTTCTGGAGGATTAGATTCTGTGGTTTTAACCCATCTTTTTTCTGCATTAAATTATACTATTTCTTTAGCACACTGCAACTTTAAATTAAGAGAAGTAGCAAGTGATTTAGACGAGGAATTCGTGAGTAAATTATCTCAAAAAACGTCTAATCAGATTTTTACAACTACTTTTGAAACAGAAAAATATGCGAAAGAAAAAAAAACCTCTACACAAATTGCAGCAAGAGAGTTGCGGTATACTTGGTTTCAAAAAATTATAAAAAAAAATAATTTTGATTTTGTTTTAACGGCACATCATGCAGATGACAATTTAGAAACCTTTCTAATTAATTTAACCAGAGGTTCTGGATTAGATGGTTTTACAGGAATCCCAGAAATTAACGGAAATATTATTAGACCGCTTTTGCCTTTTTCTAGAGCAGAAATCATGAAGTATGCAAAAGAAAATAAAATAGAGTGGCGAGAAGATGCCAGCAATGCCGCCACCAAATATATTCGGAATAAGATTAGACATCAAATTGTTCCTGTTTTAAAAGAGATCAATCCGAGTTTATTAACTACTTTTCAGAAAACGGTTGATAATTTACAAGAAAGTCAGCAAATTATCGAAGATAAAATTAAAGACGTTTCATCAGCCCTAATTGAAAAAGATTCCTCGGATGATTTGCAAATTACAAAGATTGACATTGATAAACTGCAACAACTTTCAAATCCCAAAGCGTATTTGTATCAATTTTTAAAAGACTATAATTTTACAGCATGGAACGATGTATATCACCTGCTAAATGCACAATCGGGGAAACAAGTTTTTTCAAATACCCATCGTTTATTAAAAAATAGAAAATTCTTACTTTTAAGCGACAAAACCGAAATTAAAAATCAACAAACCAAAGAATATTTTATAAAAAAAAATGACCTCAAAATTACAAATCCTATTACTATAACTTTTGAGGACGTACAACAAAAATCAACAGAAAATACACATACAATTTACGTTGATAAAGATTTATTAAAACACCCATTAATTTTAAGGAATTGGCAAACTGGAGACTATCTTTATCCAATAGGAATGCAAGGAAAAAAGAAATTAAGCAAGTATTTTAAAGATCAAAAATTCTCTCTTTTAGAAAAAGAACATACTTGGTTACTTTGCAATGCCGATAACCAAATAATATGGGTGCTACATCACAGACAAGACAGACGTTTATCCATAAAAAACAGTAGTAAAAACATCCTAAAAATAACATCAAAATAATGAAGAAATTCATCTTACTTTTTATCTTATTATCATCTTTTGTTTTAAAAGCACAAACTGCAGAAGAACCCATCATACTTGAAACGGCTTTAAAAAAAGTATCAGATACTGAATTTGATATCATTTTTAGTGCAAAATTGTACAAAGGTTGGTATTTATACTCGCAATACAATCCGGAAGATGCTTCTCTTCCTTTAGAAATATCGCTTCAAGGCGGAGAAACAGGCTACAAATTAGTAGGTAAGGCAGTTGAAGAAGATACGTTTAAAAAATATTCAGAAACTTGGGGATTAGAAGAAGTCGTTTTTAAAGAGAAGGCGATTATTACACAGAGAATTAAATTAACTAACAAAGAAATCACCACCATAAAATTAAATTTCTTTGGTCAGGTCTGTGAAACTGCTTGCATTAATATTGATGAAAACTTCAGTATTTCTCTGACGGGAGAATTAATCAAAGAAGAAATTACGATTGATCAAAAAAGTAAAAATCTAACAAAAAAATTAAAATTAGATTTAAAAAATACTTCACTATTAAAAAATTCTAGTAATACTGGTTCAGAAAGTTCAAACGGATTATTTAGCCTCTTTTTTCTTGGTTTTGTTGGTGGTTTATTGGCCTTGTTAACACCTTGTGTTTTCCCGATGATTCCTTTAACCGTATCCTTTTTCACGAAACAATCTCAAAATAAAAGCAAAGGAATTTTCAATGCCATTTTATACGGATTTTTTATTGTGTTCATCTACATTTTATTAAGTCTCCCTTTTCATTTTTTAGATAATTTAGATCCAGAAATATTAAATACCATCTCAACAAACATTTGGTTAAATATTTTCTTTTTTGCAGTTTTAGTATTTTTCGCATTTTCTTTCTTTGGTTTTTACGAAATAACCTTACCAAGTTCTTGGGGAAACAAAATGGATTCCGCTTCTTCTGTTGGTGGTATTATCGGTATTTTCTTTATGGCATTAACTTTAGCAATTGTTTCTTTTTCTTGCACCGGCCCTATTTTAGGCTCTTTATTAGCAGGTTCATTAACGTCAGATGGTGGCGCAACACAATTAACGGCAGGAATGACTGGCTTCGGATTGGCCTTGGCATTGCCTTTTGCCTTATTCGCTCTATTTCCTAGCTGGCTAACTTCTTTACCAAAATCTGGTGGATGGTTAAATACAACCAAAGTAGTTTTAGGCTTTTTAGAACTAGCGCTCGCCTTTAAATTTTTATCAAATGCAGATTTAGTAGCGCATTGGGACTTCTTAAAACGTGAAGTTTTTATAGGAATTTGGATTGTTATTTTTATCGGATTAGTATTGTATTTATTTGGAAAATTAAAATTCCCACATGATTCTCCTATCAAAAAATTATCCTTTTCAAGAATTTCTTTTGGAACGTTCGTCATTGCTTTTGTCATTTACATTAGTCCAGGCGTTTTAAAAAACCCAACTTGGAATTTAAGTCTGTTAAGCGGCTTTCCTCCTCCTCAATTTTATAGTCTGTATGAGCAAGAAAGTGATTGTCCGCTGGGTTTAGATTGTTATAAAGATTTTGATGAAGGTTTGGCAAAGGCAAAAAAAGTTAACAAACCCATTTTACTAGATTTTACAGGGTGGGCTTGTGTAAACTGTAGAAAGATGGAAGAAAATGTTTGGAGCGAACCAGACATTTATCAACTTTTAAAAGACGATTACATTTTAATCTCGTTGTATGTAGATGATAATAAAAAACTATTACCAACCGATCAACAATTCGATTTTTTAAAACAAAATGGGAATTTAAAAAAAATAAGAAGTGCGGGTGATAAATGGTCTACTTTTCAAGTCATCAATTTTAAAAATGCCTCACAACCTTACTATGTTTTATTAAGTCCGGATTTAGAAGTTCTAAATAGCGCACAACAATATACAGACAGAGACACCTACTATGAGTGGTTAAAGGATGGTTTGGAAAGTTTTAACGAAAAATAATGGTATAATTTTTTGCGCTAAATAAATATTTAAAACCTGCAAAATTATGGAAAACCTTACTTTTTTATCACTTTTTTTTTCTGTTTAACTTTGCCTTAAATGCTCAAGTAACAAGTAAAACGGGGTTAAAAAAACCCGTGAATATTTATTCGGTTTCTAATGTATTGAATTCTAAAAACAGTTTTTCTGCCATCAATAAAAAATTAAAATTAAACAATTTCAATTTTGTTTTTGTCGACTTAATAGCTCTTGATACTAATACTTTTTCTGTAAATTTTAATTATTTAGGAAAAACTCCATCAGCCTATATTTATGATGACGATAAAAGTACAGAGAAGAAAATTTATTAAAAGGTTTTTTAGAGAAAAACGATCCAACACGTCAGAATTTACAAGGCCCGGAACCCAGCTTGCATCCAAAAGATTAACCTCAAAAAAATTCACTTGATCAGAAATTAAATATTTGTAAAAAAACCACCTAAATTTCTATCGATTTCGTAATTTTTTACGGCATTATTCGTAAGAACCTAGCTTCTTTATTTTTAGTTTTTTGTAATTTCACCCTACTAAAACTATAAAATATGTCTGCATTACCAAAATTGACACGGTTTAATGACAATGTGTTGTCTAAATATCAAATTTATAACAGCATATTTATTACGCTTCCTTTTGATACCATCGATAATACAGGAGTATTGTTGCCGCTATTTCATAAAATTTGTGAAAAAGGTTTTCAACAAGGAAATAACCCGACAGAAATTGTAGAGCAGTTTTTTGCGAAATATCTAGACTCTTCCGAAGAAAAAAACAAAAAAGATTTACTGTTTCAATTTATTCAATATATAGAACGACAGGTAGTTTTATTTGATGCTATTGAAGACGCCGCTTTTCCTATCGTAAATAATATGGATGGTTTTGGAACGCTTCGTAACTCAAAAGAAATTGCCATTTTAAGTGATAAAAAAGAAGAACTTAAAAAACATTTAGAAGATTTTAAAGTACGTGTTGTTTTAACGGCGCATCCTACACAATTTTATCCTGGTTCGGTTTTAGCTATTATCACAGATTTAGATAGAGCCATACAACAAGACGATTTACTATTGATAAAGAAATTGTTGGCTCAATTAGGAAAAACACCTTTCTATAAAAAAACAAAACCAACGCCTTACGATGAAGCTATCAGTTTAATTTGGTATTTAGAAAACGTATTTTATCATTCGGTCCCTAAAATATACAACTATATTCAGCAGCATATATACGACGGCCATCCTACTGAAAATGAAATTATAGATCTTGGTTTTTGGCCTGGTGGCGATAGAGATGGAAATCCGTTTGTAACGACACAAATAACATTAGATGTTGCAGAAAAGCTGCGCCAATCTATTTTAAGAAGCTATTACAGAGATGTAAAGCGCTTAAAACGCCGTTTTACTTTTGATGGAGTTCAAGAAATTTTAGCTCAAATTGAAAAGAGACTCTACAAACACGTGATCAGAAGCTATGCGAAGGTTAATTTTTCTCAAAAAATATTATTAGAAGATTTGTATGAGGCTAGAGAAATTGTCATAAACAACCATGATTCTTTGTTTATTGAAGAGTTGAATGACTTTATTAATAAAGTACGCATTTTTGGTTTTCACTTTGCTACGCTCGATATTCGACAAGACAGCAGAGTACATCACCAAGCATTTACCCAAATTGTAAATGATTTATTAGCTTCAGGAGATACTACGTTTCCTGAAAATTATCATCAGTTAAATGAAAAAGATCAAATTAATGTTTTGGCCGTTGTTAAAGGAAATATAGATCCTACTATTTTGTCAGATAAAATGTCTGTTAGTACTATAGAATCCATTTATGCACTTAAAACCATTCAAAAAAGAAATGGAGAACGAGGCGCAAATAGATATATTATTAGCAACAATCAAACTGCCTTAAATGTAATGCAAACTTTTGCCATGTTAAATTTATGCGGTTTTGAAAACGAATTGCCTGTAGATGTAATTCCGCTTTTTGAAACGGTAGATGATTTAGAAAATGCTAGCGATGTGATGCGTACTTTATACAGCAATAATACCTATCGTTATCACCTTTCTAAAAGAGGAGACAAACAAACTATTATGTTAGGGTTTTCTGATGGAACGAAAGATGGTGGTTATTTAATGGCGAATTGGGGGATTTTTAAAGCAAAAGAAGCACTTACAAAAATTTCTAGAGAATTTGATATTGAAGTTAGTTTCTTTGATGGTCGTGGAGGACCACCAGCAAGAGGAGGCGGAAAAACACATCAATTTTATGCTTCTTTAGGTCCAACGATTGAAGACAAAGAAATCCAATTAACCATTCAAGGGCAAACCATTAGTTCTAATTTCGGAACCTTGAATTCTTCTCAGTTTAATTTAGAGCAATTGATAAGTTCTGGTATTAAAAACGAAGTTTTCACCAAAGATCAATTAAACGATTCCCATAGAACCATTATTGATGATTTGGCACAAACAAGTTATAAGACCTATGTAGACTTTAAAAATCATCCGCAGTTTTTGCCGTATTTAGAACAAATGAGTACGTTAAAGTATTATGCAAAAACGAATATTGGTAGCAGACCGAGTAAGCGTTCAAATTCTGACACCCTAGATTTCTCTGCTTTAAGAGCCATTCCTTTTGTAGGTAGTTGGAGTCAGTTAAAACAAAATGTACCAGGATTTTTCGGCGTAGGAACTGCTTTAAAAAAGTATGAAGATGCTGATCGTTTTGATGAAATTGTTGAGTTTTACAATGCGTCAGATTTCTTTAAAACATTGCTAGAAAATAGTATGATGAGTTTATCTAAATCGTTCTTTGGTTTAACGGCTTATATGGCAGACGACGAAATTTTTGGTGAATTCTGGACCTTGATTTACGAGGAGTATAAAACCACGAAACGCTTGTTATTAAAATTAACAGGTCATGCAGAATTGATGGAGAATTATCCTGTTGGCAAAGCATCTATAGAAATGCGAGAGAGTATTGTATTACCCCTATTAACCATTCAGCAATTTGCCTTGAAGAGAATTCAAGAGCTACAGAAGTCAGAAGGAAACACTGAAGAAATAGAAGTGTTTGAAAAAATGGTGATGCGTTCTTTATTTGGAAATATTAATGCGAGTAGGAATTCTGCTTAAAGCGTTATTAAAATTTAATGTCCATATTTTCTTTAGTATAGAAAATATGGACATTTTTTGTTTCATAAATTAATCAAGATACATATTAATCACAATTTGAGTTCCTTTCTCTTTTTCAGAATTGATAAAAAGTCGACCGTCAATATATTTTACCCGTTCCTCCATAAATAGTAATCCCATCCCTTTTCCTGAATCTACCTTTTTAACGCTCTTCAAATCAAAACCAATACCATCATCTTCAATCGTTATACTTAAGACATCTTTGTTATGCTTTATATTCACTAAAATAAAATTAGATTTTGCATACTTAATAGCATTATTTACAGCCTCTTGGGTAATTCTATATAAATTAGTTTCTACCAACGAATCTAGGCGCTCATAAAAATTTGTCTTGTTTTCGAATACAATATTCTTACTGGTTAACTTTGATAATTGTGTGGTTAATGTCTGTATTGCAGAACTAATACCGTGATCTGTTAATTCGGGTGGAGTTAAATTAAACGTAGCCATTCTTACACCCTTTATAATTTGTTTTGTTAGGCTGTTTAAATTTCCAATTTTTTCTGCAGATGACGCTATTTTATTAATATTTATAGATTCTACCGTAAATTTTAAAGCCGTTAACATTTGTCCAATTCCGTCATGTATATCTTTAGCTACTCTTTTTCTTTCTTCTTCTTGTGCGTCGATAATTTTGCTAGAAATCATCTTTTGAGTTGCTATTTGTTCATTATACTTATCTACTGATAGTTTTTCAAATTTGATTTCATTTTGCTTTCGCACTGAAATATCAGCACATAGAATTAATGTTTTTTGTTTTGAATTGATGTTTTTTAATGGAATGATAGACATTTCCAACCAAATACTTTTATTACTTTGAGTAATAATTTCAACTTCACCCTCCCAAATTCTTTTGCTATTTTTAATTAAATCTTTTAAATAAATTTGTTGTCCTTGATTTATAGTAATCAATTCCTCGACTGCGCCCTTTACATTCATAGAATTTAGATTCAAAAGATTTCTAAATTTTTTACTCATATAAATCGCAGAACCCTCTGAATTTACACTCGCAAATAAAGCTGCATTATCAATAGCATAATTTAATTCTTGCAGTTCTAATAAAGATTCTTGCTTAGAAGCATACATTGCTTTTAGCTCTTCTGTTTTTAGGATTGCATTCTGCTTTGCTTGCAATAAATGTTTAATCGTATCTCTAATTTTTAAAGACATAGGTCTAAACAAAAATAAGATTTCAATAGCTAATATGAGTAATGAAACCGTTAGGAGTATCGTTTCTAAAAACTTTAAATTTTGAACTTTAGATTTGCTGACCTCAGCGTATTTGAAAACAATTTCGTTCATTTTTAATAAAAAATTATCTTCATTTTCTAAAACGATTCCGATTTCATCTTTTAGTTCATTTAGTTGAATTGCTGAATTCTCCTCTAAACTCAAAATTAATTTACCAACCGCCTTTTCTATTGGATAAAAATAGACTTCAATTTCCCGAAACATAAATACAATTTCTGTATTATTTTCTTTTGGTAAGTTCAGCACTTCACTCCCATTTTGAAGCCCTTTATGAGAAGCAACCCAAACTTTATATGTTTTTTGAATGTCACTAATTTTTTCTTGTCTTTCCAAAGAAATGTCACGATCTTTCAATAATAAAATCTCTTTTGTCAACCTCTGACTTAACATTCGCTGTCTACCCGCAATGTTAATGACCCTAGAATCATTTATTTGCGTATTAATATGATGCTGAACCACGATCTGCGAAACGATAATGATAAGGACTATTGATAAAAAAGCAAAAACATACAACCTTCTTAATTTTAGGAAGATTTTATTATCTAATACAATATTTTTCAATTTTTTATTCAATAAGTAATATAAAATATTAAGACAATGCTTTACCTAGTAACTCTTTACAATTTTCTGAAAAATTTAATTTCAAGGCGAATTGATGCCCTTTATCAGACATTTTTTTCCACGTTTTTTGCACAATATCAATCAACTTTTCTTCCGTGTATTTCTTTGAAAAATTTACGAAATAGAAATCTAAAAACACCAAACAAATAACGTCTTCTAAAAGCTGTGTTTGTGCATTCTTTTTTAATTGTTTTTTTTGAAGTAAAAATTTAACTCCGTCTATTACAATTTGGTCGTACCCAACTTTTTCTAAAATTTCTGATGCTTTTTGTGCATGGAATTTATACAAACCTCTTCGCCATGTTAAGTACCCAATGCGATTCATTTCATAAGAGTCCCTGGGAACTTCCCATCTGCAAATATGCTGACAACGCACTGCTAACTTTACTGCCAATGAAGCATCTGGGGCAAAAATAGCGAGCTTTTCGCTCATGCGCATTCCATATAATACTTCTTTTGGATATTCTTTACCGTTCCAAATTTCTTTATTAGGATCTTTCGCATTTGCTGCATCAAACAATTCAATTGCTGTTTCAAATTTATTTTCCAAAATCAATATTCATTAGTTATAATCTCAAAGCTATTCAGAAAATCCAATATATACACTATGATCTTCAATTTTTATTGGATAGGTTGCTATTGCCTCTAAATCACCATTTAAATTTTCACCCGTTTCTAATGAGAATGTTTTTTTATGCATCGGGCAGGCTATTTTCGGAATTCCCTCTGCATCCCCAATCATCCCTCTAGATAAAACCATTTCTAATTTATGCGGACAAACATTCTGGCAGGCATACCATGTATTTTCTCTTGTAAAATTAAAAACGGCTATTTGTTTGTCTTTATACTTCACACAAGCACCTCCGTTTTCTGGAAAATCGTTTACAGAGGCCGCCCTAAACCATACTTTTACATTATTTCCTGTGACCTTTTTGTATTTTGATAGTATATCTTCCATGCTATATTTTTTATTAGTTATTCCACATTTTTGGCATTTCTTGCTCTCTTAAAGGCACAAATACCAAATTATCATCTCTATCATCAGAATTTACAAAATGACTAAAACGCTTTTTAGTTTCATCACTTTCGATGGCTTGTTTCCATTCACATTCATAAGCATCCACCAAAAACTGCATTTCTACCTCTAAAGTAGTTGCAATTTGCAAACTATCCGCTATCACCACTTTTTTAACCTGCTCTATTCCACCTTCTAATTTCTCTAACCAAGCAGCTGTTCGCATTAAAGGAGCAGCAGTTTGAATGTAATACATCAAAAAACGATCTAAATATTTAATACAAGTTTCATTGTCTACTTTCTCTGCCAATAATTTTGCATGCTTCGGGGTGGCACCTCCATTTCCGCATACATATAAATTCCAACCGCCTTCTACGGCAATCACTCCAAAATCTTTTCCACGCGCTTCTGCACATTCTCTAATACAGCCAGAAACACCTCCTTTTAACTTATGAGGAGAACGCAATCCTTTATAGCGATCTTCTAACTCAATGGCAAAACTTACACTTTCCTCTAAACCATATCTGCACCAAGTAGAGCCCACACAACTTTTTACAGTTCTTAATGATTTTCCGTAAGCATGGCCACTTTCAAAACCGGCATCAATTAGTTGTTTCCAAATGGCTGGCAAATCATTTAAATGCGCGCCAAATAGGTCGATTCTTTGTCCGCCTGTAATTTTAGTATACAAATTGTATTTTTTTCCTACTTCCCCAATCACAATTAATTTGTCTGGCGTAATTTCGCCACCTGCAATTCTAGGCACTACAGAATAGGTTCCGTTACGCTGAATATTGGCTAAAAAGCGATCGTTTGTATCTTGTGTAACCGCTTCTTTATTGGGCGTTACATTGTATAAACTAGCAAATATTGAGGACACCAAGGGTTTACACGTTTCACAACCATGACCAGAACCACAACTATCTAAAGCTTCATTATAGGTAGTTATTTTTTTGATTTTTATAATCGCATATAATTCCTGACGACTGTATTCGAAATGTTCACAAATTACATTCTTGACGGTTTTACCTAGAGATTTTAAAGTTTCATTCACCAAATCAACCACCATTGGCTTGCAACCACCACAACTTGTACTTGCTTTTGAACTAGCAATAACGCCGGCCAAATCTTCACATTCACCTTCTTTTATCAAATTACAGATCGTTCCTTTGCTCACATTTTCACAAGAACAAATTTGAGCTTCATCTGGCAAATCTAAAGCGCTTCCAAAAGAAGTGACGCCAGCACTCACCGGTAGAATTAATTGAGAAGGATCTTCGGGGATTTTAATTCCGTTTAAATATATTTGATGCAACATATTATAGTCAGATGCATCCCCTACTAAAATTCCACCCAACAAAGAAGTACCGTCTAAACTAACATTAATTCGCTTGTACAAGTACTTCGTTTTGTTCTCAAAAATAATAGAATGTCCTTTAGACGCCGGCATAAAAGGTTCTCCGAAACTTGCCACATCAACACCTATTAATTTTAACTTCGTGGACATATCGATGTCTTCGGGCATTATACTCTCATTTTTTAATATTTGTTCCGCTGCAATTTCTGCCATTTCATACCCTGGCGCGACTAGACCGTAAATCATTTGGTTGTATAAAGCAACTTCTCCAATCGCGTAAATATGTGCATCCGAAGTCATCATTTTGTTGTTAACAACAATACCGCCACGTGTACCCATTTCTAAACCACATGTTTTACCCAACTCGTCTCTAGGGCGAATTCCTGCGGATATAATTAACATATCGACGGCTAAAATATCGTCCTCGCCAAACTCCATTCCTACAATGGCTTTATCTCCTAAAATTTGATTTGTCGCTTTCCCTAAATGAATCTGTAAACCAATGGTTTCTAATTTTAATTGCAATACTTGACTACTTCTAGCATCTAACTGCCTCGGCATTAATTTGGAAGCAAACTCAACGATATGAGGCTCCAATCCCATATCCATGACAGCTTTACCCGCTTCTAAACCTAATAAACCTCCACCTAAAATTGCAGCTTTCCCATTTGGTTTTTCCTTGTTGATTTTTTCCGCGTATGCCAACATATCCTCTAAATCTTCTATAGTTCTGTACACAAAAACACCCTCTTTTTCTACCCCTTTAATAGGAGGAACAAATGCTGATGAACCCGTTGCTAAAACTAAATAGTCGTAAGAAAACCCTTTGTTTTTTGCCGTGGTAATTTTTTTATCTACTGTATTAATATCTGCAACACGCTCGCCTACTATTAAAGTAATGTCATTTTCTTTATACCATTCTATAGGTGCCATTTCTAAAGCTTTGGCATCTTGATTTTCAAAAAAGGCACTTAGATGAACACGATCATAGGCTGGCCTTGGCTCTTCACCAAAAACAATAATTTTAAATTTTTCATTTCCTTCCTTTGTTCTAAATTTTTCACAAAATTTATAGCCTACCATTCCATTTCCAACAACAATTATCGTTTTCATACGTATTGAATTTAAAGTTTCAAAAATCAAATTTAAGTATAAATACGTAATTATGTTGCTTTTTACTTAATTAATTACGTATTATTGTAAAAATATTATAAATATTATACATCATAACATATGAAAAATAATTCTAAAATTCCGAAAGTAACATTAGTAGGCGCTGGCCCTGGAGATGAAGAATTGATTACTATAAAAGGTTTAAAGGCAATTAAAAATGCTAACGTGCTCTTTTATGATGCACTGGTAAATGAAAATTTACTTAAAAAAGCAAAAGTTAGTACACTTAAAATATACGTAGGAAAACGTTTTAATAAACATGCCTATTCTCAAGACACTATTAACAAGATGCTTGTTGAATACGCATCAAAATACGGTAAAGTAACGCGTTTAAAAGGCGGTGACTCTTTTGTTTTTGGCAGAGGATCAGAAGAAGTAAACTACATAGAAAGCTGTGGTATTGAAACTGAAGTTATTCCCGGCATCAGTAGTGCGTTAGCCGTTCCTTCAAACCAAGGAATTCCGTTGACAAAACGTTCTATAAATGAAAGTTTTTGGGTAATTACCGGAACCACCTCTAGCGGAAACATTTCTAAAGATCTTGTCTTTGGAGCGCAATCGTCTGCTACCTTAATTATATTGATGGGCTTGCGGAATTTATCGTTAATCATGGAAGAAGTTTTGCCGTACAGACCAGAAAAAACACCTTTTGCAATCATTCAAAACGGAACTTTACCAAATGAAACCATTATTATCGACACCATTGATAATTATAAAAATGTAATCGAAAAAATTGATTATAAAGCTCCTGGAATCATCGTTATCGGTGATGTTGTTGCAGAACATCCATCATTTTTAGAAGAAGAAATTCAGCGAGTTTTAGAAAGAAAATTTTAATATAGATTTTAACTTTAACATGTATGGATTGTATCACCTGTAAAAACAAAAATTGCCTGATAAAGAGAAACATGTCCTCAAATGCAATGCTAGAATTTACTGCACAAAAAAACACAATTACCTGTAAAAAAGGACAACAATTTGTGATGGAAGGTGCTCTTGTAAACGGGCTTTTCTTTGTATTTAAAGGAAAAGCAAAAGTATTAAAAACGGGTATTTACGGCAAAGAACAAATACTTCGGTTTGTAAAAGAAGGAGAAATTATTGGCCATAGAGGCTTTGGCACCAAAGAAAAATATTCTGTTGGCGCATTAGCATTAGAAGATAGTATTCTTTGCAATTTTAGCACAGAAGCACTTAAAGGTGTCCTTTTAAAAACCCCTCAATTAAGTTATGATTTTATGCTTTTTTATGCAGAAGAATTAAATAAATCTGAAACCAAAGTTAAAAAATTAGCTCAAATGACGGTTAGAGAAAAGGTTATTGATGCGCTACTCTACATGCACAGAAAGTTTGGTAATAACCTAAAAGGATACGTATCCTTAAAATTAAGTAGAAAAGAAATTGCAGATTTTGCAGGAACCACTGATGAACAAGTAATAAGAACAATCTCGGCTTTAAAAAAAGAAAAACTAGTTGCTACTTTAGGCAAACAAATAAAAATACTTCATTTAGAAACCTTAAAAAAAGAAATCTCCGAGCACAACTTCTTTTTAAATAGCTAACGAACGCACTTTATTACACTTAAGACTTCACAAAAACAATAACTACGTAGTTACACGTAACTTCTAAAACATCCGTAAAACAACATATAGTAAGTTTTTAAATATAAAATATGTTTTTAATCATATTTTAAAATGCTAAAAAGATGCTTCGCTTCCTACAAATAGCATACTTCAGTTTCTTTCATACTTATATATTTGTAAAAAATTACGTATTAATACGTACTAAAAAATAACTATTAAATATATTTTATGAAATCAACGTCATTAAAGGTTTTAGGATTGGCATCAGTGCTTTTATTTGCTTCTTGTGGAAGCGATTCTAAAAAGAAAAAAACATCCAAAGCAACAACTACAGAAGTAGCAGGAAAAACAAAACAACTAGACATCGAAAAACCACAATTGACTTTTGGCTTTATCAAGTTAACAGACATGGCACCTTTGGCAATTGCTAAAGAAAAAGGTTTTTTCGAAGATGAAGGATTATTTGTTTCTGTAGAAGCACAGTCTAACTGGAAAAATATTTTAGATAGAGTAATCGATCGTCAATTAGATGGAGCTCATATGCTAGCAGGACAGCCAATTGCTGCTGGCGCAGGATTTGGAAGACAAGCAGCATTAGTCACCCCCTTTTCTATGGATTTAAATGGAAACGGAATTACAGTATCTAATGATGTTTGGTCTAAAATGAAACCAAATGTACCGCAAGATAAAGAGGGTAAACCAGTGCATCCGATAAAAGCAGATGCTTTAAAACCGGTTATTACTGCCTATAAAAATGCTGGGAAAGCATTTAAAATGGGGATGGTTTTTCCTGTTTCTACCCACAATTACGAAATTAGATATTGGTTGGCCGCAGCAGGAATTCATCCAGGTATGTATACTAAAGACAATATTCAGGGTCAAATAGATGCAGAAGTTTTATTATCTGTAACACCACCACCGCAGATGCCGGCAACTTTAGAAGCGGGTACAATTTTTGGATATTGCGTTGGTGAACCATGGAACCAACAAGCCGTATTTAAAGGAATTGGTGTGCCCGTTGTTACCAATTATGATATCTGGAAAAACAACCCAGAAAAAGTTTTTGTAATGACGAAGAAATTTGTTGAAGAGAATCCGAATACTGCAACAGCGGTAACCAAAGCATTAATAAGAGCAGGGAAATGGTTAGATACCCCTGGAAATAGAAAAGAAGCTGTAAAAATTCTTTCAAAGCCGCAATATGTGGGTGCCGACGAAGTAGTACTTGCAAATTCTATGACCGGAACTTTTGAGTTTGAAAAAGGAGACAAGCGTAACATGCCAGATTTTAATGTATTCTTTAGATACCATGCAACCTATCCTTTTTATTCTGATGGTGTTTGGTTTTTAACACAAATGAGAAGCTGGGGACAAATCCCAAACCCTAAATCTGCCGATTGGTATGGCAATAAAATTAAAGAAATCTATCGTCCGGATATCTGGAAAAAAGCGGCTGATTTATTGTTAACAGAGGGTTATTTAACATCTGAAGAAATACCAACTACAGATGGTTTTAAAGCACCAACAACCGAATTTATTGACGGTAATAACTACAACGCAAAAGACCCAATAGGATACATCAATAGCTTTAAAATAGGAAACAAAGACAAAAAGTAAGTCAGCATTCCTAGAAAAGAAATTTAATCAACAAAAGAAGATGAGCGTCAAATTAATAAAAACAGTACAATTTATCGGTTTAGGGTTTTTAGAGCCCGTAATCCGATTGATAAAAGGGGAAGAGAAAAAGAAAAACCAATTATTAATCTTAAAAAAAATAATTGCACCCATTGCATCTGTATTCTTATTTCTAGGAATTTGGCAAGCTGGAGCTTCTGCACTCTACAATATTGAAGCGACCTTTAGAATAGAAAAAGCTTTAAACGAACAAGGCCAAGCAGCAGCAGACGCTATGAAGTCTTGCATCGAAGCGAACAATCTTAGTTGTAAAATTAATACGCTACCCAGTCCTTCAAAAGTTAAAAATGCGTTTTATAAATTATTAAAAGATCACAAAATAATTAGAGCGAACAAAATAGAATTTAAGGAAAAGACCGCAAAATTAAATAAAAAAAGAATCTCTGAAGGTAAAAATGCAATTACGTATACTGGAAGACCTTCTTTTGTAGATCAAATCTGGACGAGTATTTTTACAGTCTTTGCCGGTTTTTTATTGGCAATATTTATTGCAGTTCCTATCGGAATTGTCATCGGCTTAAGCGATACTTTAAGAAGTTCTTTTAATTGGTTAATTCAAATTTTAAAACCAGTTTCGCCTGTAGTTTGGTTGCTACTTGTGACCATGATCGTAGTAACTTTAACGAAAGATTCTGACGCAGATAGTTCTTTTATCATCTCTTTTATCAGTGTTGGCCTCTGTTCTATGTGGGCAACTTTAGTAAACACAGCGGTTGGGGTATCTACCGTAGACCAAGATTTTATCAATGTGGCTAAAGTGCTAAAATTAGGACCACTACAAAAAGTGTTTAAAGTAATCCTACCCTCTTCTTTACCGCTAATTTTTACAGGATTACGAATTACATTATCGGTTGCTTGGATGGTTTTAATTGCGATTGAATTACTTGCACAAAGCCCAGGTTTAGGTTCTTTTGTCTGGGAAGAATTTCAAAATGGCTCGAGCGAATCGAATTCCAAAATTATTGTTGCCATGTTTGTCATCGGCTTTATTGGTTTCTTATTGGATAGAATCATGTTAACCATACAAAATTTTGTTTCATTTAATAAAAACGAGGGAAACTAAACAGAGAAACTATGGCATTTTTAGAACTAAATAATTTAAGTAAAACATACGGAAACGGTGCAAAAGCAACAGAAGTTTTATCGAACATAAACCTTCATATCGAAGAGGGCGAATTTGTTGCCATTGTTGGTTTTTCTGGAAGTGGAAAAACAACCTTGGTCAACCTCATCAATGGTTTATTAGAACCCACCAATGGAGAAGCTATATACAAAGGAAATAGGGTAGTAGGTACCAGCCATGATCGAGGCGTAATCTTTCAAAATTACTCTTTATTGCCTTGGTTAACAGTCTTACAAAATGTTGCCATCGCCGTAAAAGAAGCATTTCCTAAAAAATCGAAAAAGAATAGAGAGGCTCTTGCAAAAGAGTATATAGAAATGGTGAGTTTAACACCGGCACTTCACAAAAGACCTAAAGAATTATCTGGTGGCATGAAACAACGCGTTGCCGTTGCCAGATCTTTAGCCATGGATCCTGAAATGATTATTATGGATGAACCCCTTGGCGCTTTAGATGCTTTAACGAGAGGAAATCTTCAAGATGAAATCTTAAATATCTGGAGTAAAAGCAAAAGAACCGCTTTACTAATTACCAATGATGTTGATGAAGGTATGTATATGGCAGATCGGATTATTCCGCTTCGCCCGGGACCCAACGCAACTTTAGGTCCAGAATTTAAAATAAATATTGACAGGCCAAGGAATAAAATTGCTTTGAATGACAACGAGGAGTTTAAAAAAACAAGAAATAACATTATTGAATATTTAATGGAAATAGGCAACGAAAGAACCACGAATTCTGATGAAATCTATGAATTACCAGACATAGAGCCAACAGACTTGAGATGGAAATTTAAAAGATAATAGCGAAAATATGAAGACAGATACCTTATTACAACAGCCTCAATTTTCATCTAATGAAGTAATGCTAGATCTAAAAGATCTTAAAAAAGTATATCCAACACCAAAAGGAGATTACGTCGTGTTAGAAAACTTAAACCTACAGGTAAAAAAAGAAGAATTTCTTACGATTATTGGGCATTCTGGTTGTGGAAAAACAACCATGCTTTCTATGATTGCAGGCGTAAACCCAAGTAGTGCAGGAGAAATCTCTGTTTTAGGATCTCCTATAAAAGGTCCCGGACCCGATAGAGGTGTCATCTTTCAATCTCCTAGTTTAATGCCTTGGCTTACTGCGCTAGAAAATGTGATGTTGGGCGTAAAAAAAGTATTTCCGCGAGCAACAAAAAAACAAAAAGAAGATATCTGCAAGTACTATTTAAGCAAAGTAGGTTTAGAGGGATCTTTTTATAAAAAAGCATCCGCATTATCTCAAGGAATGCAACAAAGAGTAGGTATTGCCAGAGCATTTGCAATAAAACCAAAAGTTTTATTATTAGATGAGCCTTTTGGAATGTTAGATTCTTTGACGCGTGGTGAATTACAAGATGTACTGATCGAAATTTGGAATAAAGAAAAAATTACGGCAGTAATGATTACACACGATGTCGATGAAGCTATTTTTTTAGCAGATAGAGTGGTCATGATGACTAGCGGACCTAGCGCAAAAATTGGCGATATTTTAAAGATTGATTTTGAAAGACCTCGGACAAGAAAAGCGGTTATAGGTCATGATAATTATTACACATACAGAAAGCATTTAATCGATTTTTTAGAACACTAACAAACAATTAAAAATTACTTTAACATGAAAATTAAACACACACTTTTAGCATTCACACTGCTACTTTCAGCAAACATAATGGGTCAATTTACACTTGAGGGTGAGTTCAGACCCCGAACAGAATTATTTAATAATGGATTTAATTATAGGTATCAACCTGCAGCGGCAACGCCTCCGGGAAATTTATCAGGACGTGAAGGAAGTTCGGCATATTTATCAACTTCTGTAAGAGCCGCAATAAATGCAACCTACACGACAGAAAGCTATACCATGTATCTAGGATTTCAAGAAGTATTTGATTTTGGAGATAGAACTCAAATTTCAGCAGCTAGTAATGGAAATTTTAGAGTGCAAGAAGCTTGGGCAGCTATTAAATTATCAGAATTATGGAGTTTTAAAGTCGGTCGCCAACCCTTGTCTTATGACGACCAAAGAATTTTAGGTGGTTTAGCTTGGGCGCAACAAGCAAGAACACACGATGTTGGAGTCTTAAAATACAAGAATGCAGGATATGCAATTGATGCAGGCTATTCTTTAAACACCACGGGAAGCAATACTTACGGAGATCATATTTACGGAACTGCTGCATTATTTTCTTATCGAGAATTGGCTTTTATTCATGCGAATAAGAAGTTTGGAAAACTGAATTTAAGTGCATTATTATTAAATACTACTTTTCAAGCCGGAACTGAAGATCAATCAAGTTTAGTAACTGCAGGGATTCATGCAAAAATAAAGTTTGGAAAATTAGGACTTGCCTTTAACGGATATGTGCAAGACGGTGAACGAATTGGAAATATTGCGGTAAAAGGAGCATACTTAACAAGTTTAGATGCAACATTCGCTGCCACCGCTAAAATAATACTTTTGGCTGGATCAGAAATCATATCGGGAACCCAAGATAACACTGCGGCATTCTTTCCTTTATATGGAACAAATCATAAATTTAATGGGTTGATGGATCGATTTTATGTAGGAAACCATGCTATTGGAAGCGGATTGATTGACTTTAATTTTGGTGCAAAATTTAAACTACCAAAAGGATATAATTTAATGACCAAGTTTCATTATTTTAAAGAGGAATCACGGTCTAAAAATACGTTAGGTCAGGAAGTTGATTTCGTGATCGCTAAAAAATATAAAGGGTATAGCATCGTCGGCGGATATTCTCATTTCTTTGAAGACGATTCCTTTCCAAACCCCGCAGGAAACCCTGTTGCCAATAGTACCCAAAATTGGGCTTGGTTAATGCTTACCATCAAACCTAAATTTTTAAATACGATAAAATAATAATATTCTTTTTGTTAATGGATATATCCTAAGAGGGAAACTTCTTGGGTTTTATTATTTTAATCTTACTGTAATTAATTAAATTTGCTATCTTGAAAAATTAACTTAAGAAGTTTATCTATGTCTATAAAAATTATTTTGGCCGACGATCATACCATTGTAAGAGATGGCATAAAATATTTACTAGAAGAAGAAGAAAATATTGATATTATTGGCGAAGCTTCAAACGGAATAGAAGCACTTGCTTTAATTGAAAGCAAGCAACCAGATATTTTAATTATCGATGTGAGAATGCCCGAAATGAATGGCATAGAAGCGGTAACAATTTTAAATCAAAAACCGGCGAAAACAAAAGCAATCGTTTTATCTATGCACGATTCTGAAGAATATATTTTAAAGTCTATAAAAGCAGGTGCTCATGGGTATTTATTAAAAGATACAGACAAAAAAGAATTTATTAAGGCCATCAATACCGTTTATGATGGTGGCAAATATTTTAGTGGCGATATTTCTAACATAATTGTTTCTAACTATTTACAAAACACCGCTTCACCTCAGCAAATAATCGCACCAAAATTAGATGAAAATCAATTTGGATTGACAAAAAAAGAACGACAGATATTACCGCTGATCTTATCAGGAAAAACAAACTCTGAAATTTCTGAAATCTTACAAAACAGCAAAAGAACCATAGAAACACATCGTTTTAATATGATGAAAAAGATGAATGTTAAAAACCTCGTGGAACTTTCTGTAAAAGCTGCTTCGCTAAATCTTAACTAGCACATCAATTACCGATTCCTTTTTTAGGAATATAAGATCGATTATCTAGCAATATCACAAAAATATTGCTTCATTTTTAGGAATATAAAGCTACGTATTTATACGTAATTTTATATTTTTGACTATAATCTTTCTTAAAAAAATCTATGTCGGCAAATACTTCTTATAAAACAATCTGTTCCTATTGCGGTGTTGGTTGCGGCATGCTTGTGCGCAAAGATTCTAAAGGTAAGATAACCGTAGAGGGCGACAAAGACTATCCTGTAAATAAAGGAATGTTGTGTTCTAAAGGAATGAACCTTAATTATGTGGTTCAGGATACTTCAGACAGAATTTTAAAACCCCAAATGAAATGGAGCAGAAATCATCCGTTACAAGAAACCACTTGGGATACTGCTTTAGACAGAGCTGCTGCAGTTTTTAAATCGATTATCAAAAAACACGGTCCTAATAGTGTTGGTTTTTATGTTTCTGGACAATGCTTAACAGAAGAATATTACATTATAAACAAACTTACCAAAGGCTTTATTGGCACCAATAATATCGACACAAATTCTCGTCTTTGTATGAGTTCTGCGGTTGTAGGTTATAAAAAATCTGTTGGAGACGACGCCGTACCGATTGCTTATGAAGACATCGAATTATCAGATTGTTTTTTAATTGCAGGTGCAAATCCAGCCTGGTGTCATCCTATTTTATTTAGAAGATTAGAAAAACACAAAGAAGAAAATCCGAATGTAAAAATAATTGTTGTAGATCCTAGAAAAACACAAACCTGTGCCATTGCAGACTTACATTTACAAATAATACCCGGTACCGATGTTGTATTATACAATGCGATTGCAAAATATCTTATTGATAAAAAGAAGGTTGACAAAAAATTTATTCTTAATCATACCTCAGATTACGAACAATTAAAAAGCTTTGTTAGCAAAACCTCTTTATCAACAGCGGCTAAAATATGTGGTATATCCGATAATGATATTAAAAAAGCCGCGACCTATATTGGTCTCTCAAAAGCATTTATGAGCATGTGGACGATGGGCTTAAACCAAAGTGTTATTGGCGTAGACAAAAATGTATCCCTAATTAATATCTCTATTCTTACGGGGCAAATTGGAAAACCTGGTGCAGGTCCTTTTTCTTTAACAGGACAGCCAAACGCGATGGGAGGAAGAGAAGTTGGCGGCATGGCAAATTTGTTGGCCGCTCACAAAGATTTATCAAACAAAACCCACAGAAAAGAAGTTGCTGATTTTTGGGGTGGAAAAGAAATTGCCGAAAAACCCGGACTTACCGCTACCGAAATGTTTGATGCGCTAAACGCAGGAACTTTAAAGGCTATTTGGATTGTTTGTACAAATCCTGTAGTCAGCTTGCCAGATTCTCTAAAAGTAGAAGCCGCCTTAAAAAAAGCAAATTTTGTTGTTGTTCAAGATATTTCTCATCATTCAGAAACTACAAAATATGCCGATTTACTATTACCTGCCGCGGGTTGGTTAGAGAAAGAAGGAACGATGACAAATTCTGAAAGAAGAATTAGCTATTTAGAAAAAGGAATTGAACCTCCGGGAGAAGCGTTACCAGATGCTGAAATTTTTTGGAGATTTGCGCAAAAAATGGGCTTTAGAGGTTTTGACTATAAAAACGCTAGCGAAATTTTTGACGAACATTGCATGTTGACTAAAAGTACACCGATCGACATTACAGGACTTTCTTATGAACGTCTTAAAAATGAAGGTAGTTTTCAATGGCCAGTGCCACATAACAAACACAAAGGAACTACCCGCCTATTTACAGATCATCAATTTTTAACTTCGGATAAAAAAGCACACTTTAATGTGCCACAACACACAGAAAATCAATCTGAAAAAATATCAACAGCATTTCCATTAATTTTAACTACGGGTAGAATTAGAGATCAATGGCACACAAGAACTAGAACAGGAAAAGTAAATCGATTAGATACGCATATTCCCTCTCCATATTTAGAAATGAATGGTGTAGATGCTTTTGAAAGAAACTTAAAAGAAGGCGATGTTGCTATTATTACCAGCAAAAGAGGTACAGTAAGTGTAAAAATAAAATTCGGCTTTGATATTAGAAAAGGTGTTGTTTTTATGCCCATGCATTGGGGTAAAATATTAGGATCTGATTTTGGTAGAGCTAATAATTTAACGAATAATTTAGTAGACCCCATTTCTAAAGAACCCGACTTTAAATTTAGCGCAGTACAAGTTGTAAAGTTTAAAAAAGCCAAACAAAAAATATGCATTATTGGTGCAGGCGCGGCAGCCTACCGTTTTGTGCAAAGCTATAGAGAAAAAAATAAAGAAGATGAATTGGTCGTTTTCAGTAAAGAAGAAAACCCTTTTTACAACAGAGTATTATTGCCCGAATATGTGAGTGATGAACTTACTTGGAAGGAATTAGAAAAACTTAAAAAAGGCGAAATTAAAAGTTTAAATGTTGATTTACGTTCTGGCGTGTCTATCAAAAAAATAAACAAAGAAGATAAAATAATTACAGATAGCAAAAATCAAGAGCATACATATGATACTTTGATTATGGCAACTGGAAGTAGGGCTTTTGTACCTAATAATGCACAATTAGACGCTCCTGGAAGATTTACACTAAGAAGTAAAGTGGATGCAGACAGACTAAAAAATCATTTAGAAAAAACAGGGTTACCAGAGGAAGAACAACATGTGGTGGTGGTTGGTGGTGGTTTGTTAGGGCTAGAATTGGCGGCAACATTAAACAAAAAAAAGATTCAAATTACCATTATACAAAGAGCTTCTCGGTTAATGGAGCGTCAGCTAGATTTAACAGCGAGCAGACTTTTGGCCGAAGACGTTAAAGATCGTGGAATACAGACCTATTTTGATAATGAGGTAAGTACGGTTTTTGAAAATGATGCGAATAACGTCCTAGAAATTACCTTAAAAACAGGTAAAATTATTCATAGTAATGCCATTGTATATGCCATAGGAACCATCCCAAATATTGAATTGGCAAAACAATCTAAATTACAAACTAGAAGAGGCATTATTGTAAATCAACATTTACAAACAGACGACCCAGCTATTTTTGCTTTAGGAGAAATCGCCGAATTTAACAACATGCTCTATGGTATTACTTCTGCGGCAGAACAACAAGCAGACATCACTGTAAATTATATTTTAGGAGATTTAAGCAGTGTGTATGCAGGCTCTGTGTTGATGAATATTTTAAAATTTGAAGATTTAGACTTGTGCAGTATCGGTATGGTAAACATTCCGAATAACGATACTTCCTTTGAAGAAATTATTTTTACTGACTTGCAAAAGCGCTATTACAAAAAGTGCATTATTAAAGATGATATTTTAATGGGCGCTGTTTTAATGGGTGATAAAAAAGAATTTGCTGAATTTAAAACCTTGATAGAAGATAAAATTGAACTGGCAGACAAACGAGAAGTTATCTTACGCTCTAGCAAATCGGCAACGCCTGTAAAAGGTAAATTAGTTTGTTCTTGCAGCCAAATAGGAAAAGGAAATTTAGAAGAAGAAATTATAAAAGGTTGCAATGATTTTAATGAATTATGCAAACGCACTGGCGCAGGAATGGGTTGTGGAAGCTGTAAACCCGAAGTAAAAGACATTTTAAAAATGAGTTTGGCAAAAGTATAAATCATGGTAGACCTAAAAAGAGTTTTTATAAAAGGAGGCATTTTATCGCCAAGTGAGTTAAAACAAATTATAGATTATGCGGCTTCTTTAGGGTTAGATGCGCTGCATTTTGGTTCTAGACAAGACATTATATTTCCAGAGCATACTTCTAATACAACTATTGAGCATCAGTTTTCAAAGTTAAGTACCAGTATGATTTCAGATACAGAGTATAGCAATATTGTGTGCTCTTATGTCTCTGCAGATATTTTTTTTAACACGTCTTGGTTAAGTGGTGTAACCTACTTATACATTATAGAAAGTTTTAAACATCAGCCAAAATTAAAAATAAATATTACAGACCCAAAACAACAATTAGTGCCTTTGTTTAGCGGTCAATTAAATTTTATTGCCTCGCAACAAGAAGATTATTGGTATTTGAATTTAAAACTTCCCAATTGGGAAGATTCTGTGTATTACCCCGTGCTTGTATATAGTTGGGATATTTCTAGTATTAGTAAAAAGATAGAAGAGATTTATACAGATGCAGAAGATGTTGACGAATTATTTATGCTGGTCAATAGCGAAATTGAAACTAATAATAGAACTATAGAAACGCCTTTAAAAGTAGATTTTAAACCTTTTCCGTACTACGAAGGGATGAATAAAATGGGCATAAAACAATATTGGCTTGGTTTGTATTGGAGAAATAACCAATACAATTTAAAATTTTTACGAGACTTTTGTAATTTCTGTTTAGACAACCGCGTTGGTAAAATTTGTATTACACCTTGGAAATCTTTTATCGTAAAAGGAATCCCGAAAGAGCGCAAGTTAATGCTAGAAAAACTGCTAGGAAAAGCGGGTATAAATGTGCGTCATTCTTTGTTAGAATTGAACTGGCATTTGCCTGTTAATGATTCAAATGCACTTTTATTAAAAAAATATATTGTTCAGAATTTTGATCAAAATGACATTAGCATCTATGGCTTAACCTTTGCTATTGTGAACAATTCTTCTGAAAATAGTTACTTTACGTCTATTGTTATAGAAAAAAATAGTCCGCCAACATTGGTTAAAGATTTTAAGGTAAGAGACACCTATAATGTTTTGTATTGCGAAAACTTTAATCCGAATACTCAAAAATATAAAGTGTATGCCCAAGATGTAGATAAAATAGAACTCTCTGGTTTGTTAATGGAGTTGAGTCAACTTTATTTTGATGAGTTTGGTAATCAACCCGATAACAATGACGCCGGCAAAAACAATAAAATAATAGAGAAGATGACCGCCCATCAATGTGCAGATTGTTTAACCTTATACGATGCCTCTTTTGGAGATGAAAAAGCAAATATAGCACCGGGTACTCTTTTTGAATCTTTAGAAAACACCTACCAATGTTCTGTTTGCGAAGCACCTAAAGAATCTTTTGTAATTGTAGAATTTTAATCCGATTTTTTCTCTACTAAATTCTTCGTAATATCGTTTAGCACTTTTACTTTTTCTTCGAAATCGCCTTTAATGGTTTTTCTGTACGTATTTAAATTATTGATAAATTCATTCACATCTTCCGGAATTACCTCCTCAAAAAACTGTCTTAATCTTTTTGCGGTTGTTGGCGATTGTCCGTTGGTAGAAATGGCCAATTTCACATTGCCTTTTGTAACAATACCACCCATATAAAAATCGCAATACGGCGGATTATCGGCAACATTTACCAAGATATTTCTTTTCCTGCAATCTTTATACACCTGCACATTTACAGAGACATTGTCTGTGGTTGCAATTACCATGTGCTTTCCTTTTAAATATTTTTTTCTGTATTTTTTAGTGACCATGGTTACATTACCAGTAGCTGCAAGCGCAATGGTGTTTTCTCTAAAAAAAGGCGAAACCATCGTTACATTGGCATCGGGACTCGATTTTAAAAGAAAGGTGAGTTTTTCTTCTGCAACATTACCACCACCAACAACTAAAATTTCTAGGTTTTTGGTTTTTAAAAAGATCGGATATAGATTATTTGTATTCAAAAAAAGGCTTTTTTTAGTGAGTACAAGATACTGACTTTTGGACTTTAATGAACGTAATTTCTTGGAAATAAAACAGGGATTATCATGCCATTGAACCCGCTTATTCCAGTTTCGATGATACGCTTCTCGTTATTTTTCCTTTAATTTCCGCTAACAACGGCTAAATTTATATTCATGTCAAACAACTTTTTCCTCTCTTGATGTTGAAGCTATCAAACCTTGCGGATCCTTTGCACTCGTATTTACTAGAAGAAAAAACCTCAAACGGATTAGAAAATGTTCCCGTGCTTCCTTCATCTACTTGTTCTTTAAGTTTTAATACAAATTCGTTTTTTGAAGTTTCAATTTCAGTTGTCCTTCAGAAATTTAGTTCTGTGTATTTTGATTAGTAAATCTAAAATATCTTTTGGTTTTATGTTATAATCAAGCAGAAAATCTGCTGTTAACACAAATTCGTCTTGAAGTTCAAATTGCTCACGAATCTGGTTGTTTAATTACAAAGACAGAACATCTACGAAGAGTTTTTTAAGGAAGCTTTGCTTGTATATAATTTTATAAGGGAACGGGAACTGGAACTATTTCGATCGTTTTATTTTTAATGGATATTGTCGAGTATCAAAGACATCCATACATCCACAATTTTTATAAATTTATTTTCAATGTCTACTAAATAGATCAGTTGATAATTTGTGAAATCTAAATATGGATATTGAGTTTCTCTTTCTTTAAAGAATGCATCTTATTGCCGCATAAAAGAAGCTATTATTAACTTTTTTGGTTCGTTAATATTTTATTTTACATTTTTTTTAGCAACCCTTGTGCTTGCCTCTTTTTAAAAGTATTCTTGAATTTCTAAAAATTTATTTAAATAAATTTTTAGAAAAATAGGTCTACATCTCACTTGGTTTTCGATACTACTTATTAAGTTTTTTGAAGAAATATTTTTGAATTTTTATGCAATTTTTTCATAGTAATATGACCATTCATCATTCCTATCACCATTATAAATTATCATTTTATTAGTACCCAAAAAATCAATTTTTTGAGTTTTAGAAACACCTATTTGGGTCAACTTATAAGAACTACCTTCTATATGCTCCCAACTACCTTGAAATTCAACGGAATTAGCAGTTATACTTGCTGAACCATCTGAATTAAAAGTAGTTATTGAATAGTAGGGATTATAATTATCTACATTATTTTCTGATACGTGTACATCTTTATAATTACCCCAAGTTCCAATTATTCTATCTGAAAGTAAATTATCAATAAACATATACCACACTTTTTCATCATTATCATTTCATAAATTGAATTCCAGCCTTTGTTTTTAATAGAAAAATCCACTCGAAGTTGTTTCAAATTTGGCTGTTTTAGAATTCCTGTAATAAAAAAACCAACATTTTATTGAATATCTATTTTGGGGGATTAAATATAATATAATGCTGGTTTACATGACAAAACTAGGGAGTATTCAGACTGAAAAATAATTAATGTTGTGAAATAGAGTTATAATGTTGTGTAAACAATAATCCTTAAAGATTAAGTTTATTAAAAGAATTAATATAAATGCCTTTATTCCTAGCTATAGTAGCTTCTCTTCAGAATTGATTAAACTAACCTTTATACAAGTTTTAAACTTCAGCCCTACAAACGTTAGGAGTATGTAATTCGAAAAAATTGATTGAAATAAAAGTTATACTGATTATGCGATGTTTAAGAATTAACCTCTTAGAATCAGTCACACCTTCATGACTATCTTAAAAAAAATAGTTGCAAATTTTTTGTATCAGAATAAATTTTAATTTTTTCTCTATCTTTAACAAAAAGAAAAAAATGCTAGTTAAAGTATATGGATCCGCTGTTTTCGGTATTGAAGCGACGACAATTATTGTAGAAGTAAATATTGATAAAGGAATTGGCTATCATTTAGTCGGTTTGCCAGACAATGCGGTTCGTGAAAGTTCTTACCGAATTTCTGCAGCGCTGAAAAACAATAACTACAAACTTCCTGGAAAGAAAATCATTATCAATATGGCGCCCGCTGATATTAGAAAAGAAGGTGCTGCGTATGATTTAACTTTAGCCATGGGGATCCTTGCTGCTTCTAATCAAATAAAATCAGAAAACATCAACAAGTACGTTATGATGGGAGAACTTTCTTTAGATGGAGGCTTACAAACTATAAGAGGTGTTTTACCGATGGCTATTAAAGCGCGTGAAGAAGGTTTTAAATACTTTATAGTACCAAAGGAAAACGCCAAAGAAGCCGCTATTGTAGATAATTTAATTGTTTTAGGGGTAGAGAATATTTTAGAAGTGATTCATCATTTTAATGGAGATCAAATAATTGAGCCTACCGTTGTGGATACAAAAGCAGAATTTTATAAAAATATCGACTTTCCTGAATTTGATTTTTCGGATGTAAAAGGACAAGAGTCTATAAAACGTTGTATGGAAATTGCAGCCGCTGGTGGTCATAATGTTATTTTAATTGGCCCTCCAGGTTCTGGAAAAACAATGTTGGCTAAACGGTTGCCAAGTATTTTACCACCGATGACCTTGCATGAAGCCCTAGAAACGACTAAAATTCATTCTGTAGTTGGTAAAACTAAAAATAATGGCTTGCTATACCAAAGACCTTTTAGAAGTCCGCATCATACAATCTCTAATGTTGCTTTGGTTGGCGGCGGGCAATACCCAAGACCTGGAGAAATTTCACTTTCCCATAACGGTGTCTTATTTTTAGATGAATTACCAGAGTTTAAAAGAGAAGTTTTAGAAGTAATGCGCCAACCATTAGAAGATAGAGATGTGACTATTTCCAGAGCAAAATTTACCGTTACCTATCCGTGTAGTTTTATGTTGGTGGCGAGTATGAATCCGAGTCCTAGCGGTTATTTTAATGATCCGAACTCACCAATGACCTCTTCTCCCCAAGAAATGCAACGGTATTTAAGTAAAATATCAGGACCGTTATTAGACAGAATCGATATTCATATTGAAGTGACTCCAGTTCCGTTTGAAAAATTATCCGAAGAAAGAAAAGGAGAATCATCCGTAGACATTAGAAAACGTGTTACTGCTGGGCGAGAGATACAATCTGAACGTTTTAAAGATTCTGAAAACATTCATTATAATGCACAAATGACAGTAAAACAAATTCGTGAATATTGTAAATTGTCGCCAGAAAGTTTATTGCTCTTAAAAACTGCAATGGAAAAATTAAACCTTTCCGCAAGGGCTTATGACAGAATTTTAAAAGTTTCTAGAACGATTGCAGATTTGGCAAATACTACAGATATTTCTCCAGATCATATTGCTGAAGCGATACAATACAGAAGTTTAGACAGAGATGGGTGGTTGGGATAAAATCAAACCTAAAAAAAAGTGAAAGATTTAAACATTCTCCTTTTTAAAAAAGATAGGATATCGTATAC
>JAWUYT010000063.1:0-36896 GCA_034110665.1 Polaribacter sp.
ATTCATATTCGAGATGTCTTTTTTATGGGTTATGATATTTAATATGTTTACAATTTTACTATTTTTTATGATTCGGTTTAATTGGCAAATCTCTAAACTTAAAAAATCTGCTCGTTATGAAGAATAGTATTAAAGTTGAGAGAGCAAAAAAAAATATTACGCAAGCTGATTTAGCTATACTGGCAAAAGTCAGTAGACAAACAATTAATGCTATGGAATTGGGGAAATATGTTCCATCAACAGTTTTGTCCTTGAGGTTAGCTCAAATTTTTGAAGTCGAAGTATGTCAGATTTTTACTTTGGAAGAATCCGATTGGGATTAGTCAATATTACTGCCAACGGGATTGTGTATGTTTAGTTGCATGTTTAAATATACAGATTTTTCTATTAGACACTAACTTTATAAAAAAGCACTTACCTTTGGTTTAGCAAGGAAAAGCAATTAATTATACACTTTGTTAGCGAACGTATTTTTTATTCAGATTGCTCAATTCATGCTAATTCTACATTCTAATTACTGTAAGAAAAGATGATTTTTTTTAAGGTAAAATTTCAATGTTTTTTTGTACTTAAATATTTTTTTTAAATTGTACAAAATTTTAAAACTTTATTTCATGAAAAAATTATTTAGTCTTTTAACCTTGTTTCTTATCTTTTCTTGTGGTGGTAATCCGCACGAATCTTCTAAATCAATAATACAAGAAGGAATAAACAATATTACTAAAATGGATTACGATGCTTACATCGAACTTATTTCCCCTGAAAACAGAGAAGATATAAGAGAGCGAGTTTTAAAAATGACTGAAAAGGATAAAAAAAAATTTTCAGACATTTTTAAAGACAGAAAAATTGTTGCCGAAAGAAGATGGGGTGTAGATTTACCACTAATAATGAAAGTAGAATTTAATGATGGAGGTTATATGCAAGCCATACAAATAGATGACAAATGGTATATTAGGTAACTATATCAATTTAAAATGTAAAAAAACCACTTTAATAGAAAGTGGTTTTTTTCATTATGTTTGCTAACAGTTGTACAAATATATTGTTGATATATTGTACATATTATTTATAAACATCTATTTCCCATCGAATACTTTCTATAGGGGCTAAATAGGACCAGAAAGAATAATTTTGAAAACAAAAGTACTTAAAAAACTGTAATGATCAACCTTACTCTTTGTAAGGTTGATCATTACTCTTTATCTAATTAAAAACACTGTGCATTTTTTTTACCAGATACCAAGCCGCTTTATATACGATCTTGATATCTTAAAATGATGTCAGATGGTGATGCTACAAACATTTATTTTTTTTCAGATGTAAAGTTAAATCGATCTATACCCGATGAAAATTTGATGTAGCATATAAAAATACGCTGGTGAAAAATTAATGAGTTTTTACTTGTTTTTTAGCTCAGTACTTTGTTAGCAATAGTATTTAATTACTTGCCACTTATTTATTTTTCATTTCTTTATAAATGTTTTTCAAAATTTCATTCTGTTCTCGTAAGATTTCATTTCGTTCATTAATTTTATAGTACCAACAAACTATTTCTCTACAGATTAAAAATAAAAATAAAACTACTGATACTACTGATAATATTAGTAAAATTTCTCGATTCATGATTTTGTTTTTTAATTTATAATTTTCTTTAATTCTACTATTGAATATGCAAGTTTCCTTTTATATAGCTATCTTATCAACTTTAGCAAATGAGTTTTTTATGCCTGTTATTTGATTTATTGATTTTTTTATGATTTCTTATTCAAAAATACAATGAAGGTTTTATTACTTTTTACGGCTTAACGTAATTCCATGATAAATTATGTTTAAATTTTTTATTTTAGACAATTTAGGATCCGTTTTTGAATCAGAAACGACTTCCTCTTTCATCTTTCCAAAACAATCAAGTAGGGTTCAGCCATTTATTTATAGGTACCAATCTTACTTATACTGGGTTAAAAAGTCAATTTTGTTGTTAAATTTACTGTTTTTTCACGTTAAAAAGGAGAACCAATATTTTAACAGACGCATGGGAAGTAAGCAAATAATGTAGACAACCGATATAGGAAGAATTTAGCAATTTTGTATACGCGTTGTTGGCATTTCGTTGTTTTTATTAAGACTCATAATTATTCAGGCTCATAATTATTTAACTTAATTCTTTTTTCTTGTTTTTTTATGTTTGAGTGCATTCCGTCGAGGATTTATTCCGCAAACTTTTTCAATTCTAATTGAGTGTGAAATTCGGCAAATGGTTCTATTCCGCATACTTGCTAAATTCAAAGTTGGGTACTAATCCTGTTTCTCTATTTTCTTGTTTTTGAGTGAATTCGGTCAGCGCTTTATTCCGCAACTTTTTTTAATTCCGATTGAGTGGGGAATTTTCCAACTTGCTATCTGCTACTTTTAGTTCAGTTTTGATTTTCAATTCAGATTCCTCAAACAAGCTAAAATCCTAATTCAATTCTTTCTTTAGGTGTACTATCTTTTAAAGACATTTTAACTCTTTTCTTAATTAAAATTCCACTAGCTCCAACAATTACCAAACCAACATCTATTAATTTATCTCCGTCAATTCTTTGGAACTTCATTTCAAGTTCTTTGTCAATAGTAGTCTCGATTTTATATTTTTTAGATAATTCTATTACCATTTCAAGCTGATTAGGTAAATAAATTTTTTCGAATAACAGAGACATTGCATTAACAATTTATTAGTCATAAAAAATCCTGAAAGATAAGCTCCTTCAAAGCTTGATAACCTTTTTGATAATTCTTTTTTTTTCATTTTTAATTTTCGGTCGTAATGGTTGCCAACGTTTGGCTATGCGCAGTGCGGGGTTTAAAAGCTCTAAACTTTCAAATTAGCACTTAGCTAAAAATTTGTGTTTTGTTTTTATCTTTTCATTTTTAAAAGCTAAACCAAAGGTTTAGCGATTTCCATTAATTGCTCCGAACTTTCAATTAACCACCAAAACCCTCATCCGTATAGGTTTTATTGGGTACAGTACTTTGTTTTTTTGGTATATTTATTTCAAATTTTGTTCCTTCATTTACTTTGCTCTTTACGGAGATTTGTCCACCATGAAGCTCAACTATTTTCTTTGTCGTCCAAAGTCCGATGCCTATGGACTTTTCCTTCTCCGTTCCTTCTCTGCTGGCTTTTGTAAAACGGTCAAAAATATGTGGAAGAAGTGTTTTTGAAATACCTATACCGGTGTCTGAAATGCTTACTTCGATGTTGTCGGTCGTGTTATTTATTGAAATGAAAATCTGCCCTCCTCGTGGAGTGAACTTTATCGCATTAGACAGCAAGTTAACCAATACTCGCCTAAATTTAAGTCTATCCATGGCGAGCTCAGCACTTTTTGGGAAATCAACAACATTGATTGAAATGGTTTTTTCTTTTGCAATGGGTTTTACTAATTTTAGAACTGAACTTATTCTTTTATTCATATCCCATGATTCTAATTTTAATTTAAAGTCAATTTTTTCAAGCCGCAAGCTATCAAAGAATGCTTTAATCATATCTAACGAGTCATCGGAATTTTTTTTAATTATGTTCGCATATTCTTCGACTAGTTCTTTTTCATCTGAATGTGTTTTTATTAAATTGGAGTACAGCGTAATTCCTACAAATACACTTTGTAAGTCATGTGCCAATGATCCCCAAATCTCATTATTTGTTTCATTTTTTTTTTTTTTTTTTTTTTTTTCATTGAAATATAATTTACAAAGTTTGCACCTATTTATTACTGATTGTTATGGAACATATTCTCTTCCATATTGTGGCAACAATTGTATATGCGTATTGTTGTTATAGCGGGTATATGTTTTATTGTTTAAAATTAATATTTTATTTTTTTACTATTTGTTGTTCAGTAAGATTGTAAAATTATCTTTGGCTATGATTTCTCTCTTATCAACTTTAGCAAATAAGTTTTTTATGCCCATTCTTTGATTTATTGCATTTTCATCGTTTTTTATTCAAAAATACAATAAAAGTTTTATTATTTTTTCCGGCTTACCATAATTCCATGAAAAAATCTGCTTTAATTTTTTATTTTAGACAATTTAGGATCCGTTTTTGAATCAGAAACGGCTTCCTCTTCCATCTTTCCAAAACAATCAAGTAGGGTTCAGCCATTTATTTTTAGGTACCATTCTTCCTTATACCGGGTTAAAAAGTCAATTTTGTTGTTAAATTCACCGTTTTTTCACATTAAAAAAGAGAACCAATATTTTAACAGCCTTATGAGAAGCAAGCAAATAATGTAGTCAACCGATAAAGGAAGAATTTAACATCGCTAACGACTCTAAACTGTGCGCTGCATTCTTTAATTTTAGCCTTAAAATATTTTGCAAAAGCATTTGTACTGCTAGTAGTAAAGTATTTAAATATTTGGAGATCATGCATTTCTATAGACCGTAATTGTACTACATGATTTAAGTTGAGTCTTTTTAATCTTATTATGCCAATGAGCAAGTTTTAAGCTTGTAACATCTTTATTTTTTTGTTTTCAAAGATATAGGGTACTGCTTGCGCTAAATTATATGCTTTTTCAATAGTTAGATATAATGCGTATCGCATTCGCTTCCTTTTCTAACTGCATGAAGACACCATATTTAATCAAATACTCATAAGCGGTTCCTAAAAAATCTGGAAACTCAAAACGCTCGTTTGTTCTGTTGTCTTTGTCGTAAATGATTAAAAATAAAAACGTTCAATAAAATAGTAGCATGAGAAATTACGTACCATTTTGAATTCTTACTTTGCTTTGATTTATTTTCTATGCATACTTGTAATTTTTTTTCAGCACTTAAAAAGCGATTAATGAGGAACTCTTTTTAATTTTGTATTCCATTTTCTACAAGTTTCTATTGGTTTTTAATTGCTTTTATTGGGATACGAGCTTTCTGCATGGCTTCATGAAAATTTTATCGTTTTAATTTGTGTTTTTTTCCATGAAGGTTTAATGCGAACGCTCCATTATCTTTTGTAGTTTTAAAAATAACCAGCCATCGTTGAGTGTCTCAATAGAATAATTTAAGACGAGTATTTTGTATATTCAAAAATGAATGTTAACTTGCCCATAAAAAGACTCCATTTGCATTTTAAAAAAAATAGTATAAAAATATCTTTAGCAATCATACTTTTTTTGTGTCTTTTCTTATTTTTAGCGACTACTTCAGTATCTAAAAATATAGAGCTCGTAAAGAAGCCACCTATTCAAACAGCGTTAACAGAGAAACCTCCCTTTTTAATAGAGCAATATCCTGAAAAGGATACAAAAACAGTGCACCATAAAATGGACTCATTATTAAAACGTATTAATAAAAGGCATGATTTTAATGGGGCTATATTAATTGCGAAAAACGAAAAAATAGTGTATTCCAATCAGATAGGAATTGCAGATTTCAAAAAGAAAGCGCCCCTGCATAAAGAATCTATATTTCAATTAGCTTCCGTAAGCAAACAGTTTACCGCAGCAGCTATCATGCTATTGACTGAAAGAGATAAAATTAAGCTTACCGATACTGTAAACGTTTATTTTCCAGATTTTCCTTATAAGAATGTGACGATTAAAAATCTTTTGAACCATACTTCTGGATTGCCGAAATATTTTTGGGTAGCAGAGCATAAATGGAATCAAGAAAAAGCGCCTATCAATAGTGAAATGATGGAATTACTGGAAACAAGTAATGTGCAACGTTTCTTTAAACCAGGGCGTAATTTTGATTATTCGAACACCGGCTATTTTGTGCTGGCTTCTATTGTTGAAAAAGTTTCTGGTATTTCTTTTAGTGCTTTCTTAAAAAGTAACATTTTTGAGCCGCTTCAGATGAAAAATTCTTATGTCTATAGTTTTGAAAACGATAGCATTAGAAAGAATCAATTAAATGGATATCGATTGCACAGAGGGTGGAGGCACATTAAAATTCGCGGCTCCGTAAATGACGCAATTGTTGGTGATAAAAATGTATATACCACAGCAGAAGATCTGTATAGGTGGACACAAGGATTAAACACAGGAAGACTGCTTACAAAAGAATCATTAGAGCTCATGTATTCAAAAGGAGAAACAGTGTACGGAAGAGAAGTACCCTACGGTTTTGGTTTTCGAATTGATACGAAAGGACAAAAAAGCATCTATCATCATGGCAAATGGAATGGCTTTAGTACCGGACTTACAAAATATTTGGAAGATGATTTGGTCGTTATCGTTTTAGAGCATACCAGTTATAGAGGGATGCAATCACTTAAAAAAAAAATAAGGAAAATTGTTACTGAAAATTTTAGATCTTGATTTTGTTATACTACATAAAGGTTGTTATTCTTTTGCATTAATGTCTTCAACTTTTAAAGCGGGATACGAATTTTGATTTATTAAGATGATACTTGCCTTAAAAAATAAAACCATAAATTACCATTCACTTGCAGCTGCGTTAGGATTTAAATTTCTCAACAAATTTTTAGTTGAGGTACGTTTTTGTAAAATAGAATTTTAGCAGGTTCTTATTTTGGGGTTTAACATCTTAAATATTGAGCTGCTTATTATTTTATGAAAACTTCAATTATATTCTTTAAAGAACTTAAGAGACTGCTTTTTTATTTAGCTATTTTACTAAAGGGTAAAGTAAAGCACAAAAAAAATCGCCTAAATTATTTAGACGATTTTTTTATACTTTAATTTTCTACCAGAATAAACAATACAAAACAATAAGTAAGATGCAAATTACGATTGAACCCATATTAAATAATGGTGATGTTTTAAATAAGTCTTTCGTAATCTTAATTCCTTTAGGGTCATCTGCTCCTTTATTCTGTAAATGGCTCAATACCATAATAATTAGCATTGTTAAAACTGCAGTGATTCCCATTTGATGCATCCAAGGCTCTAATCCTGTAATTGGAATAAATTTAAGAGATAAGGCAATTGGAAATGATAAAACTGCTCCCCAAATTGCAGCATTGTTGGTGGTTTTCTTCCAAAATAAACCTAATATAAATATCGCTAAAATACCAGGACTTACCATACCTGTAAACTCTTGTATGTATTGAAATACCTGATCTAACCCATCTAACATCGGAGCAACAATCACTGCGATCACTAAAGCAACTGCGCCAGAAATACGACCTACATTTACAGTCGTTTTATCGTCTGCATCTTTGTTGATGTATTGCTTATAAATATCCATCGTAAAGATGGTAGAAGTTGAGTTTAACATAGACGCTAAAGAAGAAACGATGGCCGCAGCTAAAGCAGCAAAAGCAACACCTTTAAGACCTGTTGGTAAAAATTGCAACAGCCAAGGGTATGCTTTATCTGATTGCCCTGCTGTAGGGATATTTAACATGCCGGCTTCTCCTAAATTAGCCATAATTGAGGGGTCATTTACCATTACATAAGCGGCAATACCGGGAACAACAACGATTAAAGGAATAATTAACTTTAAAAACGCCGCTAATAAGATCCCTTTTTGAGATTCTTTTAAAGATTTTGCGGCCAAAGTTCTTTGAATAATATATTGATTGAAACCCCAATAATACAAGTTTGCAACCCATAAACCACCTACTAAAACCCAAATACCTGGCAAGTTTATATAATTATCATTGGTATCTTCAAGTATCATATGAAACTTCTCTGGAGCAGCTTCCCAAACTTTAGAAAAACCAGCCAACACTCCTTCTCCACCAGAAACGGTATTTAAAGCTAGGTAGGTAGTTATTAAACCTCCAAAAACTAAAAATACGACCTGAATTACATCGGTCCAAGCAACCGCAGACAAACCACCATATAATGAGTATGCTGCCGCAAAAAGTGCAAGACCAATAATGGCATATACCATATCAACACCCATAATCGTTTCAATGGCCAATCCACCTAAAAATAATACAGAAGTAAGATTTACAAAAACATAAAGTGACAACCAAAAAACAGCTAAAATCGTTTTAAGATTTGTAGAAAAACGTTTTTCAACAAATTCAGGAATCGTATACAATCCTTTTTCAATAAAAATAGGTAAGAAATACTTACCAACAATTAAAAGCGTTAAGGCTGCCATCCATTCATAAGAAGCAATGGCAATACCGAGAGCAAAACCAGAACCCGACATTCCAATAAATTGTTCTGCAGAAATATTTGCTGCAATTAAAGAAGTACCAATGGCCCACCAAGGGAGAGATTTACTTGCTAAAAAGTAATCTTCTGCATTTTTCTGGTGTCCCTTTTTATCACGAGAAACCCATAAACCTACTCCTAAAATTAAAATGGCGTACGCAATGAAGACGACATAGTCCCACATTTCAAATCCTGCTTTCATAAATTACTGTTTTTGTGTTGAGTTCATTATTTATTAATTTTTACAAGGATAGTAAATTTAATAAGTATAAACTTAAAAAAGAGGGATATATTGGTCAGAAATAGTTCATAAACAGATTGGAATATTTTATTAGATCAAATAGGTGGCCCAAATCATGCTGGTAAACTATGTTTTGCGCCAGTAAATGGAAATACGATTAAAGATAAATTAACTTTTACCAATTCATTTTACTATATTGGTCCCTTTTCGAAATTTATAAGACTTGGTGCAAAAAGAATTAGTAGTGCTAAAAGTTCAAATAGTATAATTTCTAAAGCTTTTAAAAATATAGATAATAGTATTATAATTAGTACTATCAATAGTAGTGATGTGCTTTTAGAGTGCTCTATTACTAGGAATTCTAAAACATCAAAATTAAATTCTAAACCACATTCAATATAAACAATAGTATTAAATTAATTTATGCCTTATGACTAAAAAGCTGACCATTATTGCATTTGTAGTATCACTTGGAGGATTCCTTTTTGGTTTTGATGCAGGTATTATATCTGGTGTAATGTCTTACGCCAGTCCTGAATTTGATTTAAACGATATTCAGTCAGGTTGGGTTGTAAGTGCTCCAACATTTGCAGCAATGTTTGCGATGTTGATTTCAGGAAGATTAAGTGATATTCTTGGCAGAAAAAAAACCCTCATTTTTGTAGCTTTTTTATATGCTATTTCGGCTGTTTTATCGGCAGTAGCCGGGTCTTATGAAATGCTTTATATCGCAAGAATTATTGGAGGTGTTGCTTTTGGTGCAGCGTTGATTATAGCGCCAATTTATATCGCAGAAATTTCTACAGCAGAAAATAGAGGAAAACTAGTTTCGTTGCAACAGCTAAATATCGTCTTTGGTTTTTTTGCAGCTTTTTTAAGTAATTATTTTTTTAACAAATATAATACAATAGAAAGTACATTTTTAACGGATGAAAATGTTTGGAGATGGATGCTAGGGGTCGAGCTAATTCCTGCTTTATGTTATTTTGTTCTCTTGTTTTTTATTCCTAAAAGTCCGCGTTGGTTGTATTTAAAAGAAAATTATGAAGAAGCCAAGAAAGTTTTAAATCAGATTCATGATCATAAAAGAGGTGGTGAAGAGATTGCTTCGATTGAAAAAAATATAGATGCGGGTAAAAATAAATCCACAGTAAAGATTAAAGATTTATTAAAGCCATCTTTGCGTTTTATTATAGTTATTGGTCTGGTTATAGGTGTGCTTCAACAAATTACCGGTATAAACGCTGTGTATTTTTATGCAACATCTATATTTGAGCAGACAGGAATTGGCACAGATGCTGCTTTTTCTTCAGGAGTTTTATTGAGTACAATTTCAGTTATTTTTACTTTTTTGGCGATCTATTTAATTGACAGAATGGGCAGAAGGCCTTTGTTACTGTTCGGCACCGCTGGTATTGCAATTAGTTTATTATTGTGTGCATATGGCTTTAACCAAGCAACCTATCAATTAACAGCGGAAGAAATTAATCAATTAGAATTTGCTGAATCTCAGAAATTATTGCCTTTTGCAGGTAAATTTTATGACAGTGATGTGACCTTTAAAAATGACCTAAAAGCTGCTTTAGGAAATAAAATTTACAGTAAGAATGATGGTGCTATTTTAGAGGTAGCAACCACTATTAATGCCAATTTAATATTAGCAGGTATTTTAGGTTTTATCGCGTGTTTTGCATTTTCATTAGGACCTGTAATGTGGGTGTTGCTCTCTGAATTGTATCCAATAAAATATAGAGGTTTGGCAATCGGTGCTATTGGGTTTGTAAACTCTTTTGTGAGTTGGTTTGTACAGCAAATTTTCCCGTGGGAATTATCTAATTTAGGGAGTGCATTAAGCTTTTTCATATTTGGATCTGTCGCTTTGGTTGGCTTTTTTGTTCTTTTAAAAATATTACCAGAAACCAAAGGAAAATCTTTAGAAGAATTAGAAATGGAATTAACGTCAAAATAACGCCTTGTTTTATCAGTGTAAACACTTACAATTAGTTTGATAGATTACATAGGGTTGTTTTACGTTTTGATATTTAGCATCATCAGCAATACTCATTTATTCAGATTTGATACCATGCATGCTTCAAAAATCAAAACGGTTGGTAATTTTACCATAACAGGCACAAATACCTATTTCGTTTATCAGGTATAAATGTACCACGTCTGTAAAATGTGCAGCATAAAAATCATGCTCATCAGCGTCAATAAACTTGCTTAATTCTATTAGTTTTCCTTTTAATGTTTTATGAACCATATCTTAACAATTGATCTATAAAAGTGCATTGTGATTTGTAAATAGATGCATTTCTTTGGCTTTAAACAATAGAATTACCCAATTCTCAGAGGGTGATCAAGAGGAGATTTTGAAAACTTGGTTTTTCATTAAATTAAAAATAAGGTTTTTTTTCGCTCAATATCTCGGGCCCCTAGTTCAAGATAGTTCATTGCTGAAAACAAAGCGTATAGTAACTATAGCCAAAGATTTAGGATTTATTTAATGTCAATTTTTGTTTTGTGGAGGACTTTCGAGTGTTATAAAGACATGCTTTGACAAGTTGAAAAAGACATTTTGAGTTTTAATTTTTTTATGAATTTGTGAAATTATATTGGTACAAACCTTAAAGCACCTTAATTTTACATTTAAAATAAAATGATATATTTTAGCTTCAAGGAAATATAATTAAAAACAGTTTATTATATTGTAGTCTAAAGTTTATAATCGGTTGGGAATCAATAAGTTTTTAAATAAACTTGGAAACAGAAAAAAATATAAATAAACTTTTTGCTCTAAATTTAGTAACAAAACAATTTTATAAGTGATAAAAAAAGTAGCGATTTTGATAAATAGTAAATCATTTAAGAATTTTAAAAAAGCAAAATTATGTTTGTTTTTTATACTTTTCTTGGTGATTAACAACTTTACTTTTTGTCAATTAAACAATCAACTTGGTGCACCTTTTATTAAAAATTTTACAGAAGAAGAAATAAAAAATAATTTAACTATTTATGATATTTCTCAAAACACCAATGGCGAAATGTATTTTGCAACGCCAGCAGGGCTATTAGAATACGATGGTATTCGTTGGAAAAGTTATACCTATCAACTAGAATCAGATTTACGTTCTGTTTTTTATAAAGACGATCAACATATATATACTTCAGGTCATGGCGGATTCGGATATTGGTCAAAAAATAGCAAAGGCATTTTAGAGTATACAAGTTTGTTTTTTAAACAACCTAAAAAAGAGGCTCCGTTATTGCCCACTTTTTTTAGAATTAAAGAAATTAAAGGTAAAATTCTTTTTAAAACATTTCAGCAAATTTACATATATGATCCGATAACAAGTGCCATCGAAACTATTGATGCTTTTAGGGGGTTTAATGTTTTGTTTTCATCAAAAGGAAGAGCATTTATTCAGGATTCAGAGCTTGGTCTTTTTGAAATAAAGAATAAAGACCGCATATCAATTATTGGTAAATTAGCAAATCAATTGCATATAACAGGTGTGTTTATTCAAAGTCCGAACACATTCTTAATCGTTAGTAAGAACGAAGGTATTTGGACTTGGGAAGATGGTAAATTGGTTAAGAATGATTGGGCAGTAAATAGTCTTTTAGAAAAATACTTGGTAAATGATGTACAAGAATTTGGAAGTGATCAACTTATTATAGGTACCGTTAGAAATGGTGTATACATTGTTTCACATCAAGGAGAAGTACTTTTGCACATAGAAAAAAGTAACGGACTTATAGACAATACGGTTAGAAGGGTTTTTATAGATTTAAATAAAAACCTTTGGCTAGGGATGGATAACGGACTTAGTTATCTTCAAACAAATAGTAATACTAGTTACTTAATGGACATAGAAGGCCAGTTTGGTACTGTTTTTACTAGCCATGTAAAAGATTCAATGTTATATTTAGGAACCAATCAAGGGTTATTTGTGAAAAACATTCACGATCCTAAATCAAAGCCTGCATTAGTAGATAATAATTTAGGGCAAATATGGAAAATTAAAGAGATTGATGATCAAATTCTAGTAGGCTCTCATGAAGGCGTATTTGTTATTGAGGATCAAAAATTAGAGACGATACATTTTGAAGCTGGAGCATGGACATTTAGAAAGCACCCAAAAATTGAGGATATTTTATATGTTGGTTTTTATTCTGGCATAGGTATTTTTAAGCGTATAAATGGCAACTGGATATTTCAAAAAAAATGGGAGAAATTCGGGGAATCTTCACGTTTTATAGAATTTGATGCCTTTGGACAACTTTGGGTTGCGCACCCATCTAAAGGCTATTATCGTTTGATTTTATCTGATGATGGTTTAGATCTTAAAGAATTTGAGTTTTATGGTGTTACCAATAACTTTGTCGACGCTTTTGCGTATTTATGTAAAATAGACGGTGACTTGATTTTTTATAATCCTAATGGGTTTTTTAAGTACGACCCAATAGAGAATACTTTTATGAAGGCGAAATATTCTTCAGATATATTTAAAGGTATAAGAGGTATCAATAATATTTATCAAAGTGAAAATACCTTTTGGTATTCTACGCCAAAATCGGTAGGATATGTGACGAGAAGTATCGCTAATTTTAATAAGATTAGTGAACCTTTTTATTCAATTAGAAATAAGCATTTAAATGATTTTAATAAATTTAAAAAGTTGAATGATTCAACTTTTGGTATTGGTGTTAGAAACGGAATGGTTTTTCATAATATTAAAAAATCAGAAACCTTTAATATACCACCTTCTATTCGGTCTATTCAATTAATAAGCACTACTGATACTATTTTGGCACCAATTAATTCGAAAGATGCTCTTGAGGTTTCGTATAATGAGAACTTTATCAAGATTAGCTTAGCAGCTCCAAAAACACCTTTAGCAAATGCTAAAAAGATTCAATATAAGTTAAACGGTTTGCACAAAGACTGGTCTTCATGGGACTATAGGACTGAACTGAATTTCCCAGGCTTGTCTCATGGAAGTTATGTTTTAGAGGTTCGCTCTGAAGGTAAAAGCAAGGCGAGTTCAGAAATTATAAAAAGAGCATTTCGTATTAATCCACCTTGGTATTTAACAAACCTTGCTTATGGTCTTTATTTTCTATTATTAGTTTTGGTTAATTTTATCTATAGAATCTATTATAAACGAAACAACGAGAAACAAATGACGCTTTTAAAAGTGGCAGAGAAAGAAAAAAGGCATCGTCAAGAAGAAAAGTTTCAGTTAGATAGGCTTGAAGCAGAAAGTAAAATGTCAGTCTTAAGAGAGGATAATTTAAATTTAGAAATAAAAAAGAAAAACTCTGAATTAGCATCTTCTACGCTAAATAATATTAAAAAGAACGAACTACTTACAAGTCTAGTCGTAGATATTGAAAAGATTGACGAAAATGTATTGAATAGTTCGTTGCACTCTCCAATAAAGAAGCTCGTACAGAAAATTAATTATCACTTAATTGATAAAGATGATTGGCTCGCTTTCGAGCTTCATTTTAGAAATGCACATGCCGTTTTTTTTGATAAGCTCAGAGAAAAGCACCCGGAATTATCTTCAAATGAAATCAAATTAAGCGCTTACTTAAAGTTAAACCTATCTTCAAAAGAAATAGCTTCATTAATGAATATTTCTATAAAAAGCGTTGAGCAAGGCCGTTGGCGACTTCGAAAAAAGTTGAATTTACCTAAAGAATCTAACTTGGTAAACTACATTCAATCTTTTTAATAAAAAAATACTTTTTTTATTAAACAGCTGTAAAACAGATTTTTGCGATATTTCGTAGAGTTTTTGTAGAGGTAAAAATACGCCTTTGCTGATTTTTGTAGAGGTTCTAAAGTTGGATAAGGTTAAGAATAGTTTAAGATTTGAAATATAATTAAAATGAAGAATTTCAACAAATTTCAACTCAATCAAAATTAAGAATTGTTCTATTGGAAAACGACATTATAATTAACCAATGTTTATGTTATTTTAACCTAATTAACACTTTATTATGAAACAAAAATTACTTTTACTTCTATTACTAACTTTTCTTGTCACAAATGCGCAAGAAGTTACACACATAGATTTTGACGACAACAATCCTAATATTGTTTTTAATAGTTGGAACACTTCTTCAACTTTTGCGAAAGTCGCAAACCCATCGCAAAACACCAGCAATACATCTAATTTTGTGGGGCAATTTACAGCGGGTAGTAATAATGATATAGGTATTGGAGTTATTGATTCTCCATCAATATTTACATTACCTTTTAATATAGCGTCAAACGCTATTTTTAAAATGAAAATGTTCGCTACCGAGGAAATTGAGGTAACTTTTCATTTAGAAAATTCACCAGACTGGGGTAATAATATTGAAGTAACAACTTCTGTTGCCGCTGCTGATATAAATAAGTGGACAGAACTAACTTTTGATTTCAGTAGTTTCTCTAATATTAATATGAATAATATTGTAATTATCATTGGTGGTGCAAATACTTCTGAAGGAGATATTTATTTCTTTGATGATATTAAGGGTCCCGCCTTATACACTTCTCCTGCCAAAGAATATAGCCCTGTAAATAGTGCTACAGAAGTTGCTATAAATACAAATTTAGTAATAAGTACAAATGGTAACTTCAGAGAATTAGATGATAGCGCACTTACAGATTTAACTGCTAAAGTGGCATTAAGAATAGGGGATGTAAATGGTGCAGATGTATCTTTTGCTGCAACAATTAATGGTGATAAAAATGAGATTACCATTAATCCAACAAGCGATTTAAGCAATGCAACAACCTTTTGGTATGGCATTTTAGACAATACAATTGAGTTTGCAACAGATGAAGCCGTTATAGGAGCTGCTGCTTCTTTTACAACCAAAGCAGCGATAATAGGAGATATTAATGAAATGTTATTTGATTTTGATACGACGAATGAAAATGTAGGTTTTGAATCTTGGTCAGGCACCGGTTTTGCCAAAATTGCAAATCCAGATGCATCAGGAATTAATGTGTCAGGCAATGTAGGGCAATACACACACGCCGGTAATGATTCTGGTTTAGAGAATAGTTTGGTAGATAATGCAACGCCATTAACTCCTTTCGACTTTGCTGAAACACCATTTATCAAAGTGAAAGTGTGGGTAAATAAGCCTGTTGCAGTAATGGTTAGACTTCAAAATTATCCTGATTACGGTAATGGTGAAGAAAAAGTAATTGAAGTTACAGAAACAAATACATGGGTAGAGCTAATTTATAGTTATTCATCTGTAACAGCAGCAAATTATGATAGAGCTCAAATTTATTTTGATAGAGATCAATCAGCAGGATCCGTTGCAGGCGATGTCTATTATTTTGACGATTATTTAAAAAGCAACGTAGCACCAGAAGTTAGTACAACATTAACCCCTGCAAACGATGCTACAGAAGTTCTTCAAATTAACAATCCGATGATTACGTCCAATTTTCAATTTAGAAATTTAGACAATTCAACAATCACAGATATTTCTAGTTTTGTAGAATTAAGAGAAAATGATGCTTCAGGAGCTTTAGTGGCTATAAATGCTATTTTAAGTGATGATAATACAATGATTACGATTCTTCCATCAGGATTGCTAAATGTAAATGCAACGTATTGGTATGGTATTGTGGATAATGTCATTGAGTATAAAGAAAATGATACAGCAGTTACTGGCGTTTCAGCAACTTTTACAACGTCTGCAACAGCGCTTAATATGGTAACGTATAATGATTTTGATGGGACTTCATTAATGACAGTTTCAGAAACTATGGGAGAACCTGCGGCACCATATACAACAGTTGTTGATCCTGCAGGGGGAAGTAATATGGTTAAAAAATGGGAAAAAGGTTCCTCTTGGGGCGGCTGGGAAAGAATACATTTTCAATTAAATGCTCCTTTCGATGCAAGTAAAGGCGGTATTTTTTCATTTAGAGTGTATGCACCTGTTACAACAAATTTCATGTTTAAATTGGCAGATGCAAAAGAGGATGGTGATCAAACTTCTGTATTAGAAAAGTATGGAGAGATTTTGGTTGCAAATCAATGGCAAACATTTTATGTGGATGCTTCAGAATTAGCAACTGGTGTGAGCCTAGACCATGTTTTTATTTTCTTAGGCCCAGGGCAAGGAAATATAACGGGAACCTTTTATATAGATGATGTTAAAGGGCCTCAACTGCAAGGAACTGCATCTGTAAATGATTTAGAAGATACTGCATTTCAATTTTTTCCAAATCCTGCAAAGGATATGATTCGTTTCAAAAATTTAGATGGAAAAAAAGAAATTAAAATTTTTGATATCAATTCGAAACAAGTTCTTCATAAAATAATTGAATCGAATGAATTGTCTATTAAAAGTTTAACGCCAGGTTTTTACTTTTTAGAAATTAACGGTCAGTACAAAAAGTTAATCAAAGAATAATAGTTATGAAGCACGACGCAAGACTTCCTTGCGTTGTGTTTTTGATAAAAAATAAGCATGAAAAAACGAACGGCATTATTTTTAAAGGTATTACCATTTTTATTTTTGCTCATTACAACTTTTACTTTCGGTCAAACGGTTATCGTAAAAGGAGAAGCTGTGGATAGCTCTGGGAATCTTCTTCCGGGAGTTTCTGTATTGGTTGAAGGTACGACAAATGGAATAACAACAGATTTTGATGGGAAGTACGTCATTAATATTAGAACGCTAAACGCTACCTTAATATTTTCATATTTAGGATTTGAAACAAAAAAAATAACAGTTGGTGAACAAAAGATAATAAATGTAATTTTAAAAGAAAGTTTAGATGAATTAGGAGGAATTCAGGTTGTGGCATTTTCAAAACAAAAAAAGAATAGCGTAATCGGTTCTATTACAACTGTAAAAGTTTCAGATTTAAAACAACCAACCGCTAATTTAACAAATTCTTTAGCAGGTCAGATCTCTGGCTTAATATCATATCAAAGATCAGGAGAGCCAGGAGCAGATAATGCCGCTTTTTTTATTAGAGGTGTTACCACCTTTGGCTTTAATAATAGTCCTTTAATTTTATTAGACGGTTTACAAATTACAACAGATGATTTGGCACGTTTAGAGCCAGATAATATTGCCTCTTTCTCGGTAATGAAAGATGCAACTGCTACTTCGTTGTATGGCGCAAGGGGTGCGAACGGTGTTATTTTAGTAACCACAAAAATAGGTAAAAAAGGAAAGGCTAAAGTATCTGTACGATATGAAACTTCTATCTCTAGCCCTTCTAAAGTAAACAGCTTTTTAGGAGCTGTAGATTATATGGAATTGTACAATAGAGCAGAAAGATCAAGAGATCAGTCTGCTAATTTATTGTACTCTAAACAAAAAATTGAGGGTACAAGAAACGGGTTAGATTCCAATTTATATCCAGATGTAAATTGGCAGAATGAATTATTTAATGATTTTGCGATTAATAGCAGATTGAACGTAAATATAAATGGAGGTGGAGAAGTAGCTCAATATTATTTGTCAATTACCAGTGCAAATGAAAAAGGATTGTTAAAAGTAGATCCTTTAAATAACTTCAACAACAATATAGATATTAATAGGTCTAACTTAAGAGCTAATATCAATATCAATTTAACAAAAACGACTAAAGTAGCTGCAAAATTTTATTCTTTATTTGAGCGATATAACGGACCAATAGTAAGTGCGTCAGATATTTTTAGGCAAGTTGCGCAGGCAAATCCTGCAAACTTTCCAAAAGTTTTTGAAGCAGATGCTGCAACAGCAAACTTTAATCATACCTTGTTTGGTAACAAAGGTAATGGTGGTTTTTCTAATCCTTATGCAGAGAGTGTAAGAGGCTTTAGGGATCGTTTTGCAAATACAACATTGGCACAGTTTGAAATTAAACAAGATTTAGCCTTTGTAACAGAGGGCTTAAAATTAAGAGCAATGGCGTCTGTAAGAACGTATGTAGAAAATCAAAATGAAAGTAGTTTTACCCCTTTTTATTATGGTGCCTCTGAAGTAGAAACACCAACTGGTACTACTAATGAATTGTATCAAATTCAAGAAGGAACGGAGTTTTTAAATAACGCACCAACAGCAAATAATGGGAATAGTAATTTTTATTATGAGGCAGTTTTAGAATATAATAGAACTTTTAGTGAAAAACATGAGGTAGGTGGTTTATTAGTAAGTTACTTTCAAGAAGCTTTAAATACTACCGGAGGCGGTACGTTTTCTTCGCTACCTTCAAGAAATTTAGGTATTTCTGGGAGAACATCTTATAGTTATGATAGTCGTTATTTTGGTGAATTTAACTTTGGATATAATGGTTCAGAAAAATTTGCAGAAGAAAATAGATTTGGTTTTTTCCCTTCTATTGGTATGGGTTGGATTATTTCTAACGAACCTTTTTTTGAGAAAAATGTACCTTCTGTGAACTTGTTAAAGTTGAGATATACGTATGGTTTGGTTGGTAATGATGGGATTTCTAGTGCTAGTGATCGTTTCTTTTATTTATCTGATGTAAATTTAAATAACGGCGGCACAGGCTATACTTTTGGCACGAACTATAATAATAATTACAATGGTTTTATCATCAACAGATATGCCAACGAAAGTGTTACTTGGGAGGTTGCTACAAAATCTAATATTGGTTTAGAATTGGGTCTGTTTAATAAAGTAAATATTCAAGCAGATTACTTTACAGAAAACCGTAGAAATATTTATATGGAGCGTCAGTTTATTCCGGAAACATCGGGTTTAACAACGGTAATTTCTAGTAATATAGGCGAGGTTAAAACAAAGGGTCTCGATTTATCAATAGATTATAATCATGCTTTTAGTGGTGATTTCTATATTACTGCTAGAGGTAATTTCACTTATTCGACCAATGAAATAATAATAAATGGAGAACCTGAATTTCAAAATAAAAATTTAAGTAGAATTGGTTATGCTGTAAATCAGCAATGGGGTTATATCGCAGAAAGGTTATTTGTAGATCAAGAAGATATAAATAACTCTCCAGAACAATTCAATGGTTTTTCTTCGACAAATGCCTATTTACCCGGAGACATTAAATATAAAGATGTGAATGCTGATGGTGTGATAAACGAATTAGATCAAACTCCAATTGGTAGACCCAATGTTCCAGAAATTGTCTTTGGTTTTGGTTTCTCTGCCATGTATAAAAACTTCGATTTTTCAGTTTTTATGCAGGGTGTTGCGAGGTCATCATTTTTTATCAATCCTAATGATATATCACCCTTTGTAAATGAAAGAAATGCTTTAAGCATTATCGCAGACAATCATTGGTCTGAAGACAATCCAAATCCGAATGCTTTTTGGCCAAGATTGTCAACTTTTCAAATAGAGAATAATGAAAAACCATCTACTTGGTGGTTAAGAGATGGGGATTTTCTTCGCTTAAAAAGTGTAGAATTTGGATATACAATTCCAGAAGCAACAGGAAAAGTGTTTTCAATGGCAAAAACGAGATTGTATTTTACAGGATTAAATTTACTTCATTTTTCAAAGTTCGATTTATGGGATCCAGAAATGGCTGGAAATGGTCTAGGGTATCCACCGCAAAGAGTTATAAATTTTGGAGCACAAATAAAATTATAAAAATAAAAAATGAATTTTAAAAACAAATTTGTACTAATTTTTATAGGTAGTTTTTTACTGTTCACAAACTGTGAGGACTATTTAGATATTGTACCAGACGGAACGCAAGAGTTAAGTTTGCTTTTTAATAGAAAAGAAACGGCTTATAATGCATTGGCAAATTCGTATAGTTATTTGCCTCAAAATGATGGCACGTATGCAAGTTATGCGCTATTAAGTGATGAATTAGCAACACCGGTTCCTAAAGAGCCAGACGCTATTAGGGTTATGAAAGGGCAGCAAAATGTATCTTCTCCTTTAATGGGATATTGGTCTGGGTTTGGAGCAGCCGGTAGAGGTCAAGGTTCTTTATGGGAAGGCATTCGTAGTTGTAACACGCTAATTGATAATATAGATTTGGTAGTTGATATGGATCAGCAAGAAAAAAATCAATGGAAGGCAGAAGCAAAGTTTCTAAAGGCTTATTATCATTTCTTACTTGTAAGTAATTATGGTCCGATACCAATTATAGATATAAGTTTGCCTATTTCTGCAGCAGATACTGAAGTAAGAGTAGCAAGAAAAACAGTAGACGAATGTTTTTCGTATATTGTAGAAACGATTGATCAAGCGATCATTGATTTACCAGAAAAAGTGATTGGTAATAATGATGTAGGTAGAATAGATCAAGTAATTGCAAAGGCCATAAAGGCGAAGGTTTTACTATTTAGTGCAAGTCCTTTATTTAATGGGAATACTGAATATTATTCGAGTTTTGTGGATGCAAATGGCGAACATTTTTTCAATCAAAATTACGAAGAATCAAAGTGGGGTATTGCCGCAACCGCTGCAAAAGAAGCTTTAGATGCAGCAATTGCCCAAGGTGCTTCTATTTATTATTTTACAGGAACAGCACCACTTTTTGATACAAATAACTTTCAATTTAAACTAGTAAGAGATCAATATAATCATCGTTTTTCAATTACAGATCCTTGGAACTCTGAACTTATTTGGGGGAACTCAAATCCGGTTACAAACGGTCAATATTGGCAAATTCAATATCCAGCACTTATGAAAGTTCCTTCTTCGTCTTCAGTAGAAGCTTCATGGCAATGGTTATCACCAAGTCTAAAAATGGCAGAAACGTATTATACAAAAAACGGATTGCCTATTGATGAAGATTTGTCTTATGATTATTCAGATAGATATGGTGTTGCTAATATCGCTTTTAATCAAAGATTTTATGCACAGTTTGGTAATAGAACTGCAAAATTGAATCTGAATAGAGAAGCTCGTTTTTATGCATCATTGGGTTTTGATAGAGGTATAAATAGAACATGGGGTAGTATTTGGAATTTAAAAATGCGAAAGGCAGAAGTACACGGAAGAATCGCTAATACAGGCGACTATTTAGTAACTGGGTACGCTCTTAAAAAATTAGTACATCAGGATTCAGAAGGTGATGCGTATAATAAAGCAGTAACATATCCTTGGCCAATGGCAAGATTAAGTGAATTGTATTTAAATTATGCAGAGGCCTTAAACGAATTTAGTGGTCCATCACCAGAAGTGTATAATTCTTTAAATATTATAAGAGAAAGAGCTGGTATACCCTCTGTAGAGGACGCTTGGAGTGATGCAGCCATTGCAGCAACACCAAATAAACATACTAATCAAGACGGTTTAAGAGAAATTATTCAACAAGAAAGAATGATAGAGCTTGCTTTTGAAGGGCATCGTTATTATGACGTTAGAAGATGGAAACTAGCAGAGCAGTATTTTACAACACCAATACAAGGATGGTCTGTAGATGAAGACAGTGAGGCTAATTATTATCAAATTATGGATGTAAGTCAACGATCATTTAGTATTCCAAGAGATTATTTGCAGCCAATCAGTTTTATAGAATTATCTAGAAACCCTAATTTAGTTCAAAACCCAGGTTGGTAAAAAAAACATCATGATGAAAAAACAAATAAACAAAGTACTGCTTTTTTCAATCTTTATTTTAGCAGCAATTATTTCTTGCTCTAATGATGAAGATTTAGACATAAGTCCACCAGGAATCGTCTCTAATATCTCTGTAACTGCTACAAATGGCGGTGGCGTTATTAATTATACATTACCATTAGATGACGATATTTTGTATGTAAAAGCGGTATATACAAATTCACAAGGTGAAGAGGTTTTTAGAGTTGCTAGTAAATATAATACATCATTAGAAGTAAATGGCTTAAACCAAACAACACCTGTAAACGTAAAGTTATACGTTGTTGACGAAAGTGAAAATAGATCAAAGGTTGCAGAAATTGATTTTACGCCACTAAAATCTTTTATTTTTTTAGTGCAAGAAAGTGTATCGATTGTTCCTGATTTAGGAGGTGTTAAAATTACTTGGGATAATATCGCTTCGAAAACAGTTTTTGTGTACGTCCATATTTTAGAGGGTGCAGAAGAAACCATTAGAATATTATCATCAAACAACGCACAAGAAAATATTTTTATTCGTGGTTTACCTTCTAAAGAATTAACTTTTTCAATTAAAGTAGAAGACTTTGATGGAAACATCACAGAACTTGAAGAACAAGGAAAATATACTCCCTTATTTGAAGAGAAAATAGATAAGTCTTCATGGAGTTTGGTTTCAGGCCAATCGATAAATGGTAATGCCTATGAAGGTAGAACAGTAAACTTTTGGGATGATGTTGTAGATACTGTGGAAACTGATGCAGATAATAGCTACTTTATCGCCACGAGAGATAATAACGGAGGCAGTTTAAATTTTCCGTTGGATATTGTGATTGATTTTAATAAGAATGTTAAAATTCAAAGATTTAAAATTTGGCAAAGAGCTTATTGGTATAATGGTGGCGGAATTACATATCACTACCAAGAAGAAAATATAAAATCGTTTAATTTATACGGAAGTACAGATGGTCAAACATGGAATTTACTCGGTGAATTTGATATTGGAGATCCGAGAGATAGTGCAGGTAATATTCCTGCAACAGCTTTTCAAAAAGCAATAGAAGGTCACGACTTTAGTTTACCAAATACATCGGATGAGTTCAGATATTTAAAAATTGAAATTACGTCTAATTATGGTAGTACTTCAATTACCGTAGGTTCAGAAATTACCTTATTTGGTTTGGATAATTTGTAAAACAAAATAGAAACTTAAAATATTAATTATGAAAAAATATATTTTACTTTTTTCACTAGTATTCTCGTGCCTATTAAATGCGCAAGGGTTAAGAACTTTAGGGAAAAAAATAATCAATTCTAACGGTGATGAAGTGTTGCTAAAAGGTATTGGTCTAGGTGGTTGGATGTTGCAAGAAGGTTATATGATGAATTCTTCTGGAGCGGCAGATACACAACATAAGTTTATAGAAAAATTAAATACACTGATTGGAGAAGAAGAAACGGAAGTTTTTTATTCAAATTGGCGTAAGAATTTTGTGACAAAACAAGATATAGATTCTATTGCATCTTGGGGATATAATAGTGTACGATTGGCGATGCATTATAATTTATTTACATCACCAATAGAAAATGAACCTGTTTCAGGAGAGAATACTTGGTTAAACACGGGTTTTGAAATGGTAGATGAATTGCTAACTTGGTGTGAGGCAAATGAAATTTATTTGATTTTAGATATGCATGCAGCTCCTGGCGGACAGGGAGAAGATGCAGCTATCTCTGATTATGATGACACGAAACCTTCTTTGTGGGAGAGTGAATTGAATAAAAATAAAACAGTTGCTTTGTGGGGTAAACTTGCAGAAAGATACAAAGACAAAGAAGGGATTGGAGGTTACGACTTAATCAATGAAATTAATTGGCCTTTAGAAGGGAGCGTTATTCGTGATTTATATGTAAAAATTACCAACGCTATTAGAGCACATGATGCAAGTCATATTATTTTTATTGAAGGAAACTGGTTTGCAAATGACTTTAGTGGTTTAACACCTCCTTGGGATTCAAATATAGTTTATAGTCCTCATAAATATTGGACTTATAATGACACCGCATCCATTCAATGGGTTTTAGATCTTAGGGAACAACATAACGTTCCTCTTTGGGTTGGAGAATCTGGTGAGAATTCTAATGTATGGTATACAGAAGCAATTAATCTATTTGAAGATAATAATATTGGCTGGGCTTGGTGGCCTTGGAAGAGAATTGAAACTGTAGTAAGTCCTTTTTCGATAAACTCTAATCTAAAATATGAAGCTATCATTAATTATTGGAAAGGAGAGGGGGCTAAACCTTCAGTAGAAGATGCAATAGAAGGTTTAAAACAATTAACGACAGATTTGTTAGTCGATAATAATGTGTATTTTAAAGATGTAGTCGATGCTTGTTTGAGACAGCCTCAAGATGAAACCCATATTCCTTATACAAATCATATAATACCGGGCGTTATTCACCTTTCGGATTATGATCTAGGAACCAATGGTATTGCCTACAATGATCTTGATTATGCAAATTTTGGCTTGTCAACAGGAGAATATCAACCATGGAATTCTGGATGGAAGTACAGAAACGATGGTGTAGATATTGAAAAAAATTCAGATAATACAAACAGTAATGGGTATCATATTGGTTTTATTCAAAAGTCTGAATGGTTAAAATATACCGTCAATATTGAAGAAACAGGTTTTTATAATATTAAATTCAGGTATGCAACACAGACAGCTGGCGGAAAAGTAAAGTTCTTTCTAAATGATGTTGATATTGCTGGTGACGTAAATTTAGGGAATACGGGTGGTTGGAATAATTTTGTTTTTCATAATGAAAATAATAAGTATCTGCAAGCAGGTAAACATATCTTAAAAGTTTTGGTAAACGGCAGTACTTCCTATAATATGAGTAGTATAGAGTTTCTAAAATCAACAGACGCTATTCCAGATTTTGATGTCTTAAGTTCTAGTACAAATGATGACGAAAAATCAATAAAAATTACCTTAAATCATCCTGCTAATCAAACAACATTGGCAAATAATTTGTTTGATGTAAAAGTAGATAATGAATCTAGAACGATTGAATCTGTAGCAATAGATGGGACTAACGACAGAGTAATTACGCTAAACTTAGAAGCGTATATATTTTACCAAGATGATATTAAAGTAACCTATAATGGAACTACTATTTCATCAACATACAATAATGCATTAAATATGTTTCAAGATGTACCTGTAGATAATAATATAATAACCAGATTATTATTACCAGGCAAAATAGAATCAGAAGATTTCGAAAATCAAAAAGGATTGCAATTAGAAAACACCACAGATACAGGTCTAGGAGAGAATATTGGATACACAGATGCCGAAGATTATGCAGAATATTTAATTTATATTTCTAAAGACGGAAACTACAACTTAAATGTAAGGACAGCCGCTCAATCTGATTCAGGTAAAATTGAATTTGAATTGTCTAATAAAGGGATTACTCAAAGTGTATCTATCGTAGATTTACCCGTTACTGGTGGTTGGAAATCATGGCAAACGACAACAGTTAAAACGACATTAAGTGCGGGCATTTATACCTTAAGAATGAAGGTTTTAGAAAGTGGTTTTAACATGAATTGGTTCGCGTTTGAGTTTACGAGTAGTTTAAGTGTAAAGGATAGTTTAGCGGCATCTGTTAAGGTTTTTCCAAATCCTTTTTCAGACAGTTTTAATCTTAAATTAAGCAATCAGCATATTCTTAAAAGTTTAAGATTTGTAGATATCAGTGGACGATTAATCAATAAAATAAAACCAAATTTATTAACGAATGTCTATAATTTATCAAACTTAAAAGCGGGAATTTACTTTTTAATCATAGAAACTGATCAAGGCTTTTTTCAACAAAAAATAATTAAAAATTAAGGAAACTCTTTAAAATAAAATACTCAATAGAAAAGAAATACTAAATTATGAATAAAAAAAAACATCAATTTTTTTTAAGCTTTTTATGGATTGTAATGCTGTTTTTGGCTTGTGAAACCAGTCAAAAAAAAGAGGTATATGCATCAAAAGATGCTGAAATTTGGAAAGTAGATTTTTTAGATGACTTTGATACTTTTAATGCTGAAAATTGGCAAGATCAGCGCATTTGGGTAAATAACGAAACGCATTGCTATGTGCCTAATGGCGAATTTGGAACAAGAGAAGTAAGCAAGGGTTCCTTAAAGTTAAAGGTTGTAAATACAGGTAAGAAAAGTCCTTGTGATAATTTAGATAAAAATGGAAAGCAACACCCAGAAACGCAGTATGTAGCGGGGCGTATTATATCAAAAAATAAAAAAGAATTTATAAAAGGAAAATGGACAGCAAGATTAAAATTAGCCAGTAACGGAGAGGCAAGTATGTTTCCGGCTTGGTGGCTTCTTGGTGCACAAAATAACGAACCTCCAGTGCAAGAAGCGGATGAAAATATTTGCTGGCCAATAACAGGTTCTGGTGAAATAGATATTTTTGAACATCATGGAGATCATCAAAAAAACCATTTTACCGCAGGTGCAATTAAAAGTTTAGAAGCTTGTGATAAAGGAGATTGGTGGAGCTTAAGAAAAGGATTTGATGTTACTTTAAATGAATATCATACGTATTCTGTAGAATGGGAAGGTAGTGATCTTGTGTATAGAGTGGATGATAAAGAAATATATCGAAATATAGGGCAAGGTGATAAATACCCTGAAAAGATGTTTGCTATTTTAAATTTTGCTAAAATTACAGACGCACCTATGAAAGGTGAATGGGTAATGGAAGTAGATTGGGTAAAGCATGAATTTAAAATATAATTAGTTTTTAGAAAAATGATTTTAAAAAAGTATAAAATAATAGGGCTTTTACTCTTAACAGTAGCTTGTTCAGATTTAAAAATTAAAGAAGAAAGCAAAACGGGATCTATTTTGTTTGCAGAAAACTACAAGGGTCAAAAACTTGAAGTATACACCACGGCAGAAAATACGAGATTAAGACTAACCAAAACTAGTGAGCAAGTTTTTAAAAACAAGGTGCAACCTTTAGAAACAGAAATAGCAGTTTTTGTGAACCCTAAAAAGACTTTTCAAACATATTTAGGCATTGGTGGTGCCATCACGGATGCTTCTTCAGAGGTTTTTGCTACTTTAAATAATACACAACAAGAACAATTACTGCAGTCTTTATATGGTAAAGACGGTATTGGTTATAATATTATTAGAACGAGCATTCATAGCAGCGATTTTGGTTTAGGAAGCCATACGTATATTGAGGAAGGAGATGCTGATTTAAAAACATTTTCAATAGAAAAAGATAAGAAAAAAAGGATTCCTTTTATAAAAAGAGCCATTGAATTAATTAAGGACGATGTCGTTTTTTATGCAAGTCCTTGGAGTCCACCTGCTTTTATGAAAACGAATAACAATATGTTGCAAGGAGGTAAACTACTTCCAGAATTTAGACAAGCTTGGGCAAATTATTATGTAAAGTTTATTAAAGCGTATGAAAAAGAAGGGATTCCTGTTTGGGGACTAACCATACAAAATGAACCGATGGCAGTGCAAAGATGGGAATCTTGTATTTATACTTCGGATGAAGAGCGTGATTTTTTAAAAAATTATTTAGGACCTACGTTAGAACAGGAAGGTTTAGGAGATAAGAATATTGTTGTTTGGGATCATAATAGAGATTTAATTTCAGAAAGAGCAAATACAATTTTCGAAGATCCAGAAGCATCAAAATACGCTTGGGGAATCGGTTTTCATTGGTATGAAACTTGGACAGGTGGTTTGCCAAAATATGATAATCTAAAAAACATAAACGAATCTTTTCCTTCTAAAAACATGTTGTTTACAGAAGGCTGTCAAGAGGCATTTGATTCAGAAAAACTAGCGTTTTGGCCCAATGCAGAACGGTATGGAAGTTCAATGATAAATGATTTTAATAGCGGTGTTGTTGGTTGGACAGATTGGAATATTTTACTAGATGAAAGAGGTGGTCCTAACCACGTTCAAAACTTTTGTTTTGCGCCAATTCATGCAGATACAAAAACAGGCGAGCTTACGTATACCCCAACATATTATTACATTGGTCATTTTTCGAAATTTATAAAACCAGGTGCTTTACGTGTAAGCACAACTGCGAGTAGAACAACAATAGAAAGTACTTCTTTTAAAACTAAAGAGGGTAAAATGGTTACGGTAGTCATGAATAAAACAGCTACCAAAATAGCTTACAAATTAATTGTTGGCAGCAGCGAGGCTCTTTTAGAGATTGAACCGCGCGCAATGCAAACAATTATATATTAAAATGATAAAAATATAAAAAGGCACAAAGGCTGCATCTTGCAATGTATTATTACATGATACAAAAGTTTAAATTCAAATGCGAACTTCTCTCAAGTTGGTAAAACACTTAAAATAGTGAAAAAGATATTTTTTTGGCTATATACTTTTAATTCTATTACACCTATCCTGCGGTAATGATAGTGAAAGCTTATTATGAAACGATTTAAAACCATCAAATCTATCAGTAGCTGGTATAGCAGTTGGCACAGATAGTAATAATCTTCATGTAAATGTTAGCGGAGTAGCTGACTTTAAAATTACCGCTACAAATGCAGCGCTATATAAAGTTATAATTAATAATGAAGAACTGGAATTTACACAAAATACCTCCGGTTATACATTTACGAATAGTGGAACAAATGAGTGTGCAATTGCAATCATGGCATCTAATTCTGGTGGTTATTGAAGGCTACATATACGATAAGAGTCATAGTCTCTAGTGTTGACAGGCTTCAATTAGTTTGGTCTGATGAGTTTGATGGAAACGGCACAATAGATCCTGTAAAGTGGTGCTATAAAACTGGTGGTTGAGACTGGGGGAGTAATAAGGTCCAAGCCTATAGAATTAATCAAAAAAAATGAACTTTCTAATTAGTTCTTTGGGGCAGTTGGTTTTTCCATTGTAATTATCGAATCTAGGAAATTCCTTCAGCTTTTTTATCTTTGGTGGTAGCGCATTAATTGGTTTCTTCATTGTGATAAAAATACTGCCAGAAACAAAAGGGAAGCTTTTAGAAGAATTAGAAAAACAACTGATCAGGAATTAAAATAGTCTGTGAGTTTAGAGAAGGTATATTAAAGCATTGGTTTTTTTGCTCAAAGCTAAAAACCAATGCTTACTTTTTTTCCCAGCTTCTTTTTTCGCGAATTTTTTTGTAGAGTTTAATTCCTAACATTATTAAAACGCCAAAGAGAATAATTCCGACAACTCCCCAAATCCAATTGATGGCACTTTTTACAGTCACTAAAAAAACAACAGCAAAGAGTATGATTGTAGCTACTTCGTTCCAAATGCGAAGTTGTAAAGTAGAATATTTTATGATATCTTTTTGTAATTGAGCATAAATTATTTGACAAGAATAGTGATAAAAATAAAGGGCTAAAACAAAAGCAAGTTTTACCAGCATCCAAGGCTCTGATAGATAATAAGGATTTTGATACAGCATCCAAAAAGCGGATACACTTGCTAAAACTGCTGAAGGCCAAGTAATAATATACCACAAACGTTTACTCATTAATTTGTATTGCGTTTGTAAAATTTCTTTAGCAGGATGATCTTTTTTTTCAGCTTCTACATGATAAATAAACAATCTCGGAATATAAAATAACCCAGCAAACCAGGTAACCACAAAAATGATATGCAATGCTTTTACATAAAGAAATTCCATTTATTTATAATTTAGTTTCAAAGTAATAAAGTTAATAACTTTTTATGACTTTGATATTGAGCAATTAATTTATTTTATTTTTGGCCAACAGCCAACAGCCAACAGCCAACAGCCAACAGCCAACAGCCAACAGCCAATAAAAAAATTACGCTTCCATCCAATCTACCAAGACATCTACCCAATCGTCATTATCATTGATACATGGAATTGCGTAAAACTCTTCTCCACCGGCTTTCAAAAACTCTTCTTTACCTTCCATGGCAATTTCTTCTAAAGTTTCTAAACAGTCAGACACAAATGCGGGCGTAACAACCGCTAATTTTTTAACACCCTCGTCTGGGTATTTTTCAAGCATTTTATCTGTATAAGGCTGTAGCCATGGGTCACCAGCTAATCTAGATTGGAAAGAAACAAAATATTGATGGGGCTCTATCCCTAAATACTCAACAACTTGTTTCGTCGTTTCATAACATTGATGCTTATAACAAAATTCATGAGCAGGAGAAGCCGTTTTACAGCATTCAAAGTTTACACTATCATTGGGTTTACAATGGCTTTTTGTGATGTCAGATTTTCTAACATGTCTTTCTGGTATCCCGTGATAAGAGAACAAAATTTTATCCCATTCTTTACCTTCTAAAGAAGTCTTAATGCTTTCTGCTAATACTGTGATATACTCTTTCTTATGATAAAAAGCAGGAATATCTGTGAACGTCATTTGCGGAAAAAATTCTTTTCTCAACTGCTCTGCTAATACCAAAATTGTATCAGTAGTTGCCATTGCATGCTGCGGATACAGCGGAATAATCAGCACATCTGTAACACCTTTGTCATGCAATTCTTGCAAACCATCTTTTATCGACGGACTTCCATATCGCATGGCTAAAGCAACAGGTAATTCTGTTTTTTTTTGCACTTTATTAAGTAATCTTTCTGATAAGACAATTAACGGCGAACCTTCATCCCACCAAATTTTCTTATATGCTTTTGCAGATTTTTTTGGTCTTGTGTTTAAAATGATTCCTTTAACGAGTATTGCTCGAAGCCAGTATGGTGCATCAATAACCCGCTCATCCATTAAAAACTGGTCTAAATATTTTCTAACATCTTTTGTTGAAGTACTCGCCGGTGACCCTAAATTAACTAATAAAACTCCTTTCATTGTGTGCTGAATTTATTTCAGTATCTATTTATTAATATTCTTGTTGTTCTGAATTTGTTCCAGAATTAATTTTTATTTATTGCCAACAGCTAACTGATTCGTAACTTCATACAACATAATTGCCAAACTGTGCACAACATTCATGCTTGAGTTTCTTCCGTACATGGGTATTGAAATTGTATAATCCATTAAATTGGTGTTTTCAATTCCGTGTCGTTCACTGCCCAAAATTAATACAATTTTTTCATGATTTTTAAAATTAAAATCTTGAATATTGATACTTTTATCAGTAATTTCTATTCCGAAAATTGTATTTCCTACCGCTTTTAATTGTGTTATAATTTGATTGAAATCTTTATAATAATCATGTTTAACTTGCGTAATTGTATTTCTTGCAATATTAATTACTTTTCTATTTTCTGTCGATGGCGAATCTTCATGAAAATAGATTTTATCAACACCGAAACTTTCAGAAATTCTAAAACACATGCCAATGTTCTCTGGCGTTCTAATAGCATCACAAACAATGGTTATCGGAAACTGTTTTTGATTATTTTTGATATCGTAATGTGTTAATTGCTCCAAAGTATTGGTTCTTGTTTCTGAAAATCTTGTTTCTAATTATTCAAACTCATCACATATTTCTTCGGGGTTGTTCCGAATTTCTTTTTAAAAGCGGCAATAAAATGACTTGCTGTGCTATAACCCACTTGCAAACCAACTTCATTAACATTGTATTGATTTGTTTCTAACAACCTTCTTGAATGTTCCATTTTATAATCGAACAGAAAACTGAAGACTGTATCGCCATAAATTTGTTTAAAACCTTCTTTTAATTTTTTGATATTTAAACCAATTTCGTTTGCTAATTCTTGCAAGCTAGGTGGTTCAGTCATATTGGCAATTATAATTTCTTTTGCTTTTCTAATTTTCAGAACATTTTGTTCATCAACCAGAAACGGGCAATATTCACCCGCCGCAGTTTCATCTTTCTGAAAATGTAAACTCAATAATTCATAGACTTTTCCTTTTACATATAATTCTCTTATAGCAATGTTGATTTTAGAATTGATAATTTGTTGTAAAACAATAGAAACGGTTGGTTTAATTTCTGCATCGTCATAATATTTACGATTACTATTTTTATCACTCAAAAAAGGAATGTAACCCGATTCTTTAGAAAATAAAGAATGAAATTTTTCAATAGAAATTAATAAAGAAATTAAGGTTGTTTTCGGCTGAATGTCTAAATTAATTGGCAATGTTCTTTGAGGATTGTATAATAGAATAGATCTATTGTCTAAAACATCAAAGGAATAAGAACTGTTATTGAATAAAAATTTAGAACTTCCTCTCAAACAAAAATGTATTTGTATAAAAGTACTGTTAATCTCTCTTTCAAAATTTTGCACTTTGTTGCTTTCATTCTGAAAATGAAGCACATAAAACCCTTTTTCAAGATTTATTTCCTCAAAAGAACTTTTACCGACATTTTTAAACATTAAAAATAATTTTTTAAGATTTAATTTATTTAGAATCATTCTATATAGAGAAGCTGAAGAACCTCTCTGTGGCTACAAAAATAAGGAATTTTACAGGTTTATTTATTAAATAAAAGCTAAAAAACATATAACGTTATAAAAAGTACTTTGAGCGATATTTTTTTATGAAGGAAGGTCTTATTTTTGTGCAACTTTTAGAATTTATGCAAAAGAACACGTTGACACATTTTTATAATATTGGAGTTAATTATAAAAAAGCGGATGTAAAAACGCGCGGGAAATACTCTATGTCCAAAGAGAATCAGTCGGCACTGCTTGAATTAGCAAAGGAAAAAAAATTTGATGGAGTTTTTGTTTTGTCAACTTGTAATAGAACGGAAATCTCTGGATTTGCCGAGCATCCTTATCAGTTAATTCAATTATTATGTCATTTTTCTGAAGGTTCTGTAGAAGAATTCGCCTCGATTTCTAATGTTTATAAAAATCAAGAAGCGGTTCATCATTTATTTAGAATTGGTACGGGTTTAGAAAGTCAGATTTTAGGAGATTATGAAATTGTGGGTCAGTTAAAGCAGTCGTTTAAAATGGCGAAGTTGCATAAAATGACAAATGCACACATAGAAAGATTGTTAAATAGTGTTTTACAGGCCAGTAAAAGGGTTAAAAATGAAACAAAATTAAGTTCAGGTACAACCTCTGTTTCTTATGCTGCCGTGCAATATATTATTAAAAATTTGCCAGATTATAATTCTAAAAATATGTTAGTTTTTGGATTGGGTAAAATGGGGAAACATACGTGTAAAAATTTAGCAGAGTATACTAAAAATAATACTGTTTGTTTGATAAACAGGACAGAAGAAAAAGCGATTCAATTTGTTAAAGGTAATAATTCTATCCGAAAATCTGTGATTAAAAATTTATCAGAAGAAATTGAAAATGCAGATGTTTTAATTGTTTCTACAGGATCTGATAAGCCAACGATAACGAAGGAGCATATTAGAAATGATAAGAAATTAATGATTCTAGATTTATCGATGCCAGAAAATGTAGCGAAAAATGTTACTGATTTTGGGGGTGTTTCTTTGGTAAATGTTGATGAACTTTCTAAAATTACCGATGAAACTTTAGCGGCTCGTCAAAAAGAAATTCCTTTGGCAGAAGCTATTATAGAAAAACATAAAACAGAATTTAACGATTGGTTAAATCATAGACGGTTTACACCTGCAATTGCGGCTTTAAAGCAATCACTAGAAAATATTAAAAACGACGAAATTAATTTTCAGAAGAAAAAAATTACTGATTTTGATGAAAATCAAGCAGAAATATTAACTTCACGTTTTATTCAGAAGATAACCACACAATTCGTGAAACATCTAAAGGATGAAGATACATCTGTTTCACAAAGCCTTCAAGTAATTAATAAGGTTTTTCAATCTTAACAAAAATTCAATGCAAAAAATCATTAGAATAGGAACTCGTAGTAGTCAATTAGCGCTTTGGCAGGCCAATAAAGTCCGCAAAGAACTAGCTGAATTAGGGTACGAATCAATTTTAGTTCCTATAAAATCTACAGGTGATATTATTTTAGATAAACCTTTGTATGAGTTGGGGATTACTGGGATTTTTACCAAAAATTTAGATATCGCAATGTTAAATGGTGATATTGATATTGCTGTTCATTCGTTAAAAGACGTGCCAACTTCATTGCCAGAAGGAATCGTTCAAGCTGCTGTTTTAAAACGTGGAAATTATAACGATATTCTAGTTTTAAAAGGGACTGAAGAGTTTTTCGGAGAGCCAGAAGGGTTAATTGCAACAGGGAGTTTACGAAGAAAAGCAATGTGGTTAAATCGATATCCAACACATAAAGTGGAAGATTTAAGAGGAAACGTAAATACACGTTTAGAAAAGTTAGAAAATAGTGAAACTTGGAATGGAGCTGTATTTGCCGCAGCCGGTTTAGAAAGACTTGATATTTTGCCTGAAGGAGCAATCGATCTTCCTTGGATGATTTCTGCACCAGGGCAAGGTGCAATTATGATTACTGCTTTAGAAAAAGATACTTTTTCATTAGATGCTTGTGAGCAATTGAATCATCATGAAACGAAAGTTTGTGTAGGTATAGAACGTGAGTTTTTAAAGCTATTAGAGGGTGGTTGTACAGCGCCAATTGGTGCTTTAGCTTATGTAGACTCAAGAACTGAAGAAGTAAACTTTAAAGCGGTTTTATTAAAAAAAGACGGCTCTAAAAAAATAAGAGTTGCAAAAACAGCAAAACTTGGGAATCATAGATATTTGGCAAAAGATTGTGCAGATTATGTGATTAATAGAGGCGGAAAAGAGATGATGGTAGAAGATGAAGTTGTTTCTGCAAAAGTAGCATCTGTATACTCTACAAAAAAACTTTCTGAACTTCAAAAAGAAACATTATCGGATGCTATTGGAATAAAAGATAGCGATTTTATTAAAATTCGTTTTAATAGAATTAGCCCAAGAATAATGAAAAAGGAGATTGAAAATGTAATTATTACTAGTCAAAATGGAGTAGAAGCAATTTTAAATTCTTTTACAAAGAATGAGTTAAAATTCAAGAATATTTATTGTGTTGGCAGGAGAACTAAAAAATTGATTGAAAATAGAATCGGTAAAGTGGTCAAAGTTGCAAAAAATGCAAAAACTTTAGCAGCGTACTTATCTTCAGCACTAGAGAATAAAGAAGTTACGTATTTCTGTAGTAATATAAGAATGGACATTTTACCGGCTTATTTGCAAACACATGACATTATTGTAAACGAAATAGAGGCTTATAAAACAATGTTAAGCCCTGACAAACTAGAGGATGCTGTGTCTGGTGTTTTATTTTACAGTCCGTCAGGAATAGAAAGTTATCTAAAAGAAAACACTACAGATAAAGTTGCTTTTTGTATTGGAGAAACGACAGCTGTTGAAGCTAGAAAATATTTTAAAAATGTAAAGGTTGCACATATGCCAAGTGTAGATAGTGTTTTAGAATTGGTAAATAATCACTATTCTAAAGCCGAAGCACAAATGCATACTGATTTTTCTGAAGAGAAAGAACATTTGGAAGAATAAAAGAACGTGTTATTTTTTAAGCACAATAGCAAGTGAGCGCACTCATTTGCCATAATATACAAAATCATTACCATACTAATTCCGCTGTGCTCCCCTTTCGGGAAACAGTGGCTTAAACAGGAGCTCTTTTTATGTTCAGAACAAGAAGACTACGCAAACAAGAAGGAATTCGCAGATTAGTTAGAGAAACTAAAGTATCTGTTGACGATTTTGTGTACCCATTATTTATAGAAGAAGGAGAAAACATAGAAACTGAAATCGTTTCAATGCCAGGCATCAAACGTTTTTCTTTGGATCGGATTTCTAAAGAATTAGAGGAAGTTGTCTCTTTAAAAATACCTGCTGTTTTATTATTCGGAATTCCATCAACCAAAGATGAAGAAGGCACAGAAACTTGGAATGAAAACGGAATTATGCAACAAGCAATTCGTTTTATTAAGAAAAATTATTCCAGTTTATATGTAATTACAGATGTTTGTTTTTGCGAATATACATCACATGGTCATTGTGGAATTATTCACGACAATGATGTTGATAATGATGCCACCTTAGTCAATATTGCAAAGCAAGTAATTTCTCATGCAAAAGCAGGAGCCGATATGGTTGCACCTTCAGGAATGATGGATGGAACGATTGATATGATTCGTCAATCTTTAGACAACACAGGTTTTGTAAACTTGCCAATTATGGCCTATGCAGTTAAATATGCATCCGCTTTTTATGGTCCCTTTAGGGAGGCTGCAGGCTCTGCTCCAAGTTTTGGAGACAGAAGAACCTATCAAATGGATCCTGCAAACAGAGATGAAGGAATGCGTGAAGCAACTTTTGATGATCAAGAAGGAGCCGATATTTTAATGGTAAAACCAGCATTATCTTATTTAGATATTATAAGAGATTTAAAAAATAATTTCGACAGACCCATTGCGTGTTACAATGTAAGTGGAGAATATGCAATGATCAAAGCAGCTTCAGAAAAAGGTTGGATTGATGGCGAAAAAGTAATGATGGAAAGTTTATTGTCTATGAAAAGAGCAGGGGCAGATATTATTATTACTTATTTTGCTAAAGAAGCAGCGAGAATATTAAACAAATAGCAATTAGCCTTTAGCTATTGGCAGTTGGCTAGTAGCAAAAAAGCGAACTGCCAAAAGCTTAAATAATGAAATTCAAGAAATCACAAAAATTATACGAAGAAGGATTGGTTCATCTTGTAGGAGCAGTAAATTCTCCTGTAAGAGCATTTACATCCGTTGGCGGAAATCCGTTGTTTATCAAAAAAGCAAAAGGAAGCAAGATTACAGATGTTGATGGAAATGAATATATAGATTTAGTTTTGTCTTACGGGCCCATGATTTTAGGACATCGTCATAAAAAAGTACAAAAAGGAGTCGAAAAAGCATTGAAGAATGGGTATTCTTTTGGAGCATCCACAGAAAACGAAATCATATTAGCAAAAATAGTTTGTGATG
>JAWUYT010000064.1:0-47915 GCA_034110665.1 Polaribacter sp.
AATACTGAATACTGAATACTGAATACTGAATACTGAATACTGAATACTGAATACTGAATACTGAATACTGAATACTGAATACTGAATACTGAATACTGAATACTGACCGCCGAAAAAATGTTTATAGATTTACCCGAAAAAAGATATTATAAAATAGGCGAAGTTGCCAAAGCTTTTAACGTAAATACTTCTTTAGTGCGTTTTTGGGAAAAAGAATTTGTAATTATCAAACCCAAAAAAAATGCAAAAGGGAATCGTCTTTTTACTCCAGAAGATATTAAAAACCTTAAATTAATCTACAATTTAGTCAAAGAACGTGGTTTTACTTTGGAGGGAGCGAAACAGAAACTCAAGAAAAATCCTGAAGAAACCATTAATACTCACGAAATTATTAGTAGATTAGAAGCAGTAAAAGCAGCACTTCAAAACATTAAAAATCAATTATAAAGTTTCAATCTTATTATTTTAAGAAATAAATTTTAATTTATGTAGAATACATAGTTTTTTTTATTTTACTATGCATGCATAGTAATTTTCATTATATTTGAAAGGTAAAAGCTGTTCAATTAGAAAATAGAAATAGTATAAATTCATAAAAAAATTTCAAGAAAATGCCAAAAACGTATGTAGACCTCGAAACACTTAAATATATACTTTATGATATTCATAAATTAGAAGATTTACTTACAAGAGAAAGATTCAAAGAACACGATTTGGAGTCTTTAGATTTGTTTATCGATTCAGTAAAAGAATTTTCTGATAGAGAGTTATATCCTTATTTTAAAGAAATGGACGAAACGCCAGCATATCATAAAGATGGTACTGTAATTGTGCATAAACAAGTTCAAAAAGTGATGCATCAATCTGGAGAAATGGGTATTATCGCCGCTTGTTTTGATTACGAGGATGGTGGATTGCAAATTCCATTTTCTGCACTGCAAGCTGCAGTTTATATTATGGATGCTGCCAATAATCATTTGCCAGGATACCCAAGTTTAACCCAAGGAGCTGCCGAATTAATTGTAGAATTTGGAACTGATGCTTTGAAAGAAACCTATATTACGAAGATGTTATCTGGAGTTTGGGGAGGTACTATGTGTTTAACAGAACCACAAGCAGGAAGTTCACTTTCTGATATTACTACAAAAGCAACACCAACCAAAGACGGATTTTATAAAATTTCTGGACAGAAAATATTTATTTCTGGTGGCGATCATCAATTTGCAGAAAATATTGTGCATTTAGTGTTGGCTAGAATTGAAGGGGCTCCAAAAGGAACTAAAGGAATTTCACTTTTTGTAGTTCCGAAAAACAGACAACAAGAAGACGGAACTTTAACCTATAATGATGTAATGACCGTTGCTGATTTTCAGAAAATGGGACAAAAAGGGTATTGTACCACACATTTAGGTTTTGGGGATACGGATGATTGTAGAGGTTGGCTTGTTGGTGAAGAGCATAAAGGTTTAAACCAAATGTTTTTAATGATGAACGGCGCAAGAATAGCTGTTGGTAGAGGTGCTGCTGCAATTGCAATGGCGGCATACAGAACCTCTTTACAATATGCAAATGAAAGACCACAAGGAAGAAAACTATCTGGGGATGGAAAGAAAAATCCAACAGAAAAGCAGAGTTTAATTATAGAACATCCAGATGTTAGAAGGATGTTATTAATGCAAAAATCCATAGTAGAAGGCTCTTTAAGTTTGGTCATGCTAGCTTCAAAATATCAAGATATTGTAAGCACAGCAGCATCCAAAGAAGAAAAAGAAAAATATCATTTATTATTAGAAATGATTATTCCTATTGTTAAAACCTATCCATCAGAAGCGGGTGCGGAATCCGTAGATAATGGTTTGCAAGTTTTAGGAGGTTATGGTTTTTGTACTGATTTTAGTTTACAACAATATTATAGAGATATTAGAATTTCTGCCTTGTATGAGGGTACAACTGGAATTCAATCACAAGATTTATTAGGTAGAAAAGTGCCCATGCAGCATGGGAAAGCTTTAGAACTATTGGTTGCTGAAATTATGCAAACAATTATTTCGGCTTCAAGTGATGACGAATTGAAAGCTTATGCGACTACTTTGGGGAACAAATTACAACTTTCTCAAAAAGTATTAGGTCATTTAATGCCTTTTGCAATGAAAGGAAATCACGAACGCTATTTAGCGGATGCTAATTTATTTATGGAATATATGAGCATTGTTGTTTTAGGTTGGTTGTGGTTAGAGATGGCTGTGGATGCTAAAAACGAGTTGAAAAATGGGAATAGAAAATATTCTGAAACTTTTTATGAAAGTAAAATTCATACGATGAAATTCTACTTTAAATATGAGGTTCCGAAAACAATTTCACTAGCAGAATCCTTGATGAATGATGAGGTGATTACGATTAAGAAAGACAAAGAATATATTATATAATGAATATAAAACAACAATTTAATTTAGAAAATAAAGTTGCAATAATCACAGGTTCTAGCAAAGGAATCGGAAAAGCAATTGCAAAAGGATTGGCACAAAATGGAGCGCAGATTGTAATTTCTAGCAGAAGTCAAGAGGCTTGTGACGAAGTTGCAAAAGAATTTACAGCCGAAGGTTTAAAAGCAGTAGGAATTGCCTGTCATATTGGGAAAGAAGAGCAACGTAAAAATTTGGTCGAGAAAACAATTGAAGCTTTTGGGCGCATAGATATTCTAGTGAATAATGCAGCTATTAATCCCGTATACAGTCCGATTGAAGAGGTAGATCCAACAATTTTTGATAAAATTATGGATGTAAATGTAAAAGCGCCTTGGTCTTTATCAAATTTGGTTTTACCATATTTAAAAGCGAATAAAAATGGAAGTATTATTAACATAGCATCTGTTGAAGCACTAACTCCTGGTTTTGGATTAGGAATTTATAGCACAAGTAAGGCCGCTATTTTAATGTTGACAAAAAATCAAGCAAAAGAATGGGGAAAATATGGCGTTAAAGCCAACGCAATTTGTCCAGGATTAATTAAAACAAAATTCAGTGCAGCGCTGTGGCAAAATGAAAAAATGCTACATAAGTTGGAAAAAACAATTCCAAGCGGAAGAATGGGAATGCCAGAAGAAATGGTTGGCTTGGCCTGTTTATTAGCTTCGGATGCGGGTAATTATATGACTGGTGGGGTGTATACTGCGGATGGTGGTTATATGATTGCTGGGTAGAGCAAAGAAAAACATCTTCTTAAAATTATTTAACTGTTATATAAATCACCCTAAAGTAAGGGTGATTTATAATTATTAAAAAGTTTCATTAAAAAAAAGCTAAAAAATAATAATCCTCTATGAAAATACTTCACACCGCAGATTGGCATTTAGGACATAGACTCCTTGAAAATTCGCAATTAGAAGAGCAAACCTTGTTTTTAAAGTGGATTGAAAATTATATCAACGATGAAAAAATAGATGTACTCTTAATTTCTGGTGATATTTTTGATTCTGCTTCGCCGTCAAATCAAAGTATGAAAATGTACTATAATTTTTTGATGAAGTTAAAAGGGACAGCATGTAAATCAGTCATTATTACTGGAGGAAATCATGATTCTGCAGGAATTTTAAACGCACCTAAAGAATTATTAGAAGCACTCTCCATAAAAGTGGTTGGCAAAGCAACTGAAAATATGAAAGATGAAGTTTTTGAAATTGATATAAACAACGAGAAGGTAATTATTGCAGCCGTTCCGTATTTGCGCGATGGCGATATTAGACGCGCTGTTGCAGGTGAATCTTTTGAAAACTTAACAGATAAATATAAAACTGCATTAATTAATCATTATCAGGCAGCAGCAGAACAATGCAAATCGATAAATACAAACAACGCTCCAGTAATTGCGATGGGACATTTATTTGCGGTTGGAGGCACAATTTCTGATAGCGAACAAAATATTTATGTGGGAACTTTGGGGCATATTGGCGCTGCAGATTTTCCAATGTACTTTGATTATATCGCTTTAGGGCATTTACATAGGCCGCAAGTTATTGGCGGAAATGAGAAAGTACGGTATTCAGGTTCTCCAAATATTTTAAGTTTTAGTGAAGTGAATTATGATAAAAAAGTCCTTGTTTTAACGGTGGAAGACAATGAAATTACGAATGTTAAAGATGCGGTAGTTCCTTGTTACAGAAACTTTTATAGAATAACAGGAAACATGACGGAATGTATGGAACAGTTTCCGAATCTGATTTCTAATTCTTATGAATTAACGCCTTGGGTTGAAATTATGTTGAAGGAAAACCATTCGATAAATACAGATGCATTAAAAAAAGAAGCGGAAAAATATTCATTTGAAATTTTAAAAATAGCGTTAAAAAAGCAGCAAACGAATATCGGAATTGAGGAACTTTTAAAAAATACAAAATCGATTAAAGAATTGTTGCCAAGGGACGTTTTTAAACTAAAATGTAAGGAAATGGGCGTTAATCTAGATGAAAAGCCACAGGTTTTAGATGCTTTTAATGAAATTTTACAAGCTGTTAAAAATCATTAAAATGAGCTCGCTATGAAAATTTTAAAGATAGAATTACAAAACATAAACTCTTTAAAATCAGAGAAACCGATTCTGATTGATTTTGAAAACGAACAATTTAAAGACGTGGGTTTATTTGCAATTACAGGATCAACTGGCGCCGGAAAAACGACCATTTTAGATGCAATAACAATTGCTTTGTACCATAATGTGCCCCGTTTTAATAACTCAAAAGGTACGTTAATAGATGTGGTAAGTCATGGTGCAAATGATGCTTTTAGTAGAGTAACCTTTGATAATGACAAGGTCAGGTATGAAGCTTATTGGGGAATACGTTTGGCTTCTAAAGCAGGAAAAAAATTAAAAAATCCTACGGAAGAAGTGCGGTTAATTAATTTAAAAACAGGAATTACATTAGCCGAAGCAAAGAGAGAATTAATTGAAGCAGTTTATAGCGCCACGCAATTAGATTACAATCAGTTTTTAAGATCTGTGATGTTGGCTCAAGGAGAATTTGCCGCATTTTTAACAGCAAAAGGTCCTGAAAAAGGAAAACTGTTAGAACAAATTACTGGTGAAGAGATCTATAAAAAAATTGGTCAAGGAATTTTAGAGAGAAAATCGAAAGAAGAAAATAAATTAAAAGATCTTCAGGTTAAAATTAATAGTGATGATATCTTATCCGAAGAAATAAAAATTGAATTATTACAAAAAGACAAATTTCTTGATCTTGAAATTATAAAATCAGAAAAAGCGATTGTGGCAATGCAAGTTGTTGAGAGTTGGTATTTGAATTTTAAAAAAACAGCAGCAGATTCTGAAAAGTTAGAAGAGGCCTCTTTAAAATTAAATGCTGATGTTAAAAATCATAAAGAAGATTTTGAATTGTTAGAGGAACATGAAAAAGCAACACCTTTTAAAGAACTCATTCAAAATTTGCATAGAAATGAGAAAAGTATTCTTGAAAAATTATATCAATCAAAAGTATTAGAAAATCAACTAGCAAACTTAAAACCACAAATTGAAAATAGTACAGTAATTGCTGAAAAGCAATCTACTGAACTCGGTAACTCTGAAAAGGAGTTCAACAGTTGGTTGCCAAAATTTGAACTGATTACCACGTTAGATCACAAAATTAAAAATGAATTTGAAAATAGGAAAAACTCAACAAAAAAGTTAGACGAGTTAACGCAACAAACAGGAGTATTTAAAGTTGATAAAAATAAATTATTAGAGCAATTAAAAGAGAAAGAATCGAATATAAAGCAGACAGAAGGGTTTATAACGAAACACACATTTTTAAAAGAAGTTGATGCAGTAATATCCGATTGGACCACAGATTTAATTACTTTAAAAGGTCATAAAGAAACTGTAAATGAAAATGCAGTATTTGTGATCAATAAGAAAAAAGAGCTACAAGTTACCAAAACTGAATTTTTTGAAAACAAGGAGTTTTTCGATAAAAAAATAGTTGAGATTAGCAAGGTTGATAAAGAACTTACATGTATTAATGAAGAATTAAAGAAATATAATTTAAGTGCTATTTTAATTGAAAAAAATAAACTTTCAGTAAATGAAGTCAACAGGAAAGAGTTTAAAAGTTTAGGAGAGCAATATATCAAAATTGAAAAAGAGCATGTTGTTTTAGTGGAAAAGAAAACCTCGTTTTCAAAAGAACTAATAGCAAACCAAAAAGATACTACAGCATTTCAAAAACAGATTGAAGTACAAGAAAAATCAGTTTTAGACGCAGAAAAGATTCTAGATTTAGAAAAAAGTATTGCTAAATATGAAAAGGATCGTCAACATTTAACTAAAGGAGAACCTTGTAGTTTGTGTGGTTCAAAAAATCATCCGTTTGCCAAACATTTAGAAGTAATTGGAGTTTCAGAATCTGAATTAGAACTTAATATTCGCAGAGGTAAATTACAGAAGCTTATTAATTCTAAAAACGAATTTGACAAGAAGGAAGTGAAATTAAATACTTCAATTGAAGGATTTATAAATCAAATTAAATTTATTTTAGAAGATATCGTTAGCATTAAATCAAAAGCATCAAAATTAAATATTGATTGTGAATTAAAGGATCTTGATACAATTCATAAAGAAATGAATACACTTTCTGAAAATGTAAAGTTGATCGATGTTCAAATAAAAACAATACAAGAATTACAAATACAAAAGGATAAAATTGAGGTGGTTTTAAAATCTCAAAATCAATCAATAGAAAGTTTAAAAACAAAAGACGCCACTCTAAACGAGAAAATAAAAAATACGAATTCAGAAATTGCTGAAAAACAAAAATTGATTGATGAAGGCGTAAAAACTTGCAAAAATTTAGAAAATACACTACAAATAAAATTCTCTAAATTTGATTATAAAGTCCCTTCTATTAGCGAAACAACCGAATTTATTAAGCAGATTAAAGCTCAAATTGCACATTATAATATTGCTCAAAAGAATTTAAATGTACTGGAAGCTAATGTTGCCGTCATCAATACTAATTTGGGAAATGTCAAAGAAAAGTTAGAAACTAATGCTAAAAGTGAGACAGAATTTCAAGAGGTAATCCAAAAATCTGATGCTGTTTTTACTACTTTAAAGATTGATAGAAATGCTATTTTACTGCTTGAGGTAGCTGTTGAAGATAAACGTAAAAGTTTGCAATCTTCTAAAAACATGCTCACGGAAAAAGTTAAAATGAGTGAAACCGGATTACAGAAACTATTAGACGCTAAAAATAAAAATGAAGCATTAAAAGTTGAAAATGAGAAAGATCAAAAGGTTTTAAAGGATGAACTAATTGCTTTTGAAACATCCTTAGAAAATCAACTTAAAAACAGCGATTTTAAATCAAAACTAGCTATTGAAAATGCTTTGCTAAGCAAAGAAGATTTTTTAAAATATGCAGAAGTAAAAGAGCAAATAAAGGAGCAACAACTTCGATTAAAAACTTTAAAAGAAACTAATTTAAAAGCAATTGAAGACGCGAATACATCTAAAAACTTTGATATACCCGAAGAAGAAAGCAGGCTTGTTTTAGCGAATTTGAAGTTCGAAAATAAAAATTTATCAACAGAAAAAGGTAAAATATTCGAAGCATTTAGAAAAGACCAGGAAATAGAAAATAGAAATAAAGAAATCTATAAAAAAATAGCAGATCAAGAAATAATTTGTGGTGTTTGGAAAGAATTATTTCAAATTATAGGGAACTCAAAAGATGCGTTTAATGTCTATGTACAAAGACTGACTTTAAAGCATTTGTTAGATTTGGCAAACGTACATTTGTTCAAGTTAAATAAACGATATTCTTTAAAAATGGAGGGATTTTACAAACCAAAAGAAGAACTAAACTTTAATTTAATTGATCATTATCAAACCGATCAAGCAAGGTTGGTAGATACCTCAAGTGGCGGAGAAAAGTTTATTATTAGTTTGGCTTTGGCTTTAGGATTGTCTGATTTAGCGAGTAAAAACGTAAAAATTGATTCTTTATTTATCGATGAAGGTTTCGGAACTTTAGATAATAATACACTAGAAACCGTTATTTCTACTTTAGAAACCTTGCAATCTCAAGGAAAATTAATAGGGATTATTTCACACGTAGAAAATTTAAAAGAACGAATTCCGACTCAAATAAAAATCACTAAAAAAAGTAACGGAGTTAGTGTTGTGAACATGCTGTAAAAAGTGAAATTCTTAATAGATTTTAATGTAAGATATTGAAATCACAATTTTTTGAATTATATTGTGATATTCGTTTTGTAATAAATAATAAACTCAGATTTTCAACTTCAATTTGAAGTTATCTGTAAAAACTAATTGAATCTTAAACCTATGAATTTCGAATATTCAGAAATATCAATCCAATTACAACATAAGTTAACGGCTTTTATAGAAGCCCATCTTGTCCCTGTAGAAAAAGAATATATTGCTTTTCAAAGTGATGCAAGGAATATGTGGAAACGCTTTCCGAAGACAGAAATGCTAAAGCAAAAAGCAAAAGAAGCGGGTTTATGGAACTTGTTTCTTCCAAAAGAATATGAGGAGTTAAGTCCAGGTTTAACCAATTTAGAATATGCTTCTTTAGCAGAAATTATGGGCAAGAAAATTTGGGTTGCAGAAATTTTTAACTGTTCTGCTCCCGATACAGGGAATATGGAGGTGTTGGCGAAATTTGGAAATGATGCTCAAAAGAAACAATGGTTAACACCTTTAATGAATGGCGAAATTCGTTCTGCTTTTTTAATGACTGAACCACAGGTTGCTTCTTCAGATGCTACAAATATTGAAACTTCTATTGTTCTAGAAGGCGATGAATATGTGATTAATGGTCATAAATGGTGGTCTTCTGGTGCGATGGATCCGCATTGTAAAGTGGCAATTATTATGGGGAAAACAGATCCAAAGGCGCATCGACATCAACAACAAAGCATGGTTTTAGTACCGATGGATACTAAAGGATTAAAGATTGTAAGACCTCTTTCGGTTTTAGGTTATTTTGATTCGCCAGAAGGACACGCAGAAATTATTTTAGAAAATGTAAGAGTACCAAAAGAAAATTTAATTTTAGGAGAAGGCAGGGGTTTTGAAATTGCACAAGGACGTTTAGGGCCTGGTAGAATTCATCACTGCATGCGTTTGGTGGGCATGGCACAATATGCTCTAGAACTTATGTCTCAAAGAACTTTAGAAAGAGAAACGTTTGGAAAGAAGTTTCACGAATACAGTAGCATTCGTCATGAAATTGCAAAATCTGCTTGTGAAATTCAACAAGCAAGACTATTAACACTTTCTGCCGCTGATAAAATGGATAAAGTGGGTAATAAAGAGGCAAAAGATATTATTGCGATGATTAAAATTGTCGCTCCAAATATGGCTCAAAAAGTGATCGACAGAGCGATGCAAATTTTAGGAGGAAAAGGTGTTGGACAAGATACTTATTTACCACATTATTTTGCCATTGCAAGAATCCTGCGTTTGGCAGACGGTCCAGATGAGGTGCATATGTATCAATTGGGTAAAAGTTGTATTAAAAAATACGGAAATAATTCATGAACAACCAAAAAGTAAGAAAAGGCGAGGACTTAAATGAAGTTTTATTGAAAAAGTATCTGCAAGAAAACAATTTAATTGCTTCTATTGATGCTGACTTGTTTGTAAATCAGTTTACACACGGATTTTCTAATTTAACATATTTATTGCAAATTGAAGAAAAAGAATTTGTTTTAAGAAAACCACCAAAAGGTGCTATCAAAAGAGGTCATGATATGCATCGTGAATTCAAAGTACAAAGTGCTGTTAGCAAATCCTTTTCAAAAGTGCCAAAAATGTTTGCTTTTTCTAGCGATGAAACGATTCTTGGAAGTGATTTTTATATCATGGAAAAGGTAGAAGGAATCATTTTAAATTATAAAGAAGCACAAAAGAGAGAAATCCCTACTTCGGAATATAAAACGATTGCAAATTCTTGGTTAGATACTTTAGTGGAATTACACAACGTTGATTATCATGCAATTGGTTTAGGCGATTTAGGCAAACCTGAAGGCTATGTGGCAAGACAAGTCTCTAATTGGGGAAAGCAATATCTAAAGGCAAAAACAGAAAAAGTTCCAGAAGCAGTAATGGTTATGAAATGGATGGAGGAACATCAACCAAAAAAGTATGAGCATTGTTTAATTCACAATGATTTTAAATACGATAACGTTGTTTTTAAAGACAATTCTTGGCAAGAAGTTGCTGCAGTTTTAGATTGGGAAATGGCAACTTTAGGAGATCCTTTGATGGATTTAGGAACTTCTTTAGGATATTGGACGGTTGCTGCAGATAATGATTTTGTAAAACAAGGAATCCCATCACCAACCGTTTTTGAAGGAAATCCGATAAGGAGCGAAATTGCACAAATGTATGCACAAAAATCAGGCAAAAATGTAGATAATTTAGTTTTTTATTATGTTTTCGGCTTGTTTAAAATTGCAGTAATTGCACAACAAATTTATTTTAGATATACGAAAGGATGGACGTCAGATCCACGTTTTTCGAACTTAAATAAAGCTTCAGAATTGTGCTGTAAATTAGCTTTGAAGGCGATCAAGACAAAATCAATAGATTAATATCCTGCAAGGTTTTTAAAACCTTGCAGGATACATTAAATAAGAAATATGGAAGTAAAAGATAAAATAGTTATCATTACGGGTGCAGGTTCTGGAATCGGAAAAGCAACCGCGATTCACTTTGCAAAAAACGGAGCTACCGTGGTAGTTTCTGACATCAATTTAGAAAAAGCACAAAAAGTTTCTAATGAACTTGTAACAAATGGAGGCAAATCGCTACCTATAAAGGCAAACGTTGCAAAGTTTGAAGAAGTAGAAAATTTAATCAACACAACGGTAGCAAAGTTCGGAAGGTTAGATGTTATTGTAAACAATGCAGGGATTGGTCCCAGTTTATTAAGAACACATGAAGCCACTTTAAAAGATTGGGATCGAGTAATTTCGGTAAATCAGACCGGGGTTTTTTACTGCATGAAGCTAGCTTTAGCACAATTTTTAAAACAAGGGTATGGAAATATCGTGAATATTGCTTCGTTAGCAGGCTTAAAAGCATCACCAAATAATATTAGTTATAGCGCAAGTAAATTTGCTGTGGTGGGCATGACGAAGTCTGCAGCCATGGAGTATGCAACTAAAAATATACGTGTAAATGCAGTATGTCCTGGATATACCGAATCTGCTTTATTAGATCAACTTATCAATGCAAAACCAGAAATGGATGCTGTTTTAAAGAGTGTCATTCCGATGAAGCGCTATGGAAAAGCAGCAGAAATTGCGGAAGCGGTTGTTTGGTTGGCTTCAGACAGTACTAAATTTATTACTGGACAAACCATAACATTAGATGGTGGTACTTCTCTTTAGTTTGTCAATAATAGTACGTAAATTTGTTGAAACAAAAAATCAACACAAAAATTAAAATTTAGGAATTATGAAAAAATGGTTAATACCTGTCATTGTCATTGTTGTTATTGTTTACGCATTCTACAATTTCGGAAAAGGATTTAATAATACAGCGGTAGTTTTGCAAGAAGATGCAAAAACAACCTGGTCTAATGTAGAAAGTGCTTATCAAAGAAGAAATGATTTGATCGGGAATTTGGTAAAAACTGTGCAAGGAGCTGCGGATTTTGAGAGAAATACTTTGACAGAAGTGATTGAAGCAAGATCGAAAGCGACTTCTGTAAATATTAACGCAGGAGATTTAACTCCAGCAAATATGGCGCAATTTCAAAAAGCACAATCAGGATTAACGGGAGCGTTATCTAAATTATTGGTTTCTGTAGAACGCTATCCTGATTTAAAAGCGAACGCGAACTTTTTAGAGTTACAAAGCCAAATAGAAGGTACAGAAAATAGAATTAACGTGGCTAGAGACCGGTTTAATGAAGGTGTAAATAATTACAATAAACATATTAAAGTTTTTCCGAATTCTTTCCTAGCAGGTGTGTTTAATTTTGATGCAATGAACCGTTATCAAGCAAATGCAGGATCGGAAAATGCTCCAGATATCAATTTTGATTTTAATAAGAAAAAATAATAAATGTCTAAAGTAGAAGCTTTTCTTAACAAGAAAGAAGAAGAAGAAATTATTTCTGCGATTCAAATTGCAGAGAAAAAAACTTCTGGTGAAATCCGGGTACATATTGAAGCCTCTTCCGAGAAAGATCATTATGAGCGCGCGTTAGAAGTATTTTATCTCTTAAAAATGGAGACTACAAAAAATGCAAACGGTGTCTTACTCTATGTTGCTGTTGATGATAAAAAATTTGTCATTTGTGGTGACGAGGGCATTAATAAAGTAGTGCCAGCAGATTTTTGGAATTCAACCAAAGACAGTATTCAAAATCATTTTAAAAAAGGAGATTTTAAACAAGGCATTGTTGACGGGATTTTAACGGCTGGTAAAGAGTTAAAAATACATTTCCCTTATCAATCAGATGATACAAACGAACTTTCTAATGAGGTTTCTAAAGGATGAGTTTAAAAAAAGTAAGAAGTAATACGTTTTTAGTTGCTAGTAAAATTGTTTGCATAGCACTATTTTTAATAGTACAAAATGTTTTTTCTCAAGGATATAAAATTCCTGAAAAGCCAGAATTTCAAACAAGTGTTTACGATTTCACAAATCCGAAGCTTCTTTCTGAAGCACAAAAAACGAGTTTAGAAAGTAAGTTAGTTCGCTATTCAGATACAACTTCTACGCAAATCGTAATTGCTATTATAGCATCTACAGAGGGTGAAAATATTAGTTATTTAGCTGCGAATTGGGGTGAGAAATGGGGTATTGGTGATGCGAAAAAAGACAATGGAGTGCTAGTTTTATTAGCGAAAGATGATAAAAAAATAGCAATCCAAGCGGGTAAAGGTGTTGAATACTTGTTGACCGATTTTCAATCGAAAAGAATTATTGAAAGGGTGATTATTCCTGAATTTAAAAAGGGAGATTTTTATAGCGGTTTAGACAGAGGTGCTACCTATATTTTTAAAACTTTAAATGGCGAGTTTAAAGGAACTCGTAAAAAAAATGAGAAAGGTTTCGACTCTGGAGTTTTCGTTTTTGTTTTTATCATCATCATTATTATATTTTTAATTTCTAGAGGAAACAAAAATAATAAAGGTGGAGGAAAAGGTTTTAGAACAGGTTCAATTGCAAATACTCTTTTTACTGCCATAATTTTAAGTAACGCGGGCAGAAGTGGCGGTTTTGGGGGTTCTTCAAGTGGCGGTGGCTTTGGCGGTGGCGGCTTTGGTGGTGGTTTCGGCGGCGGAAGTTTTGGCGGCGGCGGCGCTTCTGGAGGCTGGTAATTATACTTTTTTAACTTTTCTTAAGAGTGAAATTAAATAGTTTATTGCAGTTTTATGTTAAGAAAAATAGTTTGGTTTTTTACTTTTTTAGTATTTATTAGTTGTCAGAATTTTGGACAACTAAAAATTCTTGCAGATTTGCCAAAAGGTTTAAAAGAGGTTTCTGGAGTAGAATTTGAAACAAAATCTGACCTTATTTGGATGATAAATGATGGTGGAAATCAGCCAAAATTATTTGCTGTTTCAAAAAAAGGCAAGATTAAAAGAGAAATTTATGTGAACACTAAAAATCGTGATTGGGAAGATTTAACGTCTGATGAAAAAGGCAATATTTACATCGGTGATTTTGGTAATAACTTAAGTAAAAGAAAGAATTTAAAAATCTTAAAAATTGATAAAAAATATCTACATAAAAAAAGTGCTAAAGTAGAAAAGATAGAATTTGAATATGAAAATCAAGAAAAATTTTCATCCAAAAAGAAAAGATTACTTTTTGATGCAGAAGCTTTTTTTTATTTTAAAAATTACATCTACATTTTTACGAAAAGTAGAGTAAAGAAAAAATATGGAAGAACTTTTCTGTATAAATTTCCTGCCCAAAAAGGAAATCATATCGCTAAATTAATTGGCGAATATAAAAACTGTAAGGATTTAAAATGTTGGATTACATCGGCAGATATCTCTGATGACGGAACAAAAGTGGCCTTATTGTCTCAAAAAAATGTTCTTATTTTTTCAAATTTTAAAGATGATAATTTCTTTTCTGGAACAGTAAAAAAAATAGAATTAAAAAACAAGACTCAAAAAGAAGGAATTTGTTTTAAAGGAATTAATAAATTATTAGTGACTGATGAAAAATCTGGAGGTGAAGGTGGTAATTTATATGAAATCACAATAGACTAGAACTGATGCAGAAATTTCCAAATCAATACTGCCCAACCAAGAACTAAAAATAAACCTCCCAAAGGTGTAATAGGTCCTAAAAACTTCAATTTCTTATTGTTTGCAGATGAAATTACTAAACCATAAATAGAAAAAGAAAACAGGAAAGTACCAATTATAAAAGCATACATAATAGCGTTATCAATAGAACCGTTTGTCTTTAAATTAAAACCTAGAACGAGCAAAAGTATGGCGTGGTACATTTGATATTTTACGCCTGTTTCAAAACTTTGTAATTGGTCTGAAGTTAGTTTTTTCTTTAATAAGTGTGCGCCAAAAGCGCCAAATATAACGGCCATAAGGCCAAATAAAGAACCAAAAATTAATGCTATTTGTGTCATTGTAAAATATTAAAATTCAAATCCGAATGAAAAAGCTAATCTTAACCCATCATCACTATTAAAAACAGAAACGTTACCAGAAACCATATTGGCGGCATTAAAGAAAACACCTCCTCCAGCAGAAGTGTTTAGTTTTTTATTTTTAAATGAAGGGTTCAGGGTTAAACTTTCTTGTCCCCAAACACTTCCATAATCAAATCCTCCAAAGACCCCAACGTGCAATGGAACTAGGCTCGTTTTAAAACTTCTTAAATTTAAACGAATATCAGAACTATGGTAAAAAGAATTTTTACCTGTGAAACGCTGATTTCTGTATCCTCTTAACCCGTCATTACCACCAATACTTGCTGCTTGATAAAACTCATTAGAATCTCCAAAAGTAAAATGACTTTTTAGTTTTGTGGCGAATACTAATTGTCCGCTAGAAACCAGTTTGTAATCAAAAGAAATTGACGGAATTAGATATGCAAAATGGTTGTCATTCTTTAAGTTTGTTGTGTAACCAGCAAATACTTCAGTTTTCATACCCATTGTAGGAAAAGCCTGATTATCGATATTTTCAAACTGATAACTCCCTTCTGTATTTATAAATTCTTGATGTTCGAAAATAGCATTATTTGCAGAAAATTGACTTCTTAAAAATCGATTCACTGTATTTTCAACTTGGATTGTTTGATATTTTACACCTAGCTTTATTTGTGCATCTAAATCACTCTTCCATTGTATAAAAGTACCAACAAAAAATTTACTAATTCTTACTCTATTATGATCCTCTTCTTCGAAACCGTTTGCTTCTGGATTTGAAGAATTATTTCCTAAACCAAAATAATTTGTGGCAAAATTAGGACTTGTGAAAGTTGAGTTTACACCAAAATTCCAGTTTCCAAAAACGTTGGCGAATTCAGAAGAATAATCAAGTTCAAAACCATTAGTTGCAAAATAATAGGCGCCAGAAAGTGAATGTTGAGAAGTAAAAGGATTTCTTTCAAAACCATAAGCTGTGTAAATATTTGAAAAACCAGCTTTAACTCCATCGTCAGGATTAAAACCAATTGTAGGAATAATTACATTTTTACTGTTTTTTAATTTCTTGTAATCATACACATTTGTTTCATAGTCATCTGTTAATTTTTTTCTTCCTTTTTTGGTTTTAAAGGTGTTTTTCTTTGATTTGAAATCGTAAATAATGACTTTTTTTCCATCCAAAATGGTGTATTTATCATTATTCTGACCGCCAATAAGTCTTAATTTGATTGGGTTCTTTCCACCGCCTTTTACAATAAAATTATCTTCATCATCTAAGCCATAAATCCAAATTTCTTTGGTTTCAGATTTATTATAAATTCGTTCAAGAAAAACGTTATTTTTATCTCCTTTTTTTATGGTGTATGCCGTAATTTTTGTTTGCCCATTTTGCAATCTTTCAATTTCAAACCAATCATCTTTTTGAGTTCCTCTAATAACTTGAAACTTGTTTACAACATTATAATAGTCATCAGAAATTATTTGTAAATTACGTCTTCTCCCTTGTAATTTTCTTTTGATTATAGATACCGTTTCGTCCCTTACTTCTTCAGGAAAATGAGTAAAAGCTTCCTCAATGACAGCGTCTGTAATATTATCCTGAATGAGTTTAACTTGCTTATCCCAAACAGTTTTATCGGCTTTAGAAATTAAAACCATATCTAAAGGATAAGGTTCTAAATTAAACCATTTAGGGCTTTTTAATTCTTCTGTATACGATTGCATTAAGCGCAATGCAGGCACTAGTTTCGTGACTGTGTTTAACAAAGCACCATCACCAAAAACAGAAAATGCTTGATCTCTATCTCTTGGAATTGGTCTATAAACCACTTGCTTTTTTTCTTTAAAAACAGCCCATCTCCATTGGTCTTCGTGTCGGTCCCAATCACCAATTAGCATATCAAATAAACGTGCTTTTATATACGTTTCTTCATCTAAAATATGGTTTTCGTTTTTATTCAAATTCATCAATAGCTCATCTGTACTAATTACGTTATCAGAAAAACCAAAGCTCGCTTTGTCTCCATGACCAGAGGCTGCACGCTCTTCAATCATATATAACTCATCACCGAATTCATCATTAAACTGTCTTAAACTATTTTGTTTAGGAACATAGTACAACACAGGATTTGTGTGATACAGGTCAATAGCATCAGATAATTTTCCAATAGTAAAAGGAGCATAAGGATGTGATCCTGTAAAAACATCAGATAATAAATTTTCTGTAGTAGTATCATCAAATTGCCCTTCTATATATTGATCTTTAAAAGCTACAGCTTGCAAATATTGCACCGCATTTTTACGCAAAGCACGCATCACATATTCACGCCCTTTTTTATCTTCTAATCTTAAAGATTTAGATTGATGTCCTCCACCTTTTCTGACAGGTTTCAGCCCCCCAAAAAGTGTGTCTAAATGTACGGTTGGTGCATTCACCTCTACACCAAAATATTTTCGATATCGTTCTCCCCATAAATAACGATACGTTTTGCTTTTAGTAATTTCTTCTTGGGTATAAATTGAAGCTTTTTTTTCGGTAATTTTTTGATCCGTAAATGCCTTAAAAACTTTCTTTTCGTCTGCTTCTAAAACTTGAGTTTGGTATACAATTTTATCGTCTTTTACGGTGTAAAAACGAACTTCAGAAGAACCATCCTTATAGATGTCTAACTTGGCAAATCCTTGAGCACCGTAAGTGAATTTTGCACCTCCCGATAATTTTGTAGCCATTGTTTTAGAGCCAGAGCCACTTACAATTTGTGGAATATTATCTTGAACGATATATTGTAGATTATGATCATGACCTGAAACAAAAATAGTTTTGTCATTTTCTTGAGACAATGTTACAATTCGTTTTTTAAGCTCATTGTACTTTTTATTTTGGACATCTGTATTTGAAAGCCCGGAGGTTTCTCGAATTAAGTTTTTAATTGTACCTAAAATAGGTAAAGGATTTAAGTGGCTAGAAAAAGAATATTTACCGCCATGAGAGCCGCTAGTAAACATGGGGTGGTGCATGGCAACAATCGTTGTTTTTCCTCTCGCTTTTTTAATCATTCCTTCAAACTCATCAAAGAACTTGGTTCTTGTTTTAATCTCACAATTATCATTTATAGTTGGGTGATTGTCCCAGTTTGTTAAATACCAATGGGTATCCACCACTATTAAAACGATGTTTTTAGAAATGTCTACCTGTGCTAATGGACAACCATTTTCGGGAAAAAAAGAGTTTTTTCCTAAAGCTTTTTTTACTAATTCTTCTTCTCTTTGCAAACCTTCTATACCATTATACCAGTCATGATTTCCGGGAATAAAAATTGATTTTCCTTTAAATTTTTTAGCAACTTTAGTTTGTGCTCTAATTCTTCTTTTTGCTAATGGATATTTTTTTGATTTTTTCTTCGGGATTCCAGTTTCATACACATTATCACCTAAAAAAATTAAGGTTGATTTTTTAGAAGTTCCTTTAATTTTCTTTCTTAAGTAGAGCAAAGCTGGTGAGTCTTGCTTTAAAGTTGAATTCCCAGCATCACCAATTAAATAGAAAGAATGCATCAATTTAGAACTGTCTTTTTTCTCTTCAAAATTCTGATCTTCTGCAATTTGCATTTTTAAAGTTGCACAGGCAGAAGTTAAAATAAGTAGGATAAAAAATAACAAGTATTTCAATAATTTCATAAATATAAAATTGGCTATTTTAAAATTGAACTTTTAAATAGCATTAAGTCTTCTTTGGTATCTATATCAAAGAGGTTTGTTGCAGTTTTTGGACAAAGAACTTCGTTTTTTCTTTTATTGATGAATTCTTTTGCCCCTTTATCTTCCTTCATCAATAATAAAGCTTCAAAATATTTCTTCGGAAAAATAGCAGGAACACCTAATTTAGTTCCATAATTTGATGCAATAATTATATTGTTATTTTTCTCAAATAAATTAATCATGTTTTTTAAATAGAATATTTCAATAGCGGGTTGATCGGCTAATAAAATAAAAACCCCGTCGAAAGTTAATTCATTTTTTCTGAAATGCTGAATTCCAGCAACAATACTTGAACTCAAACCACTTTCAAAGTTTTTATTGTTGATGAATTCGATATTTTCTGTTGTAATCTCTTGTTTTATTTTATCAGAATTTGCTCCTAAAACACAAAAAATGTTATTCGGGATTGTACATTTAATTTTCTCTAGAGCAATGTCTACGAGGGTTTTATTGTTTATTCTCTCTAGCTGTTTAATGCCGCTCATTCTAGACGATTTTCCAGCAGCTAATACTAAAACAGCGATATTTTTCATTTATAAAACATGAATTTTACCTGTGATATTTCGCAAAGAAAAAGGTTCTTTTTTTCTGACGACTGATAAAATTTCTGCCACAATAGAAAGCGCAATTTCTTCTGGGGTTTGTGCGCCAATATGCAAACCTGCAGGCGAATAAATACAATCTAAAAATTTTTCGGAGGTATGAGGAGCAAACTCAAAAAGTTCATTAAATAGTCGTTCTCTCTTCTTTGGGGCACCCAAAACACCAATATATTTTGGCTGATATTCAGAAAGCTTTAGCACATATTTTAAATCTTGAGCATAACTATGATTCATAATTACAAGGGCACAATTTTCTGTAATATTTTTAAATTGAATTGTTTCGGCACTTTGGCTAATAACTTTATTCGATCCAGGGAAATCTGATCGTTGTTTTGGGTCTTTTACCGATGTAATTATATCAATTTCCCAACCTAAATTAGAGGCTATTTTGCATAATTTAACAGCATCATGCTCGCCACCAATAATAATCAGTTTAAATGCAGGCTGTATAATTTGTGTAAAAACTTCAACGTCAGTTTTATCTTGAGTGCTAAAAGTTTCAGAAAATATAAATTGCTCCTTATTTTCAAAAGTTACCAAGGAACCAAAATCGCCAAAAGCCTCATTTTCTTTTATAAAATAACTGTCAATTTTTAAAGATTCTCTTTTCGAATTTGCTTCAGAAAAAGCAGCCTCAAATTCATTAGAAACAAAAAAAGGTTCAATTAAGATATATAAAATTCCTTCGCAACCTAATTTGTATCTGCCGTCATAGGTAATTACTTTTGGTTTGTTATCGAAAAAAATTGGTTTTGCTCTATAAATAATTTCTTTTTCTACACAACCACCACTTACAGCGCCAACAGAATATAAATCTTCAGAAATTAACATTCTAACGCCTGGTTTTCTATACGAAGAACCATCTAAAAAGACCACAGTTGCAAGTACGTTTTTCAATCCTTTTTGTTGATTGATAACAGCTTGGTTAATAATTTCTTTGAGTTCGTGAATCATTGATGAATACTATTTTAAAGCATAAATATAAAACTTTTAAACTTATTATGTATAGCTTATTTTACAAGTCTCACATTCATAATTATCTTGATGTATCCTAATTCCGCTAATATTACTTTCTACAATTTTGTTAATGAAGTTATTATAGGTTTGATCATTTCCGACCAATTTGCTTCCTTTATAAAGTTTGAAAAATAGCCTTTCCATTCTTGTTTTCCCCTACAGTTTGGGCAAATCCCTAAAGGTGTTTTTCAGTGGTATCTGCTGAAACTTTAGAAGTGAAGTAATTTTTAAGATTTTGTATAATAGTTATATTTGGTTGATTTTAAGATTCTAGAATTTCTGTTTCAATAATAATTTTGTTTTGTAATGTTTTGTGAACAGGACATTTAGAAGCAATTTCTTTTAAACGTTGCGTTTGTTTTTCATCTAAATCACCAATAAATTTCAGTTTCTTTTGAAGATGATCAAAGCGAGTGGGCGTATCAACATCAATATTTAAATCATCACTATGCTTTTTCGAATACGTAATATACACAAAGACTTCTTGTAAATTCCATTTTTTATGCTCTGCATAAAGCTTTAGGGTCATTGCTGTACACGCGGCTAAACCAGCACTTAAAAAATCATAAGGAGAAGGACCAAAATCATCTCCACCAACACTTGTAGGTTCATCGGCAATAAAAGAATGCTTTTTAGTTTGAATTGAAGTTGTAAAATTGTCTTCTAATACGCTTAAATGTCCCACTAACTGCTCACTTTTTGCAGAAATCATGCTGTTTTCTTCAGGCTCAAAATAGCGTTCAACCCAAGTCCCAATCATATTACCAGCATAGATACTATCCGAAGATTTTGAGAGTAAGTGATCTGCAGTATCTAAACTTATAAAACTCTTTGGATGTATTGCATTGTGGTAAATTTGATGCGCATTTTCGATTCCAACAATTTTGTCAAAAGGAGCATGCAATACTAAAATTGGTTTTCGCAATTCTTTAATAATTTTAGGTAGATCTGTTTTGTTAAAATCAGCAACAAAATCTTGATTTATTTTAAAAGGTCTGCCTCCAATTTGAACTTCAATTTCACCTTTTTCCGGGATATCATTTATGGCGTGAGAAAATAGATGAGTTACGTGATTTACAGATGCAGGTGCGCCAATAGTTGCCACTGCTTTAACACTTTCTAGTTTTGAGGCGGCAACAATAACCGCGGCACCACCAAGTGAATGACCAACTAACAAAGCAGGTGCTTTGTAGTGCTTTTTTAAATACATATTCACATCTAACAAGTCTTCTACGTTGGCAGAAAAATGACTTTTAGCAAATTCGCCTTCACTTTTTCCTAAACCGGTAAAATCGAAACGTAAAACACCAAAACCATTACTAGATAAGGAGCGACTAATATTTTTTACTGCATTAAAATTACTATTACAAGAAAAACAATGTGCGAAAATTGCAAATTGATTCGGTTTTTGATTTGCGGGTAATTCTAAATAAGCTTGTAATTTTAAACCTTTTCTATTCTCAATTTCTAATTTAATCGTGTTCATTATTTTTGATTTTTTATGGAGTAGAAATAAGATGACTTACTTTACTCTTTTGAAGTTTATTGGAGAATTTTTGCATTAAAAACTGTAATTTAGGTTTGATGTAATTCTCACAAAAAGGTTTGTCAGGATTTGATTGATAGTAATTCTGAAATTCTTTTGTAGAAGGTTTAAAATTTTTAAATGCTAATAGTTGTGTGATAAGTGTAGCCTTAAAATCTAACTGTAATTCAATAATGATTCGTAAACTTTTTTCTTTTTGATGAAGAGAAAAATAATAAACGGCAGAACGATATTTAGCTCTCATAGAATGATTGCTTGTACTTTTGTGGGTGCGCAAGTGAATCTCAATAAGTGTTTTTAAGTCGATTTCTTTTTCATTAAAATGTACAATTGCAGCTTCTGAAAAAGTATTGTTTTTTTCTGTGGATGAAACCCAGCCTTGTTCAACTTTATGAACTCCGTTTAAAGATTGGAATACAGCTTCTGTGCACCAGTGGCAACCGCCACCAAACCCAACTTTTATTAATTCCATTGTAGTTGTTTTCTCTCTGTCCAATAAAGTTCTGGAGCAGTTTTAAAAGAATTTAGGAGTTCAATTTCATGCGTAGAAAGTGAAAAATCATTTAGTTTTACATTTTCTTTCAGTTGCAGAGCGGTGCTTGCGCCGCTTAAAACAATACTATTCGAAACGGTTTGCTCACAATATTTTAAAGAAATTGCATCCACACCAACGGTGTATTTTTTTGATAATTCTTCAAGAACTGAATACAGTTTCTTATAATGTGGATATGCAGTATTTCTGAAAACCCGTCCATTTGCCAAAGCTTCTTTAATAACAATCGATTTGTTTTGACGCATTAATTCCGCCAAAACTTCTTGTAAACTTTGATCTAAAAAATTGTAGGTTACTTGAAATAAATCAAATACCGTTTTTCCATCGACTAAAACAGCTAAAGCTTTTTTAATTACCTCTACTTGATTGGTGCCCGATGTTGTTAACCCAATTTTTAGGTTGTGTTTTTTTTTAAAAAAAGCCAATTGCCTTAGAACTTCAGTATTTTCTAATACTCCTGTTTCTAATGTGGCAGAATGAATTTGATATACCTTTAAATAGGGTAGAAGCTGTTTAGAAAAATTCCATTGTTCGTTTAATTTTTCTAAACTATGTTCTTTTATTTCATGCACTGTTGCATTTATATCAAAATTTGCGGTGTATGTGTATCCCCATTTTGTAGCAATCTCAATGGAGTTGTCGTTTTTTGTTTGTACCCATTCTAATACTAATTCTTCTGCTAAGCCGTAACCTGGAGCCGTATCAAAATAACGGATTCCCGAATTATAGGCAGCTTCTAAAACAGAGAAACTATGTTTTCTAAAAGTTTCTAAATCAGTATTTCCTGCATTATCTTGACGAACATTAATGTATTGTGGTCTCCCTAGAGCTGCGGTTCCTAATCCTATATTCATATTATAAAAGTTCTATATTTTTTAAAAAGTGAATTACTTTTTCTTCTGGCATTTCGCAAGGTTTTATAAATTCTTTTTTTGATGTGATGTAATAATTAAAACTAATAAAATTATTTCCTTTTAATTCTCTACCAAAAATTTTAAAAGATGTTCCATCATTAAAAGTATTCTTTGTAATGCTGTATTTTGTTAAATTCAAATATCCTTCAGAATAACCTTCTGGAATTTTTTTAATAATAGCTAAAACAGTCATTAAGAGCTACAAGACAACATCGAACAACCCACTTTATTTCGTGCCCATTCTGGTCTTTTTGCAAACCATTTTTCGTTATCTGGTTGTTCAGTGTATGGTTTTTTTAAGAGTTGATATAATTCATCAATCAAAGAATAATCTCCTTTATCTGCTGCGTCAATTGCTAATTGAGACATGTAATTACGCAACACATATTTAGGGTTTACTCCATTCATTTTTTCTTTTCTCTCTTCGGATGAAGTTGTTTCTTTTTGAAGTCTTTCTGCATATTTTTCAAACCAGTTAAGCCATTTCATTTTTATGGCATCCGAAAAATCTTCTAGCTCATAAAAAGCTTTTTCGATCAAATAAAAACCTGATTTCTCAATAGAAAAACTACTTAAATTTCTAAAGAAAATTGTCATGTCGGTTTCCGTTAATTGCAAAGTATCTTCTAAGTGCTGAATTAATTCTAAATCATTTTCATCCGAAGTGTATAAGCCTAATTTCGATTTCATCATTGCAAAAGATTGTTTTTCAAAATCAACTTTATATTGATCTAAAATTTCTTCTAAAGGTGTAACCTCTTCAATGATTGGATATAGCGCATTTGCTAGTTGATACAAATTCCATAAACCAATATTTGGCTGATTTCCGTACCTGTAACGTTTGTTTTGTATGTCGGTTGTGTTTGGAGTCCAGCCAAAATCGAATCCTTCTAACCAACCATAAGGTCCGAAATCGATGGTTAAACCAAGTATCGACATGTTATCCGTATTCATCACTCCGTGCACAAAACCAACACGTTGCCAATGAATAATCATGGCTAAAGTGTGTTCTGAAACTTCTTTAAAAAACTGAACATAACTTTCTTTTGAGGGCTCTCCTAAATGTGAAAAATGATTTTTGATGGTATAATCAGTTAGAACTTTTAAATTTTTTACATCTTTTCTTGCTGCAAAAATTTCATAATTTCCAAAACGTAAAAAAGAAGGAGAAACTCTAGAAACAATAGCACCTTTTTCATAGGCCGGGTTTCCATCGTATAAAACATCACGTAAAACAGGATCTCCAGAGAAACTTAAAGATAAAGATCTTGTAGTTGGAACTCCCAAATGAAACATTGCTTCTGCGCATAAATATTCTCTAACGGATGAACGCAAAACAGCTAAACCATCTGCAGTTCTTGAATAAGGAGTTTGGCCAGCACCTTTTAATTGTACTTTCCAGTTGTTGTTTTGATGTTCAACTTCAAATAAATTAATGGCTCTTCCGTCTCCTAACTGCCCCGCCCAGTTGCCAAATTGATGGCCTCCATAACACATGGAATAGGGTTTTGTATTGGGGTAAATTTCATTACCAGTTACAATATTTTTAAAAAATTCTGAATTTGTTTCTTCTTCAGAAATATGTAATTCAGAAGCCATTTCTTTAGATATGTGCAGTACTTTTGGAGCTTTTGTTTTTTTTGGAGTTACAAAAGAAAATACGGCTTCCGTTACTTGTCTTCTTGAGTTTTCAAGGGTTTTATCGTCGGGTAAATTTTCAGTAAAAGTGTTTTTTATATTTAATCTCATTTATTTTAGTTTTTGAAGAAATCAGATATTTATAAGTTCAAACAAGCAGTCTTGTTCCTTATAATGGCTGCTTAATACCCATGATTGGATTTCATCATATTGTATCAATCCATTTTTGGAGCTCTTTATCAGAGGGATTTCTTAATTTTTTATCACCAATCGAAATGGTAGGGAAATTCAATTTTCTATTTTCATACAAGTTACGCAATTCTTCTGCATTTACCTCATTTTGTAGGACATCTAAAAAGGCGTAATGTATATTACGCGTTTCTAAAAATATTTTATAATAGTGTGTTTTATGACATCTTTCAGCGCCATAAAGTTTAATTAAGGTTTTCATTTTAGTCGTCTACTTGAGTATTTTGGAAATTAAAATAAACTTGGATTAAAAGCATCAAACACAGTTTTCGAAAGGTTTTGTAAGTTCTCGACTGCGTTCGAGCTGATATTTGTTACTTTAATTTATCTGCATGTAATTTTCTTAGTTTCGCCAATTTCGGTTCAATTACATAACTACAATAGCCTTGTTGTGTATTTTCTCTGTAGTAATTTTGATGCTCTTGTTCCGCTTCATAAAAAGTAGGTAAAGCACTTAATTCTGTCGTTATTTTATCGGTATAATAAGGTTCAATCTGAGTTAAAACTTCTTCTGCAATTTTTTGTTGTGTTTCATTATGATAATAAATTACAGATCTGTATTGCGTGCCTCTATCCGCTCCTTGCTTATTTAAGGTCGTAGGGTCGTGTGTTGTCATAAAAATGACTAAAATATCTTGATACGAAATGGTGCTTTCATCAAAAGTAATTCGAATTACTTCTGCAAAACCAGACAAACCAGAACATATTTCACGGTAGGTTGGTCTTCCTGGAGCATTTCCACCGGCATAACCAGAAACAACTTTTTCTACACCTTTAACTTTTTGGAATACAGCTTCTGTGCACCAAAAACAGCCACCGCCTAAAGTGGCAATTTGTATGTTTTTAATCATTTTTAGTAGTTCCTTTTTTTAATTTCATAGATTCAGAGTTAATACAATAGCGCAAACCACTTGGTGCTGGCCCATCAGGAAAAATGTGTCCTAAATGACCATCACAAGTATTGCACATCGCTTCAACTCTAACCATGCCAAAAGTAACATCTCTATCGTATTTTATGGCATTTTCTTTAATGGGTTGTGTAAAACTTGGCCAACCAGAACTAGATTCAAACTTAATAGTTGAATCAAATAAAGGAGTATCACAACAAACACAGTTGTATTGGCCTTCATCATAAATACTGCATAAAGCACCAGTATGTGGTCTTTCTGTTCCTTTTTGTCTTGCAATTTTAAATTGCTCTGAAGTTAATATAACCTTCCATTCTTTTGCTGTTTTCTCAACTCTTTCGTCTGGAGTTGGGTTTCCTTTTGTTGCGAAGCTGATCACTTCTTTCCATGTTAACATAAAGTTGATTCTTTCTTTTTAAATTAATATAATGTTTTTTTAAGTAGTCGAAAATTTTAGGTATAATTTACAAAAAAAAGTTCAAAACTTCTTTTAAAAAAAAAGTAAAATATGATTTTTTTTTTTTAGTATATTTGCGTGAAATAAAAATAATTTTGTGGGCTGGTGTAATTTTTATTTGGCACTTATCCCTTCTTTCCCCCTTTTTTTTATTTTAAAGTTAAATTGATAGTAAATAGGATGTGAGATGATAAAAAAGCTCAACGTATATTTTATGTATTAGAAGATTATATATGTACAATAAAGATGAAATTAAATAGATTTCAAAAATTAAATTTACACAATAGAATTATGATGAAACATTCAAGTCAAATAAATTATATAATACTTACTTTTATTTTATTCTTTAATATTCTAAATTCTTTTTCTCAAGATGACGTTGCGATCAACGAAATAATGTCTTCAAACGATGTTACGATTGCTGATGAAGATGGAGATTTTGAGGACTGGGTGGAGATTTATAATTACGGAAACACAGCAATAAATTTATCTGGTTACGGCTTATCAGATCAAACAGATGCACCATTTAAATGGGTTTTTCCTTCTATTAGTTTAGGGTCAAAACAATATTTGTTAGTGTGGGCTTCAGATAAAAATAGAGCAAATTCTAATGCTCAATTACACTCAAATTTTAAAATAAAATCAGGAGGAGAAGCTGTTATTTTAACAAAACCTTCAGGTACAAAATTAAGTGAATCGCCAGCTGTTGCAATTGCAACGGATTCCTCTTATGGAAGAAATCCAGATGGTACTGGTTCTTGGGTTGATTTTAATGTATCTACTCCTGGGGAAAGTAATACGGGTGCAACAGGATCTGAAACAGAAAAAATTGCCATTAACGAGATTATGAGCTCTAATATTACAACGTTTACTGATGAAGATGGAGATTTTGAAGATTGGATTGAATTTTATAATTATGGATCTGAATCCATAAATTTACAAGGCTTTGGTTTATCAGATGATACAGATTTGCCTTACAAATGGATTTTTCCTTCAATAAGTATAGCACCAAATCAATATATTTTAGTGTTGGCATCAAACAAAGATAGGGCAACATCTGGAAGTCAACTACACACTAATTTTAAAATTGGTGCAGGTGGTGAAACTTTAATATTAACAAATGATAATGGACTATTAGTTAGCGGATCTCCCTCAGTAACTTTAAGTGAAGATGTTTCTTATGGTAGGCAACCAAATGGAACTGGATCCTGGTTGTTTTTTAGTACACCAACTCCAGGAGCATCAAATGTAGAAAGTGGAACAACTATTTCATTAGAACCACCGAGTTTTTCACATACATCAGGTTTATATACTGGTAATTTTGATTTAGCATTATCAACAGATACCCAAGGAGCAACTATCGTATATACTTTAGATGGTTCAGAACCAAATATTAACAATTTAAGTGGGTCTAGTTTTCAATATAAAAATGATTATCCTTACGAGGTAGGTGAAAGCGTTGGAGCATTTTTAAATCAAAATTATCAATCTTTTTCATATAGTGCGCCAATTTTGATGAGTGATATATCGGATGATGTAGATGTTTTAGCAAGAAAAAATACCGTTGCAGACGATATATATATTCCGCCAGTTTCAGTAAGAAAGGCAATAGTTTTAAGAGCTAAAGTTTATTTGAATGGTATAGGTTCTAGAACTAGAACAAGGAATTATTTTGTTTGGCCTAATGGAAACCCATACTCAGTGCCAGTAGTTGCATTAACAACTTTTGAAGGTAATCTATTTGAATATACTGATGGTATTTATACATCAGGTGCAGTTTTTGATGAATGGAGAACAGCAGAGCCTAACGGAAATCAGCCTATGAGAGCAGATTTTAGTAATTTTGGACAAAGTGGAAGGGAGTGGGAGCGTGACGTAAACATTCAAATTTTTAATACAGATTTAGAATCTATCTTAAATCAAGATGCAGGAATAAGAATTCATGGAAATACATCAAGAGGACATCATCTTAAAAATTTAAGACTTTATGCTAGAAGCGAATATGATCAAGATAATGAATTTAAGGTAGATTTGTTTGATGAAATAATACCAAATTCACCTGAACCTTATAACAATACATTTAAGAGAATATTGCTTAGAGGTAATGGTAGTGGTGGTTATATAGCCAATGATGTTGTTTTTAATAAATTAATGCAACCTTTTTTTTATGGTATAACTAGGATAAAAAACGCCGTTAGTTATATTAATGGAGAGTATTTTGGAATAACTGCTTTTAGAGATCGTTTTGATGAACACTATATCGCCAATAATTTTGGTTTAGATAGTGATAATGTGTCAATCGTAAATTGTATTGGGGGTTGTGATAACGATGCAGGAGATGTAGATTCAGAAAGGGTGTTGCGATATTTATTTGAATACATGCGAGATAATGATTTACAAGATGCTACTCATTATCAATATGTGACAGATATATTAGATATGGATTCGTATATAGACCATTTAATTCTAGAAATATTTTCTGAAGGCGATAGTTATGAAACTAAATATTGGAAGGCCATAAATGTAGTAAACGATGGTTTTGGAGACGGTAAGTTTCGTCTTTATACTCAAGATTTTGAGGCAGCTATGGCTGATCATGTTAATTGGTTGGAAGAATATGCAGATGGATCAAGTTCTGGGAATAAAGATGTGTTTTCAAATCTAATTACCAATGAAGGTTTTAAAATAAAATTTATCAATCGTACTGCAGATTTATTAAACACAGGTTTTTTAAAGGAGCGGTTTGATGCTATTGTAAATGAAACTTTTGACAAGATATCTCCACTTTTAGAAGAAGATAGAAATCGTTCTCCAAGACGTAGGTTCTATGAAGACCGTGATAAAGATAATCTTTTAGAATGGATTGTTGAAAGACCAACACTTTTAAGAGGTCAAATAAAAACACTTTTCAATATTGATGATACGATAGATTTAGTTTTAAATGTGTCTAATTTAAACGCTGGATATATTACTTTGAATACTATAGATGTGGAAGGATCAACACCAGGAGTTAATAACAAACCATATCCTTGGACAGGCGTATATTTTGATAATATTCCAATTACTTTAGAAGCAAAACCAATGGAAGGATATATTTTTTCTCATTGGTCCAGAGACGCTAGTGGAACGAATAGCGAAATTAACATTACACCTAATAGCAATTTACGAATACAAGCTAATTTTACGCCGGATGAAGACTATTCTCATTTGCTCTATTTTTGGCTTTTAGATGATGCTATTGCAAATGACGTACCTTTAGAAGTTGTAAATTCTACCTATTCTAGAAACGATTTAACTGCAAAGTTGAATTATAATTCATCTCTTTCAGGGTATCCTTTTGATGCTAATAATTCTAATTGGAGAAAAGCTTCTCTGGAAAGAATCAATGAGCCTACAGCAATTAATTATCAAACGCTTGCAAATAATAATATTGCCTTTGCACCTCAAGTGATGAAAGGTTTACAAATAAAACAACCTTTTAAGTCTGGTAGTTTAGAGAATTCTGTTGAATTAGATTTTTCTACCATTGGTTATAAAGACATTAAAATTTCACTTGCTATTAATTCTGATGGAGCTGCCAATACTGTAATTGCTGAATATTGGAATGGATCCAATTGGGTTTCTAGTAATGTGAATAACAGTTCTCAATCTATAAATTTAGAATATCAACAAAAAGAATTTGATTTTTCTAATGTTTCTGCAGCAGACGAAAATGAATTTTTTAAAGTTAGATTTAGATTTAATGGTACTAATATGACTGAAGATGCTAATAAAAAAGTAAGTTTTAATAATATAGCAGTAAGCGCAGTTGATAAAAATGTATTATCTGCAGAAGACTACCTCTTAGAAGAACAAAACTTAACTATCTATCCTAATCCTGCAAAAGATAAAATTAAAATCTTATCAAATAGTTCTATTGATAAAGTTTTAGTGTATAATATTTTTGGAAAGCTGGTTTATAAATCATCTAAAAACGCGAATAACTTAACTGTAGATATAAGTAATTTTTCTAAAGGAATTTATTTAGTGAAAGTTTTTTCTGATGACTTTTTTAAAACTAAAAAAATAGTAAAAGAGTAATTTTTTATAAAGCCTAACAATTTCAAATATATATATATTACAAATAAATATAGATTAACTTTTGGTACAGACTATAACTTTAAAAAGTCGGAAAAATATCGTCTTTATGGTCGTATGCAAGAAAATATAAACGCCACTATGTCAAATGAAAAAACAGAAAGTTTTGGGCTTAATTGCACATAGGCTGCCAATTAAAAAAGTATAAGTTTATGGAAAACAAATATTAAAATTACAGTTGCCCTTACTTTTTCATATTTGGGCTTATAGAAGATTATAAACTTATTCTTTGACAAGCCCAAAAAAAATTATTGAACTTTAATTCTTTTATTCACTCCGTGGAACTTAAGTTATACAATAGCTTTTAGATAGCTACGACTTGTAAATATTCAAATAACTACTGTTTTACTTTCTTATATTAAAGAGTATGCGAGTTCAAAGAATTATACTATGCAAGTTGTTTAGGGCTATGTTTTATGAGATATATTAATTTCCAGAACAATGTGTTAAGAATGAAGTATCATCTTTAAATAAGGCTTCACTGGATGATAAATAGAGAAATGCCGACGCTATAATTGATTACCTCGTGAAAGTTTTCTTTCTTTCTTTTAAAAGGAAGATCTGTTATAAAATAAACTTTAAATAATTGAGCTACTTAAGTCTTCGTTTTTCTAAGTGTAAAAATCCTTAATAAAAAATAAAGATTATTTTGGAGGCTCTAAAAGAGGTTTTTTATGGATAGAAAATTAAATTTAAAAAGTTGTTTGTTTATCCAAATAATGAAATAAATAAACAACTTTAAATTGGTAAAACAATAAATACAGCTTTAATTCAAAAGTTTAAAATTTTAACAAAAGTTATTCGATGCCTGGTTGCTTTATATTAGCAGGCCACTTTTTTAAGGCATCTTTGATTGCCGTAGTTACTTCAGGATCATCTTTTATACCCCAATTTAAATCTTTATTATAAGTAAGAGTTTTATCACTTGAATAATGAAAAAATAAAATTGCATTTACATAAGGATATTTAGTGTTGAAATTTCCAAAAGCATCTCCAAACCATTTTGATCTACTTCCACCTGTTTTTAAGCTACCAAGTTCTGCAATCATTATTGGTTTGTAAAAAGAAGCTAATTGGTCATAATAATTACCAAAAATCTCTTCAAAAGTCCACCAATCGCTAAAGTTTGTGCTTGTTCCATAATTCAAAGCTCCTGTTCCAATAATATCTACATAATCATTTCCTGGGTAATATTCCTTAAACTTTCCTTTAGCTATATGTGGACTCCAAACCCAAATAATATCTGTCGCTCCAACTGAGTCAAATACATCTTTTACATGTCTAAATGCACCAATAAACTCTGAAGGATCGTTATTTTGAGCTCCCCATTTATAACGATAAGAGTCATTCATTTCATGCCCTACTCTTAAATAAATAGGATGTCCTACTTTTGCGGCCTCTGTTGCCCACTTTTTTATATAAACATCATAATCACCATTGGCAATAGATAACAGTCCGTGATTGTCTCTTTGTTCTATATCTTTAATTTTTGGAAAATTTTCTTTTGAAAATGTTGTTAACCAAGGTTCCCAAGTAATCATGGGTACAGACCCAATTCTAATAATTGCATCAACTTCATTTTTAGGAAATTCATGTTCTTTACGATCTCCCCAAGCTCTGTAAATTTGAATAATAGGAAATGTTACTGCTAGTGAGTCTTCTAAATCGATAATATTTTCATAAGATTTTCCATTATTATCGTCTGTTGCTCCAAAAAGAATATTTTTGGATTTTAGAAGTGCAAACTTATTATTTTTTTGGTCCTTAAACCATTCTAATTTTTTTCCTCTATTTTTTTCTCTTTTTTCTAAAATATTGTCTTGCTCAATATCTTTAACCATATTACCTACGTTTTCTAGAAATCCTCCTAAAGGTCCTTTAGAATTTTTACTTAAGGCTGATAAACCATAAACTATAAAATAACCTAGTACTAAAGCAAGCACTACATTAAAAAGTCTTTTAGCTGTTTTTTTAAATGATGACATAATTACTTTTGATTTATAAGGATTTCATTGTCTTGTTCAACACTTGTTTCTGACTTGAAATCGTAGATTTTTTTTATTATTTAACTGTTACCTATCATTTCCCAAGCTCCTTGTTTTTATAAGTAATTGCACCTACAATAATTTTGGTTTGGTATTGATAGATGCATGCATTATTGCTGCTAATTGGCTTAATTTGGTGTCTTTATAGTTACAAATATTTATAGTTTCACCATAGGTTTTGGTATTGAGTAAGTTTTCTCACTAAATATTGTTCCAAACTTACTTGGTAAAATTACTACTTTCATGTCTTTACTTATTTTATTCTTTAATTTTAATTTTTTTATCTGCTGTTATCACTATTTTACTCCAAGCATTTTCTGCTTTGATAAACAAAGATTGATAGGCTGCTGCAATACCTCCTAAAAATTGCAGGAAAGCAATCATAGCAAACCCGATCATTCCCCAAGTTTTTTCGGTTGTAAGAATTAATTCACTTTGAGGAATGTAATATCTTCTTTCAATATAAACGCCCGTCAGTATGCATATAAATAAAATACAGTATAAAATTAATGGTGTTACAAACGGACTCATAAAACCCTTTACAGCTACTTTTGCTGTTGGTATATACGGAACTTTTTTGTTAATTATGGACAAATAAAAAGCATACGTAAATACAGGCCAACAAGAATACTTTAAAACCATGGCTCTCCAATGAACTCCTCTTTCTGTTTTTTTATCGCACAAAAAACTTTGAGCATGTGCATAAACTAACATTGAAATTAATACAATAGGGCTGCCAAGTATAATAAATTCAGTAAAGTCCATACTAGCGGGACCTATTTTTGTTGTAAAAAATAATAAAGGTATAAAGATAAAGAAGGCTGTCATGGGGCCAACTAGATAATAGGTTCCTATAGATAAATACGATACTTTTTGCCAAAAAGTTAAAGTTTTTGAAGCTTTTGGGAACTCATCAAAGAGCATTTCAAATACTCCTCTTGCCCATTTTAATTGTTGTTTACAAAAGGACGTAAAGTCTTCAGGAACTAAACCACGACTCACAATTACAGGATTGTATATAGATTTCCAACCTTTTGAATGAATTCTAATTGAAGTATTTAAATCTTCAGACAAACCTTTAGCATGACCTCCAATACTGTCTAATGCCTTTCTTCTAAAAGTACAATTAGCTCCAATAGCCACAGCACCCCCATAACCAAACAAGCCCATTTGCGTAGGCCCATAAAATGCATAAGTTTGTTCTGCAGCGCCGTGTGCTGTAAAAGAACGATACATATTGTAATACCCTTGACTTACCTGAACAAAACCTACTTTTTTATCTTGAAAAAAACCTAGTGTTTGATCTAAAAAATTAGGGAAAACAATATGGTCTGGGTCTAATACTAAAATAAAGTCTTCTTTTGTTATTTTCAATGCTTCGTTAATCTTACCAGCTTTGGCTCCAGGTATGTTTGGTAAATTTAACCATACCACTCCATGTTCTTCTGCTAACTCTTTAAAGGCAATATCTTCTGTGTCATCTAGTAAATAGGTTGTATGAGGATAGTTTAAGTTTCTTAGCGCCTTAAAAGTTTTTTCAAACATAGATAACGGTTCTCCAGGAGAAGATGTTGTAAAAACAGCAACACTTAAGTTTTTTTCTGGAACAGGTACTTCTTTTGGTTTTTGTATCCGTAAATAATTGATCCAGATTAAAGCTATCCTAATATTGCCGTAGCCAAAAAAAAGACTTAAAATAACGAATAAAAAAATATTTTCAATATGTTGTGCTCTAAACCACCATTCCATTAAATTAAACATGCTTATTAATCCAGCAAGTGTTAATCCTAAAAAGATAGCTTTATCAAAGCTGGTTACTTTTTTAGCTTCTTTAAATTTCCACAAATCATTTCGTAATTTTGAATTCATTAGAGGTTAAAATTTAATCCTAGGTTAATATTTTGTCTTGTGTAGAAAAATGTTTCTTGCTTAATATAGTTGATTTTCGCAGTAATCTGATTTGAAAAGTGGTAATTAATGGCTCCTGTAAACTGTATAGGAGAAAAATTCTCGTCATAAAATCCACCAATTTCTATTATAGTTGGGGTTACTTGCATGGGGTAAGGGTTTCTTACAGTAGCTCTCAAGCCGTAATTCACTTTTGCTTTAAGTGATAATTTTTTTGTTGGTTTATAATTTACGATAAACAAAGCAGAGTGCATTTCTTGTTCTTTTGGTGTAAAATAGGGATCGTAAATTCCTACTCCTTCCGTGTCATAAATGAACAAGATATCTTTCGCGTCTATGAATTCATAGCTATATCCAAATTGAAAGTTAAAATTTCTAACTTTAATAGGTTGTGATAAAATCCAAGAGCCAATCGATTTAATAATGTTATCATCTTTAAAAAATTGTTGGTTGTACTCTGCATGAGCTATGAGTAATTTATTATGATAATCGATTCCTCCAAAAATATTTTGAGATGTTAAATTGAAGGCAGTGCTTGCTATCGTGCTTAATAAACTCTCTTTATAATATCCAAAATTTAAAGATATGTTTTGGGGTAATTTTTGGGTAAAACTAATGCCACCTATCCAATCGTTTATTCCTGAATAATTCTTGTAAACACCTCCAGTTATATTTGCAGTAAGCTTTAAAGGAGCAATGTAAAACTGATTACTAAGTTTAATTATTACAGCTCGTTCTTTTTCAGGTGAAAAATTATAGTTTGATAGTTCGAATTTTAGATTTAAAAACCTAGAACTATATTTTTGTACAACTATATGTTGTGCAGAATAATCTAAAGGCTGCGAATCAGACTGGTATTCAAAATTGGTTTTAATATTAAATGCGGATAATTCTTTTATCTGCTGCGTTAAACTCTTTGTAATTTTTGAGTTTGGATAGAGTTCTTGAATTCTATCAATCTTTTTTTGTGAATTGTTCAGATTTCCATTCCAAAAACTAATATTAGCTTGCATTAGTAAGAATTCAACATTTTTAGAATCGGCATCCATAAATTTAGATAAAATAGAGGCTACTTTATGGATTTTCCCCATTCCATAAAGTACCCTAGCGTAATCCATTTGAAGATTTTTATTCATAGGAGAAATAGAAATCGCTTTTTTGAACTTATTTATTGCCTGTCTTTTATCATTGTTCATGTACAATACATGAGCATATAGCCAATTTACTTTTAAACTTTCAGAAAAATCATCGTAGTACTTTGACAAAAACAGTGAAGCTTTGTCATATTCCTTTCTTGTAATGAAATCGTTTGTGCTTTTTAATATATCTGCTTCTCTAATTTCAGTAGCAAAAGAATCTTTTTTAGGTAAAGGCTTGACTGGTTTGCTCTGTGAAAAAACAGCTATATTCAAAAAAACCAAAAAGAATATTGTGGCACTTTGAAACACTTTATCTACCCTTGTTAACTTCATTTTTTTTTAAGGTTTTCATATGCTACGCAGGGGTAATCATAACATATAAAACATAATTATTTATGCAGTGCGAATATATATTAATTTTTTAAAAGAACGCTCTAATTTGAGAAAGAGTTTTGTTTGCTTTGGGAGTGTAAACCTTTTGTTTGATTAGAATTATAAGACCTGTTTGGATTAAAAATAATGCTAATTTTAGCAGGGTTTATGTTTTTATTGAAAATAAATTTGTTTCTATAATTGACTGGTTGTGGATGCTGTTTTTTTAGATTAAATTTTAGATTTAAAGTGATTAAAAGATGAAGTATAATTTCTATCTAAATATTCAATAAATACTAAGATGTCATACACAAAACTGCAAAGATTGTCTTTTAAGAAATCGATGTTATAAATCAAAAACCAATCGAATTATAACACTTAACTATAATCTGATATCGCTAAAATTAGAAGTCAAAAAATTACTCACAAGTCAACGATATATTGCAAAAAGAAAATAATGATGTTGGAGCTGTTTTTGGAAACATCAAACAAAATAAAAACTTGAAATAATTTATGTTAAGAGGTATTGATAAAGTAAATATGGAAATGGTATTGATTGTAAGATTACCTTTTTTGAAGAAACTTAGTGGAACGCTCTAGCAAAGTTATATCTTTTTTAAATAAATCTTTCGAAATAAATAGTAGCCAAAAAGAGATCGTCTAAAAATCACTTTTTAGACGACCTCTTTCAAATTTTTGTAAAGTGAAATACGTATCTACTTATATTTATATACTCGTTGTTAAAAAAAATTATAAAGCATTTATTGAACCAAAATCTCTCCAAACATCAAAAGTCTTGTAATTCTCTACTGAAGCAGAAGGTACTTTTAAAGCCATACTGCTCATGGTAACATACTCAAAAACATTTGCATCTATAGTTAAAGGTGTGGGCAAATTTACAGATATATTTTTCAACGCACTGCAATTATAAAAAGCTTGATTTCCGATACTTGTTATACTATTTGGGATACTAACATCGGTTAAGCTGGTACAGTTATAAAAAGTGTTTTGTGAAATTATTGTCACGCTATCTGGAAAATCAAAATTAGTTAAACTTCTACAATTTCCAAAAGCAAATTTTTCTATTGCTGTTAAATTACTTGGAAGAATAATTGTAGTTAAGCTACTACAATTATAAAATGCATTTGTGGGTAAAGAAGTTATACCATTTGGAATCGTTATTTCGGTGATGCTATTACAACCACCAAAAGCACTATTTCCAATACTTGTTACACCACTAGGAATATTAATTTCAGTAAAACTACTACAGTTCCAAAAAATAGATTCCTCTATGGTCGTTAAATTAGTCGGTATAGCAATATTATTCAAGCTAAAACAATTTCCAAAAGCAGCGCTTCCTATACTTGTTATACCGTTTGGTAAATTAATATTTTCTAAACTGGTACATCCATAAAAAATTGCATTTCCTAAACTTGTAAGAGCAATAGGTATGTTAACATCTACTAGATTATTACACTCAAAAAACAAATTATCTGGTAAACTTGTAAAATTATCTGGAATTACTACTTTTGTTAAATTAACACATGCACCAAAAGCAGATTCACCAATAGTAGTCACATTTTCTGGAATATTAATCTCTTTTAAAACACCACATCCATAGAAAGCAGAAGAACCGATATTGATTATATTACTGGGTATTGTATAGCTCTCTAAACTATTACAATCGTAAAATGTATCGTTTGGAATTGTTGTAAAAGCAGATGGAAAAGTTATATTGGTTAAACTTGCATTTAAGCCAAAGACTGCAGTTCCCATATTTTCATTAACTACACTATCTGGTATTATAACATTATTTAAGCTGCTGCAGTCGTAAAAAACAGCATTACCTATGTTTGTTATTGTGTTGGGTATCGTCATAGTAGTTAAACTTCTACAACTTGCAAAAACAGCATCAGATAAATGAGTAATTCCAGCAGGGATATCAATATCGATTAAACTAGTACACGCACCAAAAGCATCATTTTCTATGGCAGTAAGAGTATCTGGAAGACTAATATTAGTTATACTGTAATCATTATAAAAAGCAAGCTTTCTTATTGTTTTATAGCCATTTGGAATCGTAACACTAGTTATGTTGTAAGAATATGCGAAGCCTTCATCTGCTATACTTGTTACTGTGTAGGTGATATCAGACTCTTCTATGGTTTGAGGCAGTTCTAATGCACCAGAAGGACCATCCTCCGTGTTTTTTTCTATGGATACTTCTTTGTTGGCTACATTAGTTATGGTAAATAGAAATAAACCATTATTAAAAGTCGCTCCTAAAGACGGACCGTTTGTTGGAATAACAAGAACACTTACAGTGGCAGAAGAACTATCTGCAGTACTATCAGTAATGGTATAATCAAAAACATCTGTTCCATTAAAGTTTGTTTTAGGCGTGTAATCTATGGTATCATCTTTAGGGTCATTAGGAGTTCCTCCATTGTTTACTGCTATCTCACCACCACTAGCAGAAGTTCCAGAATGGATAGAGATTGCACCTGTATTAGGTCCATCAATACCAAAGTTATCGTTCGTTAAAACACTAATATTAACGGGTGTATTTTCATTTGTAGAAGCAGTGTCATCAAGAGCGTTAGGAGCATAATTAATATCTTCTTTTGGACCGCTACATGATGCAAACATTAGAGCAAGGATTGCCAAACCATAAAATATTTCTTTCATTTTTTTTATTTGGGTATTAACATTCAAAGATATTTAAAAATAGTCCTCGTTCAATCTTTTTTTTATGATATTCCGAACCAAACTGTCCTTTTAAAATCTAGTACCCAAGCAATATTTAAGTCTATGAGTGATTTTTTCCTTTTCTATAAATGTAAATTCTAGTTCAGTTTTACTTATCGAGCCAAAGCAAGTGCAATAAAATTCAACAACTTTGTTAAAAGTTGCATTTGAGCTATAGACTCTGTTAATAAGAGACAGTTTAATGGTATAAAACGTTATAATTTATAGTTTGATTATTAAGATTAGTACTTTTTTTCATCGTTATTTAAAATTATAATAAAAAAACAGTGACCTATTTAGCTTGTGTAAATATAGGTTGACTTTTGCTACAGATTATAATTTAATTATTTACTTTTGTAGTCAATTTTAGAATGAGTTTATAGCTAATTGATACTGATATTTTTTTACTGTATTAAATAAAAGTTAGTTACGAATTAAGTGCATCAGAACATAGTATGCGCTCAAAAAGGTATTGATAAGGAAGCTTAATAGAATTTTTTTAATAAATTGGAGTAGAATATTTCAACCAATTCTTTCAAACTTTTTGATTTACAGTAAAAGTTAATCGAATAGTTTTTACGTATTAAAAATATTTTAGAACAACACTTATCTCAATATAAAAATATAATATTCTATTATTATTATTATTTAAACAATTAATGGAGACTAAAAAAGAACATACAGTATTAGAAAACATTTCTGCTACAATTAATAGTTTCGAAAGTATTTCTTTAGAAGATATGAATACTGTCTCTTTAATGAAGAGAACAGATACCAAGTACACCATTAACATAAATTTTTTAGATAAGATATTAAATGATTTAAAAGAAGATTATCAAGTTTTAGAGGTAAAAGATCGAAGGATTATGAACTACTCTTCTGTTTATTTTGATACTTCTAAATTTAAATTTTATTTTGATCATCATAACGGAAGAGTTAATAGAACTAAAATAAGACAACGTAAATATGTGGATTCTGGCCTAACTTTTTTAGAAATAAAGCAAAAAAATGGGAAGGGAGAAACAAATAAATCTAGAATTAAAATTTCAGATTTCGATTTAGGTTTATCTCAAAACTTAAATGATTTTATCTTTGAAACCACTTCTAAAAAGTTTGATTTACAGCCCAGTTTATGGAACAGTTTTAAAAGGATTACACTCGTTAATCTGAAAGATAATGAGCGAGCTACTATCGATCTAAATTTATCCTATTATATGAATGATATCGTTAAAAATTACAACAATTTAGTTGTGATAGAGGTAAAACAGAGTAGGTTTGATCGCAAGTCGATTGTTGTAAAAACATTAAAAAAATATAGATATAACCCTTACAGCATTAGCAAATATTGTATTGGAATGGTTAATCTTTATAAAGAACTCAAGTATAATTTGTTCAAACAAAAATTAATTAAATTAAATAAAATTTCTGCGTAACTATGGATTTTCTAAATATTCCTTTCTTTGATGATGATTTTTATAAATTATCCTTCCTATTTGCTATTAATATTGTTTTCTTAACACTTATTATTAGATGGTTATATTATAGTGTAACGGGTAATAAAGATTATGTTTTTACGTATTATTTAATTGGAATTATTGTTTTCTTTTTATGTTTTACTCTAAAAAAGTATAAACTAGATATTGGTTTAGCGCTAGGTCTTTTTGCAATTTTTGGCATTATTCGATATAGAACAGACACTTTAGCCATTAAAGATATGACTTATTTATTTGTTGTAATAGGGGTCTCAATAATGAATGCCTTTGTAAATAAAAAAATGAGTTATTTTGAGGTTATATTTGGGAATGTAGTTATTGTTGCTGCTATCGTGATTATAGAAAAAGTATGGCATTTAAAGCATCAGATACACAAAGACATTGTCTACGAGAATATAGAGAATATTAAACCTGAAAATTATGATTTGTTGAAAGCTGATTTAGAAAACAGAACAGGTTTGGTGATTAATAAATTGACAATTGGGAAAATTGATTTTCTAAAAGACAGTGCAGTGATAAGAATATTTCATTACAATACTGAATCATAAGGAAGCTATGAAAGTTTTAAAATACCTTAAGATTTCATTTGCATCTTTATTGTTTTGTTCACTAATATTTGCAAATACTGCTTTTGCGCAAGTAGAGGATGCAAATGACTTTGCTTTTTGGAGTTCCGTTGGTGTAGATTATTCCATAGGTAAAAAATTAAAAATAGGTTTAGAACAAAATATTAGATTAAAAGATAATGCCACAACTACAGATGAGTATTTTTCTCAATTTAATATAGAATATGAATTATTTGATAACTTTGAAATAGGCATTGGATTAAGGTATGTTAGTGAAAATGACAATCAAGGAAAAATACAAGGCTATGAAAATCATTTTAGATACAACGCAGATGTATCTTATAAATATGAAATTAATAGGTTCGAAGTTTCTCATAGATTTCGTTATCAAAACAAGAATGAATTGGGCATTAATGAAGCACAAGGAGATATTGCTACTGAAAATTTACGATTTAAAACAGGTTTAGAATACAATATTAAAAAATGGCCACTAGATCCAGAATTTGCCGCTGAAGTTTTTCACAGGATTCGCAAAGGTGAGGCAATGCGTTACAGTAAATACAGATTGACTTTAGGTACTAGTTATAATTTAAAAAAGTTCGGTAAATTTGGAATATATTATCGTTATGAACGAAGTGTTATAGTAAGATTACCAAGAGATATTACTATATTTGGTTTAGATTACAGCTTTTCAATAAATTAAAACATTTTAAATTATTGGCAAACTCTTTGTATTTATTTTAATAATTAAAATGAGATCAAAATGAGTGTACTCAGTATTGAAGCAGAAAAATATATTTTTGATTTATTTAGTGAAAAATTAAGTAGTGACTTTGTATACCATAATTTAGCGCATACTCAAAGGGTTGTTAAAAAGGTTGAAGTTTTTATTGAATACTTAAAACTTTCAGAAATAGATGCTGAAAATTTATTAATCGCCGCGTGGTTTCATGATTCAGGCTTTATAAAAGGAGCAGAAAATCATGAACAAGAAAGTGTAAAAATTCTCACTCATTTTCTACAAGAAAAAAATGCAGAAATTAAAAGAATTGCAACAATTTCAGCATTAATTTTGGCTACTAAATTAACACATCAACCAGTAAATGATTTAGAAAAAATAATTAGAGACGCAGACTGCGCGCACCTGGGAGATAAAAGTTTTGACGATAAAACAGCATTACTGCGAAGAGAATGGGAAACCCAAGCAAATAAAAAATTTTCTGATGCGAAGTGGATTGAGATTAACATTAATTTTTTAACGAAAGGACATAAATATCATTCAGATTATGCTTTAAAAAATTGGAGCAAAGGAAAAGATAAGAATTTATCTAAATTACTTAAAAATAAGAATAAATTAGAGGACGAATTAAAAAAAAATAAGAAGAAAAAGGAAGCTTTAGAAATTAAAAAAAATAAAAGTAACGTTCCTGAAAGAGGGGTAGAAACGATGTTTAGGGTCGCTTTAAAAAACCATATGACCTTAAGTAATATTGCAGATACTAAAGCTAATATTTTACTTTCTGTAAACGCAATTATTGTGTCTTTAGCGCTGTCTAACTTATTACCAAAACTAGATAATCCTTCAAATAATTATTTAATATTTCCAACAGTTGTGTTTATTACCTTTACGGTTGCCTCTATTATATTATCCATATTGGCAACAAGACCCAATGTAACACAAGGTAAGTTTACGAAGGAGGATGTTGCGAATAAAAAAGTAAACTTATTGTTCTTTGGAAATTTTCATCAAATGGAATTACCAGATTTTGAATGGGGTATTATAGAAATGATGCAAGACAGAGATTATTTATATGGTTCTCTAACCAAAGATTTATATTTTTTAGGGCTGGTTTTAAATAGAAAATATAAAATATTAAGAATTACCTACACGGTTTTTATGATTGGTATTATAGTAAGTGTTTTAACGTTCGCTATTGCTTTTAAAATACAGGAAACAGGGACTTTTTTGTAAATTTAAGCTTCAATTTCTTTAATTAAATCATTAAAAGTGATGGTGTTTTTTTCGTCAAAATTTTCTTGATAAATAACTTCAACTCTTAAAGCTTTTAAACCAGAAACGCCTTGTAAATCTTCTAATTCTAAAAATTCAATTTTACCCAATTGATTTCTAGATTGTAAAAAGTTGATATATTTCATATACTCTGTTGCATCTTTATCTTGTGAGTACACAATGGCCAATTTATCAGGTGTGGTTAAACGTTCATTAGTTCCTTTTATATGAGCTTTATCAATTCTTTTCTTAATAATTTCATATCTAATATTATAAGCACCATCAACATCAAATTGCTTTTCATCCATTCGAAATTTTATTGCCATAGGAGTGCTGTGCACCAAAACAAGTGAAGCAATTCTTAATTCTTGCTCCATGTTTTTACGCTCATTCAAAGCAATGTTTTCCATTTCACACATGGTTTGCAATTGCCATAAACGCAAATTGTAGAGGTAAATAGCATCAAAAGTATCTTCTTTGGTAATAGATTGCCCTATGTACATATTAAATTCAATACCATCGGTTTTGTATCTTTCAAAATAATGAGGATACATTTTTTGAGCTTCTTTTTGTTTTTTATCGATGTATTTGGCAAGCTTATCATTTAAAATATTTACGCTCTTTTCGTAATTTTTTCTTTTCTCATAAACCACGCCCAATTCTTTGTCTAAACGCTCCATATATATACTTACTTTTTCAGCAAGTTTTATGCTTATTTTTTTGATATGATTAAAAACAGGATAAATATCACGTTTTAAAAATTCTAAAATATTTATTTCATCACCAGCATTTAGACCTTTTTTTACATCTTTTAAATATGTAGAAACTCTAAACATGAGTTCACTGTAAATGGGTAAAGATTCGCTTTTGCAGGCGTCTTTTAAAACAGTAATAGCCAAAGATAATTGTGTGCTTAAATCTTCTTGAATGGCATTATTTCTTGCTTGCGACGAGCCTTTTATATCACTTTGTCCATACAAAGGGTATACGTCGTTAAACACAATTTCATCTAATTTTACGTTTTCATTAGTTTGATGCGCTTCATGATATTTCTCCGCAGCATCATAAAATCGCCATTTTACCGAATTATGAATGGATGTGTAATGTTCTTGAATCGTAGCTTCTAAAATATTTTGATGTTCTTCTGAAGTTCTTTTAACGGCAGCCTCAAAAACAGGAATAATATCTTTTAGCTTATTAATATTTATAGAATTTAAGTCATAAGCTCCTGAAGATGCAATTTCTAACAAAGCTAAATTGCCAACCATACTAGATTTAATTGGAATTAAAATAATGCTTTTTATACCTGAATTATGTAAGTTTTTATAAAAAGGGTTTTTATTTGTATTACCGCCATATTCTTCTACATCAGAGATTATGAAGGTTTCATTATTGGTAAATACTTTCTGTATAATTTGGTCGCAAAAGTAACCAGTATCACAACTGATTTGTGTATCCTCTTTTAAGATAAGACTATTTGTTTTTTTAGTAGCAGTTTCACAAATTTTCGAGTTGATTTTATCAAAAATTGAAAAACCGAGTTTTAACTCTTTTAGGCTATAAAAATCTCTTAAATTATTTTCCAATTTTTGCACTAAATTAGCACCTCCAGCTAATAAATTTGCCTTAATAGAAGAAAGCATTTCTTCTGACGTAACATCAAATAAACTAATTAGACCAAAGCCTTTAAAAATGTAACTATTTGGAGGGAACTTTTCTTTCCATAAAGCAATATTATCAAAGTTGTTTAGGAGTTCTTTATAATCTTCTATCGTGATTTTTGGAGCATCTTTTGTGGCAATAATTTCAGAAAAATCTGCATTATACGTAGCCCTATAATATTTCATGGTACCAGTAGTTTTGTCTGGTATATCAAAATAAAATGGTCTTTTTAAATCTACGTTATAGCCATAAACAAAACCTAAAATAAATGTACATGCTACAATGTACATACTATCATCTTCAAAATTACGTACCTTTAATTCGTAATCATCGCCAGCATTACTGATAATATTTTCAAAACGATCTGTAAATTTAAAGGAGATAAATGAAAAGGGTATTGTTACTGCTTTTATTTCATTAAGTAATAAAGGTTCAGGAAATAATTGGTCTAATAATAAATCTATCTGTTCTTTATAGGTGTCTAGCAGCGAGTAATCAGAGAAACCTTCCTTTAATTCAGGGTTTTTTTTAAAAAGGAGTACTATTTCTTTTGCGGCACTATGATAAGGATGCTGTATAAATTCTTGACTAGCATATTTTTCAAACAACACAATAATCTTTTGAAAGGAGATTTTTAATTGTAATGGTAGTTCCTTTTCTGCAACTGAATTAGATGTTATGATTTTCATATACTTAAACGATGTTAATAAAGTGCCATTTATCTCTTAGACGTTAAAATACACTAAAAGTTACTGACTAAAACAATTTATATACTTTCTTATGTTTTTATTTTACGAATAAAAACATAAGAAAGATAAAAAGAAGAAGATTCGTGTTTATTTTTGTCTAAAATAAATAGTGATTGGTACTCCAGAAAAATCGTAAATTTCTCTTAATTTATTTTCTAAAAAGCGTTTGTAAGAATCTCTAACATATTGAGGTAAGTTACAAAAAAATGCAAACTGTGGCGTTTTTGTTGGTAACTGCATGCAATATTTAATCTTTACATATTTTCCTTTAGTTGCTGGTGGTGGATAGTTCTTAATGATCTCTAACATGATATCATTTAACTTACTAGTAGGTATTTTCTTTTTTCTCTTTTCAAAAACTTCAACAGCTGTTTCCATAGCTTTGAATAAACGTTGTTTTGTTAACGCAGAAATAAAGACAATTGGCACATCTGTAAATGGCTCAATTTGTTTTCTAACCATCGCTTCAAAATCACGCAGAGTGTTCGTTTCCTTTTCAATTAAATCCCATTTATTGATCAAAATTACAACCCCTTTTCGGTTTTTTTCTGCCAACCAAAAAATGCTTTGATCTTGACCTTCAAATCCACGAGTGGCATCAACAACTAAAACAATAACATCAGAATATTCTATAGAACGAACAGCACGCATTACAGAATAGAATTCTAGATCTTCTTTTACTTTTGATTTTTTACGGATTCCTGCAGTATCAACTAAATTAAAATCGAAACCAAATCTGTTGTATTTTGTATCAATGGAATCTCTTGTTGTTCCCGCTATATTGGTTACAATATTTCTGTCTTGACCAATTAAAGCGTTTATAAAAGAAGATTTTCCTGCATTTGGTCTACCAACAACAGCAAATCTTGGTAATTCTTCTTCTTCTAAATCTATTTCTTCGATGGCAGGCATTTTTTCTGCTAAAGCGTCCAATAAGTCTCCAGTTCCACTTCCATTGATAGACGCAATCGTAAAGTATTCACCTAAACCTAAATTGTAAAATTCTACAGCATCTGGCTCTCGCATAGCGTTATCAACCTTGTTAACTACGGTAAAAATCGGTTTTTTTACTTTACGTAAAACCTTGGCAACTTCAGCATCCATAGGTGTAATACCATCTTCAACATTCACCACAAAAACAATTAAATCAGCTTCTTCAATGGCAAGTTTTACTTGCTTTCTTATCTCTTCTTCAAAAATATCATCAGAGCCAATAATATATCCACCGGTGTCTATGACAGAAAATTCTTTTCCATTCCAGTCAGATTTTCCGTAATGCCTGTCTCTTGTAACGCCGCTTACAGCATCTACAATAGCCTCTCTTCTTTGAACCAATCTATTAAAAAGCGTCGACTTTCCTACATTTGGTCTTCCTACAATGGCAACAATACTATTCATTTGAATTGAAATTTTTTGCAAAGATACAATTTACTCTATGATAAATAATTGTAAATTTAAACTGTTATAAAATAGGTTTTTATGAGTGATAAATAAAATGTTTATTAGAAACAAAATAGTGAAATTTTTCTTCGGCTTAAATTTTCAATAGATTTGGAAGAAAATCACGAAGAAATCAGAAAGAAGTTTCTACAGAGTTTCAAAATAAAAAATGTTTGCTTTTAACCACGATTGTTGGCGATCATATTTTTTATCTCGATTTCAAAAAAGCACGAACATTTCTAGCTGTCACAAGTCCATATATTAGTTTTAAAAAAACAGAAAAAATATCATTGTTATAAGGTCTGTTTTGATCAAAACCTTGGGTCTGCCCTTTATTTATGTTTGTTCATTTCGTAATCGGAATTTATTTTTTAGGCTTTGGAGTATTGCTGTATACCCCTTATGATTTGCATGGATCTATTTTTTCCCCTCATATCATAATTATATTTTTACCATTATTTGAATTTTACTCTATTTTTTAGGATACATAGAAAAGATAGGGATAAAAACCAGATGAAAGGTTTGCATGATTTTATGATTAAAGTACTTAGTAACTACCCTTGATTATAGCCAAAACGTTTTAATTGGTTTTTATCACTTCGCCAATTTTTATTAACTTTTACATACAATTCTATATATACTTTTTTCTCAAAGAATTTTTCTAAATCTTTTCTTGCTTCTGCACCAACTCTTTTTAAAGCACTGCCTTTATGACCAATTATAATGCCTTTTTGTGTTTCTCTCTCTACCATTATGATAGATCGGATTCTAACAATATTTTCTTCTTCGACAAATTCTTCTGTTTCAACTTCTACTGCATACGGTATTTCTTTTTTGTAGTGAATTAGTATTTTTTCTCTAATTTTTTCATTTACAAAAAAGCGTTCTGGTTTATCTGTTAGTTGATCTTTAGGGTAGTAGGGAGGCGCTTCTGGTAATAATTCTTTTATTTTCTCGAAAGCAGCGGCAACATTAAATCCTTCTAAAGCAGAAATGACGAATACGTCTGCATTGGGTACTTTTTCTTTCCAGTATTCAACCTTTTCTTCAACTTCATCTTGAGAAGATTTGTCAATTTTATTCAATAATAGTATTACCGGAATTTTACTATTAATTATTTTATTAAAAAAAGCTTCATTTTTGAGCTCTTTCTCACCAACTTCTACCATGTAAATAAGCACATCTGCATCATCTAGTGCAGATTTCACAAAATCCATCATAGAAGATTGCAATTCATAGGCTGGTTTTATGATTCCTGGAGTATCAGAAAACACAATCTGATAATCGTCTTCATTGACAATTCCTAAAATACGGTGCCTGGTAGTTTGGGCTTTCGC
>JAWUYT010000065.1:0-12353 GCA_034110665.1 Polaribacter sp.
AATTCTTTCAACACCTACAGTACCAGACATTTTTCTGATTGTAAAAGTTTCAGAAAGACCAGCTCCTCTTCTTTGAATAACAACTCCTCTAAAAAACTGAGTTCTTACTTTCTCTCCCTCTTTAATTTCGTAATACACAGTAATCGTATCACCAGCAGCAAATTCTGCAAATTCTTTTTTTGTTACAAATTCGTCTTGAACAAATTTTATTAAAGCTTCCATATTTAATATTTATATTTTTGTAAAGTAACGTTCACGATTTCTTCGTCAGAGGTTAATTTAGCGTTTGCAAAAGTAATAATTATTTTTTATTGATAAAACTAAAAACGATTATTTTTTAGTCTGATAATTTGTACAATAGAAAACCCAGAACTTACGCGTTTCTTTATTGTTTATTTTTATAATAATCGGTTCTAATTCTTTTACAGAATCAAAGTATTGGTCTAATAAAGGATAATGCGAGCCTTTTAATTTATCATCTTTAAATCGTTTGTCAGAGTCAATAAAAATTCCATTTTTGTAATTTAAGGCTGATAAATTGTCTCCGAGATAATCAAAGTGCAAAGCAGGTAAGCCGATAATGTTTTGCGCATACACTTTATCCTCCATAAAAAAGTTTAGGCATGCAGACGTTTTATAATTATCATTAGAAAATATAAATGTATTCGGGTATATATCTTGTATTTTTTCAGTTTCTATAGCTAATTCTTTCCAACCAACCCAGGTATCGTCGCTTTTAATCGGAACTAAGTAAAATAAAATTTGCAAACTAAAAAGTACATGAAATACGATGGAGAAAATCACTTGAACTTTTAATAATTTTTTAGTGATAAACATTCCGGCTAAAATAATTCCTGTAATATAAGAAGGCATCATCCAGTTTAATTTTACCCAATAAATAGGAGTAAGGCTAAAGAATCCGACAAAAGTTGGAATAAAAAATGCGAGTAAAAACAGGGTTTTGGCCTTTGGGATTTTAAATTTGAACAAAGCTCGTTTTATATACTTATAAGTAAATGTGATGCATATTAAAAACAGCACAGGCACTAATAAAAACATTTGATGTCCGATGGCCCCAAAGAAATATTTTGAAGAAAATTTAAATTCTGTAATGGAACTTGTTCTTTCTGATGATTGAAAAGCAAAGGATGCAAAGTCATTTTGGTAGTTCCAATACCAAACAGGAAATGTGATTGCAACAGAAATAAGCAAGGAAGCCCAGAACCAAGGAGACAGAAATAATTTTCTGTATTTGTTTGAAAAAATAAGAAAGGCAACCAATCCAATTTGTAATAGTAGTGCTGTGTACTTGCTGTTAAATGCCAAGCCCATTGTAATTCCGCCAAGAATCCAAAACCATTTTTTTTCCTCAAAAATTGCTTTGTATAAACAGATTATACTTAAGGTCCAGAATAATAAAAGTGGAACATCTGGAGTAGAATTAAAGGATAAAATGGAGATAAAAATGGTGGATGCTAATAAAACAAATGCTCTTTGTTGTTTTTCTTTGGATAAAAAGTAAGAGGCTAATTTATAGAAAGCTATTATGGTTAAGGAGGTAATTACAAAATCAGCAAATTTTATGGTAAAAATCGATTGGCCAAATATTTCAGTGAAGATTCTTAAAATGTAACCAATCATCCCTGGATGATCAAAATAAGAAAGTGATAAATTTTGCCCGTACAAGTAGTAGTATGCGTCTTGCGGCATTAAACCCATAAATGGCAATAAAAGCAATCTAAATAGCTGAAATGCTAAAACCCAAGAAATGGCTTTGTTGTTTTTTATAAATGATAAAATTTTATTCATTGTCTAATAAATCGGGTCTTATTTCTTCGGTTCTTTTATAAGCTTGTTCACTTCTCCAGTCATCAATTTTCGGAAAGTTTCCAGATAATAATACTTCAGGAACTTTTATCCCTTCATATTCGGAAGGTCTTGTATACACAGGAGGTGATAATAAATTATCTTGAAAAGAGTCTGTTAAAGCAGATTGTTCATCACCAATAACACCAGGAATTAAACGAACAACAGCATCAACTAAAACTGCTGCAGCTAATTCCCCTCCCGTTAAAACATAGTCTCCAATAGAGATTTCTTTAGTAATAAATAGCGCTCTAATTCTGTGGTCTACACCTTTGTAATGACCTGTTAAAATAAGTATATTTCCTTTTAAAGAAAGGGTGTTTGCAGTTCTTTGGTTTAAGGTTTTAGCATCTGGTGTCATGTAAATAACTTCGTCATAAACACGCTGTGATTGGAGTTTTTTAATGCAATTAGCAATGGGTTCTATCATCATAACCATACCGGCGCCTCCACCAAATTGCGTGTCATCAATTTGTTTGTAATTTCCTAAACCATATTCACGTAAATCATGAATTACAATTTCTGCCAAGCCTTTATCTTGGGCGCGTTTAATAATCGAATGATTAAACGGACTTTTTAATAAATCTGGTGCTACTGAAATAATGTCTATTCGCATATTGCAAATGTAAGTTTTTATAGAGAATTTAAATTTCTTTAATTTACAATCAGAGTAAAAGGAATACTGTTTGTTTTCTAGGAATCATTTTTGGTAAAAGATACATTTTTTTTTACTTCTTCGGTTATTCTAGTATGTGGAGCTCTCACTTTTACATCTTTTATATCCCCATTTTTATCGATTTCAAAACTAATATAAACACTTTTTCTTCCCGCACTTAAACCAAGTTTATTCGTTAAACTCGCATCAAATTTCTTCGTAAAATGCATTTGAATTCCCCTACTAAAACAATTTTTTAATTCTCTACTATTTAAAGAGTTTTTACAACCAGGAAAAATTGGAAGATTTTCAGAACTTAAAATGTATTAGTTTGAAATTTAAAAGAACACTCCGAACTTATTCGGGGCTAAACTATACAGAGATCGTTTATTTAAATTTTTCTGCGTTTACATCTTTGATAAACTTTATCAATGCTGGGAAGTAGGTTTCTGGATCGTCAAATTGAGAGCAATGGCTACCGTTTGTGGTGAAACTTCTACCGTTTTGGACTTCTTTAGCCATCCATTCCATATATTTTGGATCCATCGTATCGTATTTAGCGCCGAGCATTAACGTGGGGGTTTTAATTTCTTTTAGTCTAGAAGATACATCCCAGTTTTTTAAAGAGGCGTTCCCAGTCATTCCAAATTCACTGTGACCTTGCATAAAAATATATATGTTTGGATTTAGATGCTCAAAAGTTAAATTCATGGATTTTGGCCATTCTTCTACAGGCTTTCTCAAAAGATGTTTTGTATAATAATGATTCGTTAAAAGTTCATTATATCTCGGGTTTTCGAAATCATTATTCGCCTCCATGGCCATAATTTCTTTTAACACTTCAGGATCCATTTGTGGACCGAGGACTTCATTGGCATATTTGGTATATTCAGGTGCACTTGCCATCATATTAGAAATGATTAGTCCTTTTAAATTATCTTGATACTTTAATGCGTATTCCATAGCCAAAATCCCGCCCCATGATTGACCCAGCAGGTAAAAATTATCTTTGTTAAGGTTTAATGCCTTTCTTACTTGCTCTACTTCTTCCACAAAATGTTCGGTGGTCCAAAGGGTTGAATCGTTTGGTTTATCGCTGTAGTAAGAATCTAATTGATCATAGTATATGTACTCAATTTCTTCATTGGGAAGGTATCCGTCAAAATTCTCAAATATTTCATGAGTTACACCAGGACCTCCGTGAAGCAAAAGAACACGCATTTTAGGATTGTTGCCCATACGCTTTGTATAGACATTAAAAGTGCCTTTTGGTGTTTCTATGGGAATCATTTTAATGCCGCCTGTAACTTGGTCATCACTATTAGAGTAATCAAAATAGCTACTCTTTTCAGCATTTGCAATTTTATCTTTTTTATGATTTGTGCAACTTGTCATGAGTAGCAAAAGAATCAATACTATCGAGATTAAAGGTTTCATAATTTTTCGGTTTTAGTTGATGTATTATTTTTAGTCAAGGGCTGAAGATATAATTTTATATTTTATATTGCAATTTAAAATACGATAAAAAAACAATACGGCCTCCTCACGTTAGGTCATCGCTCTATTTTGTTTGTAAGACTTCAGCTTTTGAATAGTGATTATCCAAGCTTTGAGGGTTATTGAAATTTATTTATTATCATAAAATAGTAAAGAGAAATTAGACGAAATAACAAGAATTTAAACCTTTCGAGCAACGTCTCGAGCAACCAGCAGAAGGTTTTTCTAGGAACAGGGCATAACTGACGAATACCTCCGTTAATCATCGTTCAAAGAATCTGCAGAAATTAAAATCCTAGTTGCTGGTTGAATAATAAATTATCCATAAAATCCTGTTCTTGTGCTATTTTTCCATCTTTCATTTTTACAAGGTTTACGCCATCAATATCTACTTTTTTTCTGGTAGCAGGTATTCCAAAAAAATCTCCTGTGTGAGTTCCTTTAAAATTCCAATGTTTCACAATTTTATCACCTTGACCAAAAACGTCAACAAGTGTAAAAGTAATGTCTGAAAATCCCTTTAAGTAGTTTTGATAGTAATCCGTAAATCCATTAATATAAACTCCTTTAAGAGACTATTGTCTAAAATTTGGATTATTTTTTTTTCAAATATTTAGCATCTATTTATTTGCTTTTCGGTGAATATTTCAGCTTTAGGGAAGTATTCTTTAGCAATTAAATTCATATTACCTGCCATATATAGGTAACTCCCTTGCCCATATTTCTTCTATCTATAGGTGTTTTATGAAGTACATTGATTACATCAAGAGCCTTGGCTCCTATTAAAATAGCGACAATACTACCTTTTTTACCATTCGCATGTTTGTTGGTTAAAATAGCATAAAGTTCACCATTCGTAAAGAGGTTTCATCTAGACTTAAATATTTTCCAATATTCTTTCCATAGATTAGCCTATCTTCTGTGTGTTCTTTTTGTGTCCAGTCTTTAAAGCTGCTAAAGTGGTTGTTATAGTGATATGGAAAAAGCCCTAACATTGGTTTTGCAATAATCCCCAAAATGTTTGGCACTCGCAGCATGGGTATCAAGAGATAAACTATAAAAGCAGCCAAAATCGCAAGTTATACGAGTGTCTTTTGCGACTAATCTCCAGTCTCTTTTTACAGTCTTGCCGTTATTTAAGCGTGTCCAATCTCTTAATTTTATATGAGGTAATACTGATTTTCCTCTTAACAGAAAATTTTCAAATTTGATTTTTGGAGAGAAACTTTTAGAGTGTGCTATTTTATTTTAGTGTTCTTTTGAAAGTATATTTTTCTCTTCTAAATAAAAATATACCGGTCATTATGGAGTTTATCATTGATAATATTAAAATAATCTAAAATTCCTTCAAGTAAAAAATACCTGGCTAAATCTAGACTCAAAATCTGTTTTTGAGAGCTCCAATAGTAGCTTTATATAAATATTCCCCAAGTTTGTTAGTTGACCCATTAGATGCTCCGCATAAAACTAAAGCTATATTGACGCGAGGTGAATACCCATTGTAATTGACATAGATTGGATTTTTATTTGGTAATGATATAATTCAAATTAGCAAATAAAAGGAATTCATTAATTGATGAAAAATAAAATAAGTTGTTTAGGATTGTATTTTTAAGATGACAACCTGCGGTTTGAGGATAATTTTAGTTGCAAACTTATTTTATAAAACACAGAATGCAAAAGTTTGTTTTTATTTGTGTTATTTTTACTTCAGAATTTAATTTTTACACATGAGCTTTTTTAAGAAAATTGACAAAGTATTTAAATCATCAGAAAATTTTAATTTGATGGAGAGAACCGAGGTGGATCTTCAAATTGAAGAGAACATAAAAAATGTTGGTATCAAGAAGTTCGCAGCATCTGATTATGGTGATTTATATTTGAGGGTAAACGAATTAGGGGGGTTTTTAATTTTGGAAACAATTATGGTAAGTGCTACCAACATAAAAAGTAAAAAAGGATGCACGCTTACTTTAATGAAAGAAAACGAAGCCTTAAAACTTGAATCTGATGAAAACAAAATTGAATCTGATTTTTCTAATGCTGTAAAAAAGTCCGTCACTAAAATAGATTACAACATCTCTATGGAAGAAGCTGAAGACTTTAAAGAAAAAATATATGATGAAGTTTGTTTTGAAATCAACGGGAAAGAAATTTTATTTTCTGTTTTAACATCATAAATATTGAAATTATCATTCTCCATCATCATCCCAGTTTACAATCGTCAAAATGAAATCGACGAGTTGTTAGAAAGTCTAACAAAACAAGATTTTTCTGAAGATTTTGAGGTCTTAATTATTGAAGACGGCTCCACCATTAAAAGTGATGTTATTGTTGAAAAATATAAATCGAAATTAAATATAAAATATTTTTTAAAAGAAAATACTGGAGCAGGAGCGAGCCGTAATTTCGGAATGCAAAAGGCTTTAGAAAACTACTTTATCATTTTAGATTCGGACGTTATTGTGCCAAAACACTATTTATCAGAAGTAAAACAAACATTACAGCACAATTTTACAGCTGCCTTCGGTGGACCAGATACAGCGCATTCTAGTTTTACACCAGTACAAAAAGCGATAAATTATTCGATGACTGCTGTGTTAACTACCGGCGGAATTCGCGGAAAAAAAGAAGCTATTGGTAAATTCCAATTAAGAAGTTTTAATTTAGGAATGTCAAAGAAAGCTTTTAGTGCAACAAATGGGTTCTCTAAAATGAAAAACGGAGAAGATATCGATTTAACGTTTCGACTTTGGAAAGCTGGTTTTGAAACACAGCTCATAAAAAAAGCTTTTGTTTATCATAAAAGAAGAAGCTCAATTCGACAATTTTTTAAGCAAACTTTTGGCTTCGGAACAGCAAGACCTCTATTAAATAGAAAATATCCAGCAACGGCCAAACTTACCTACTGGTTACCTAGTTTGTTTATTATGGGGTTGGATAGCAGTATAATTTTAGCAATTTTTGGCTATCATCAACTTTTATATTTTTATACATTTTATTTTTTGCTAATTTTCTTCGATTCTTTATTTCAGAATAAAAACCTACGAGTCGCTTTTTTAAGTATGATTGCTTCTTTAACGCAATTTTTTGGATATGGATTAGGGTTTTTAAAATCGTATTTTTTTCATGAAATTAAATAAGAAAAAGAGAAGATGAATCGTACATCAAATATTAGTGCAAATGAATTAGATTTAAAAGTCTCAAATATTGTAAAGATATCTATATTTAGACTTTTGACAATTAATAAAATCTAGCTTAAAACCAATTATTGACTAACTTTAGATTTTTTAAAAGACAAGGTTCATAAAGATGGCAATGTTCAAAAATTTACTACTTAACGCAGTTGTTTGTTTTCTTTTTCAAGTAAATACGCACTCACAAAAGCTATTTAAGCATGTCGAAGATGTATCAGGGTTTGGTCAGTTAGCAGAAAATAATGGAATTTCTGTAGCTGATTATGATGGAGATTTTGATTTGGATGTATTTGTTGTTTCGTTGTGGAAAGATGAATCTGGTAAAGAAATAACGCATAGTAAATTGTTTAGAAATAATGGTAATGGTACGTATACGAATGTTACTAAAGGTTCTGGTTTAGAAGATTTGTTACCTTTTGGTGAATTAGATGCAACTTATAATAATTTTTTAGGCCTTAAAGGCTTTAAGTTCGGAGCTTTTTGGGGAGATTATGATAATGATGGTGACCCAGATATCTTTTTCACCTATTTATCTAAAGTCCAGTTATTTAAAAATCAAGGAAACGGAACTTTTTTAGATGTTACTATTTCCGCAGGTATTGTAGGGAAAAATAATTGCGATAATACGGGAGCTGTTTGGTTTGATTACAATAACGATAGTTTTTTAGATTTATATGTGGTTGATTGGAAAGGGTGTAATTCAAATACATTATATAAAAATCAGGGAGATGGTACTTTTTTAAATACAACGAAACAAGTAAATATTGAAACTTCTATTGGCTTGCCGGGGTATAACCCTTTTCCTTTTGATTTTAATAAGGATGGATGGATGGATTTATATGTAACGAATGATTTTAGAGAGCCTAATAATCTGTTTATCAGTAACAATGGTGCTTCTTTTATAGAAAGCGCAATTGATTACAATGCCGCAATTAGCTTTAATGATATGGGCATTGCTATTGGTGATTATAACAAAGATGGTCATTTTGATTTCTTTATTTCGACCATTTCAAATAATTCACTTTTAACAGGAAAAGCTGATGGAAAATTTGAAAATAAAGCGACAGATATGTTTGTTGAAAATACGGGTTGGTCTTGGGGAACAACGTTTGGAGATTTTGATTTGGATGGAGATGAAGACTTAATCGTTGTAAATGGTTTTCAAAATACTGCAGAAAATGTCGATAGTAATTATTATTTTGAAAATAAATATGAAACTGGAAATATTTCTTTTTCTGGTGAAAATGATCAAGGAATATCAGAACTAACTGAAAGTGTTGAGGTCGTAGATTTTGATTACGATCATGATGGAGATCTAGATTTGTTTATAACAAACGCTTCGAATAATTCTTTTTTTTACGAGAATACAACACTTAATCAGACAAGTTTTGAAAACGGTAAATGGTTTCAGCTATCATTACAAGGCACTATTTCTAACAGAGACGGAATTGGAACTAAAATAACATTAAAAACTAATAATGATACATATATAAGATATTATACGGGTATTGGTTTTTTAGGACAAAGTTTAAAGCCTGTGCATTTCGGATTGGCAAATGCATCAACAATTGAGGAATTAAAAATAGAATGGCCATCTGGTCATATTGATTCTTACACCGATGTAGCAGCTAATACTTTTGGAAAAGCAATCGAGAATACTTCTTACATAAAACTAAATATAACACCAGCAGTAAAAATTTTGGGGTGCACAGATTCAAGCTCCTGCAACTACAATCCCGATGCTACAATTAATGATAGTTCTTGCACCTACGCAGCGGTAAGTGAAGAAATATTGGGGCCTAGAAGTGCTAGTTTTTTTAGTGTTGCAAACTATTCTTATGATTTAGAAAATGAATCCACAATTAAGTGGGAAGTAGAAGGAGGTAAAATTATATCAGGAGAAACTACGTCAGAAATTACTGTTAAATGGGAGTTTGAAACAGATGGTAAAATAAATGTAGTGGTTACTACGGATCAATGTAAAAGCAAAGAAATTTCTTTACTTGTTACTTTAAGTTTAGATACTATTTCAGGAGATAAATCTATTGCTAGGATATGGAACGAAGCATTATTAGAAGCAATTAGAGGTGATTTTGCAAGGCCAACGATACATGCAAGAAATTTGTTTCATACAAGTATTGCAATGTATGATGCCTGGGCTATTTATAGTGATGAGGCAGCACCCTATCTTATTGGAAATGGAATAAATACTTTTACAAGCGGTCTGTTAAGTTTTGATCCGGAAGAGGATATTGAGCCCTCTAGAAAAAAAGCGATTAGTTATGCAGCGTATCGTTTATTATCTCATCGATTTAAAAATTCACCAAGTGTAGCATCTATTCAAGCAAAGCTTGATCTTTTAATGAATCAATTAGAGTATGATATAAGTTTTACTAGTTTGGAATATGAAAATGGAAATGCAGCGGCAATGGGTAATTATATTGCGCAAACTATAATTAATTATGGTTATTTCGATGGTGCAAGAGAAGAAACGGGTTATGATAATGCATATTACACAGCTATCAATACGCCTTTAGTACCGATAACCCCAGGAAATCCAAGTCTAACGAATCCTAATAGATGGCAGTCATTAAGTTTGGATACGTATATTGATCAAAGTGGTAATTTAATTGAAGGAAATAATATAGATTTTTTGAGTCCAGAATGGGGGAATGTATGGACATTTGCGATGGATGAAAGTGATAAAAAAGTATTCAATAGAAATGGTGATACTTATAATGTTTACCACGATCCTTCAATCCCTCCTTACCTAGAATCATCTGATCCTTCATCAATAGAAGCTTATAAAAAAGGATTTGTACAAGTAGCAATTTGGGGAAGTCATTTAGACCCAGCTGACAAAATTCTATGGGATATTTCACCCAAATCTATTGGTAATATTTCGATAACTTCATTACCTACTTCTTTCAGTAATTATGAAAACTTTTATAAGATTATGGAAGGAGGTGATATTGGGAAAGGACACTCGATAAACCCTGCTACTAATTTGGCTTATCAGCCACAAATGATACGTAGAGGTGATTATACAAGAGTATTGGCTGAATTTTGGTCAGATGGTCCAGATTCAGAGACGCCTCCAGGACATTGGTTTACAATTTTAAATTATGTGAATGACCATTCACTTTTCTTGAAAAAACTAGAAGGTAAAGGAGCTGTTTTAGACCCTTTAGAATGGGATGTAAAGTCATATTTCATTTTAGGAGGTGCAATGCATGATGCAGCAATAACAGCTTGGAGTATTAAAGGTTGGTATGATTACATACGACCTATTTCAGCAATACGATATATGGCTGGTTTAGGACAGAGTTCAAATAGTTCTCTACCAAATTATCATCTAAATGGCCTTCCTTTGAAATCTGGGTATATAGAACTTGTGGAAGATGCTGACCCTATTGCGCTTTTGAATTCAGAAAATATAGGAAAGATTAAGTTATTTACATGGAAAGGTCACAGTAAAACGAGTAATAACAATAATAATTTAGATTATGCAGGAGTTGGTTGGATTCTTGCAGAAAATTGGTGGCCATATCAGCGTCCTAGTTTTGTAACACCTCCTTTTGCCGGATTTGTGTCTGGACATTCTACGTTTTCTAGGGCTGCGGCTGAAGTATTGACTTTACTTACTGGAGATCCTTTTTTTCCTGGAGGAATAGGAGAGTTTGTTGCTAAAAAAAACGAGTTTTTAGTATTTGAAGAAGGCCCTTCAGAAGATGTTGTATTGCAATGGGCTACCTACAGAGATGCTTCAGATCAATGCAGTTTATCTAGAATTTGGGGAGGTATTCATCCACCAGTAGATGATATTCCTGGAAGATTAATAGGTGAGAAAGTAGGGGTGAAAGCTTTCAGTTTTGCTGTACCTTATTTTGACAAAAAGAAAACGCTATCCTCTTACAATACAAGTATTCAAACTGGTAAACATATAGTTTTTCCAAACCCAGTGGTGTCTTCCAATGAAATTAATGTTTCAAATACAAATTCAAACGATTTATTTATGTTATCAGATATTACCGGGAGAACCTTTAATTTAATTCAAAAATTTGATAAAAGTTTAAACAGGACAAAAATTAAACTGGAAGCTCTAGCATCTGGCGTTTATATTCTGAAAAATAACAGAGGAAATAAGTGGAAATTATTAGTACAGTAATTGTTTTAAGTAAAGAACCTATTCTTGAATTGATTGTAAACTTCTAATCTCAAAATCCTTTAAATCTAAAGATGTACTTGTGAACAGAATTGTTTTAGGAATATTAGGCAATAAATCAAAAAAGTTGTCAGAAAAATGACCTTTTTTAGCTGTAAATAAAAATACATCTTTCTGTAAAACGGTACTTTTTAGAGTGATGTAAAATCCGTTTTCTGTTTTTATAATGTCTTTTTGAATTTCTCCTTTTGGTAAGTTTAAACCTTTAGGTTTCGTAAAATAGAAAGTTGATTTCTTATTTTTAAATTCAGCAACGAGCATCGTGTTTTCTTTGTCAATTTTATCTAAAGGAAAACGATAAAATTGCTGACTACTATTTTTTAAAACTTCAATTTCTTTGGAATCAGACCAAATTTCTTTTCCATAAAAGTCAATTACGGCTAACTTTAAACGCACTTTTAAACTGTTAAAAGTATCATTGATAACAAAGGTTTCTACGCTATCATTTTTTATAATTGATGAAATTAAAACATTTTCAAAAGCCTTTTTTGCTTTGTATTGCAAGGCTTTCCAATTGCCAAAATAATCAATGCTAGACCAAGAAATTGCAGGCCAGCAATCATTCAATTGCCAATATAAAGTGCCCATATTATAGGGTTTTGCTCTTCTTTGCGCTTCAATTCCCATCACAATTCCTTTTGCTTGTAACAACTGACTTACATATACATAATCGTCGCCATTTTCAGGAATTTTATAATCACGATTCATATATTCACGAATCAACTGAAAACCTCTCGCATGCTTTTGATGCGTTATATAAATATCATGATTCAAATCAATACTATCTTGTTCGGTGAAATATCGAATGGTTTCATACGACGGAAATGACTGAAAGCCAAATTCGCTCATAAATCGAGGTACTTGTTCTTCAAAATGTTCAAACGGATAGGCATCATGCCAAACCCACCAATCG
>JAWUYT010000066.1:0-7792 GCA_034110665.1 Polaribacter sp.
ATGTTCGTGCTCTTCTGAAGCAAAACCAAAATATAAAGCTGATAACATTGTAAATATGTATGCTTGTAATAAAGCAACTAATACCTCAATTAATGAGATTGAAAAAGCTAAGAAGAAAGACATTGTTCCTCCTAACCAAGAATTAAATATAAAAATCAAACCTACTAAACTCATCAATACAATGTGGCCTGCTTGCATATTTGCGTACAAACGAATCAATAATGAGAAAGGTTTAATGATAACACCTAATAGTTCTATTGGAATTAATACTATTTTCATTGGAACAGGCACTCCTGGCATCCAAAAAATATGTTTCCAATAGTTTTTATTAGCTGTAAACGTAGTAATCAAAAATGTTAATAATGCTAATGAAGATGTAATTGCAATATTTCCCGTTACATTTACCCCTAAAGGAGTTAATCCAAAAATGTTTAGAAACCAAATAAAGAAAAAGATTGTTAATAAAAAACTCATGTATTTTCCATGGTTTTTCTTTCCAATATTTGGGATAGCAATATCGTCTCTAATGTATAAGATAATTGGTTCAAAAAATCTACCGGCTCCTGTTGCAATTCCACCATTTTTGCCGTAAGATTTTGCCAGGCCACGAAACAAAAAGAACATTAGTAATGCCGTAATAATAATCATTACAACACTTTTAGTGATGGATAAATCTAATGGTTTTGCATTCGTAGGATGCTGCTTCTCATCATACGTAATTGTTCCTTCACTATCTGTTTTGAAGACTAATCCATGATAAATTTTATAGTAGTTTCCTTTGCTTTCTGCAACGGTTGTTTCATGATGGAATTTAGATGATGAAAAAACATGCAATCCTTCATCCCATAAAATTACAGGTAAAGAAAAACCTATGTGTTTCTTTTCTCCATTTTCCGCAGTAAAGGATGTGATACCGAAATCATGAGAATCTTTTAAGTGATGTTCGATAAATTTCTTTATCTCCTGCTTTGTCCCTTCTTTAGTATCTGACTCTGCATGTTCCTTATCTTGAAATGCTAACGCCGAAACTGTAATCAGTAACAAAAAAATTGTAAGTATTTTAACTAAAAAATTGCTTCGCATATTACACAAATAATTAAATGTCTCTAAAATCGGTGCAAATGTAGGGTTTTATTTGAAAATCGAAAAATTATTTTTATTTTTATTTTCGAACTTCATTTTAAGTTTTTTTTCAGAATTATTCTCCCCATTTAACTCTTTAGACATGGAATAAATTTCGATAATCAAACAAAGAGAATAGGGCGTAAAAAAAGCTAAAAACTCTAATTTAGAGATGTCTCCATCTGCTTTGTATGATGAATTAAATAAAAGAAAAAATAAAATAAATTTTAAAAAACTACCAAAGATAAAAACAAACCCTATCTGATTTTTAAACATCTTCTTAAACTTACAAAACAAGGTATATATTATAATTGCTAAAATTATATTCACGCTATAGGCCAATATTATTTTGTTTTCAAATATCGGGGTATCAAACAACTTTAAAATTAATATATGTAAAGAAAAAACCAATCCTAAAACAATGATTATAAATTTATTAAATCTAGAGATACTAACATTCATAATTATTTATTGGTTCAATTTATTGGTTTGTTTTATGACTAAATATAACGACACTGCTACTCCGACAAGAGTGGTAACGATGATAAATCCTTTTTCATTGTTGTTGTAGGTAGCATCTAACCATTTCCCTATCAGTACAAATAAATATATTGTTACACCCATTTGTGCGGTTATACCTGTAAGTCGTAAGACCTTATTTAAAGGCTCTTTGGTTTCCTTTTTGTTGCTTTCGCCCGTTTTGTTGTGTTCTTTTTCCATCCTCTTTTTTTGCAATGTTAATGCTTGCTTTCATAACACAAGAGGCATTAAATGCCGCTCCTGGTTCAATAGAAAGCTTACCAACAACAACATCACCAGAAATGTCTGCTATAGATTTCAGAGTTAATGTTTTCTCCACATTTAATTGCCCAAAAAACTTACCTTCTATATCTGCATTTAATGCCTCTATAGTTCCTTTAACAGAACCACCAGCGCCAATAATAACACGTCCTTTGGTTTTTAATTCTCCTTCTAAAACTCCATCAATTCTAAAATCTCCATCAGAAATCACCTCCCCCTTAATCGTTGTGTTTTTTGCAATTACATTTCTATCCATGGTATTTGGTTTGCTCGTTTTTGAAGTTTCTTTTTTATCTTTACTAAACATTTTTTACTTGCTTAATTGTGCTATAATTGCTTTTGCTTTTTTACCCTCCTCTGTGTTGCCGTAACTAACTGCGACAAATTCTAAAGCAATTTTATATGCTTCTTTGTCTTTAAATTTGCCGATAGCAAAAGCTTTTAAAAGTTCGAATTTAGGAATTAAATCAGAATTTTCAATCGTTAATACAAAAGCATTAATTTTTGTAATTACTTCTTCAAATTTATTGTCTTTGTAAAAGTAATACATTTCTTTATATTCTTTTTCTACTTCATTTACGGCAAGTTCTTGTTTAAATTCTGAATTCGGATTTAAAATTATTTGAGCAAATTTTGTCTTTGGATACTCCGTAAGAATTACATTTTTATATTTATCTGCTTTTTGTGTGTCGTCTAAATTATTATAAATTTGATATAAATGCCAATTTATCGGTAAAACTAATTTTTTATCCGGATTTAAGGAAGCAACTCTTTCCAGCCTTTCTTTCGCCAATTCTTGATTTTTAAATTGCTCTTTATAAATTAACCCTAGCTCATATAAAGCTTGATTTCGATCTATTTTTAAACTGTCAATTACTTCTTTTTTTGTGGGAATTAAACTTAAATAAGAATCTAAATCGTATTTAACATTCACTTTTGTAACCTTGGCAGAATCTTTTGTTGGTCCACCAATAGTTGCTTTTTCCAGCCATCTCCAATTATCTTCAAGCTTTCTAGAGCCCCAGGTTTTTTGAAATGCTGTTTTTACGAAACTTAAAGATTGGTTATTATAAAAATACCATTTCCCTACATCCGCAGACTTCAAGCCACCACCAGTATTCCCAAATGCCATTTGGTTTAACCTTAATTGATTTGCCTCTTCATCAGCCTTTTTTAGCTTTTCTATATAATCTTCAAAAAATAGTTTTTGATCCGCTTTTGATAAAGACGCAATTTTAACAATACTATCATTGGTAGCAACCTCTTCTTCAAATTTGATTAAAGATGCTAAATTTTTATATTTTCTTTTAATACGTCTTATTTTAAGATTTGAACTGTCTTTAGAAACCTGCAAAACACTATCATAATAGGCACTTGCATATTGATATTCTGAATCTTTAAAATACAAATTACCCAATTTTTCATAGGTAAATATTTTTTGTTTATCGCTTCCATCTTTAGCTCTTAAAGAACTATTGTAATAAACTTTGGCCAATTGAATACTGTCTTTATTTTGATGTAAAACTCCTGTCTGATAATATAATTCGTCTAAATAGGGTCTGTTATCTCTATTTTTTATCAATTTTTGTAATCGTTCTAATAAAGCAACAGAAGAAGAATCGTTGGTAGAATTTCTTGCCAATTCTATATTTGCATGAATTCTATATTTATAAGGTGCTTTTTTAAAATTGATTAATCTTGTAAACACTTGATTTGCAGAATCTTTTTTATTTTCATCACTGTAAATCTGACCTAAAATAAATAAATTTCTTGCTGACTGATCTTTATTTTTTAATGTTCTTGTCGCTAATTGCAGATGCTTTTTTACTTTCTGCAAACTATCACTTTTTACATACGCCATAGCTAATGCGGTGTACCCTTGTTCCTTAATCTCATCAGGTAATTGAGCTTCTAAAGAATCTCTAATAACTAATAAAAGTTTCATGGTTTCGATAGCCATTTCTTCATTATCCATTCTAATATTTGTTTTGGCTCTCCAAATTTTAGTTTCTGCAATTAGGTTTGCATTCGGATAATTAGCAATCACATAATTAAATGCTTCTACAGCTGGGACAAAACGTTGCGTATAATACCGCGATTTACCTAATAAAAAATAAGCGTCATCTATTTGTCTGTTTCGCTCTTCGCCATTAATATTCATTCCATGCTTCTGAATCGCTTTTACTGCTTTTTCTTCTGCTCTTTCAAACGTCGTTAATTCTTTTTTTTCTTCATCATCGCCTCTGCTACCAAAATTTGCACCTGGACCATTATTAAAAATTGGTGCTACTATTTTGTCTTCTTCAAATTCAATAGGCTCTATTGGTAAACGAACAAACCAATCGTCTTTATAATTAGTGTTTATTTCTTCAATTCCTTGTTTAAAAGCTTCTTTACCATTAAATAAAACATTAAACTTTGTGGTTAGTGCGTGAAAATTTCTACTGATTACAGTATCTTTTTTTGTGCTACAAGAAAATATGGTAACAAAAAAAATAAGGATCAAAAATATTTTTTGAGTGTTTTTCACACGCATATATCTAAATTAAATAATGGTTCTTTAAAAACTAAATGCTCTTATTTACAACTAATGTCTTTTGAAAATAGTATAAATAAGAGCGTAAAAATAGTAATAAAATAAGAATAGCCTGCTTAAACAGAAAAATAGCTTTCTAATTCCTTTAAAGTTTCTGCAGATGTTGCAATATCTTTTACCACATTTCCATTGTCTAGAACTACGATGCGTTCACAAACTTCAGTTACGTGGGTTAAATCGTGACTCGAAATTAGCACCGTCACTTTTCTGTTTTCTGTAAGTTCTTTAATGATTATTTTTAATCGAATTTGCGTTGTAGGATCGAGATTTGCAAAAGGTTCATCTAAAATGACTACTTGAGGATTGCCCATCATTGCCGCAACAATTCCCGCTTTTTTCTGATTTCCTTTGCTTAAATCTCTTAAATATTTTTTCTTGCCAACAATTTCTCCATTAAAAAACTCATCAAATTGACTTAAAAACTTTGTAACATCGGCTTTGTTCATGCCTCTTAAATCGCCAATAAACTCGAAATATTCTTCTGGCGTTAAATAGCCAATTAAAAAAGATTCATCAATAAAAGAACCTGTGAAAGATTTCCATTCTTCACTTTCATTTACCTGAATATCGTGATTGACAATTGCCCCGGTAGTGGGTCTTATTAAATCTAGTAAAATATTAAAGTAGGTTGTTTTTCCTGCTCCGTTATTACCCACTAAACCAAAACTTTGACCTGTAGGAATTTCTAACGATTCTATATGTAATACTTCTGCTTTTCCGTATTTTTTTGAAAGTTGCGTAGTTTGTATCATTGTATTTTAGTTTTCTTGATTAAATGCGTGAATCATTACGTACTTATTTTTAATATATTTTTTTGTGATTGATGCCATTAACTTTTTATGCAAAGCAACACCAATAAACCCTAAAACAGCAATTGTTATGGTTGCTATTTCGAAACTTACTAACCAATTGATCAACCCAAAAATTCCCATTGGTAAAAACATCAATGGAAAACCAATTAACCATTGTACAGCGCCGGTTCCTTGAAAGTTAAAAGCGGCTTTTTCATCTAAATTTATTTTCTTTCTATTAAAGGTTCCTCCATATAAAATTACGTGTGAGTTTACACCAATATTATAAATCATAGCAGCAAAATGAACTGCTAAAATTTCCCATCCGAAGTACACATAAGGAATCCCTAAAAGGAAAAGCAGCACAACACTGATGGTCATAATTGTAAATTTTGACTTTAAATACCGTTCGTATTTAAAATTCTGACTCATCAACATTTTATAATAACTACTGTCCCAAGCCGGAATAAATTGACCAAAATTGATTAAAAAGGTTCCTGTAGAAAAAATTCCAACCAAAACCATCATTACATCGATTTCAGCATACATTGGGCTTGTGTAAAAAATTAAACCATATCCCAAACCAAGAGCCAACATCCAAATACCTGATTTAGTTCGTTTATTTCTCCACATTAAGCGCAAATCGTTTTTTATAAACGGTGCTAAATCGCCTAATTTATCTGTAAACGATAAATCTGAAGCGGTTACCTCTTTTGTTTTTTCTGATATCAACGCATCTAAATACACCTCGTTGCGCAACTGTTTGAAATTAGCAAGGTATAGCATCGCTAAAACAGCTGCAAAAACGACTACTGTTATTGGGTTTTGATATACAAAATCGAATCCTGTGCCTATAAAACCTGGTAAATCGAAAAACTCAAAATATTGTACTAAATAGCCTCCCAGAAGAATGGCGATTAAAATTCCGAAAGCAATATTATTTTTATTGATTAAAAAATTGAGAAAATTGGCAGCTTGTACTAAAAAGATCATGGTGAATAACCAACATAAAACTCCTACAACCTCATAACCTTCTACCATTAAAACGACTGCAAAAGGAATATAAAAAAACAGCCCTATGATATTAAAAAATGAAAAAGATGATTTTATCAGTATAAAATGAACGATTTTACTTTTTTTGATCGACAATGTTAACAACGGTTTGATATTCATAACCGGTAATTTCTGCATGAGATATCTAAAAATTAAATCGCCAATGATAGCGTATAATAAAAATGAATTTGCCAAAACTAATGGATCTTGCTCGGGAAATTGCTTCTTTAAAATCCAATATCCTCCGATACCAACTAATAGAAAACAGACGGCAAAGTAGAGCCCGAAGAGCACTAGAAAGATATTTAGAAAAACACTTTTCTGCCAATTCGCAGATCTAAAATATTGTTTCCATTCTAAATTTAAAAAATTTGTAATCATAGGTGTGTTAGATTAGTTGCTATATATGTAGTTGATCGGTGGGTTTTGTTACAAATTTTTTACCATTTTATATTCTGGATACGTTTCTTGTAATAATTCTTCTGCTTTTTTGGGAATAACGTAAGTAATTAAGTAGAACAGGATAATAACAATGGTTGCTGAAAAAGACACTAACAATAGCCAGTGATTTTCCAAAGAACTGAAACTTACATCTGTTAAGTTGATAAAATTAAACAAATTCACCAAAGCGAGCCCTGTAAAACCATTTTTTGAAGTTCCGATCATTGCTTCTAAAAGAAAAACTTTTTCTTCCTTATTTTTTTGTTTTTTCTGATTTTTTCTTGACTTGTATAGTACAATCATATCATACATAATTAAAACTAAAAAACTTCCCATCAAAACATATTCTGAAAATGGTATTTTTAAAATAAAGAAAAGAGTCAAAAAGAGGGTGGTTGTAATTACTATTTTAGGCAACGTAAACCATTCTTTAAAAAAACGCCACAATATTTTGCTATACCGTTTATTCATCTGTTTTTGTTTGGCTTCGATGACATCCATAAAACCAAAAATGCCGAATTTTTTGAATGATTTATCACGAGCTTCTTGGAATGATAAGTACTGCTGTGTCACCCAAATTTGTTCAATATCATTTGCTAAATGATCTACCAATTCTGTTTGCACATCATAATGATATACATAATGTTTTCTGGTAAATTTATAGAGTTCTTCTATTTGTGTTTCTGTTAATTTCATCGCTATGAAATTTTATGTTTTTTAACGGCTTCCAAATGTTTTTTATAAAAATAAAAATAGCTGTATGTTGTAAAAATAAAAATTGATAAAAACGATATAGGGTACTTTTGTAAATCTCCTTCTTTATTAAAATAATTTAAAAATAAAACAAAAAAACCGATGATAAAATTCCAACTCAGCGTTTTTAAAATAAAGCTGTAGGTGGTTTTATTCTTTTCTTTGAATTTTACAATCAATAAACAAAAAAAGACAATCAGAGTGCATACCGTAAGTGTTTGTAAAAATACGTTTA
>JAWUYT010000067.1:0-75078 GCA_034110665.1 Polaribacter sp.
GCGCCAGAATTCATTTCAGAACCTGTTGCTGGCAATGTTAATACCGTTCCGAACGGCATTCCTTTTTCAGTTCTAATATTTTTACTCAAAATATCCCAAGGAGTATCGCCTTCATATAAAGCTGCTGAAGATAAAAACTTGGTTCCATCAATTACAGAACCACCACCAACAGCTAATAAATAGGTGATTTTCTCGTCTTTGATTACTTTTAAAGCATCCATTAAAACTAAATATTCAGGGTTTGCAGGAATGCCTCCAAACTCAAGAACAGTTACTTTTGATAAAGCAGTTTTCACTTGTTCGTAAATTCCATTTTTCTTGATACTTCCTCCACCATATAGGAGTAAAACTCTAGCATCATTTGGTATTTCACTTTCTAATTTTTGTATTGAATCTTTCCCAAAAATTATTTTGGTAGGATTTTTAAATTCAAAATTGTTCATCTTCCTTCTTTTTAATTAATATTTACTAAATTTTTATTCAATAACAGTTACTAAATCTTTCATCGGTTTACGAACCTTTTTTAGACTTACCAACCAATCTTTATCTTCTTTTCTATAGCCTAGTGGTAATAAAACCGCGCTACGCAAGCCTTTTTCTCTTAATCCTAAAATTTCATCTATTGCATTCGCATCAAAACCTTCTAAAGGAGTTGCATCTACACCTTCAAAAGCGGCAGCAATAATAGCTTGTGAAAATGCTATATACGCCTGTTTTGAAGCATGATTAAAGTTTTCTTCTGCCTCTTTTTGAGGGTAGGAGCCTAATAACATTTGACGGTAATTTTCCCATCCTTCGTTTTTAAAACCACGAATCTCGTTTGTTAAATCGAACATATAATTAATGCGATCTGCCGTATATGTATCCCAAGCAGCAAAGACGAGTAGGTGAGAACAGTCTGTAACCACAGATTGATTCCAAGCAATTGGTTTTATTTTTTCTTTTATCTCTTGATTTTTAATCACAAAAATCTCGAAAGGTTGCAATCCGCTGGATGTTGGTGCTAAACGAGCAGCTTCTAAAATACGTTCTATTTTATCTTCCGCTACTTTATCGCCATTCATTGCTTTTGCAGCATAACGCCAATTTAATTTATCTAATAATTCCATTTGTATAACTTTGTTTTTTTATTTAATCACTCTGATACTGTTCCAAGCAGCACGGTACGCTTCTTCCATATGGGTTTTATCTAATGTAAATGCGCTGCGTTGTGCTGACATCATTAAAAATGATAACGGATTGATTGCATAAGCATACAAAAGATAATCTGATATCGGTTTTATAATCCCCTCTTTTTTACCACGAGCCCAAAGTTCTAGCAGGGGCTCTAAATGTTTTATTCCTTCTTGTCGGCTCGGCTCGTCAATCATTGGTGTGTTGTCACATTGAGCCAAAAACATGGCGTTTTCACAATCTTTTAATTTAAAATCGGCAATCCGTTTCCAGATGGTTTCAAACCCCTCTTCTACAGGCATATTTAAATGATACGTTGCAAATGCGTAAGCGGTATAGGCCGCTTTTACTTCAATATAGGTCTGATTGACTAAATCTTGTTTATTTTCAAAATACAAATAGATGGTGGCAGGGGAAACCTTTGCCATTTTTGCGATTTTACTCATAGGAGTTGCATGAAAGCCATTATTGTTAACCAATTCGATGGTTGCTTTTATCAATGCATTTCGTTTGTCTATACTTTTTTGAAGTGTTGCCATGTTGTCTTCTTACAATACAAATGTACAGTAAAAATGAACGTTCATTCTTTTTTTGAGTGGTGATTTATAAATGCAGTTATAAGCATAATTGATTTCGCTGAAAATTTAAATAACAATCAAAAAAATCTAGATAATTGATGTGAAAATGATTTTTTTACAATTTTTGTCAAAGAAGAAAATTGAGTAGAAAAGATACATCAATAAAAAGTTCGAAAGAATTCCTTAAAACGGTGTTTCAAAGAATTCCTTTCGAATTTAAATAGTTATAATTTCTCTTTAAAATTGATAAAGCTTGAATTACTAGGCAACTCAAAAATTTCTAAATTGAAATAGGGCACAGCAGCAATAATATGATCAAAAATATCAGACATAATGTATTCGTAATTCTTCCAGCGTTTATCGCTACTGAACGTGTAGATTTCTAAAGGAATTCCTTGAGTTCCTGGTGCTAATTGCCTCACCATAATCATCATCTCTTTATTGGTGCCAGAATGATTTTCTATATATGTTTCGATATACTTTCTAAAAACACCAATGTTCGTTAGGTTTCTTCCATTTAAAAGCAGCTCTTTGTTAATGTTATTTTTCTGGTTATACGCATCAATATCATCCTGTCGTGTTTCTAAATAGGCCGTAATTGATTGGATTTTCTTAAAGTCATGTACTTCCTTTTCAGATAAATAATGAATGCTATCTAAATTAATATTTAAAGATCTTTTAATACGTCTCCCACCAGAGTCTGACATACCTCTCCAATTTTTAAACGAATCAGAAATTAAAGCATAGGTAGGAATTGTGGTAATAGTATTATCAAAATTTTGAACTTTTACCGTAGATAGATTGATCTCGGTAACATCTCCATCTGCACCATATTTTTCAAAAGTGATCCAATCACCAATTCTAACCATATCATTTATAGAAACTTGAATACTAGCAACAAAACCCATAATAGTATCCTTAAACACCAAGATAATAACCGCTGAAGCTGCACCAATAGTGGTAATAAACTGAATAAATTCTATACCTGTAATAATGGCAATAGCAGATAAAATTCCGAATACCCAGGCAAAGATCATAATTACCTGAATATAACTATCTACAGGTTTGTCTTTTAAACTTGGTAAGGTTTTAAAATAATCTTTGATGGTTCTTAAGAGGCTTCTAACAATCCAAAGTATTAAAATAATAGTAAATACCTGTAGTCCTTTTTGCACAATGTTCTCAATATATGCAAAGTCTACAAAAATAAACGATGTAAACTCTAAAGTAAATATTAATGGAATAATATGAGCAATATTTCGTGGTGCTTTGTTCTGCACCAATAAATTATCGAAATTGGTTTTTGTTTTCGCAGAAAACTGAGTGAACAATTGCACGATAATTTTTCTAATTATAAAATCTATTAAAAAGGCAATTATTAATACCGTGGTTAGTAAGGCAATCATATTTATGCAGGCAGCCGCTGTTTCAGAGAGTCCGGTTGTAATTAAATAATCGTATAATAAATGTTCAATATTCATAAGTATTTAGTTTTAAAACTTAAATTTTACGGGTAACTAAATGTGATAATAACTTTTATTGATTCTGATTTCAAATTGTTTTTGAAGTGTCAGCTCTGTCAATTTTTGATAAAAATTTATCAAAACTCACAGCATTTTGTCAAAAAAATAATTTGTCCGTGCGCTCTTTAAAATGTATGACGTTGTTCTTCTGTGGAGGACGCACTTAATAATTCGTTAAATAATTTTACGATATTAAAATCGCGCGTAATTTCATCGGAAACTCCAATTCCAGAGATACCAGTTGCTAGTATATCTTTCACATCTTTTGTGACAATATCTCCCGCGCCAATAATTGGTGTATCGGTTTTTAAAACATCCAGAATTGCCTGATACCCTTTTAAACCTAAAACTTGCGATAAATTTTCTTTGTTTTTCGAAATTCTAAAAGGACTTAAACTAATATAATCAACTTGTTTACTGATTAATGTTTCGCAATCGTGTAAGGTATTTGCAGTACCTCCAATAATTTGCCATGTATATATATGAGTTCTTGCAATAATGGGACAAACATCTGATTTTCCTAAATGAACTCCATCTGCTTTCACCTTTTTTGCTATTTTATAATGACCATTTATAATTAATCTGGTTTGAAAGTGAGAAGTAATTTCTCTTGCCTCTTCAGCAATTTTTAAACATTTTTTTTCTGAAATATTTTTTAAACGTAATTGTACCAATTCTGTACCTGCAGAACACGCTTTTTGAATATTTTCTAAATGTTCTGTTGGACTATTTCCTTGAGATATATAATGTAATTTAGGTATCATAAAGTGTTAGTTTTTTGATAGATAATTAAAGTAATTAGAAAGAACGAATCATTCAAATTCTTACATAGCAATCGATCTCGCATGTTTCATAAAATAGGATTCAAATTTTTTTAAAAACGGATGCATTTTATCTGAATAAATTACAAACTGGCATTTTGTAATGCTTTGCGTAATCGCCATCATTGCGGTAAGTGGGGTTTTCTGATTTAAAAATCCTGCATCATCGATACACATCATTTTTAATTGAGTTGTATTTACACCGTTTAATAAAAATAATTTGTTCATTATTTTAGTGGTCCCAATAAGAATATCTGAACCTTCAAAAATTTCTGATTTTAACATATCAATATGAAGCTTTTCATCACATACATAAACTCGCAACGAAGTACGTCTTGTATAAGTAACAAAAGTCTCATATAATACTTTTGCTTTTTCATTATCTCCTACTAAAATAATTGCTCTTGGTGCAGTTCCTATTTCTTCACATTTTAATTTATGCATGGCTGTAAGGATCAACGTAGTTGTTTTTCCGCTATTTTCTGGAGCTATACAAAATATATTTGCACCACTTTTTATAGCAGCAATGCTTTTGCTCTGAAATGAAGTAGGTGTTGATATTTCTAGAGATTCGAGCACCTCTTTTATTTCGGAATGTAATTTTTTAAAAGGCATATAAATTAAAAAATAATTGTTTGGCGTAATTGTTATAATAATGACCACAAAGATACAACTATATTGATGTAATTATTTTCTTGATCTTTGTTTTGTGTGAGGTAGTTTTAATATTGATGCTAGTAAAATCAGTATTATTTAGGATGCACAACAAGCCATAATTTATTTACTTATTAATTCGCCTGTTGATGATGTGTCTTTTGTCATTTTATGTAAGACAAATTTAAAGCATTTAAGTTCTAAAGCTATATTACGCATGAAAATAGAGCAATTTACACAAAATAAAAGCCAAATAAATAGCTATAACTCTAGGTCAAATTATTACAAAAGTTTTACTTCCTGAAGAGGTTTGGAAGCTAAAAGAAAGTACATAAACTCGCACCATTCCCGATAAATTAAAGAATGTATTTGGCCAAATTTTTCCTAAAATTTTAAATGATAATAAAAATTTCTACAAATTAGTAAGTGCTACCAGAAACTACCTTCCTATAAAATATTAAGCAAAGGACAAGACTTGATGCCTTTTTCAAAACAAGAATGGGCAATTATGTTGAATGTTTCAACACAATCTAAAAAGAGCATAAAAAAAGAAAGAAAAAAACTAACGGGTTCTCAATCTAAAAAAGTTAATTAAAGTCACACTTTTATATGATTATTGCTTGATTACCAACCTAATTCTAGAAAACGAGCTTATCAAACTTTTAGGGAAATTAGCATTGTCTGAAGATTGGGATACCATTCTGCATTCTAAAAGTACCAAAGTATTAGAAGGTTATTTTATAGATGAAAATGATTTTCTATTTTAAACGTTCTATCGGCCGTTATTAAATAAGATCATAATTTTATTTTAAATCAGAATCGTGCTAGTTTTTATTTCATCAAAAAATAATGTATTGTTATGGATTTATATGAAGTTAATGAATCCATAAACTTCTTTGGTTCATGCAACTGATGACTAAAATAAATACCTTTTGGGTTTGAATTTTTAAGTATTTTTATTTGCAGTTCATATTTCTTATCATAAAGCCAAATAGAAATAAGTTTAAAAAAATTCCACATGTTTCAGTTAAAATTCATTTTTTTTAAGAAATATCTTTGTTAAACTCTTTGTAATTTTTTTTGTTATTTCTCTGCCTATCTCTTTGAAATAATAACTAACTATATTTTCTTTTTCTTAAGTAATTAAAAATAAATCCAAAAGAAAACAACAATATCAATGGTAAACCAATATTTAAAAACTGCCAAAAAATACGTTCTTTAAAAGCCTTTTGTTTATCAAGAATATTAATTTTTAAAGTTTTATTTCTTAATTGCATTAAGCCAGCATCATCCAATAAATAATCAACTGCATTTAATAAAAAATCTTTATTTCCAAATTGTTCATTTGTCCATTTATCTCTTGCTAAATCAGTAGGTTTTCCTTTTAAAATTTGATTTTTCCCAACATCACCATCCGCAAGTACAATCATTTTATTCTGGGTTGCATTTTCTCTGTAGAGTAAAGTTTCAAAAGGTTTCATACGATTTTTATAGGCTGAATTAAAATCCCCCTCTAATAAAACAGCAAATAATTGATTTCCTGACACATAGTCTTTATTTTGAGGCTCATCAGCAATAGACTGCAACTCAATTATTGTGGGCGTTCCTACTTTTTGAGTTAAGCGAGAACTCATTAATAAAGGAGTTTTTTTGATGTTATTTTTTAAAGTATCTATCTGATTTGTAAATTGTAATCTTACAGGAGGAATATTTTTTGTAATGGCATGATTCGGATTTCCGCTAACCAAAGGGTGATAAAACCAATCTAAATTTTGAAACTGTGTTTGATTGCCAACGGTGCCAGTTGCTAATGCGATTTTTGCGGCATATAAATCTTTAACTAATGTTGTGTTGATTCTAATTCCGTAAGAAAATAACAAATCTGTTAGATTCAAATTTCTTGGAAACGCCAGCATTTTTCCGTTATTAAACAAACTATCTTGATCTGCTTGCACATTGTCTAACATCCACAAAGTTTTACCTCCGTTTATAATAAATTGATCTAATGTTAATTTTTCTTTGGCAGTAAATTTTTGAGTGGGTTTCGCAATAATTGCCAAATCAAAAGTAGTGATGTCTTTTAACGTTTGCTGCGGATTTGTACTTACAGAATCTAAAGTAAATTTTGCTAATTTGTATTTTTCAGCAACTTCACTTAAAAAACTATATTGATAAATGTCTTCTAGTTCCCCGTTACCTGTGAGAATAGCGACACTTTTCTTTTTAGTTTGCATAATTGAATTGATTGCATCACTAAAACTATATTCTAAATTTTCAACCGCTTTTTGTAATTGTTCTTCTTGACTTGCTACAATTGCATTTGGTAATAATGAAATAATGGCTGTTTTGTTTTTAAAATTGATTTCTGCCCAAGGAAAGATAATAGCTTCAGATAATTTTCCGCTTTCTTCTACCGTTAATTGGCTTGGCATCATTCCTTTTTTAATCAAATATTCGCGCTGATTCTCTGGGTTTTCAAAATGGATTTTTATATTTGAGTTTTTCGCAGAGAGTTCTTCTAAATATTGAAGGGTTTCTACCTGTAACCTTTTAAATTCTGATGGAAAATCACCTTCTAAATAAACCGTAATAAAAAGTGGTTGATCCACGTTAACAAGAATAGCCTTTGTGGTTCCCGAAAGTGTATAGCGTTTATTTGAAGTTAAATCAAAACGTTTGTAAAAAGATTGATTGACAAAGTTTAAAAGAATGATCCCAACAATCAAAAAAACTATATTTTTTTTCTTTTTATTCATGGTCTAAACGTGATTTAGTAATGAATAAAAAGAAGAACGTTACGCTCAAAAAATAGAGAATATCTCTGGTGTCAATTACGCCCCGAGAAATACTTTTAAAATGTTCGTTAATTCCTGTTTTTTGAATTGTTAAACTATAGTCTCCGAAGGAAGTCGCAATGGCATCAAATCCATAAAACAGAAAAAAGGTAATAAAAACACCCAAGATAAAAGCTACAATTTGATTTTTAGATAAGGTAGAAGTAAACAAACCAATAGCCGTATATGTGGAAGCCAAAAACAGCAAACCAATATAAGATCCAATCGTACTTCCAAAATCGATATTTCCAATAGGATTTCCTAATTTATAAACTGTGTACACATAAATAAAAGTAGGAATAATTGCAATTAAAACCAATAGAAGTGAAGCCCAAAATTTACCTAAAACAATTTGCCAATCAGACAATGGTTTCGTTTTTAGTAGTTCTATGGTTCCGTTGTTAAATTCATCAGCAAAACTTTTCATGGTGATGGCAGGAATCAAAAAAAGAAAAACCCAAGGAGCCAAATAAAAAAACGGACTTATATCCGCAAAACCAGCGTTTAAGATATTAAAATCGTCATTAAAAACAAATAAAAATAAACCGTTGATTAGCAAGAAAACACCAATGACTAGATAGGCTATTGGTGATGCAAAAAATGAATTGAATTCTTTTTTTAAAATGGCTTTCAAATGTGTAATTATTTAATTAGGAATGCATTTAATTGTTTAAAATGCACCGCGAAAAGTTCAGTGTAACATACTAATGTTTTATTGATTTTGTCATACTATTAAATTAATTTCTATAACGGTTTTCATTTTAAACCTGTCGAAGACTTTCTTAATTTTTAACTTATTTTAAGTTCAAGATTCCTCCGCTGTTTAAAAAAGCTTATTTCTAAATAATAGTTAGAATTTTAAGCATTTTTTAGTCTATAACTACGATTGTTTTCGAAACCTTCCTCTCTTCTTTCTGGATGAAGAACAAATTTTTGTTTCTGTAACAACGCAATAGAAGCTGTATTATTTTTGTGTGTAAAAGCTTCAATCGTTTTTAAGTCTAAATTTTGAAATCCGAAATTTAAAATTTTGTCAAAAGCTTCACTCATAAAACCTTTCTGGTGGTAAATAGGATCTAATTCATATCCAATTTCTGCATAATTTTCTTCATCTTCAAAATTACGCAAACCAATGGTCCCCATTAATTGATGATTACTTTTGGATTCTATCACCCAAAAAACACCTTTATTATTGGCTATTAAATTAGAAATAAGGTCAATAAAAGCTCTAGTTTCAGAGAGATTATTCAGTGATTTTCTGTCAATAAATTTAATAACTTCTTTATTAGTTCTTAATCCAAAAACAGCTTTTGCATCTTCAAAATTTAATGCTCTTAATGTTAATCTTTCTGTTTCTAAAACAGGAAATGGTGTAAAGTTGTGGCTCATATATTATTTTAAACTTATTTTTTTATCCACACTCCAAGCTTGCGGTTGATCATTAAAAAATGTTTTGGTTTTTTCCCAAACATTTTTAAACAATTTAGAGTTTCTGTAGTTTTCTAAATCACGCTCATTTTTCCAATAAGAATAGGTGAAAAATATTTCAGGATTATTTTTATCTTGATATAATTCTAATAATTTACAACCATCAGAATTTCTTATTAATTCTTTTTTCTCTTCAAACATTTTTAAAAACTTATCAATGTTTTTAGTGCTAAAACTCATTTTTACAATTCTTACAAACATACCTTTATTTTAAAGCGGTGTATTCTGGTTTAGAATCTGTGAAAAAATTAATAATTATTGGATCTCTATATTCTAAACCCAATAAAGTACACGCGCCACCAACAGATTTTAAATTACTTCTATAAACGGCAATTTCTAAATACGCAGCAGAGTTAAAAATGGCTAATCTGGTGCCGTCAAACTGCCTGCTCTCTTTGTCGTTATTGCCAGTTATTTCATTATACTTATTGTAAATTTTTTCAAAAGAATACCGAGAAGCTGTTATTTTAAAGGTACGTCCTTTACCAACGTCTTGAAACATTTTTTTACTGATGTTGCTAATTAGGTTACCATAATTATCGATGTATAAAACACCACCAATAATTTGATTTTGTGCCTGATTTACTTTTGGCTGAATTTCAATTAATTTTTTATATTTTTTCGTTTCTTTTCCTATAACTGTTAAATTTCCACCTCTTGCAATAAAACAGGCAACTTTTACAAATACATCTAACACTGGGAAACTACTTTCTATTCTGTCATGAATATTAATTTCTACAATTTTTGTAGGATTAATTTCAGAGGCAATCATTGAAATTAATCCATTATCTGGGCACACAAAAAAATGACTGTCTAACTCTATTGCAATATGTTTGTTTTTTGAACTTAATTCAGAATCTACGCCTATAATATGTATGGTTCCTAGAGGAAAGCTTTTGTAAGAATTCTTTAAAATATAGGCCGTTTCTGTAATGTTAAAAGGGGATATTTCATGCGTAATATCGACAATTTTAGCATCAGCCAATTCAGAATAAATAGCACCTTTTACCGCCCCGACAAAATGATCTTTAGTTCCGAAATCTGTAGTTAGTGTTATAAAAGACATTCCGTTTCTTACTGTTAATTAATTGTGCAAAAGTTCTTTACTATTTAAAGCAAATCTAATCATTTTACTAAATTTATTGACTATTTTTATTTTATTAATTGAATCTAACATAATAATAAACTAACCATTTGAACGAGCGCACTATAGAGTTAACGGATATAAACCCAAAAGATTTCTTTGGCACACAAAATAGTACAGTAGAGCAACTAAAAAAATATTTTCCTAAAATTAAAATTATTGCTAGGGGATCCAAATTAAAGGTTTTCGGAGAATCTGATATTTTAGATGAATTTGAAATTCGTTTAGAACGTTTGATAAAGTATTTTGATCGCTATAACAAGTTGGATGAAAATAGTATTGAACGTATTTTAACTTCAACAGGGAATGAAGAAAAAGCAGTTTCTGCTAAAAATGCAAAAGATGTTTTAGTACATGGTGTTAATGGAAAACTGATTAAGCCAATAACTCAAAATCAGCGTAAAATGGTCATAGAAATGGCTAAAAATGATATGCTATTTGCAGTTGGTCCAGCGGGAACAGGTAAAACATACACTGCTGTGGCTTTGGCTGTAAAAGCCTTAAAGGAGAAAGAAGTTAGTAAAATTATTTTAACGCGACCAGCTGTGGAGTCTGGAGAGAATTTAGGGTTTTTACCTGGAGATTTAAAAGAGAAATTAGACCCTTATATGCAACCTTTGTATGATGCTTTAAGAGATATGATTCCGCATGAAAAATTAGAATCTCATTTAGAAAAAGGAATCATACAAATTGCACCGTTAGCATTTATGAGAGGTAGAACCTTAGACAATGCTTTTGTAATTTTAGATGAAGCTCAAAATACAACTCATAATCAAATGAAAATGTTTTTGACAAGAATGGGAATGCATGCAAAATTTATAATTACTGGTGATCCTGGTCAGATAGATTTACCAAGAAAACAAATTTCTGGATTAAAAGAATCTTTACTAGCGTTAAAAGATATCCAAGGAATTGCACAAGTTTATTTAGACGATAAAGATGTTGTTAGGCATCGATTAGTTAGAAAAATAATTACGGCCTATAAAAGCATAGAAACAGAAGGTTGAAAAATGAATAAAGGAAATTAGGTTGGCGAGACTATTTTTAGCGGACTTAGATGTGCCTTATTATTCTTCGGATTGTAATTGATTTTATTTTTTGTAAAATTTTCAGAGTTTTACATTTAAATCAAACGACTATTTTATGCCAATTTAGGTTTTGGATTAAAACATATAGATAAATTTAGGAATAATTCCGAAGCATACTTTAGTTTTTAAACATAATACACCATTAGCTATTAGAAAAGTTGGTTAAAACGCTTCTTATTTCTTTAATTTTTTTTCCAAATTAAAAAGTAATCACCCAAACACTAATTGTATATAATTTAGAGTAAATAAAGAAAATTTGTAACGATTAAAATATTCTTTTTTACGTTAAATTATTGATAAAATTTAGATAATCCTTAATTTTACAATTAAGATATATTTTTTATGAGATTTATTTTTGTCATACTGGTTCTTTGCTTTTTAGCAAAAGTCCAAGCTCAATGCCCAGCTCCAGGAGATAATGTTTTATCTTCTCAAGAAAAAGTGGATACTTTTGCGAGTAACTATAGCAATTGTACAAGAATTGAAGGGAATATAGAAATCATTGCAGGTTTGGTTGGTTCGGATGATGATGGTGTAGTTTCTACTCCTATCACCGATATTAATGGGCTTTACTTTTTAGAAACTATAAACGGTGATTTAAAAATTTCAGTTGAAATAGACGAATTAAATGGCTTTAATAATCTAATCAATGTTAATGGAGATATTGAAATTACCAGTTCTAATGAACTAAAGACCATAACTGGTTTTAATAATTTAGAGCAAGCAAGGAGCTTAACAATTGCTTTAAATGCAAATTTAGAAAGTGTAAATGGCTTTAATAATTTATCACGAATTTTTGATAATTTGGAGATTGGTAATAGCCCTTCAATACAAACAATTTCTGGTTTTAATAAACTTGAGAATTTAGGAGGTCAGCTAAATATAAGTAAAAACCCGAAGTTGTTAAGTATTCCTTCTTTTAACAAATTACAAAGAATCTTAGGGGATTTAAATCTTACTTCAAATCCTGATTTAAATCAAGTAATTGGTTTTGAAGAGCTAATTACTATTGGGAATGATTTAAATATAGAATCCGCAAAGATTATACAAGGTTTCGGAAAACTAAAAATTATTGAGCGTTTTTTTGACATTAGAGGAATCGGTGTGGAAGAAATACCTAGTTTTAATTTTTTAGAAAATGTTGGGGGCGCTTTTAGAATTCAAAATACCAGTATTGTCAGTTTTGAGGGCTTTAATAATTTAAAAAGGATAGGGGAAAAGTATTTTTTAGAAGATTGGTTTATTGTCAGTGACAATAATGTTTTAAGCAATGTAAAAGGTTTTGGCCTTTTTGAAAAGGTCGAAGGTTTTTTGCAGGTTCAAAATAACCCAATGTTAAGTGATTGTTCTTGGCTCTGCAATTTAATCAATAACGGAGAGGTTACGGGAGCACTTACTATTCAGGATAATATTGGAGATTGTATAAATTCTATTGCAGTAATTTTAATATGCGATCTAGATTTTGATAATGATGGTATTGCAAATATTATTGATGAAGATGATGATAATGATGGTATTTTTGATAGTGTAGAGGGTAATGGATTGTTGGATACTGACAAAGATGGCTATCCAGATTCTTTAGATTTAGATAGTGATGGTGATGAATGTTTCGATGTGTTAGAAGCCGGATTTGAAGATCCGAATAATAATGGTGTTTTAGGAGATGTACCGAATGATGTTAATTCTAGAGGTTTAATTATAAATGAAACTACAGGGTATACAGAGCCTTCGGATACTAATGCAAACGGTATTTTTGATTTTCAAGAAGCAAATATTTTAAGTCCAGGAAAAAATAATATTTTAGAAATTTGTCGTAATGATTCTCCTCGAGACTTACTTACAGTATTGCAAGGAGATCCTGATTCAGGGGGCGTGTGGTTTCCGTCGTTAGCCTCTGGGGGCACTGTTTTTAATCCTTCTATTGATGAAGAAGGTGTGTATTCTTATACGCATACAGACGCTATATGCGGGGATTTAAGTGCCGAAATTCAGATAGAATTCATATCTGATTTAACACCAGGTATCGATACAGAAGTTGTAATTTGTGAAGGGATTGAGCAGGTAGATTTATTCAATGCTTTAAAAGGAAATCCTTCTTCAGGGGGCTTTTGGTCTCCACCTTTAAATAGCGAAACAAGCATGTTCGACAGAAATTTAGATACAGCAACAGAATATAAATATACAATTGTAGATAGAAATTGTGGAACGTTACAATCTACTATATCAATAACTAATTTATTAAAACCAAATAGTGGAGAAAGTTTAATCAATCAAATTTGCGAATTCTCCGATGAAATGAGTCTTTTCGAGATGTTAGAAGGCGATCCAGATGAAGGAGGGGTGTGGAGTCCAAGTTTACCAAATGATATATTTGATCCAAAAATACATTCTTCAGGAGCCTATACGTATACGGTGGACAGAGGACGCTGTGGTGTCTCTTCTTCCACGGTAAGTATAGAGTTGATAGAAAATAATGAATTAGAGAATGTTCGTATCAATGTTAAAGATTTTTCTTCAAAAAATAATTCGATTGAAGTTTTTGTGCCCTCTACTCGTGATTATGAATATTCTTTAGACGGAATGGAATATCAAACAGAAAATATTTTTAATAATGTTCATGGCGGTGCGCAAACGGTTTACATAAGAGGTTTAGATGGATGCGAATTTTTAACAGAAGAGGTTTTCGTAAAAACGTATCTTACTTTTTTTTCTCCAAATAATGACGGTAAAAATGATTTTTGGCGTTTAAAAAATTTTCCCGATGTAAAGTATACCATCTATATATTCAATCGTTTTGGTGTTTTGTTAAAGCGCATTGAAAGTAATACGGGTTTTTGGGACGGAACCTATAAAGGTAAAAATGCTATTTCCTCTAATTATTGGTTCAAATTAGTTCTAGAAACAGGAGAGGTTTTAAATGGTAATTTTTCTTTGTTAAGAAAATGATTTCCTAAAAATTAAACTTATTTTTGTTCCTCTATAATCACAACTAAAATTATGAACACAATTAACGAAACTAATTTTAAGTTTTCTAATCAAAAATCTGTTTACAAAGGGAAAGTAAGAGAAGTTTATAATATAAATGATGAACTTTTAGTAATGATAGCAACAGATAGGCTTTCTGCGTTTGATGTTGTTTTACCACGTCAAATTCCGTTTAAAGGTCAGATTTTAAATCAGATTGCTACAAAAATGATGAACGATACAGTAGATATTGTTCCTAATTGGTTGCTGGCAGATCCTGACGAAAATGTTGCAATTGGTCATTTATGCGAACCTTTTAAAGTAGAAATGGTTATTCGTGGTTATATGGCTGGGCATGCAGCTCGTGAATATAAAGAAGATAGAAGAGTCTTATGCGGTGTAGAAATGCCTAATGGCTTAAAAGAAAATGATCAATTTCCAACACCCATAATTACACCTTCTACAAAAGCAGAAAATGGCGAACACGATGAAGATATCACAAGAGAGGCTATTTTAGCGAATCAAGTTGTCTCTGAAGAAGATTATCTGATTTTAGAAGATTATACTCGAAAATTATTTCAAAGAGGAACCCAAATTGCGGCAAAACGAGGGTTGATTTTAGTCGATACAAAATACGAGTTTGGTAAAACTAAAGAAGGAAAAATTGTATTGATTGATGAAATTCATACACCAGATTCTTCTCGTTATTTTTATGCTGATGGTTATCAGGAAAGACAAGACAAAGGAGCGTCTCAAAAACAATTATCGAAAGAATTTGTGCGCCAGTGGTTGATAGAAAATGGATTTCAAGGAAAAGAAAATCAGCAAATACCAGCAATGTCTGATGAAAAAGTGATTGAAATATCGAATAGATATATCGAATTATATGAACAAATTACAGGAGAAGAATTTGTAAAAGCATCCACAGAAAATGTGTTAGATAGAATTGAAGAGAATGTGAACTCTTTTTTAAGAAAATAAATATAAACTGATTAAGTTAAACCTGACAGGTCTTTATCAAAAGTAGTAAAACAAACAACCATGATTATAGAACCAAGAACAAGAGGATTTATCTGTTTAACTTCACATCCAATAGGCTGTGAGCAAAATGTGATGAATCAAATGGAATACGTAAAGTCAAAAGGAAAAATTGATGGCGCAAAAAAAGTATTAGTCATCGGTTCTTCCACAGGATTTGGTTTGGCATCAAGAATTACAAGTGCCTTTGGATCAGATGCTGCAACTATTGGCGTTTTTTTCGATAAAGCTCCTGTTGAAGGAAGACCAGGGACTCCAGGATACTACAACACAGCATTTCTTGAAAAACATGCCCACGAAGCAGGTTTGTATGCAAAGAGTATTAACGGAGATGCATTTTCAAATGAAATAAAACAGCAAGTTGTTGACCTTATTAAAGAAGATTTAGGCCAAATAGATTTAATTATTTATAGTTTGGCTTCGCCAGTAAGAAAGCATCCAAATACTGGCAAAAGATTCAAGTCGGTTTTAAAACCAATTGGAGAAACATTCACAAATAAAACGGTAGACTTCCATACAGGTGCGGTATCAGAAATATCAATAAATCCTGCTGAAGGAGATGATATTGAAAATACCATTACAGTAATGGGTGGTGAAGATTGGAAAATGTGGATAGATGCCTTGAAAGCTGAAAATTTATTAGCGGAAGGAGCAACCACTGTTGCCTATTCTTATATTGGTCCAGACGTTACAAAACCGGTGTATAGAAACGGAACAATCGGCGCGGCAAAAGATCATTTAGAAGCAACAGCTTTTACAATTAGCGATGATTTGAAATCGATCAATGGAAAAGCGTATGTTTCTGTAAATAAGGCATTGGTAACACAAGCTAGTTCTGCAATTCCTGTCATTCCATTGTATATATCTTTGTTATTTAAAGTGATGAAAGCAAAGGGAATTCATGAAGGTTGTATAGAGCAAATTCAACGTTTGTATAGTGAACGCTTGTTTGGAGGTGATTTATCTTTGGATGAAAAAGGAAGAATTAGAGTTGATGATTTGGAAATGCGTGAAGATGTGCAAGCTGAAATTGCTGAACTTTGGAAAAAAGCAACATCAGAAAATTTAGCAGAAATAGGTGATTTAAAAGGCTATAGCAATGAATTTTTTAACTTATTTGGCTTTAAAGTTCCCGGAGTAGATTATGACGCCGATGTAAATGAGGTTGTCGTTATTCCTAGTGGAAAATAAATTTTAAGACACTACATACCTCACAGATTTTTAAAAACTGTGAGGTTTTTTAAATATAAAATTTTGAAACCAGCAACTTTAAAAGAACTCAAAGACGAATTAAAAGACAAGTCTGCAATTGAACTAAAGGAACTTTGTTTGCAGTTATCTCGATTTAAAATAGAAAATAAAGAATTACTTACGTATTTGTTGTTTGAATCTCATGATGAAGATGGTTATATTCAGAAAGTTAAGGAATTTATTGATGTTCAGTTTTCAGAGATAAATTCAAATAATTATTATTACATCAGAAAAGGGACTCGTAAAATTTTAGCAAAAATTAAAAAGCACATTCGCTATTCTAAAAAGAAAGAAACAGAGGTAGAATTGCTCTTATATTTCTGTTTCAAACTGAAAAGTATGAAACCTTCCATGAATAGAAGTCAACGTATTCAGAATATTTTTGAAACTCAAGTAAGAATGATAAAAAAAGCGATAGATAAACTACATGAAGATTTACAATATGATTTTAAATTAGAGCTAGATAAAATAGTTGACAATGAGTAAAGAAAGACCAGAATTACCAGGGATTATAAAACCACGAACCACAGAAATAGAGGGTTTTCAGAATAAAACAATTAGACCTATTATAAAAATGCAGCACGATTTATTGCTTGCGTTTTTAAAAAATTATCTTCAAAAAAGGAAAGTAGATTTTTCAAGCATATCCGAAGAAAAAAAGAAATTGAAGATAAAATCAATATTAGAAAAAGATATTCAATTCAGAAATATGATTCTTGGCAGTATTATTGGCCATTTTTCTATGGATGAATACTCGCATTACTATTCAAGTGCCTCTGAAATGAACAAAAGAATTATTAACATTACAATTCAAAGATTTCAAGACAGTTTATAAAAATAAGAAACCGCTGCAGAGGTGCAGCGGTTCCAATCAATCAACCAAAAAACTTCTATTATTTTAATTTCATATGGAAATGAAATTTTTTTTTAGAAGTATACGTTTATAAGTCATACCTACTATTGTCTATCTCGCAGGTACTAAATATTTACTTGTCTTAATGTTAATTCGGACAAACGTAAAATAAATTTTAGGGAAATATTTTTTTACTTTTCAGAAATGTTATTTTATTCTGGCATTACAACACTATCAATTGCATGTACAATTCCATTTGAGGCTGCTACGTCTGCAATTACGACTGTAGAAACGTTTCCTTTTGCATCTGTTAAAATAACTTTACCCTCTAATAAAGATGCTGTTAATATTCCGCCTTGTACAGTTTTAACTTCAAACTTACCATCATTATCGGTAATAGCTTTAATTACTGCAGCCGCATTAAATGTTCCTGAAACGACATGATAGGTTAAGATTGAGTTTAGCATTTCTTTGTTTTCAGGCAACAATAAAGTAGCAACAGTTCCTTCTGGTAACTTATCAAACGCACCATTAATTGGAGCAAATACAGTAAAAGGACCCACACTATTTAAAGTTTCAACTAAATCTGCTGCGGTGACTGCGGCAACTAGCGTTGTAAAGTTTTCGTTATTTGCAGCAACACCTACAATAGTTTTTGCTTCCATTTCTTTTGCTTCAGGAACTTCTTCTACAGCAGCTTTTTCTTTTTTTTTATCGGCATTTTTGGCACAGCTATAAACTGTTATTAATGATCCGACTAAAAGTAATGTGATAATTTTTGTGATTTTCATTTTAAGTTAGTTTAAGTTTAAACCAAAGTTAAGGACTTTCTTGGATGTTTTGTTTAATTAAATGTTAAAATAAATAAACAAAACAAAAAATAGTACACAAAAAAAAGTCGCTTTATAAAAGCGACTTATAAAATTGAATAAAAAGGTTTATGATTGGTTTTTTGACAATAGTTTTTTCTGATATTTTCCCTGAACAATATCAACAATAATTAAAATAGCAATCACAAAATAGAAAGTGGTTTTACTCATGGGTACAATTTTGTTTCCAAAAAGTGTTATGTGCGCCAAATGTCCTCCTTCTGTAATTAACATAATGCCAACGATAAAAAGAATAAATAAACCTAAAACCTCATACATTCTGTTTTTTGCTAAAAAAGAAGATACTTTATCTGCTAAAAATAACATTAATAAACCACTGATAACAATTGCTATTGTCATAATTATAAAGGCAGTTGTTGTATTTTCGATTTCACTAGTAAGGCCAATTGCTGCTAAAATAGAATCAAAAGAAAAAACTAAATTCATAATAATGATGCTTACAATAGCTGCATTTGCTGTCTTTTTTCCTCTTACATCTACCATTTCAGAATTTTCTAAATCTTGTGTAGCAATCATATGCCAAATTTCTTTAATCGCAGTATAGATGATAAACCCGCCTCCAAATAGCACAATAATACTATGACCATTAAAAGCAAATTTTACAACATCATCAATTCCACCAGTTAAAAAAGAAAAAGGTTCTTTAAAATAATCGATAATGGAAACTAATAAGAATAATAAAACAATTCTTAAGACAATTGCAACTAAAATACCCACTTTACGAACTCTTTTTTGTTCAATTTCAGGTGCTTTTTTAGATTCTAAAGAAATATATAGCAAGTTATCAAAACCAAGAACGGCTTGCAACAAAACTAACATCAAGAGCGTAAATATATTTTCTAACATTTTTTTTGGTTCTTATTCGGAGTCAAAGGTATTTTTTCATTCTTTACAAAACAATTTTTATTCATTTAAAATTATTATTATCCCAAAAGTGACTCAGGATTGCTTTGCTTTTAGAATCAAGAATCAAGAATCAAGAATCAAGAATCAAGAATTAAGAATCAAGAACCAAGACTTGATCCTAGCGACCTAGCAAACAGCTCTAACTTAAAGTAAAATTGTCTACTTTACTTTGATGATATCATTTCTGAAAAAGGAAGGTGTCATTTAATAAATTCGCATAATCCTTTATATTATAAAGTTAAAAATATTTTTAATCGTATCCTAATGATTTAAAATTTAATGTTTTTATCTAAAAAAAAGAATTCCACAAAATACGGACGCTTACAAAAGCAATTAACAAGGCTGTAGTTTTTTTAAGTTGAATAGGAGTAAAATAGTTGTTGCTCATTCTTCGTCCTATTTGAGCGCCAAGAAAAACAGTAACTAATAAAGTCGAAGTCAAGTTCCAATCAATATAAAAATCAGGATTTGAGTATTGACCAGCTATGCCAGCCATTGAATTTACTAAAATAAAAAAACTAGCGGTGGCTGCAATTTTTTTTGGAGTATCCCAATTTGTAAGATGTAATAATGGTGCTAAAAAGATGCCTCCACCAATACCAACCATTCCAGAGAAAAAGCCAATAAACCCACCATAAAGTCCGTTTTTTAAAGGCTTTGAGTTATAGTTGTTTTCTTCGGAAGAAACAATCCGTTTAGAAACCCACATAGTAATTGCTGCAAAAAGTAAGGTAAAGCCTAGAAGAATAAAAAAGAGTTGCTGATTAATCTTTAAATATCCACCTAAAAAAGCGGAGGGTACACTGCAGATGACAATAGGAATTATTTTCTTCCAATTTATTTCTTTTTGCCTGTAAAATAAATAAACATTTCCAAAAACAACAACAATATTGCATAACAATGCAGTAGCTCTTATTTGTGCAAAAGCAATTCCTGTTAATGCTAAAATAGCTAAATAGCTAGAGCCACCTCCAAAGCCGACAGAAGAATATAGTATTGCTACTGTAAAGAATAATATAATTATTTGCCAGTTTTGCACTAAAGTTTCAAAAATCAACATATTTTTAATCGAATTGTATTTTTAATTTTTTAAAGTAAATAGCTGTTTTAAGTATTTAGAAACTGCGATTAACATAGTTTAAATTGTATTGTTTTTTAGTCATTTCATTCCATAAATTCACTAGTTTTTATACATGAACTTTAATTTCTATATTTAGCTCTGAAAAGTTATTGATTCATAATACTAATTAAAGAAAAGAAGTATACAGATAAAAATAAACAATTTAATTTAAACTATTACAAATAAAAATAATCATTCATAATATGGAATCAAAGAATAAAAAAAAATACTGGAAAAAAAATTTAAGATATTTAGCAATATTATTAGGTATTTGGTTTTTAGTCTCCTTTGTTTTTGGAATTCTTTTGGTTGATGAATTGAATGCCTTTAGAATAGGCGGTTTTAAACTTGGCTTTTGGTTTGCCCAACAAGGTGCTATTTATGTATTTGTAATTCTCATTTTTGTTTATATACGACTGATGAATGCGTTAGACAAGGAATTTGGATTTAACGAAAAATAAAAAATAGTATGATGAGTATTCAACTTTGGACATGGATTTTAGTAGGAATTACTTTTACATTATATATAGGCATTGCAATTTGGTCGAGAGCTGGTTCTACAAAAGAATTTTATGTTGCTGGTGGTAGTGTTTCTCCATTGGCAAACGGATTAGCAACTGCCGCAGACTGGATGTCTGCAGCATCGTTTATTTCCATGGCAGGATTAATTTCTTTTAATGGTTATGATGGTTCTGTTTATTTAATGGGTTGGACAGGGGGTTATGTCTTGTTGGCGTTATTGTTAGCACCTTATTTAAGAAAATTTGGAAAATTTACAGTTCCAGATTTTATAGGAGATCGGTATTATTCTAATGTAGCGAGAAGTGTGGCTGTTTTTTGTGCGATTTTAGTTTCTTTTACTTATGTGGCCGGTCAAATGCGCGGCGTTGGTTTGGTTTTCTCCCGTTTTTTAGAAGTTGATATTAATACAGGTGTACTTATAGGAATGATCATCGTACTTTTTTATGCAGTTTTAGGAGGGATGAAAGGAATTACATATACTCAAGTAGCACAATATTGTGTGTTGATTTTCGCTTTTATGGTGCCGGCAATTTTTATTTCGATTCAAATGACAGGAAATCCAATTCCGCAATTGGGTTTTGGAGGTGTTGATGAAAACGGTGTTTATTTGTTGGATAAATTAGATGGTTTGCATAGAGAATTAGGTTTTGCCGAGTATACATCGGGAAGCAAAACTACTTTAGATATTTTTTTAATTACAGCAGCTTTAATGTTTGGGACAGCGGGTTTGCCGCATGTAATTGTGCGTTTTTTTACGGTTAAAAGAGTAGTAGATGCACGTAAATCGGCAGGTTGGGCATTATTATTTATTGCAATTTTATATACGACAGCCCCTGCAATTGCACTTTTTTCAAGAACTAATTTAATTGAAACGGTTAGTAACAAGGAATATGAAAAACTTCCTGAATGGTTTGGCAATTGGGAAAAAACAGGACTCATTAAATTCGATGATAAAAATAATGATGGAAGAGTTCAGTATCTAGCAGATATTTCTAAAAACGAATTAATTGTTGATAAAGATATTATGGTTTTGGCAAACCCAGAGATTGCAGGTTTACCAAATTGGGTAATTGCTTTGGTGGCTGCAGGAGCTTTGGCAGCAGCATTATCCACTGCCGCAGGATTATTATTAGTGATTTCAGCATCCGTTTCTCATGATTTAATCAAGAAGATGATCAATCCAAATATTTCTGAAAAAGGCGAATTAATAGCAGCTAGATTGTCTGCGGTTGTTGCGGTTTGTGTTGCGGGTTATTTCGGAATTAATCCACCAGATTTTGTAGCAGCAACTGTAGCATTGGCTTTTGGTTTGGCAGCAGCTTCTTTTTTTCCAGCAATTGTTTTAGGAATTTTTAGTAAAAGAATGAATAAAGAAGGTGCCATTCTTGGAATGTCAGTTGGAATTTTATCGATGCTTTTTTATATGATGAAATTTAAATTCGATTGGTTTGGGGGCGGAGCAAAAGAAGACTGGTGGTTTGGAATATCACCAGAAGGATTCGGAACTGTCGCTATGATCGCGAATTTTATGGTTTCTATACTTGTATCAAAATACACACCAGCGCCACCAAAAGAAGTAGTAGAAATCGTAGAAAACATCAGAATTCCAAGTGGAGCAGGATCAGCTGCACATTAAAAAATTAAAAATTAATCGACTTCTTAAATTGTTGAGGAGTCATGAATTCCATCTTTTTGAATTGCCTGTTAAAATAACTTGTATTATTAAAACCAGATTTAAAAGCAATTTCAGACATTCTAAAACCTTTAGATTCTTTTATCATTTTTTTAGAAAATTTTATCTTTTCTGAATTTAAAAAGTCAATTGGAGAAATACCTAATGTGTTTTTGAATTTTTTATGAAAATGAGAGCTACTCATGCATGCTTTCTTTGCTAAAATAGCTACGTTAATATTTTTGTTGGTTAAGTTTTCTTTTATGTATTTAATCACCATTCCTATTCTGGTATCATTAAAAATATGCTCGGTATCATTTAATAAAATAAACTTCGCTTTGGTTTGCAGTAAGCGGACAATAAGTTCTTGAATCATTAAATCTAACAAAGCATCTTTCGAAGTATTATTATTAGTGAATGTATAGGTTAGTCTTTTAAGAAGTTGATTTACGTCATTATTATTAGTTAAATGATTGGTGTTTTTATCGATGCTCCAGGAGTTATTTTCATTTTCAATAGCCACATGGAAATTAAATTTATCTATCACTTCGTTAATTTTTGTGCCGTCTATTCCTAAAGCCAAACATTGTGTTGGATTATTTTTTTTAGCATCAGGAAAATCAATAACCATTTCTTTATTAGTAGGCATTACAACAGACTCTCCAGGATAAAACTCAAAAGAAGGAATCCCCTCGATATGCATTATTTTTTTTCCTGTAAGCATACTTGCAATTACAGGAAAACCGAACTTTAAAGCAACTTTTTCTGCATATTGATGCGTTTCATAAATATTTAATTCGGCAAAATTAGCACTGTATGTAGTTCTGTTTTCTACCAAAGTGTTTAGCTTTCTATGCTTTTTGTGTTGGTCTAATAAATGGCTCATAAATTAATGTATAAAAATTAAAGGACGGATTTCAAAAATAATAGCATTGTGCAACAAGATAATAAATATGTTCAATTTTTAATGAATATTATAAAATAACTTTACATAAATTGATAATAGTTTATTTTAATACTACCTTTAATGCTAATATATCAATACGTATTTTTTAGTTAAAAATTAAATTACAAACAAAAACAGCGAGATTATGAGTTATTCAAAACCCAAATTTAAAGAAAAATATTCCAACTTTATTAACGGAAAATTTGTTGCCCCAATAGGGCGGCAATATTTTGATAATACATCACCAGTAGATAATAGTTTAATAGCAAAATATCCACGTTCCCAAAAGGAAGATGTCGAGTTAGCTTTAGATGCTGCGAACGCAGCAAAAGAAGCCTGGGGAAATACTTCTGTTACAGAAAGAGCGGCTTTGTTAAATAAAGTAGCAGATATCATAGAAGCCAATTTAGAGGAATTCGCTGTAGTGGAAACTTGTGATAATGGGAAGCCAATAAGAGAAACCCTAAATGCAGATATTCCGCTAGCCGTGGATCATTGGCGCTATTTTGCAGCCTGTATTAGATCAGAAGAAGGAAGCGCATCAGAGCTTGATCAGAACACATTGTCTATTAATATTAAAGAGCCACTGGGTGTTGTAGGCCAAATTATTCCGTGGAATTTTCCATTGTTAATGTTATCGTGGAAAGTACCACCAGCACTAGCAACAGGTAATTGTGTGGTTTTAAAACCAGCAGAACAAACCCCATCTACTGCAACTCTATTAATGGAAAAAATAGCAGATGTGTTTCCTCCTGGCGTTTTTAATATTGTGCATGGATTTGGACCAGAAGCAGGAAAGCCTTTAGCATCTAGCTCTAAAGTTGATAAAGTGGCCTTTACTGGAGAGACTACAACTGGTCAATTAATCATGCAGTATGCTTCAAAAAACTTGAATCCAGTTACGATGGAATTAGGGGGTAAATCTCCAAATGTTTTCTTTAATTCTGTTATGGATGCAGATGATGCCTATTTAGATAAAGCTGTTGAAGGAGCTGTTTTGTTTGCTTTTAATCAAGGAGAAGTGTGCACCTGTCCTTCAAGATTATTGGTGCAAGAAGATATTTATGATGCATTTATGGAACGCGTGGTCGCAAGAACGAATGCTATTATTCAAGATAATCCTTATGATGTGAATACCATGGTTGGTGCGCAAGCATCAAACGACCAATATGAAAAAATACAGGCGTATTTTAAAATTGGTAAAGAAGAAGGAGCAAAAGTTCTAACAGGAGGAGAGGTTAAAAGGTTGACTGGAAATTTAGCTAACGGATTTTATATAAAACCAACAATATTAGAAGGTCATAATAAAATGCGAGTTTTTCAAGAAGAAATTTTTGGACCTGTTCTTTGTGTCACTAAATTTAAAGATGAAGCAGAAGCGATAGCGATTGCTAACGACACACTTTATGGTCTTGGAGCTGGAGTTTGGACAAGAGATGCGCATCAATTATATCAAATACCAAGAGCTATTAAAGCAGGTCGAGTATGGGTAAATTGTTATCATGCGTATCCTGCACATGCGCCATTTGGGGGGTATAAAAAATCTGGATTTGGTAGAGAAAACCATGTGATGATGCTGAATTACTATCGTCAAACTAAAAACATGTTAATCTCTTATGACAAGAATAAACTAGGTTTCTTTTAGTAGAAACATCATCCATAAAAAGCTGAATTACAAGTGTAATTCGGCTTTTTTTAATAACTTTAAGACATGGAAAGAGTTGTAATTACTGAAGTAGCAGCAAAAGTTTTGGAACAATTAAAAATAAAACATGGTGCGTTAATTTTTCATCAAAGTGGAGGTTGCTGCGATGGTTCTGCCCCCATGTTACTTGAAAAAGGCGATATGTATTTAGATGAAAGTGATATCCTTTTAGGAACTTTAAAGGAGGTGAACTTTTATATGAACAAAGATCAATTTGATTATTGGAAACATACTCACTTAACGGTAGATATTACTGAAGGTAGAGGTGCTAGTTTTTCTTTAGAAATTCCTTTAGGTTTACGTTTTTTAATTCACTCTAGATTGCTAACGGAAGAAGAAAATCAATTTTTTAAAGTCGACTAGAAAGCCTAGATTGCTGAAGTAAAAAACAAAAGGTTATATGAGTAATTATCACATCAAACATTTAGAAGAATACTATCAAGTCTATAGAAAGTCTATTCGAGAACCAGAAAATTTTTGGGAAGAAATTGCTGAAGAACATTTTGTTTGGAGAAAAAAATGGGATAAAGTTTTAGACTGGGATTTTTCTAAACCCGAAATCAAATGGTTTCAAGGAGCAAAATTAAACATTACAGAAAATTGTATTGATAGACATTTGGCAACAAGAGGAGGTAAAACGGCTATTTTATTTGAGTCTAACAATCCAGAGGAAGCAGCCGAACATATTACCTATAAACAACTTTCAGAAAGAGTAAACCAATTTGCTAATGTGTTGAAGGCGAATAATGTTGGCAAAGGAGATAGAGTATGTATTTATGTACCGATGATTCCTGAATTGGCAATTGCAACATTGGCTTGTGCAAGAATTGGAGCCATTCATTCTGTAGTTTTTGCTGGTTTTTCGGCAACAGCATTGTCAACTAGAATTAATGATTCTGATTGTAAAATGGTCATTACTTCGGATGGTTCTTTTAGAGGTAAAAAGAGCATCGATTTAAAGGGTATTGTAGATGAAGCCTTAGAAAGTTGCGCTGGTGTAGTAACAGTTTTGGTAGCAAAAAGAATTAATTCGGATATCCAAATGAAAGAAGGTCGTGACAAATGGTTGCAGCCTCTGTTAGAGAATGCCTCTAAAGAATGTAAAGCAGAAATTATGGATGCGGAAGATCCATTGTTTATTTTATACACTTCAGGCTCTACAGGTAAACCAAAAGGAATGGTGCATACCACCGCTGGTTATATGGTTTATACGGCGTATACTTTTAAAAATGCATTTCAATATAAAGAAGATGATGTGTATTGGTGCACTGCCGATATTGGTTGGATTACCGGACATTCTTATATCGTTTATGGTCCGCTTGCCAACGGAGCAACTACCGTTATGTTTGAAGGAGTGCCAAGTTATCCAGATTTTGGACGCTTTTGGGAGATTGTAGAAAAGCATAAAGTAAATCAGTTTTATACAGCGCCTACAGCCATTAGAGCTTTGGCAAAACATGGAACAGCACTGGTTGATAAATACGATTTGTCATCTTTAAAAGTTTTAGGATCTGTTGGAGAACCCATCAACGAGGAAGCTTGGCATTGGTATAATGATATAATTGGAAAAAACAAAAGTCCGATTATTGATACCTGGTGGCAAACAGAAACTGGCGGCATTATGATAACGCCAATTCCCTATGTAACACCGACAAAACCCACCTATGCAACTTTGCCTTTTATTGGAATTCAGCCTTGTTTGATGGATGAAAATGGAAACGAATTAAAAGGGAATCAAGTAGAAGGAAGATTGTGTATAAAATATCCTTGGCCAAGTATTGCAAGAACTATTTGGGGCAATCACGAACGTTACAAAGAGACTTATTTTTCGGCCTATAAGAATATGTATTTTACCGGTGATGGCGCTTTACGCGATGAGGTTGGCTATTATAGAATTACGGGTAGAGTGGATGATGTAATTATTGTTTCTGGTCATAATTTAGGAACTGCGCCCATTGAAGATGCTATTAATGAACACCCTGCAGTTGCCGAATCTGCTATTGTAGGTTTTCCGCACGATATTAAAGGAAGTGCTCTATATGGCTATGTAACTTTAAAAGATTCAGGAGAAAGCAGAGATCAGAATAATTTACGAAAGGAAATTAATCAGTTAATTGCAGACAGAATAGGACCAATTGCTAAGTTAGATAAAATTCAGTTTTCAGAAGGATTGCCAAAAACACGTTCAGGAAAAATTATGCGTCGTATTTTACGCAAGATAGCTTGCAATGAAATGGATAATTTAGGCGATGTTTCTACGCTTTTAAATCCAGAAGTTGTGCAAAGTATTATTGATAATCGTGTATAAATAAATTGTAAGACTTATCTTTTTTTTTATAAAACTGTTTTCTGAAGAAAGAGAAAGAAGTTTTTATATAAAATTTATATTGCAGCAGGTTAGACTAATATTTAAAGAATAAAATAACTAAGCTAAAAAAACCACTATGAAACTGCAAAAATTCTACATATGTTTATTATTTCAATTACATAAAATTAAAACATTGTTAATTCATCGTTTTTTGCAACTGTATTCCAAAATAAAAAGAGAACAGAAATTTGTGTTAAAGAATGATCACAAAGGAAAAATGAGACATAAACGGATATACATTACCGTTTTAATTTGCTTGTTCTCGTTTTCAAATTTATGTGCACAAACACTATTAGGAAATGTGCAAGACAACACAAACTTAGCTCTTCCATCTTCCTATAATTTTAAAGAATATGTTTTTGCTGAACCAGATGACGAAGGTGTTTGTAATGGAGTAATAAATACAACTGCAACAATTGATGGAGTGTTTTTTGGACAAACACATAGAATGAGTATAGATCATCCTTTTTACTTTTTAATTGGTCATCGTCCGGCTTTATTTCAAGTAAGTGTTTTAGGTGCCGGAACTTCACCAGATGTGAAAGTAGAAGCGTTTATGAATGGAGTTTCACTAGGAATAAAATGTTTAAAAGGGCCTTCAAACTTATCACAAACTATAGACGCTAGCATTCCCGATTTTGACAATTATTTTTCGGTTACATTACCTAAAAGTTGGGTTCAAATAGGTTTGTCCTTAAAAATTACTATTGGATCTGCAGTAAAAGATATTTCTTCTGAACAATTAAAAATTGGTCCTTATACCGAACTAAACTTGGTTGAATTTGAAATGGATGTTTTAGATTACGATTTAGATGAAAGGCAATTAAAAACTAAATCTAATAATTTGTTGCAAGAAATGGCTTCCGCATATCCAGCAAGTGTTGTTAGGTATGGTAAATTTCCAGAGAAATTGGTATTTCCAGAGCTTATTGCTAATAATGACTCAGAACAATTGGTTCGGTTGCAGTCTAAGAAGCTAATGCAATTAAACGGAATAAATAGTGAAGGTTCAATAAATTCTGTAATGGCTCTTTTTATGTCTGATATTCAAAAATCAACTAGAGATTATATGTCTACTTTTTATTTTGGTAATACCTTAAAATTACAACCTGGCGGATGGGGCGGAGGAAAATCGTTTGTAGGTTTTGATTATGATGATGTTTTCGTGCATGAATTAGGACACGCATTTAGTCTACCTCATTGGGGAGATGCGTATAAGAAAGATAATGCAAATAAATATGATTACTTGTATCCTTATGGAGGAGATCCTACAATTGGTAACGGCAGTGGACGTGGTGAATCTTGGAATTTCATTCAACATACCTACGAATTTATAAGCCCTACTTGTGCTTATGATGGTAGAGGAGTTGCAGGAATTGAAAGATCTGATGCCATGCAAAGAAATAATTTTTGTCTAGAACAAAGAATTAATGGCCCCGCAATTTGGGATGGTTTTGGAGATTTTTCAGCCTATGCGATGCATCGCTATTTAATTGGAGCAGAAAATATTTATACAGGAGCTATTAATTACAGAAATTCATCAGAAAATTTTCAGTTTAGAATACAAGAAGGTTTTCCTACAGTAAGTTTAGAAAACGGTAAGAGAGTTTATAAAAGAGCTGCCTCGCAGCCGCAGGATTCTTATCAAGAAAAAGAATTTTTATTTAATCAGAATGAGGAAGTAATTGAACAAGATGCCTACTTAATATACGGAACTGCGCATCCAAATCAAAACCAAGCAAACATTGTTTATAAACCCATAAAATTTAAAGGAACGATACCTCCAATTATAGATCCAACAAACCCAACTACATTTAGCGAATTAAAATCGAACGATCTTTATAGACATCTGTTAGGAGATCCAAAAGATTTCACTTTTAAAGTTATCTATGAAAATGGTGAAATTTTACATTTAATAAGTCCCCATTCATATAGTATAAGACCAGAAACTAATACCGTTGACTATAATATTTGGAGACGTGATTTATTAAATTTCTCAGTTGTGGTTCCTGCTACCCAAAAAATTATAAAGGTAGAAATCTACAAACGACCTTTAATTGTTGGAGGAGTTGATGACACTATTGAAGGTAATATTAATCATTATACAGATATAACAGCTGAGAATTTTATGGATGCTGCAGTGTTTTTAACGGATTGGTTATTAGACCGAAAAGCTTCTCCCTATTTTGTAAGCATTGGAGGAACTGTCTGGGATGATGCAAATAGAAATTCTATTCAGGATGAAAATGAAAAACCTATCAAAGATGTAAATGTTTATTTGTGGGGAGATTCTAATAACGATGGTATTCCAGATAATACTGGTAATGGTTCTAATGGAGTGACAAAAACCAACGAAAAAGGAGAATATTTTTTTACAGGCTTACCGGAAGGAAAATACCAAACATTTGTTTGGCAAGTCGGTAATTGGGATCAAGGCGAACCTTTATTTGAACATGTAATTTCTCCTATTCAAGGTGATGCAAATAACGATGTTGATAAAGATAACAATGGTGCTGGAGATTCTGGTACAGATATACGTAGTGGAATCGTTGATTTATCATTAGAAAATGAACCTGTAAACGATGGAGATGTAAACGACGGTTGGTTTGAAATTGATAACTCTAGCAACAGAACAATTGATTTTGGTTTTTATAATAACACAGTTTTAAGTGTTAATACTGAAATTTTAGCAAATACAATATCAGTGTATCCTAACCCAACGAATGGTCAATTTGAAATAGCATTGTCCACGGGAAAGGAGGAGGTTGTAGTTGAGTTATTCACAATCAATTCTCAAAGAATATCAAAAAAAACTTACAAAGTAAAAGCAGGTAAATTGGTCATGAGCCTTAAAAATCTTCCAACGGCAGTTTATTTTATAAAAGTATATTTAGACAAAATCGAAACTTTAAAAGTAATTAAGCAATAATTTTAGTAATATTCTTCTAAATTTTACAGAGTGGTTGCATTCATTTTTTGAAACAATTGTATAATTTAGTTTTTGAAGTTTTGCTCATCTGATCAGCATAAAAAAAATATTCGATATGTTTTATGCAAAAGAGTATTTATGGTAGATTGCGGATATATTGGAGACCAACAAATTTATTTTAAACTTCACAGTTTATAAAATCAGTTAGGTTACATTAAGAGACTTACACGAAAAAGAGGCTAGTTGTCAATCTTGTTGTTAATTTGTCATAGTTCTTTTGAATGGCATATAAATTGACAACTACAGGATAATTACATTTTTAAAATAAAATATGCAACATTTACAAAATAAAGATTCAAAAAAAGAAAGTAAGAAACCAAAAGTATCTATTTTTAAAGCGTTTAAAACTATTATTTGGCCAAAACGAAAATTGGTTTTTATCGGTTTAATTTTGATTGTTTTTAGCCGACTTTCTAGTTTGGTTTTACCATGGAAAAGTAAGGCATTACTGGACGATGTGATTCCGAACAAAGATTATGATCAGCTTTATAATTTATTGGTAATTGTCGGATTGGCAATTTTAGTGCAATCTGTGACCTCTTTTTTACTAACCCGAATTTTAAGCGTGCAAGCGCAGTTTTTGATCTCTGAATTAAGAGCCCAAGTGCAAAAGAAAGTATTGTCATTGCCCATTAGTTTTTTCGATAATACCAAATCTGGCGCGTTGGTTTCTAGAATTATGAATGATGTAGAAGGCGTTCGAAATTTAATAGGAACTGGTTTAGTTCAATTAGTTGGAGGAACTATAACAGCGGTAATTTCTATGGTTTTATTGATTCAAATTAGTCCTTCAATGACCTTTTTTGTTTTGGTTCCTGTTGCTGTTTTCGGAGTTCTTGCGTTAAAAGCATTCAAATATATTCGTCCAATATTTAGAAATAGAGGTGTTATCAATGCAGAGGTTAATGGCAGGTTAGTTGAAACTTTATCGGGAGTGAGAGTGATTAAGGCATTTAATGCAGAGGCACAAGAAAATGAAGTTTTTGAAAAAGGTGTAGGTAAGTTATTTCAAAATGTAAAAAAGAGTTTAACAGCGACTGCTCTAATGACAAGTTCATCCACTTTTTTATTGGGAATTGCTTCGACTGGAATTATGGGAATTGGAGGATATAAAATTATTACAGACGAATTAACAGTAGGAGATTTTCTTTCCTTTACCTTATTACTTGGTTTTATGATTGCACCCATTGTACAAATGAGTAATATTGGGAGCCAATTAACAGAAGCGTTGGCGGGTTTAGACAGAACAGAGGAGTTAATGAATATGGAGGCAGAGGAAGATGATGAAGAAAGAACCATTTCTTTAAAAAATATTGAAGGAGAGATCATTTTTGACGATGTTTCTTTCGCTTATGAAGAAGGAAAAGAAGTGTTGAATAAGATCAATTTTAAAGTTCCTTCGGGTTCTGTAACGGCTTTAGTAGGGAGTTCTGGTTCTGGAAAATCTACCATTGCTGGTTTGTCTGCAACATTCTTGAATCCGAAATCGGGTACAATTACAGTGGATAATCAAGATATGTCTAAAGTAAAATTATCAAGTTTTAGAAAACATTTGGGCGTTGTTTTACAAGATGAATTTTTGTTTGAAGGCACTATCAAAGAAAATATTTTATTTCCAAGACCGAATGCATCGGAACAAGAATTACAAAATGCTGTAAAAGCAGCGTATGTCGATGAATTTACAGATCGTTTTGACGATGGTTTAGATACTTTGATCGGGGAAAGGGGTGTAAAGCTTTCTGGGGGGCAGCGTCAGCGATTGGCAATTGCAAGAGCAATTTTGGCAAATCCTAAAATAATTATTTTGGACGAGGCAACTTCTAGTTTAGATACGGAAAGTGAATCTTTAATTCAGAAAAGTTTATCAGAATTGGTAAAAGACAGAACTACCATAGTTATCGCACATAGATTGAGTACCATTAAACAAGCAGATCAAATTTTAGTCATTGAGTCTGGAAGTATTGCAGAAAGAGGAACCCATGATGAGTTAATTGAAGCCAAAGGCAGGTATTTTGATTTGTACACCTATCAATCTAAAATTTAAGGATTTTATTTTCTTAATTTTGTAATGAGAGTCTAAATCAATCTACTCTGTTATAATTTAAAATCAAACTAAAATGAAGAGAGTATTTTTACTATTGATAATCGCAATGATAGTTTCCTGTAAAAATGAAGCTAAAAAAGAAGTGTCAAAAAAAAGAGCAGATAAGGAAATTAAAAAAGAAAACTTTCCAGATGAATTAGGAAAAGTATTTCAAACTCATGGAGGAATTGATATCTGGAGAAAAGCACAAACACTGTCATTTAATAAAGGTGAAGAGGTGCATACTTCTGATTTGTATTCGCGTAAAATAGTCATTAATTCCCCAAAATATTCATTGGGTTTCGATGGGGAAGAAATTTGGTTAGATGCAATGAATTCGAGCCCCTTTAAAGGGAATAAAGATTTTTATTACAATTTGTATTTCTATTTTTATGCAATGCCTTTTGTGTTAGCAGACGATGGCATTATCTATGAAAAAGTAGCTGATTTAGTTTTTGAAGAAACCAGCTACCCTGGCTACAAGATTTCATATCAAGCGAATGTTGGGACCTCTCCTGATGATAATTATATAGTGTATTACAATTCTAAAACATTTCAAATGGAATGGCTAGCCTACACCGTTACTTTTAAAGCTAAAAAGCCAAATGATTCCTATCATATTGTTAAATATAATACATGGGAAAACACTAATGGATTGTTTTTACCAGAAGAAATTACTTGGTATAAAATGGATGAAACAGGAATGCCAACAGCACCTGAAGGACCAGCAACAAAATTTACATTACCACTAATAAGTGAGGCTAAATTGGCAGACTCATTTTTTGAGAAACCAATAAAATAAAGAAATAATTTTAAGTATCGGTTGGTAGTAGGATAACTTTATTTCAAGTGTGAAATAATTTTATCATAAACTGAAACATAATACTCATGAAATTCAGGGAGCAAAACATTTTCAATGTTTTTCGTGTTTTTTAAAACAGTTAAATCCCATAATTCTAAACCAGCAACTTCTTCTTCTTGCATTGTTAATGATAAAATAGGAACTTTTAATTCGGCTATAAAAACATGATGATGTTCGTTGTCTTGAATTCCGTTTTTATGTTTCACTTGATGAATTCTTGTACCGATTTTGGTAAAGTCTTTTTCTTTAAGTTGTAAACCAATTTCTTCAAAAACTTCTCTTTTGGCACCTTCTATAATTTCTTCACCTGCACCAATATGTCCCGCCACAGAAATATCCCAAATTCCGGGAAAGACTTTTTTAGTTAATGCTCTTTTTTGAAGTAGTATTTTTTCATCCGAAGTAAATAACCAAATATGCACTGTGGTATGAAACCAACCGTTTTTATGTGCTTCTGATTTTAAAGCAGTTTTTCCTGTAGGTTCTCCTTCAGGAGTTAAGATGTCTATGAGTTCGTCCATATTTTTAAGACACGAATTTTATTAACTATTTCTGAATATAAATTATTAAAAGATTTTTAGTTATTTAGAAATGAGTTATTTTAAACGATTGAGAAATCTCATAATTTAAGTTAGAATTATGAGATTTCGCATTTCGTGTAAATAACTGTATGCTGTTAAAATGGAATAAGCAGATTGCTTCGTACTTCGCAATGACGTTTTACTATCTATTCAAAATAAGAAAAAGTTTCTCCGCCTTTAATGTTTAACAAGGTTTCGTAAATCATTTTAATTACGTTTTCTACATCATCTCTATGCACCATTTCTACCGTAGTGTGCATGTACCGTAACGGAAGCGAAATTAACGCAGAAGCAACTCCTCCATTACTGTACGCAAATGCATCGGTGTCGGTTCCTGTTGCTCTAGAAAGCGCAGAACGTTGAAAAGGAATGTTATTTGCTTCGGCAGTTTCTGTAATTAAATCTCGTAATTTTTGCTGCACAGCAGGTGCATACGCAATCACAGGCCCTTTACCTAGTTCTAAGTGGCCAGCAGATTTTTTATCAATCATTGGTGTTGTGGTGTCATGGGTAACATCTGTAACAATAGCAACATTTGGTTTGATAGTTTGTGTAATCATTTCTGCACCACGTAAACCAATTTCTTCTTGCACCGAGTTTGTAATATATAAACCAAAAGGCAATTCTTTTTTATTTTCTTTCAATAAGCGCGCAACTTCTGCAATCATAAATCCGCCCATTCTGTTATCTAAAGCTCTGCAAACAAACTTATCTCCATTTAAAATATGGAATTCATCTGGATATGTAATTACGCAACCAACATGAACGCCTAATGTTTCAACTTCTTCTTTTGTTGCACAGCCTGTATCAATAAAAATATTATCAGGTTTTGGTGCTTCTTCTTTTGATTTATCTCTTGTATGAATCGCTGGCCATCCAAAAACACCTTTTACGATGCCGTTTTTGGTATGAATATTTACAATTTTACTAGGTGCAATTTGATGATCAGAACCACCATTTCTAATCACATAAATTAATCCGTTATCCGAAATATAGTTTACATACCAAGAAATTTCATCTGCATGCCCTTCAATAACTACTTTGTATTTTGCATCTGGATTGATTACGCCAACTGCCGAGCCATACGTATCTGTAATAAAGGTATCTACATAGGGTTTTAAATAGTCCATCCAAATTTTTTGACCTTCCCATTCATAACCAGTCGGTGCTGCATTGTTTAAGTATTTTTCTAAAAATGTAAGCGAATTTTTATTTAAGATTGATTTTTTTGTCATCATATATTAGATTGTAAAAGTTTACCCAGTTAATTTTCGGTAAAAATAATACGTTTTTTCTACTATTCTTAAAAATTATTCACAAAAAGTGTAACATTGTTCATCAAAAATCTACTTATTGCTGTAACTTTATCTAAAAAAATTATATGAAATATTTAAAATCTATTTTTACCCTTCTAACACTTGTATTCTTGTTTAACTGCAATGTTATTACTCAGGGCAGTTCTAGCGCACCACATCTTGATTTTAAAATTGGCCAAAAGGGTCTTGAAAAAAAAATGAAAAAAGAATTTGATTTTCAAAAAATGTCAGTTGGCACATTTATGACCACAAAAATTGGTGTGAAAGAATTAGGGTTAAATTTAAATTTTCAAAAAGAAGATATACAAACAACTTCAGATAGCTTATTAAAAGAATATGCAGCAATTATAAAAAAATCGGTAGCAAATAATTTGTTGCATTTGGAAGATTATGATTATATAAATATTACTTTTGAAAACGAAAATATTGAAGGAGAATTTACGAAATCTACATCTGTAAAAATCAGAGAACAACTAAAATAAAGCCAACAAATGAAGCTAGTTATAAAAAACTTAACAAAAACGTATAAAAACGGCGTAAAAGCAATTGATAATTTAAGCATAGAAATCGGTACGGGAATGTTTGGGCTTTTAGGTCCAAATGGTGCAGGTAAATCTTCGTTAATGAGAACGATTGCCACTTTGCAAAGTCCAGATTCTGGTTCTATTACCCTTGGTGATATTGATGTTTTAAAAGATAATATGTCTTTAAGAAAAGTGTTGGGATATTTGCCGCAATCTTTTGGTGTATATCCTAAAATGTCTGCGGAAGATTTATTAGATTATTTTGCAACTTTAAAAGGAATTGCTAATAAATCAGAAAGAGGAGCTATTGTAAAAGAAGTTTTAGAAATCACAAATTTATATGAGGTAAGGCACAAACACGTTGCAGGTTATTCTGGCGGAATGAAACAGCGTTTTGGAATTGCACAACTCCTTCTAAACAATCCCAAATTAATTATTGTTGATGAACCAACAGCGGGTTTAGATCCAGCTGAAAGACATCGTTTTTTAAATGTTTTACGAGAAGTTGGTACAAATTGTACCGTAATCTTCTCTACACATATTGTAGAAGATGTTAAAGAATTGTGCAACGAAATGGCCATTTTAAATGGTGGTAAAATTTTGAATCACACTACGCCTCAAAATGCGACAAAAGAACTAGAGGGCAAAATTTGGACGAAAATTATCCAAAGAGAAGAGTTAGAACAAGAAGAAGAAATGCATGAAATTTTGTCATCTAACTACAATCAAGATAATACCTTAAACATAAGAGTGCATGCTGCTGAAAAACCATCAGAAGAATTTGTTGCTTCAACACCTCAATTAGATGATGTTTATTTTATCGCTTTAAAACAAGATGAACCAGTTTTAACCAGTTAAGGAAGCTTAAAGAATTTAGCGTTTAAATTCTGAAACAATTTTTAATTTTATCAACTAACTCATTCCTCATAACCTTTACAATTATGTTTTCAACTATTTTTAAACAAGAATTAAAATATTGGTTTCATAGGCCTATATTCTATATATATGTTACAATATTTTTATTGATATCTTTTTTTATAGCTGCTACAACGGCAGGTATTTGGGACGGAATTACAGGTACAACAGGTTCTTCTAGAATTGTAAATTCGCCAATTGGTGTCGACGGTTTATTTAATTCATTAACTGTTTTGGTGTTTTTTTTATTTCCATCCATTATTGGTGTCTCAATTTACAGAGATTATAAGAGTGAAATGCACACCATTTTATATTCCTACCCGTTTACAAAAACCAATTATTTATTTGCTAAATTTTTTAGTGGTGTTGTTGTGGTTTCTGCAATAGCATTGGTAATTGCTTTGGGTATGATCATCGGTTTTAGATTTCCAGGAACTAATTCAGAAATTGTAGGCGATTTTAATATCATGACCTACTTGCAAACGTATTTGATTTATATTTTGCCAAACGTCTTATTCTTTGGAGCCGTAGTTTTTGCCATTGTTACTTTTTCTAGAAACATAGCTGCAGGTTTTATAACCATTATTATTTTATTTTTTGCGCAAGGAGCTATTGCAAGTATTTTATCAGATCCAGAGCAAGCAAAGTTACTAGCAATTCTTGATCCCTTCGGATCTGCTGCAGGGGCTTTCTATACCAAATATTGGACAGTTTCTGAACAAAACGAGCTGCAATTACCCATTAAAGAATTAATTATTTACAACAGATTGGTTTGGTTGGCTATTTCTTCTCTGATTTTTGGTTTGGTGTACAAATATTTTAAATTTAGTCAAAACGCGATTTCTATTTCTTTTAGAAAAACGAAAGGTGAAAGAGTTATCAAAACAAATTTTAGCGGAATTACAAGAATTACACTGCCAAAAGTAACACACAATTACTCTTTTGTTCAGAATTTAAAAACGATGTGGAAATTATCCAACCTTGATTTTAAGTTCATTTTTAAGAGTTTACCATTTATTTGTATTCTAGTAGTTGGCATTTTGCTTTTGGTAGGAGCTTTATTTACTGTAGGTGAAATTTCTGGGACAAAAACGCTCCCTGTTACTTGGCTGATGTTAAGTGGTGGAAATGTTTTTAGTGCTTTAATCATTAATTTATGTACTTTTTTATACGCAGGTATATTAGTACAAAGGGCAAATACCGCGAATATAAATCATTTAGTAGATAGCACACCGATTCCGAATTGGACGCTTTTATTTTCTAAATTAATTGCCTTGCTAAAAATGCAAATCGTTTTATTAGCAGTTATTTTGGTTGCAGGGGTTTTATTTCAGACGTATCAAGGGTATTATGAATACGAAATAGGCCATTATTTAAAAGAATTATATGGCTTAAAATTCTTGAATTACGTCATATGGGCATTTTTGGCAATTTTTATTCAAACCTTGGTTAAAAATCAATATTTAGGATTTTTTATACTGTTGGTTACTGCCATTGCAATACCACTATTATCATTTATAGGTATCGAATTATCAATCTTTAAATACAACGAAGGCCCTGGTTATAGTTATACGGATATGAATGGCTATGGTTCGGCCTTGTCAAGATATTTATGGTATAAATTGTATTGGTTTTTAGGAGGAACCGTACTTTTAATTTTAAGTATCTTAATGTGGGTTAGAGGTTTACCAAATTCTTTTAAGGAAAGACTTTCTATTGCAAGCGAACGTTTTACAAAGTCGAAGATTATAAGTTTAGCCTTTGTTTTAGCAGCTTTTTTAACTTTAGGAACTACTATTTATTTTGAAACAAAAGTTGACAAAGAAAATTCATCTTCTAAGCAAGCTGAATTAGATGCTGTAAAGTGGGAAAAAACATATAAAAAATATGAAACCTACAAACAGTTAAGAATTGTAGCTGTCACTGCAGATGTGCACCTTTATCCAAAGAAAAGAGCTTATAAAGCCAGCGCAGTTTATACATTGGTAAATAAAACAAACGAAGCAATTGATAGTGTTTTTTTAAATCATAATTCATTAGAAAACACCTTTGAGTTTGATAAACCTAATAATCTAGTTTCAGAAGACACTATTTTTGATTTTGATATTTATCATTTTGATAAAAAATTACAACCAGGAGATACTTTACAGCTTACAATTCATGTGAAAAGTGATGAAAATACAATGTTTCAGAGGAAGTCTCCAATTGTAGAAAACGGTACATTTATAAATAATTCTTCTATGTTTCCTTCTTTAGGGTATGCCGCTGGCGGAGAATTAAGAGATAATAAAACCCGTGAAAAATATGATTTACCACCCAATAATTTAAAACCATTTCCATCAGATTCTACCGCTTTAGGAAATACCTATATTTCAAAAGATTCAGATTGGATCGATTTTGAAGCAACGGTGTCGACTTCTAAAGATCAAATTGCCATTGCTCCAGGGTATTTACAAAAAGAATGGGTAGAAGATGATCGTAAATATTTTTATTATAAAATGGATAGTAAAATTTTAAATTTTTACGCATTTAATTCTGCGAGATATGAAGTGAAAAAAGAAATGTGGAACGGAATTAGTCTAGAAATTTATTATCACAAACCGCATGATTATAACCTAGATAGAATGATGAAAGGAATGAAAGCATCGTTAGCATATAACGCAAAGAATTTTAGTCCTTATCAACACAGACAATTAAGAATTGTAGAGTTTCCTAGTGGAAGTTTTGCGCAAGCTTTTGCAAATACTATTCCGTTTGCAGGCGATGCCGGTTTTATAGCAGATGTAGATGATGAAAATGATGACGGAGTTGATTATCCTTTTAGAATAACAGCTCATGAAGTGGCACACCAATGGTGGGCGCACCAGGTAATTGGTGCAGATGTCTTGGGTGCTACAATGATGTCTGAAAGTATGTCTGAATACTCTTCTTTAAAAGTGCTAGAGCAGCAATATGGGAAAGCTAAAATGCGAACCTTTTTAAAAGGATCTTTAGATAGTTATTTAATGCAAAGAACTTTTGAATCTAAAAGAGAAAACCCTTTAATGTATAATGATGGGCAAGGCTATATTACCTATCAAAAAGGTTCTTTGGTATTCTATGCTTTAAGCGATTATATAGGGGAAGAAAAGTTAAACGGAGCGTTAAAAAAGTATGTAGAAAAAGTACAATTTCAAGAACCACCGTATACAACATCAATAGAAATGTTAGCCTATATTAAAGAAGTTACACCAGATTCTTTGAATTATGTGATTAAAGATATGTTTGAAACCATCACTTTATACAAAAACCGAATTGTGGAGGCAAAAACCACTGAATTAGAAAACGGGAAATTTCAAGTAGATATTGAGTTTGAAGTTTCTAAATATAGAAATGATGAAAAAGGGAAGAAGTATTATGGTGAAAAAGTAGGCGATACGTTAACCTATAAAACAGAAGACATGAAAAAGCCTATTTTATCAGTCTATTTAAAAGACTATATAGATATTGGTGTTTTTGGTGAAGAAGAAGTTGATGGTAAAAAGAAAGAAATAGAATTGTATTTAAAGAAGCATAAAATAACGGAAATCAATAATAAAATTACCATTATTGTTGATAAAAAGCCGATCGAGGTTGGTGTAGACCCTTACAATAAATTGATTGACACTAAATCTGACGATAACAGAAGAAAGTTATAATTTGTATTAAAACTGATTTAAAACAACTGCTTTGATTTTAATTTTTAGCAGTTGTTTTTTTCATGAATAGATGAATTTGTTTCTTTAAATTCATCTGAATTTAAAGAAACAATTATTGGGGGTTTTTCGGATATACAGTATATCAATATTCGCTATTATTTTGTTTATGAAGCAAGGAATCCTAAAGTTTTGCAAGCAGAGACTATTCTTGAAAATTATCAAATCAAAGAAAATGTTCAGGAATTTTTCGAGTACAAAAAAATCTTTAGCACTTAAAAAAGATAAAACACAAAGCTGCTTTTGAAGCTTTTTATAAAAGTTTTGAAGATAAAGGGTTTTTGATTGCCTTGGAAACCCCTTTAAAATCTGATGGAAGTAACCTAGGTTTTACAAAAACTTCATCGCACATTAGAGTTACTTATTTTGATAAAACTTTAAAAAAGGCTGCAAAACAATTCGCATATCAATTATTCGATGTCTCAAAGCTATCAAAAGGAACTATCCGATTAAAGGGTGCAACTGTAATTTTGGAATTCAAAGAGTATCATTTGTTTATTATTGAAAGAGCTTACCATAATGACTTTGTGGATTATGGAAATACAATCAGGGTATTTGGAGTCATTGTTTACAAAAGCACAAAAAAACTACACATATAGATCTTTTAAAATCTTTTAAAATTAGTGCATTTTTTAAAAAAAAAATATTGTTGTTTGATTTTGATGCTGAAAAGCGTTTAACTTCTGGAATTATTGATATCATAAAAGTATCTGTGTTAGACCAAAATTAGTAAACGGCAATCAATCTTTAATTCAAATTTCTGATGATAATTTTCAGATGCAAGGAAAGTAGTTAAATCAATTTATTTTGTTGGAAATAGAAAAAAATAAATAGTATTTTTACAAAAATAAAAGAATTATAAGTTGTTAAAGTTAGGGAGCTTGAAAAAATATTTCATAAGAAAAAGTTTTCGTAAACTACTTCTAGAAAAGGAGTTAATTAGAGTTGTTTCTCAAAATGAGATAAATACTGTAGGCATTATTGTTGCTGAAGACATTTTTAGCTTGATAGATTTACAGAGAGAAGTTGAAAAAGGCTTAAATTTACAGAACGCCAAAATCTATAGCTTTAGAACTTACAGTAGAAAAAACGCTTTTTCTGACAAACATTTTTCAGAAAAATATTTTGGGTGGAATGGACAAGTTACACAGCCTGGTTTTAAGGTTTTTATAGAAAAACCTTTCGATTTGTTAATTGGATATTTTGGTAAAAATAATTTGTATTTAGAAAATGCAGTTTTACATTCTAAAGCCAAATTTAAAGTAGGTATTTCAAAAGTAAATCAAGAATTATATGATATTGAAATAGCAACGAGCCCAAAAAATATTAAAGAATTTCTTTCAGAATTAAAAAGATATTTAAAGATTTTAAAAAAAATGAAAAATTAAACTTCATTTAAAAATTCGTATATTCTTTATTACAGGTCATTTTTTAAGCAAGTATTCAATTTGATTATTGTAATTTTACTTCTCAAAAATTAAAAAAATAATGCAAAAATTTATAGGTACAGGTGTTGCTCTGATAACTCCATTTAAAATCGATTTAACTGTAGATATTGATGCACTTGTAAAATTGGTTAATTTTAACATTGAAAATGGCACTAATTACTTTGTAATTAGCGGCACCACAGGCGAGAGTGGGACTATTTCTAAAGAAGAAAAGCAACTTATTATCGATGTAATTGTCAAAACAAACAACAAACGTTTGCCTTTAGTTTTGGGTGTTGGAGGTAACAATACGTTAGAAGTGGTGAAAGAATTACAAACGAGAGATTTATCTGAAATCGATGGAATTCTATCTGTTGTTCCTTATTATAGTAAGCCAACTCAAGAAGGTTTTTATCAGCATTTTAAAGCCATTTCAGAAGTAAGTGAGTTGCCAATAATTTTATATAATGTTCCTGGAAGAACTGCTAAAAATATGGAGCCGTTAACAACTCTACGTCTGGCAAGAGATTTTGGTAATATCGTGGGGGTAAAAGAAGCAGGAAATAATCAACAACAATATAACAGCCTATTAAAGGATAAACCAGCTGATTTTTTAGTCATTTCGGGAGATGATGATTTGGCTTTAGGCGTCGCTTTAGGTGGAGGTTCAGGAGTTATTTCTGTTATCGGACAGGCTTTTCCAAAAGAGTTTTCTAAAATGATTCAATTAGGTTTAGAAGGTAAAAATGAAGAGGCTTATAAAATTCATTTTAAGATGATGGATATTATTGATTATATTTTTGAAGAAAATAATCCTGCCGGAATTAAAACTGTTTTACAAAAATTGGGTATTTGTGAAAATAATGTGCGTTTGCCATTGGTAAAAGTGAGTGCAGAATTAGAAGCAAAAATAAGTAAGTATGTTTCAGATTTTTAATTTTACTAATTATTCTATAGATAAGAAGGGAAAGAAGGGAAATGTTCTTAAGGAAACAAGAAATATGAGATTTTATTTAGGAAACAGTAGGCAGTAAAAAAGAATACAATAGATTAAAAACAAGAGTTAATAACTATCTGTCAAAACCGAAAACCAACCTTAACAAATCTTTAAGTTCATTTTGGTATCTTTTTAAGTCTTTTTTGTTGATTATTGCAAAGCACAATTTAGTATTTTAAAGATCTTTTTAATACTAATGAATTTCTTTTTAAATCCTGGTGTTTAAAAAGTATATTGAGCAAATTGAAAAGATTTATTTTGAGAAAAACAAATACTTTTATTATCCATAATTAATTACTAATTTTGCACGATGCAAAAAATTAAAAATTTAGCGTGTTTATTGTTGTTCAGTCTTTTGTTATTCTCTTGTGGAGAATATCAAAAAGTGTTGAATAAAGGCAGTATAAAGGAGAAGTACAAGATGGCTGTAAAATTGTACGAAACCAAAAAATATGCCAAAGCTTTGCGTTTGTTTGAGAAAATTTTGCCTGCTTACAGGGGAAAGCCTCAAATGGAGCGGATACAATTTATGATAGCACAGTCTAATTTTAACGAAAAAATGTATACCTCTGCAGGGTATCATTATGATCGCTTCATGAAAAATTATCCAAAAAGTTCAAAAAGCGAGGAAGCTGCATTTTTGTCTGCCTATAGCTACAAATTAGCATCACCTGTTTTTAGCAAAGACCCAACCGATACAAATAAAGCATTAGAAGCTTTTCAGAGTTTTATAAATACTTATCCTACTTCTGATAAAATAGTAGAAGCAAACAAGCATTACAAAGAATTAAGATATAAATTACAGAAAAAGTATTTCGAAATTGCAAAAGTCTATTACACTACTGCGGGATTTGATAAGAGAAACTATAATGCAGCCATACAGGCTTTTGATAATTTGCTTTCAGACTATTTAGGATCTGAGTTTAAAGAAGAAGCACTTTATTACAGGTTTAAAGCAGCTTATGATTATGAAATTAAAAGTACTGATAGAAGAAAAACGGAACGACTAAAAGTAGCAATCGAAGCATACGATAAATTAAAAAGAAATTTTCCAGAATCAAAATTCATGGAAGAATGTAATGAAATGTTTGCAACCCTTCAAAAAGAAAAAGAAAGATTAAATGGTATCATTGCCAAATATAAAGAATTAGAAAAAGAGGATTCTAAATAGAAATAACAAATTATGGATTATAAAGATACAAAAGCAGCAATAAGTACAATTACTTATGACAAGAATGAGATCGAAGCTCCAACAGAAAATATTTACAAAGCAATCTCTATCATAGCAAAAAGAGCGAATCAAATTAATGCTGACTTAAAGAAAGAGTTAGTAGATAAATTAGATGAGTTTGCTACTTATAATGATAGTTTAGAAGAGGTTTTTGAAAACAAAGAACAAATAGAAGTTTCTAAATTTTACGAACGTTTACCAAAGCCAACAGCTATTGCTGTTGACGAGTGGTTAAGTGATAAGGTATATTTTAGAACGCCAGATACAGAATAATGTCTGTTTTAAGCGGTAAAAAAATCCTTTTAGGCATTACTGCTGGAATTGCTGCATACAAAACGGCTAGTTTAGTACGTTTATTTATAAAATTAGGCGCAGAAGTCAAAGTAATCATGACTCCTGCGTCCAAAGATTTTATAACACCTCTGACACTTTCGACACTTTCTAAAAATCCAGTGAATTCAACTTTTTATGATAAAGAAGATGAAAACGAATTGTGGAACAATCATGTAGATTTAGGCTCATGGGCAGATTATTTCTTAATTGCTCCTGCAACTGCCAGCACACTCTCTAAAATGGCAAATGGCACTTCTAATAATTTATTGTTAGCGACTTATTTGTCAGCAAAATGTCCTGTATATTTTGCGCCAGCGATGGATCTAGACATGTATATACATCCATCAACCAAAGAAAGTTTAGAGAAATTACAATCTTTTAGAAATATATTAATCCCTGCTGTATCTGGCGAACTAGCCAGTGGTTTAGTGGGAGAAGGAAGAATGGCAGAACCCCAAGATATTGTTTCTTTTATTGAAAAGGATATTGTTTCAAAATTACCACTTCTTGGAAAAAAAGTATTAATTACAGCCGGGCCAACATATGAAGCTATTGATCCTGTTCGTTTTATAGGTAATCATTCTTCCGGAAAAATGGGTTTTGCAATTGCTAATGCCGCCGCTAATTTAGGCGCAGAAGTTTATTTGATTTCTGGCCCAAGTCAACAACAAATAAAACATTCTTTAGTGCACAGAATTGATGTAGTTACCGCTGACGAAATGTATATAGCAGCGCATCATTACTTTAAGAAGGTGGATATTGCTGTTTTAGCTGCTGCCGTATCAGATTATAAACCTAAAAATATAGCTGATCAGAAAATAAAAAAGAAAGATTCTACCTTAGATATTGAGTTAGAACCTACGAAAGATATTTTGGCTTCTCTAGGGTTGATTAAAAAGCACCAGTTTTTGGTAGGTTTTGCATTAGAAACAAATAATGAAATAGAAAATGCTAAAAGTAAAATTAAACGAAAGAATTTAGATGTTATTGTTTTGAATTCTTTGCAAGATAAAGGAGCCGGTTTTGCTATTAACACAAATAAAATTACTATTATTGATAAAGATTTCAATGAAAAGCCATTTGAATTAAAAACGAAAATAGAAGTTGCTAAAGATATTATGAGTGAAATTGTTTTGAGAATAAAGAAATAGATTTTTTTTGAGACAAGATCTTTTTAGCAAAGATATTTTTAGCAAAGGTGTTTGGAATTAAGATGATGTTCATTAAAAATGCATACTTCTCGTTTCCTGTTTCCTTCTTTATGATTCATGTTTCGTTCCGTATGTTTTCTGTTTCAAAAAAATCTATAATATAAAAAATATAAGATGCGTAAACTTGTTTTTCTTTTTGCATTATTTTTGATGAATGGCAATGTAAGTTCTCAAGAAATAAATTGTTTGGTCAATGTAAATTTCGATCAAATAGCGGGTTCTAATAGACAAGTTTTTCAAACACTAGAAACTGCAATTAAAGAGTTTATAAACCAAGAAAAATGGACTAATAGAGTCGTTCAAATAGAAGAACGCGTAGACTGTGTTATGAATATTATCATCACTTCTAGAGATAATAATACGTTTACAGCAAGTTTACAAGTACAATCTTCAAGACCAGTTTATGGTTCTAGTTACTCAACTCCTTTATTAAATTTAAAAGACAATGATTTTACTTTTAAATACAACGAATTCGATCCTTTAATTTACAATAGAAACTCTTTTGATAGCAATTTAATTTCTACCATAGTTTTCTATGTTTATACAATTTTAGGGGTTGATGCAGATACGTTTTCTAAATACGGAGGAGAAACCGAATTAAAAGAAGCACAAAATGTAATGCTACAAGCACAACAGAGTGGTTTAGCTTCTTGGCAAAATGTGGTAGGTAAACAAAATCGTTTTTTATTGATAGATAATTTATTAGCTCCTAAATTAAAAGTTTTTAGAGATGCTTTATATGATTATCATATATTAGGATTGGATAATTTTGCAGCAAACAAAAAGTATGGCAAACAAGCTTTAGAAGATAGCGTATTATCGATAGAAAATATTTTTAATAAAACCGTTGGCAATTATTTAATAAGAATTTTTTTTGATGCCAAAGCAGATGAAATTGTGAGTATTTATTCTGATGGTCCTAGAACTAAAAATGCAACCCGTTTAACCACTATATTAAGAAAAATATCTCCAAATAATAATTCTAAATGGAGAGATATTGAATAGTGATATTTTGAATTTTTAAAAATATAAAATAACTTTATTTTCGATAGAAATTGTATCGAAAAGCAATTTAGGTGCTAAAATAGTTTAGTACAAAGCTTAAAAAGACATCAGGAGATAAATTTAATTTTAAAAATGAGATTAATAATAACAAATAGATGGACCTATAAAATTTAGATTAAATTAAGTATCTCTTATTTTATCTCAAGTAATTATGGAAAAAAACACATTAAATTAAGGTACATCAGGATTTCAATAAATTATTATAGGTATTGTAATTTGTGCTTTTATTGTGTATCATTTTGCCTACGCAATAGGAAAACTTGCAGCGCATATTGAGAATAATTAAAATCGTTAATCTATATCAGTTATTCTATAGTAGATGATAGGAATTTAGTAAGTATTGCCTTAAAAAACAGCTTTATTTCTATGGAATGTAATCGACAAAATTTCTGCAAGCTATTTTTCGCCAAATATGGAATTGATTATGTGTATCTGTGTGGCCAAAAGTATGTTAGAATTTATAGAAAGTTGACCGAATTGATTTAATACCTATTTAGGAGAAAACGGTGCTACAATTTCTGGAGGTCAAAAACATCGAATAGCTATTGCCAGATTATTATACAAAAAAACCAGAAGTTTTAGTATTGGATTAGGCTACTTCTTCTTCTTCTTCTTTAGATTCTACTTCAAAAAATTATATTCAAATGGCTGTACAAAGATTGCGTGCAGAAAACAAAACAATTATCATTATTGAGCATAGTTTGATCCTGTAATTTATGCAGACGAAATTGTTAAGCTATAAAAGGAGAAGTTTTAGAAAAAGTAAATTATAAAGAACTTTATAATTCTAAAGGATATGAATATAATTTATGGCAGCAACAGGTGCTAAAACTAACTTAAAACAATTGTAAGTTACATTTTAATTTTATGAATTTAATTCACTAATTTTATTCCTTAAAATTTAGAGAATTTGTTAACACAACTTTCCATTAATAACTACGCATTAATCAATCAGTTATCTATTGATTTTTCATCAGGCTTGTCCATTATAACAGGAGAAACAGGTGCAGGAAAATCTATTTTACTAGGCGCTTTAGGGTTAGTTTTAGGAAATAGAGCAGACTTATCTTCGTTAAAAGATACGTCTAGAAAATGCATTGTAGAGGCTAAATTTTCTCTAGCGAATTATAATTTAAAAGATTTTTTTGATAAAGTTGATTTAGATTATGAAGCCGAAACGATTATTAGAAGAGAAATTTTACCATCAGGAAAATCACGAGCATTTGTAAATGATACACCTGTTACACTTTCTGTTTTAAATCAATTAAGAACGCAATTGGTAGATGTGCATTCTCAGCATCAAACAATGCAATTATCGGATACTAGTTTTCAGTTTTCTGTGATTGATTCTTTAGCCAAAAATCAAGAAAGGATCGCTTCTTATCAGAGAGGGTTTCAGCAGTTAAATCATCATAAGAAACAATTACAAAAGTTAGAAGCTATTCAGAAAGAAGCAAATCAACAATATGACTATAATTTGCATCTGTTTAATGAATTAGAGGAAGCGAAGTTGAAAGTAGATGAGCAAGAAGTTCTAGAAGAAAAACTTGACAAACTTAATAATATAGAAGATATTAAACTTAATTTATCAGAAGCTTTAGAGCTCTCTGTGAATGAAGAAATCGGAATTCAGAACTTATTAAATACGTTAGAGAATAGGTTGGAGAAAATTGCGCCCTTTTCAACAGAATACGAAGAGCTTTCCAAAAGAGTTAACAGTCTTAAAATTGAGATGGATGATATTGTTTCGGAGTTAGAAGACGCAAATGAAAATGTAGAATTCAACCCGAATGAAGCAGAAGAAATTAATGACAGATTGCAATTAATTTATAACTTACAAAAGAAACATTACGCAGATACTAATCAACAATTATTAGCTGTTTTCGAAGATTTATCAGAAAAAGTAAGTCAGGTAGAAAATGCAGAAGAAACCATCAATAGTAAGAAAAAAGAGATCGATGGCGTTGCTATAAAACTAGATAAAGTTGCTGCATTAATTTCTAAAAATAGAACATCATCTACTCCTAAGTTAACGAAAGAATTACAACTTTTATTAACGGAGTTAGGCATGGAGAATGCTCGTTTTTCTATCAAAATAAAACAAACAGCCAATTATTTTTATAACGGGAAAGATGAATTAGAGTTTTTGTTTTCTGCCAATAAGGGCGGTAGCTTTGGTGAGTTAAAAAAAGTAGCTTCTGGAGGAGAATTATCGAGAATTATGTTATCGGTTAAAAAAGTGTTGTCAGAAAATACGCAATTGCCAACCATTATTTTTGATGAAATTGATACAGGCGTTTCTGGTGAAGTTTCTAATAAAATAGCGGCGATTATGCAACAAATGAGCAAAAATATGCAAGTAATATCAATTACACATTTACCTCAAATTGCATCCAAAGGAGAAAATCATTACAAAGTGTTTAAAAAAGAAATAAGCGGAATTACTACCACTAGTTTAAAGCATTTAACAATGGAGGAAAGAATTGTGGAAATTGCCGAAATGTTAAGTGGTAAAGATATTTCTGATTCGGCACTTACACATGCAAAAGAGCTATTGAGTTCGTTTTAGATTCAATAGACCGGAGATAAAGGAAACAAGAATCAGTAAAGCAAGATTTAGAAACAAGAGCCAAGAGCTCAAATCTAAGAGCTAAAGGTTCAAAGCCAAAAACCAAGATCAACAACTAATACCAATACCTAACAACTAAACATAATGTACAATTTATTAAAAGGTAAAAAAGGAATCATATTCGGAGCTTTAAACGAGCACTCTATCGCATGGAAAGTTGCTGAAAGAGCACACGAAGAAGGAGCAGAGTTTGTATTAACAAACGCTCCAATTGCTTTAAGAATGGGCGAATTAAATACATTAGCCGAAAAAACAGGTTCGCAAGTTATTGCAGCAGATGCAACTTCTATTGACGATTTAACCAACTTGGTTGAAAAATCTATGGAAATTTTAGACGGTAAAATTGACTTTGTTTTGCATTCCATTGGTATGTCTGTAAATGTACGTAAGGGCAAACATTACACAGATCCTAAATATGATTTTACAACAAAAGGCTGGGACATTTCTGCCGTTTCTTTTCATAAAGTAATGAATGTTTTATACAACAAAAATGCCATGAATGAGTGGGGTTCTATTGTTGCGTTAACGTATATGGCTGCACAAAGAGTGTTTCCTGATTACAACGATATGGCAGATAACAAAGCGTATTTAGAGTCTATTGCACGTAGTTTTGGCTACTTTTTTGGCAGAGATTATAAAGTACGTGTCAATACGATTTCTCAATCTCCAACGCCAACGACTGCCGGAAGCGGTGTAAAAGGTTTTGACGGCTTTATTGAATATGCAGAAAAAATGAGTCCGTTAGGAAATGCAACTGCTCTAGAGTGTGCGGATTATACGATTACAATGTTCTCTGATTTAACAAAAAAAGTAACTTTACAAAACTTATTTCATGACGGAGGATTCTCTAATATGGGTGTTAGTGATCCTGTAATGGAGACCTTTTTGGGTGAAAAATAATTTAATTGTTTTTTTGAAGTTATTTTCTGCTTTTCATTATATTTTTTTTGTGAAAACACAAAAGGATGCCATTTCAATCAGGGCAAAACTAGTTTATAAGCTTTCAGAAAATTATTCATACTATAAAATGCAAATCAACTTCGATTTGCATTTTTTGTTTAGTTTGGTTAAAACTTTATAATTATGTTAGGATTAAGAACAATCATTTATAAAGTACCCGATTTGCAAAAAGTAAAAGAATGGTTTTAAAAAGTATTTTAAGAAAGACCTTATTTTGATAAATTTTATTATGTTGGTTTAATTTGCTTTTCGAAGCCCTTTCGATGTTGCTTATAGAGCATGAAATGCTTGTAAATAAGGTCGCCAAGATTGTGCAAGTTTACCCGAATAGATTGTGGTATGTCTTTAATTATTGGATTTCAACAGCTCATAATAAAGATGAAATAGCAAATTTAGACAAAGCAGGATTTTTCCATTCCCAAAAGCATAAAGAACCATTAAATCTCATTGCACTGGAATCATTAATTATATTGAAAGTAGAATTAATAACGGAATACGAGAAGGTCTAAACTCTAATATTCAACTCGCTAAAAAAGGGGGCAAGAGGACATATAAATACAACAAATTTTATCAATATTGTTTACTTCATTTGTGGTAAACTCAAGTTTGACTTCCTATTTTAGTTGACATAGAGCAAGAAATAACTTAATTATCCAACTGTATTTAACATGAAATAATCTTCGTTCTCTTACTTTGTAATATGTAGAAAATGAATTTTCTAATAGTTACTTTTAGAATAGTAACTTATTGTGATTTTAGTCTTTTTCAGTCAAATTATTTCTTCCAATACTGAATCACTTCTTTACTATAATTGAAGGTTTTATCGAATTATCAATTGCGGTGCTTATTTTATCGGGATATCTAATTTTTTAAATTAGTTTATTAAAATCATGGAAATTAATTGAACGAATCATTATCAGAAATATTTTATTATTTCGATATGTTTGCGTTTGGTTAAACGAAGTTAGTATGCAATAATTTGAATATTAAGTGGTCTTCAATAAAGTGTATTATATTGTATATTAAGTAAATAAAAATATAATAAGTTTACTAATAGACTAAAAAATTATCAATATTAAGATAAAAAAAGCTCTATCAGCTAGTCCAGCCATACTTTTAATTGATCTGTAATTTTAGAATTACTTAATAAATCTAAATGATTGTTTTCATAAGCAATAAAACTTTTCTCCTTGCTAATATTTAGATCCTTATCAGGATTTTTATGCTGTCCTAAGGCGCTTTTTACATCAACTAAATTATCTCCTACTATTTGTGCAGCTTTGGATTTCGTTTTTTTTTCCGCTACTCCCGCGATGCTATAAAATTCAATTTCCGCTGGTAGCTGAATAGTTTGTCTTTGGTCACTCTTTAGTTCAAATCGATCATTACCTTGCCAGTCTTCATCTACTAAGTTACCGTATCTTAAATCTGTTACTCCAGCACTTCTTATTTTGCCTAATCTTGCAAAAGGTGTTGCATAGGGAATAGCTTCAAGAATGATATCTAAATAATTACCTGTTCTCTCTATATGAGACCCATGATGAGGAGTTCCTAAAAAGACTACTTTTTTCAGTTGATTCGTCCAGTTTTTTTGTTCTTGTTGGCCATAATATAGTGCGCTTCTTGCAATTAATCCACCCATGCTATGCGCTACAATAAAGAGTTCCTCAACAGGAACAGGCCAATTTTTCAGAAGTTCCTCTAACGAGTCATTTAAATTTTGACCATTAGTAGAAATGTGTTTACCGCTATTATAATTTAGGTAAACAGGTGTTTTATTTAATTCTTAAGATAAAATTTTTCCGTGGTTATGGTTTTTTCGAGTCCATTGAGCATCATTCATACATGACCCATGAATCATCAAAAGAATTTTACCATTAATAATTGGGTAAGACGCCTTTAAACTATCAGGATTAATATGGAGTACTTTTGATTGAAACCGAAATTGCATCTTAATTTTAAGAGGGTTATTTTTTACTTCTAAATAATCTCCAATAACCCCATTTAAGGCGGATAGTATCATCTCTTTTTTGTCAGAATCTTTTAAGTTTCCAATGGCAGGAGTTAATTGTTCAAGTATTTGATGTAAGCTTTTACCGATGAATAAGGTACTCCATCTTATATTTTTATAAGTAATACTGGCAATGCTTGTAATTAATTTTTGAACAGGTGTTGAGGGCAGAAAAGGTGGGTGCACAATTTGCTGGTGCATGGCTTCTACTAAATTTGTGACACCAATGGTTGCTTCCACAATTAATTGGGAAATGCCTTGTATTTCTGAATCTTTTTTTGTCTTTTTTGACATAATAAGTTGCCTCTTTACAAATGGACTATTGGTTGTTTTTCTTTTTAATAATATGTAATTTTAACTTAATACAAGCTTTGGTTAACCGAATTAAGATAGTACTAGCTTAAAATAAATTAAAGATTTTAAATGAAATAAAGTATGGAACTAGCTTTATTTGAAAAAAAATAATATCAAGCCAAATTATTTATTCATCTATACTCAAATGAAATAAAGCATCACCTTTATTTACAATAGGGGTTTTATTGATGCAGAAAATATGACAGTTAAAGGGCGCATAAATTTTCTTTTTAAATTCCCCAAAAGGGTCTTGAATTACACCCAGAACCTCTCTCTTCTTAACAAAAGTTCCGTTTTTAGCCATTATTTTAAACATTCCAGAATCTGAAGATCTTAACCATTTTGCTTTATGCACAAAAACGGGTGTTTCACTCACTGTAATTTCTACTTCAATTAAACCTAAACGAATTAATACATTTTTAGTTCCGTTTACACCCTCATTGATAATTGTTGGGTTTAAGTCGTTAGATTTTCCCCCTTCAAAAAGTAACACAGTTTTACCCATTTTATGCAAAGTATCTCTTAAAGATTTTGAAATATTTTCAGAAAAAACAATCATTGGTGGATTAAAAACTTTTGCCAATTCTAGGGCTTTTTCATCATTTTTACTGCATCTGATTTGAGCAATATTATCACGTTCTCCGCCACCGGTATGAAAATCGATTACAAAATCCACTAAAGGTGCAATTTCTTTTGTAAATTGATATGCAAATTGGCTAGCTAATGAACCATTGACGGTTCCAGGAAACATTCTGTTTAAATCACGTCCGTCAGGAAATTCTCTAGTCTGAATTAAATAACCAAAAATATTAAAAACAGGAATACAAATAATAGTTCCAGTTTTTGGTTTGTTTAATTTTAAATTTATAATTTCTCTAACAATGCCAACACCGTTGGTTTCATCACCATGTATACCAGCCAATAACAATACTACAGGTCCAGGATTGTTTGAGCGCTCTATAATTACAGGAACATTAACCGTAGTTCTTGTATGTAATTTAGCAATTTTTAAGTCTATAACGGTACGTTTTCCTTCTGGAATTAACTTTCCGAGTAGAATAAAAGGTTTATTCGACATTTAATTCTAAATAACGGATAATTTCTTTCGCAATATTTTTACCTGTTGCTACTTCTATACCTTCTAGTCCTGGTGAAGAATTTACTTCTAAAACCAATGGGCCTTTAGAAGATTGCAGCATATCTACGCCTGCAACACCTAATCCCATTGCTTTTGTAGCTTTTAAAGCCGTTCTTTCTTCTTCGTCGGTTAATTCTATGATAGAGGCGTTACCACCTCTGTGCAAATTAGAACGGAATTCACCTTCTTTGCCTTGTCTTTTCATAGCACCGATCACTTTTCCATCCACCACAAAAACTCGAATATCTGCTCCGCCTGCTTCTTTAATAAATTCTTGTGCAATAACCCTAGCTCCTAAACCATTAAAAGCTTCTAAAACAGAAGTTGCTGCATTTGGAGTTTCTGCTAAAACAACACCTAAACCTTGAGTTCCTTCTAATAACTTTAATACTAATGGAGTACCGCCAACAGAATTAATAACATGTTCTACGTCTTTTGTGTAGTTTGTAAATACGGTTTTTGGCAAGCCAACACCAGCTCTAGCTAAAATTTGTAAACTACTTAACTTATCTCTAGACCTTACCAAACCAATAGAAGAAACGGCCGTAAAAACTTTCATCATTTCAAATTGACGAATTACTGCAGTTCCATAAAAAGTTACAGAAGCGCCAATTCTTGGAATAATAGCATCAATATTTTCTAAATATTCTCCTTTATAATATATTTTTGGAGCTTTCTTCTCAATTTCAATATTACATTTTAAATGATCTACCACCATCACTTCATGACCTCTTTTTTCCGCGGCTTCAGCCAATCTTCTCGTAGAATATAATTTTGGGTTTCTTGATAGAATAACTATTCTCATTTATTTATATTTTTTAATTTATATGATAGATTTTTTTTTGCGGTATCTATCACAAATTTTTTATTTAAAAATTTCCTTCCCAATAATACAGGAAATTTCATATCCTTACGTTCACTTAATGTTAAATATATAGGAAATTTGGTATTAAAAATCATAATTTCTGTCTGAATCATAAATCTTTTTTCAGAGATACCATTAGAACTTTTTACCATTTTAGAGGTATAGTTTTTAGAACTAAACTCTTTGTGATTGTAAAAAGAGTGTTCAGGATCTAATAATGTGAACTTTATTAAACTTTCGTTATTTATTCTAAATTCATTAATATTTGAGCAATGTATAGAAGATGTAAACGCGCCAGAATCTATTTTGACATCGATCTCTTCTAAAGATAACTCTGGGAAATCAGCTTTATCGGTTCTACCAACAATAATTTTCATATTTTAATTTTGCAAAAAGTAAAATTAAGAATAGTAATCGGTTTACCTGTAAAAAGTTATAAAAGTTTATTTATAACTTTAAAATAGCAGCTTCTGCGCATCGTTCTCCATCCATGGCCGCAGAAACAATGCCACCTGCATAACCGCCTCCTTCTCCACAAGGAAATAAACCGTCTATTTCTGTATGTTCTAAATTTTCTTTCCTTGGGATGTTAACTGGTGATGAAGTTCTAGACTCTACCCCAACAATATTTGCTTCATTGGTATAATAACCATGCATTTTTTGTCCGAAAGCAGCAAATCCTTTTCGCAATCTGCTTCCAATAATTTTTGGCAACAGTGAATGTAAAGGAGCAGAATTTAATCCTGGTTGATAAGAAGTATCATTTAGTTCTGATGAGAGTTTACCATCCACAAAATCAACTAATCTTTGTGCCGGGGCAGTTTGTGTTCTTCCACCAGCAAAAAAAGCAATTTTTTCTAAATCTTTTTGAAACTCTAATCCTTTTAAAGCACCAAATTTCTCGTATTTTTTAAAATCTTTATCAATGTCTAATTCAACGACAATACCAGAATTTGCAAACTTATTATTTCTTCTGCTTGGCGACATTCCATTTACTACAACTTCACCATTTGCAGTGGCTGCCGGAACAATAAATCCGCCAGGGCACATACAAAAAGAATACACACCTCTGTTGTTTACTTGATGCACTAAACTATAGGCAGCAGCAGGCAATAATTCATCTCTTTCATTAGTACAATGATATTGAATTTGATCTATTATTTCTTGCGGATGTTCAACACGAACGCCCATTGCAAAAGATTTTGCCTTTAAAGCAATGTTTTTTTTATGTAATAATTGGTAAATATCTCTAGCAGAATGTCCAGTTGCTAAAATAACAGAATTCACCGTCATTTCTATACCATTTTGAAGTTGTATTGCCTGTAATTTGTTCTTTTTAACTACAAAATCGATCACTTTAGTTTCAAAACGAATTTCGCCACCAAATTTTAAAATAGTTTCTCGAATGCTCTGAATGATTTTTGGTAATTTATTAGTTCCTATATGAGGATGTGCATCCACTAAAATTTGCTCTGTTGCACCATGAAAAACAAGATTTTCGAAAATCCTACGAACATCGCCACGCTTTAAGCTTCTTGTATAAAGTTTTCCGTCAGAATATGTGCCAGCGCCACCTTCACCAAAACAATAGTTAGAATCTTCATTTACAATTTGATCTTGGTTAATGGCTTTTAAATCTCGGCGTCTATCTTGAACATTTTTCCCACGTTCTAGAACAATGGGTTTGTAACCTAACTCTATGCACCGCAAAGCAGCATACATTCCTGCGGGGCCAAAACCAATAATATGAATTTCTTTAGCATTAGAAACGTCTTGATATTTAAAAATATAATCAGACTTTTCAGGTACCTTTTCATTGATGTAAACGGCAACCTTGTAATTAAAAATGATATCTTTTTTTCGCGCATCAATAGATTTACGAATAACTTTTACTGCAGAAATTTCATCTTTTTTAATACCTAAATTTTTAGACGCTTTGTGTAAGAGACTGTCTTCCTGTTTCTCTTCAATTAAATTTACGCGTAATTGAATTTCTTTTATCATCTATAAATTGATAGCTTATAAAGCTTCAAGTTTGTTTAAAATCATTTTGTACTCAGAAATACTTTCTTTGATAATAGGAAGAATGTATTTCAATTTTTCTTTTATAATTATTTCACTTTCGTTGTTTTGTGCTTGTTTTTCAAGTGCTCCAATTTCTTCTAAACAGTTTACACCCATTAAGCCTAAAGATGATTTTAAAAAATGACAAATACTTCTTACCGCATCATAATCTAATCTGATAACACTTTTTTCTAACGTTTCTAATCTTGGTATTGTATCAGATACATAAACACCTATTAATTGAATTAGCATATCTTTGTCTGAAGCAAAAAAACCTTTTATTGAGGTTAAATCTACTACATCACTGATTAAAATTGTTTCGATTTCCATATTTATTTGCTTGTTTTAGGGGGGTGATTTGATTTTTTAATTTCTACAAATATAAATAAAAACTATGACCTACATTTTTCATGTAGTTTTAGTTTTTTTAATAAAGTATAGTTTTTTAAGTTTAAATGTAATTTTGAAACTGTATTTTTGAAAACATGAAATATAGGCAACTTACCAAAGAACAATTTGAAAGTTTACACCAAGAATTTGCGCAGTTTTTAGCAAGTCAAAAAATAGATGTAACTGAATGGAATCGGATAAAAAAAGAGCAACCAAAGCTAGCGGAAGATGAGATGAATGTTTTTTCTGACGTTGTTTGGCAAAACGTAATAACTAAGACAAAATATGTAGATCATTTTTCTGAAACTACGGTAAACTTGTTTAAATGTGATGAAGAAGAAATTCATAGAATTGCTATCAAAATAAATTGGGATATTAATTTATTGGAGCAAGATGGCTTTGAATGGTTGCTGAAAAACCCTATGGACAATTCAGTTGATGTTTTCAAAGGCTCAAAACCTTATAATTCTATAAGAAATATAGAGGTTTTTGATTTAATTGAAAAAGGAGGGGCAATTTCTAAAGGTGAAGTATTTGATTATTTTAGTCAATTAGTTAGTTAACAAATCTTAAATATTTTCTTTCAAAAAAAAGCATCTTGTCGATACTTTTTGGTATTTCAGCCTTACTTTTGATTCTTTTAGCATGCTATTTAGAAAAATGATTTACTTTAAGCCTATTTTGCAAGAAAAAAATTATAATTCTATAAAGTGATATGGAGAAATTTTTAAAAGTTTTATTGGTAGAAGATAATTTAATTGAGATAATGAAAATGAAAAGAACTATTTCGTTATTAAAATTAAAGCATACCATATATGAAGCTAAAAACGGTGAAGAAGCTCTAAATTTTTTAGAGAGTAAAGCTAATATTCCAGATATTATTCTTCTAGACCTAAACATGCCCAAAATAAGTGGCATTGAGTTTCTTAAAATTATAAAAGCCAATGATGATTTAAAACATATACCTACCATAATTCTAACAACATCTAACAATCAAAAAGATTTATTACAATGTTATAGTACAGGTATGTCTGGTTATGTTTTAAAGCCTTTAAAGTATGAGGATTATATAAAGAAAATTGAAGCTGTTCTTGCGTACTGGAGTATAAATGAGTTAAGAAAATTATAATATAATAAAGATTGTATGTACCAAGTTTTTGGATTTAGGGGAAGAGAAGTCTGAACTAGAATCGGATGGTATTTGCAGAATAACTTGTTCTTATGGTTTTACGGAAATGTTACCGTTACTTCAAAATTTAAGATAGCAAACTACGGTTTTAATTGGTGATTTTTTATTAGCCTTTGGCGAACAATTTTTTTTAGTTATTAAAATAATTCATTTCAGCTTATTAACTATCTGCAAAAATTCTAAAGAAGCGCTTTTGTCTATTTAGAATTATATTTGGATAGAGGTTGAAAAAAATTACTCTAATTCAGAGTTACCTACTTTTGTTGTGCAAATTAAAGATGTGAGCTCATTGACAATGGTTTATAAATATAGCAGGACAATCCATCACTTTTAATTGTGATTCATGAACAAAACCTTTAACCATTTGCATGCTGCGGTCAACCATAGAACTTTATAAAATAAGATGAAACAGAAGCTCGGTTTATTCTTCATAAAAATGAATGAAATAAGAAAATTGCTACAATGTAAAATATAATTCAACTTTAAATCTAACCAAGGTAAACCTTTTGAAGATTCACTAAAGACCCAATGTTTTTTTGAAATTTCTTGAATTAAATGAATAAAAAACAAAATAAGTTAAGAAATTTGTTCTTCAGGTAAAAGAATTCAAATGGATTGATTTTTTTATTCATAATTGTTATATTTTACTGCAGTAGTTATCTTAATTGTTAAAAAAATTGTAAATTTATACTTGACTATTATTTCATGTTTAAAAAATAAAATATTAGTTTTTAATTTTTTAATACCCCGAAAAAGCAAGAAATGAAAATTGTTCAGTTAAAGAAGGTTAAAAATAAAAGATTAGAATATTTATCAGAAAACCAAAGTTTGAAAGAACCTTTGGTTTTCATTTTTGGTAACAGATATATGTTACAAGAGAAAAATGTTTTTGACGAAATAAGAGCAATTTTTAAAGATGGCCATCTTGTTTTTGGTTCAACTGCGGGAAATATTACTTCTGAATCTGTAGATGATGAAGCTATTACCATAACAGCAATTGAGTTCGAAAAAAGTAGTTTTATTATTAAAACGTCTAATGTTTTAACTTCTGAAATCGAAATAAATGGTTTAAAAACGGGTAAGGAACTCATTAAACAACTACCCCAAGAAGGTTTAAAATATGCATTTGTAGTCTCTGATGGTAGTTTTATAAACGGAAGTCAACTTACTTTAGGTATGAATGCCGCAGCTAATAATAATCTTTTAATTACTGGCGGATTATGCGCTGATGGTCCAAGGTTCGAAGTAACTTTATGCTCATATAATGAGCGTCCTAAAGAAGGTAAAATTGTTGCAATAGGTTTTTATGGAGATTCCTTAGAAGTATCTTTTGCTACGAGTGGAGGATGGATTCCTTTTGGTCCTGAAAGAATTGTAACGAAATCTAATTCTAATATTTTATATGAATTAGATAATAAACCTGCTTTAGATTTATATAAACAGTATTTAGGAGATAAATCTAAAGAGCTACCCGCATCGGCATCATTATATCCTTTAAAAGTAAAATCTTCAGATAACAAGAAATCAATTGCTAGAACAATTTTAAACATTAACGAAGATGAAAATTCGATGATTTTAGCAGGTGATATTCCAGAAGGATCTCATGTGCAATTAATGATGACAAATGCAGACAGTATCATAGGCGCAGCAGAAATAGTAGCAGTCCAAGCTTCAAAGTTTAGAAAGAGTAAACCAGAGTTAGCAATTTTAGTCAGCTGTTTTGGTAATAAAATAGTTTTAGATCAAAGAGTAGAAGAAGAAGTAGAAGAAGTAATAGAAGTAATTGGTAAAAAAACTACAATTTGTGGTTTTTACTCTTATGGAGAGCTTGCTCCTTTTAATCGTGAAATAAATTGCCAGTTGCATAACCAAACAATGGCGATTACCTTAATCAGTGAATAATGAATTCCCTTTTAAAAAGACAATTAAGAAAATATTTGCCTAAAGAATTACAATCTAATAAAGATTTAGAAGTTTTTTTAGAGTCAATAAATAGATCTTATACTACTACACAAAATCAGTTTGCTATGCTGCAAAGAGCAGCTTCTATTAGCTCTAAAGAGCTTTTTGAATCCAACAAACAATTAAAACAAGAGTCTGAATCTCAAAAAGAGATAATTTCTAAATTAAATAATGTTATAACTACGTTAAAATTTTATGGTTTAGATGATGTAAAAAACTTGGAAATTACAGATTCTTTAGAGCTAGTAGATTTTATTGATAATCAAACAAAAGAGATTCTTGAAATTAATAAACAGAAAGATAAGTTAGTGTCAAATCTAAAGCGTCAAAATAAAGAACTAAATGATTATGCGCACATGGTTTCTCATGATTTAAAATCTCCACTTCAAAGTATAGACGCTTTATCAACTTGGATTAAAGAAGATTTTGCTGAAGGTTTGGGTAATGAAGGACGAAAGGTTGTAAACTTAATTCGAGAAAATGTAGAAAAGATGGATACCATAATTAGAGGTATTTTACAGTATTCAACGATAGGTAAAGTGGTAAAGAAGCGATATAAAGTAGACTTGAATAGCTTAATTGATGATTTAATATTAAAAATTGATAACCCAAAACATGTCAAAATTTTAAGGTTATATAAATTTCCAACTATTAATGGTGATCTTGATAGATTAGAATTGCTTTTTTACCATTTAATTGACAATGCAATAAAGTTTAATGACAAAGAAGAAGATGGTTTCGTAGAAATAGGTTGTCAAGAAGAAGCTGATTTTTGGAAGTTTTCAATTAAAGATAACGGAAAAGGGATTGAAAAAAATTATTTCGATAAAATTTTTATTGCTTTTCAAAAATTAGAAAACGATTTTAAATCTGCGGGAATAGGTTTGTCTATTGTCCAAAAAATTGTTGAAGCTTATGAGGGAAATATTTCGTTACAGTCCACTCCAGATTTGGAGACAATTTTTACATTTACCTTAAAAAAATAAGGCTACATGTATTGAGGTTTTTATGCACAGATAAACGTTTTATAATAATTAGCCATAATTAATCGTGATGTTAAAATATAATTAATCCTCAAATATTAATAATATGCTCCTAGAAATCTTAAAATAAAAGAATGTTTATTGTTTAAAAGAAAAAATTGTAACGCCAAATGTTATTCTATTTTAAATTTATTTTATCAAGAAAATTAATGTTAAAAAAAGAGAATATTAAACATTGATAAGGTTGCTGAAATTGATGAAATCGGATTAAAATTAATGCAACAAGTAATGATACTTTCTTTATCAAACGGAAAAGACTTTTCTAACATTGATGAAGGTTGTAAAGACGTTTGCGATTACTTTTATACAGGTTCGATCCACTAATTTTTATGTTTTGCGTAATAATTGAAGTAACTGATCTGTTCCTAGACTTGCTACATTCTTAATAATTGTTAGATTGTCAAAATTTTTTTCAGAAACGGAAGGTTTAGGATCTATAAAATAAATGGGTATATTTCGTTGTATATAATTTATTAAACTAGCAGCAGGATACACATGCATTGAAGTGCCAATAATTACCAAAATATCAGCCTTTTGAACAATTTCTATTGCTGTGTCCAACATAGGTACCATTTCACCAAACCAGACAATGTGAGGTCTTAACTGACTCTTATTTTTGCATAAATCACCTAAAAGTAAATCTTTATTCCAATTTGAAATTAGATGTTCATCCAAAGAACTTCGAACTTTTAAAAGTTCTCCATGCAAATGAATTATTTTAGAACTCCCAGCACGTTCGTGTAAATCATCTACATTTTGAGTAATTATTTCAACATTAAAATCTATTTCTAAATCCACTAAATTCGCATGTGCTTTATTAGGTAAAACTTCTAGTAATTGTTTTCTACGTTGATTGTAAAAATCTAACACTAATTTAGGGTTTTTAGCAAAACCTTCTGGAGTGGCGACTTCCATAACGTTATGACCTTCCCACAAACCGTTAGCATCTCTAAAAGTATTGATACCGCTTTCAGCAGAAATCCCTGCACCTGTCAAAACAACTATTTTTTTCATTTATATTATATTTTAGAGCAAATAAAATAGATAAGATTAAACACTGAAACCTTTAATCTTATCGAATAAGATGTTTTAAGAGATTTCATTGTAGTAAAAATAATAATAAAATGATAAATTTGTAAATATGATTGATAAAAAACTATTAAATTATTTTGAAAAATATTTAACAGAGAAGCGAAAAGCGACCTTTAAAAGAGTTTTAACGAATAGAACCAAGCATTTTACAGTAGTTTTAGAAGATATTTATCAGCCACATAATGCAAGTGCTGTGGTTAGAACTTGCGATATTTTTGGAGTGCAAGACTTGCATGTTATTGAAAATAAATATGTGAACAGAGTTTCTAAATACGTGGCAAAAGGTTCTCAAAAATGGATTACTTCTGAACGTTATAATTCTGATGGCGATAACACTAAAATTTGTCTGAACGCTTTAAAAAAAAATGGATATCAAATTATAGCAACAACACCACATAACGATTCTTGCTTATTGCAAGATTTTGATATCAATAAAAAAACTGCATTTGTTTTAGGAGCGGAGGCAGATGGCGTTTCTGAAACGGTAAAAAGCCAAGCTGATGGATTTCTGAAAATTCCGATGGTTGGTTTTACAGAAAGCTTGAATATTTCTGTAGCGGCTGCAATTATTTTACAAGAGGTCACTACTGCATTGAGAAACTCAAAGATTGATTGGCAATTATTAAAAGAAGAAAAAGAGAGTTTATATTTCGATTGGGTAAAGAAAACAATTAAAAACGTTGATAAAATTGAAGCGTTGTATTATCGTAATTTAAAGGAATGAGTTATTAATAGAAAGTAACTATAAATAGTGTGATGAGAGTTCAACTCGCTATTTAAGTTAGATAGTTTCCGTCAAAATAAAATAAACCTTACTTTTTCTTTTTTTAGTTTGATTATTTTTTAAAATCTCAAAAAAGACAAAAATTAATCAACAATTACTTTTTCAATAGTCGATGTAGAATCACATCGTTTTACATACAAATGAACGTTTTTTAAATCGTCTTTGCCAGTCACATAGTATTCAGCACATGGCGTTTCTCTTGGTTTTCCTTTTCCAAAATCAACATCACCCAAATATAAAATAGTAGAAATGTTTGTTGAATCTATATCATATCTTTCCATTGATTTTTTGGCTTCCTCAGAAAAAATACGATCTTTAATTCTGATTGTCTTTAAAGTTCTGGCATCCATCCCATAATCGAAGGTTGCATTTTTCTTTTGCCAAAAGAAATAAGTAGCCACCGCACCTAATGAAAATCCCACTAAATAATACCCAATCCTTTTAATAAGCATTCTAAAAATTTGAAGAGCAAATTTATGGAAATTGAGTTGTTTTTTGGATATAATTATAACTTATTTCATATCCTTTCTTCCAGGTCTAAAGAAACCTAAATGACAAAGAAAGACAGTTTCGTCAATAGACCAATGAGGCCGTTTAAAAAAATGATAAATTAAATAAGATTTCGCGTTTTATTTTTAAAGAATTAATAAATTAATATCTCTAAAAGGTAAATCAAACCAATCTGCAACGGTTCTATTTGTTAAAACTCCATGATAAAAATACATGCCATTTCGTAAGCTTTTGTCAAAACGAGCCGCATTTTCAAAACCACCCTCTTCAGCAATATCTAATAAATACGGTGTAAAGATGTTACTAATAGAAACGGAAGCTGTTCTAGCATATCTAGAAGGAATATTGGGTACGCAATAATGTATAACACCATGTTTAACAAAGGTTGGTGAGTTGTGTGAAGTAACATTAGAAGTTTCAAAACAACCGCCTCTATCAATACTAACATCGACAATAATAGCACCTTCTTTCATTTGCTCTATCATTGTTTCTGTAGCTACAATTGGTGATCTGTTTTTGCCTCTAATAGAGCCAATAGCCACGTCACAGCGCATTAATGCTTTTGCAACCGATTTTGGTTGCAGCGTAGAAGTGTAAATAGACGCGGGTAAATAACGTTGTAAATTACGTAATTTAGAAATTGAATTATCAAAAACTTTTACTCTAGCTCCTAATCCTAAAGCAGTTCTTGCCGCATATTCGCCAACAGTTCCTGCTCCAAAAATAACAACGCTTGTTGGCGGCACCCCGCCAATGTTGCCAAATAATAATCCGTTTCCTTTATTCACCCCACTCATTAACTCACCTGCAATTAATATAGAAGCGGTTCCTGCAATTTCACTTAAAGATCTTAACACAGGGTAGGTGTCATGTTCATCTTTTATATAATCAAAAGCAATTGCCGTAATTCTTTTTTTAGCTAAACCTTCAAAGTATTTTTTAGATTGCGTTTTTAATTGAAGAGAAGAAATTAAGGTTGTTTGCGGGTTTATATAACTAATTTCTTGTTCGGTTGGTGGTGCAACTTTTAAAATGATATTACATTTAAAAGCTGCTTCAGAATCATAAGAAATTTTTGCCCCAGCATCAGAATATTCTTTATCTGTAAAATTAGCACCATCACCAGCACCCGTTTCTATAACAACTCTATGGCCGTGTGCAGAAAGCGCTGTAACTGCATCTGGCGTTAGGCAGACGCGTTTTTCTCCAATATAAGTTTCTTTTGGAAGACCGATAAAAAGTTCACCTTTTCTCCTTTTAACTTCTAGCATTTCAGTCTGTGGTAGTAACTCTTCTTTACTAAAGGGAGAAAATTGACTCATATAATATTTTTTATTTTAATTGAATATTACGCTGTCCATCCTCTAAAATTGTAAGGTGAATTTCAACAGCGTTTAAAGGTAGTAAATTTTCTATATTTTCTGGCCACTCAACAAGACACCAATTATTATGATCAAAATATTCTTCAATACCTATATCTAAAGCTTCTTCTTCATGCGTAATTCTATAAAAATCAAAATGAAAAACTTTTTCATTTTTTGAGGTTTGATATTCATTTACCAAAGAGAAAGTAGGAGAAGAAATTTTATCTAGAACATCTAATTCTTTACAAATTTGTTTAATAAGTGTTGTTTTTCCAACACCCATTGATCCATAAAATAAAAGCGTTTTATTTTTTGCTAATAAAATAATATCAGAGGCAATTTTAGATAAATTTTCTATTGAATAGTCTTTATTCATGACAACAAAAATAGTGAAGAAAATTTATTATTTGTATAAAACAAAGATATTGTATTCATTAGTTTTAGCTAATTAAAATATAACTCATGAGTATTGAATAAATATAAGGCTTAATTTACTTTTATGAGATTACAAAAATTATAAAAATTACAAAAACTATGAGAAATCTATTTCTTATTACAATTTTGAGTTTAATTTTCTGTGGAAATATAAATGCTCAAAAAACTACCCAAGAGATTGAAGATATCACAGAAGAGTATGCAGAAAACATAGAAGAAAGTAAAGAAAGAAAAAATGCAACAGGAATTTCTGAAGGGTTAACTGGTTTTGGGTTTGATTATGCTAATAAGCTTTCTAGTTTTGGAATTACTTTAGGCAAAGAATATACTATTATAGCTGTTTTTAATGGAGATTATGGAGAAGGTAAATATACTTTTGATAGTGAAAATATGTGGATTTTAGACTATCCTGTACTTGGTAATCTTTGTGCAGAGTTAGGTCTTAAAAAAAACTTACTGTATTTCGTTTTGTTATAGAATCCAAAAGCTAAAAGAAGCCGTCTAAAAGAAATTATTAGGCTATTTTTTTTTGTGATTTTTTTGGTTTTAAAGAAAATAATTTTTCGTTTATAGTTCTCTAATTTTAAACTAATATTAGTAGTATTTCTTAAAAAAGAATACTTAGTTTCTAGTTGATTGATAAAAAGATCATTTAGAGGTAATCTATTAACTAACTGTTATTGTTAGTTAATAATTTTTAGTTCTTTTATTTTTTGTGATTTGTGCTAATCAAAAGTACCATATTTATTCGATTACTCTCACCCGAAAGTTTTAAAAAAGAAAGAAGGGGAATCTACAGATGATACATGAAAAATAGATTATTCGATTAACTTGTCCGAATTATAGTGTGTATTAAAATAATGACACTAGTATTAAAAAATAAAAGTCGCTTTTAGTTTTAGAGATTTTTTCAATTTAAAAGAGGTTGATATAATTTAAAACACCTATAAAACTCAAAGATTTCTAGATCTGTGAGTTTAATTTTTTAGTAAAAAAAAATGTTTTAGGTAAACAGAATACTAGAAATAATGATGATCAATAGTTGTTATTCTAAAGTTAATGTAAAAGTAGTCAAATAATAAAAATATAAGAAGGACTTTTACTTTGGACTATAAACAGCGCAAGGAATAATCACCTCTTCTAAAGAAACGCCTCCATGCTGATAGGTGTTTTTAAAGTATTTTACAAAATGATTAAAGTTATTTGGATAAGCAAAAAACAAATCCTCTTTCGCAAAAATAAAAGAACCATTCATGGCTACTGTGGGTAAAAAAATATCTTTCGGATTTCTTACAGCATAGACATCTTTCTCTTCATAACTTAAACTTCTACCTGTTTTATAGCGTAAATTAGAGCTTATGTTTTTATCGCCAATTACTTTTGTAGGGCGCTTACAATTAATGGTTCCATGATCTGTGGTTATAATTAATTTCTGACCTAATTGTTGTGCTTTTTGAATAATTTCAAATAATGCTGAATTCTTAAACCAGCTCGAAGTTAAACTTCTATAGGCTTTGTCATCTCCAGCCAATTCTTTAATAACCTCCATTTCTGTTTTAGAATGAGATAGCATATCAACAAAGTTGTAAACAACAGCCGTTAAATCGTTTTGTTTTGTTCCGTTAAAATTATCTGCTAATTCTTTACCGCTTTTTAAATTTGTTATTTTGTAATATTCATGTTTAATATCTAAACTTAATCTTTTTATTTGTGCAGTTAAAAAATCATTTTCAAATAGATTCATGCCACCTTCGTCGGTGTCATTTTTCCAAAAATTTGGATAACGTTTTTCCATTTCTGAAGGCATTAATCCAGAAAAAATTGCATTTCTAGCATATTGAGTTGCTGTTGGTAGAATAGAGAAATAAGAATACTCTTGTTCTTTTTTATAGTGGTTATTGATTAAAGGTTCTAAAATCCTATACTGATCGTAGCGTAAATTGTCAATCACAATCCACAAAACACCTTGCTCTTTGCTTAATTCAGGAACTACATAGTTTTTAAACAACGTATGAGAAAAAGTAGGTTTGTCATGAGCCGTTAAAAAATCTTCATAATTTCTTTTTATAAATTTAAAAAACTGTGAATTTGCCTCTTGTTTCTGACTTTCTAAAATACCCAACATTCCTGAATCACTAATATTTTCTAATTCTAATTCCCAATGAACCAATTTTTTGTAAAGCTCAATCCATTCTTCATAAGAATTCACCATGGATAAATCCATAGAAATTTTTCTGAATTCTTGTTGATAACTCGAGGTTGTTTTTTCTGAAATCAACCTTGAATGATCTAAATTCTTTTTCAAACTCAATAAAATCTGACTAGGATTTACTGGTTTTATTAAATAATCAGCAATTTTAGAACCAATGGCCTCTTCCATAATATACTCTTCCTCGCTTTTTGTAATCATAACCACAGGCAAGTTTGCTTGTTTTTGTTTTATTTCTGAAAGTGTGTCTAAACCACTTAAACCTGGCATATTTTCATCTAAAAAAACGATATCAAAATTTTCTTCATCAACTAAATCAATCGCATCAGCTCCATTTGTGCATTTTGTAACCTTATAATTTTTGCGTTCTAAAAAAAGAATGTGAGGTTTTAGTAATTCTATTTCATCATCAACCCATAAAATTTGTATTCTACTCATAATTCATTTTTAAGTGTTAGCATTTAACGTTAAATGTACAGTTTTGTTATATTTTTAGATGCTTTAAAATGATAAAATATTGCCAAAAAAAATAATGTTCGTACTTTGCCATTGATTGATAAAATGAATCTTTTGAAGAAAAAAAAACCTAATAAATTAAAAATTTTAAATGACCCAATCTATGGATTTGTGCAAATTCCAAACTCACTAATCTTTGATATTATAGAACACTCTTATTTTCAACGTTTAAGAAGAATCGCACAAATGGGGTTTTCTAATTTGGTATATCCATGAGAAAATCATACTCGTTTTCATCATGCTTTAGGTTGTATGCATTTAATGCAAAAAGCGGTCAGAGTTTTACAATTTAAACAAATTGAAATTTCTAAAGAAGAAGAAAATGCTTTATGCATCTCTATTTTGTTGCATGATATTGGTCATGGAGCTTTTTCTCATGCCTTAGAACACAGTATTGTTAGCGACATTTCTCATGAAGAAATTTCACTAAAATTCATGAAAAAATTAAATGACGAGTTTGATGGGAAATTAGATTTAGCTATTGAGATTTTTGAAGGAAAATACCCCCGTAAATTTTTATGTCAGTTAATTTCTAGTCAGTTAGATATTGACAGATTGGATTATTTAAAGCGAGATAGTTTTTATACAGGTGTTACAGAAGGTAATATTTCATCAGATAGATTAATTGTGATGATGAACGTTAAAAATGATGAATTAGTTATTGAACAAAAAGGTATTTATTCAGTAGAGAAATTTTTAGTAGCCAGAAGATTAATGTATTGGCAAGTATATTTGCATAAAACGGGTTTGGTTGCAGAAAACATGTTGGTAAACGTTTTAAAACGTGCTAAAGAACTAGCTGAAAAAGGAGAGGAGCTTTATGCAAGTACTTCGTTAAAATACTTTTTGTATAATCAAATAAATAAAGAGAATTTTACTGATGAAACTTTAGAAATGTTTTCTAAATTAGACGATTATGATATTTTATCAGCAATAAAGGAATGGACGAATCACAGTGATAAAGTACTCTCATTATTGTCTAAAATGATTGTTGATCGAAAACTATTGCGCATAGAAATTCAGAAAGATTCTTTTGATGAATTACAAATTTATAAAAAGCGAGATAAGTTTTCTGAAAGACTTGGCATGTCCAAAGACGAAGCAAATTATTTTGTTTTTTCGCAAAAAATTAAAAACCTAGCCTATACTTCAGAAGAACCTATTTTTATTTTAAATAAAAAAGGAAAAATAAAGGACATTGCTAAAGCTTCTGATCAATTAAATCTGCAAGCACTAACAAAACCTGTTGTAAAACATTTTTTTTGTTATCCAAAGTAAAATGATATTAGCCAAATACCTTTAATTTTTATACTTTTGCGTTTAATGAAATTTACAGCACAACAAATAGCAGATATTTTAGAAGGAGAAGTCGTTGGTAATCCTGATGAAGAAGTTTCTAAACTATCTAAAATAGAAGAGGGAGAAAAAGGTTCATTAACTTTTTTGTCTAACCCTAAATATAGCCCCTTTTTATACACAACAAATGCCTCAATTACCATCGTAAATAAAAGTTTTAAGCCAGAAAAAGAAATTTTTATAACACTTATAAAGGTAGAAGATGCTTATAACTCTTTTTCAAAATTACTAGAATTTTACAACGAAGTAAAAAATAATAAAACAGGTAGAGAAGCACCACATTTTATATCAAACTCCGCAAAGATAGGGACTAATGAATATGTAGGAGCATTTTCTTACATTGGAGAAAATGTAATCATTGGCAATAATGTTAAAATATATCCTAATTCGTATATAGGAGATAATACTGTGATTGGAAATAATTGTTTTATTTTTTCTGGAGTAAAGATTTATTCAGAAACTCAAATTGGAAACCATTGTAAAATACACTCTGGTTGTATTATCGGTTCTGACGGCTTTGGTTTTGCACCCAATGAAAAAGGAGAATATATCGCAATTCCGCAAATCGGAAATGTAATTATAGAAGATTATGTAGATATAGGATCAGGTTCCACAATTGACAGAGCTACTTTAGGAGCCACAATTATAAAAAAAGGGGTTAAGCTAGATAATCAAATACAAATTGCCCACAATGTAGAAATAGGTGAAAATACAGTAATTGCAGCTCAAACAGGAATTGCAGGATCAACCAAAATAGGTGAAAATTGCATGATTGGCGGTCAAGTTGGTATTGCAGGTCATATTAAAATAGGCAACAATGTTAAAGTATTGGCGCAAGCTGGCGTGTCCAAAAACATAAAAGACAATGCGATTGTGAATGGCACTCCTGCATTTAAAGCACAAGACTTTAACAAGAGTTATGCGCATTTTAAAAATTTACCAAACATTATATCAAAATTTAATCAATTGGAAAAAAGAGTTGAAGACTCAAAATAAAATAATATGAGTAAGAAGCAAAAAACAATACAAAATGAAATTACTTTATCGGGTGTAGGTTTGCATACAGGTAATATAGTTTCAATGACTTTAAAGCCTGCTCCAATAAATCATGGTTTTGCTTTTAGTAGAATAGATTTAGAAGGGGTGCCAACAATAGAGGCAAAAGCAGAATATGTAGTAACAACCCAACGAGGAACAAATCTTGAAAAAAATGGAGTTAAAATTCAAACTTCAGAGCATGTTTTGGCCGCAGCTGTTGGTTTAGATATTGATAATTTATTAATAGAAATTGATGCTTCTGAACCTCCTATTATGGATGGCTCTTCAAAGTTTTTTATTGAAGCTATAGAGCAAGCGGGTATAAAAGAGCAAGAAGCTTATATTGAAGAGTATGTTGTAAAGGAAATTATTTCTTACAAAGATGATATTACTGGTAGTGAAATTATTTTAATGCCTGCAGACGAATATCAAATAACGACAATGGTAGATTTTGGGACTAAAATTTTAGGAACTCAAAACGCCACTTTACATAAAATTTCGGATTTTAAAGAAGAAATTGCAAGTGCAAGAACTTTCAGTTTTTTGCATGAAATTGAAATGTTATTAGAGAATGATTTGATAAAAGGAGGGGACTTAAACAATGCAATTGTTTATGTTGATAAGGAATTGTCAAAAAGTACAATGCAAAAATTAAAAAAAGCATTTAAAAAAGATAATATTTCCGTAAAACCTAACGGAATTTTAGATAACCTTACATTGCATTGGGCAAATGAAGCTGCACGCCACAAATTATTAGATGTTATTGGTGATTTAGCTCTAGTGGGTACTAGAATTAAAGGAAAGGTAATTGCCAATAAACCAGGTCATTTAATAAATACACAGTTTGCAAAAAAATTAGCAAAAATTATAAAAGCAGAAAAGAGAAACTATGTTCCTCAATACGATTTAAACTTACCACCTTTATTAGATATTCATCAAATTATGGATATTTTGCCTCATAGACCACCTTTTTTATTAGTTGATAGAGTTTTAGAGCTTTCTGACAAACATGTTGTTGGTATGAAAAATGTAACTATGAATGAAGGCTTTTTTGTTGGCCATTTCCCTGGGGCTCCAGTAATGCCTGGTGTTTTACAAGTGGAAGCAATGGCACAATGTGGAGGTATTTTGGTATTAAGCACCGTTCCTGATCCAGAGAATTACTTAACATATTTTATGAAAATGGACAATGTTAAGTTCAAACAAAAAGTTTTGCCAGGAGATACATTAATTTTTAAATGTGAATTAATTACGCCAATAAGGAGAGGGATCTGTCACATGCAAGCGTATGCGTATGCAAACGGAAAATTGGTTGCAGAAGCAGAATTAATGGCGCAAATTGCTAGAAAAAATTAAATTATGAATCAACCTTTAGCATATGTACATCCGCAAGCAAAAATTGCAAGAAATGTTGTAATAGAACCATTTACTACCATACATAATAATGTTATTATTGGTTCAGGAACTTGGATTGGTTCTAATGTAACAATTATGGAGGGCGCTAGAATTGGTAAAAATTGTAGAATTTTTCCAGGTTCGGTAATTTCTGCAATTCCTCAAGATTTGAAGTTTAATGATGAAGAAACTACAGTAGAAATTGGAGATAATGTCACCATAAGAGAATGCGTTACAATTAATAGAGGAACAGCTGATAGAATGAAAACAGTTATTGGCGATAATTGTTTAATTATGGCATATTGCCATATTGCGCACGATTGTTTTGTCGGTGATAGTTGTATTTTCTCAAATAATACTACGCTAGCAGGTCATGTTACTATTGGCGATAACGTTGTTTTAGCGGGTATGGTTGCTGTACATCAATTTGCTTCAGTTGGCAAGCATGCTTTTGTAACGGGTGGTTCTTTGGTTAGAAAAGATGTGCCTCCTTATGTAAAAGCAGCGAGAGAACCTTTATCCTATGTAGGTATTAATTCTGTTGGATTAAGAAGAAGAGGGTATACAACCGAAAAAATTAGAGAAATTCAAGATATATTTAGAATCCTTTTTCAAAGAAATTATAATAATTCTCAAGCAATAGATATTATAGAAGCAGAAATGGAAGCAACTCCTGAACGTGATGAAATTATTCAATTTATTAAAGATTCTCACAGGGGTATTATGAAAGGATATTTTAAATCAAATTAAAAATTAAATTTAGAAATGGCAACAACATCAGATATTAGAAACGGATTGTGTATTAGTTATAATAACGATATTTATAAAGTAATAGAATTTTTACATGTAAAACCGGGTAAAGGACCAGCATTTGTTAGAACTAAATTAAAAAGCGTTACCAACGGTAAGGTTATCGACAATACATTTCCCGCTGGAAGAAAAATTGATGATGTAAGAGTAGAAACGCACAAATTTCAATATTTATATAATGATGGAGAGTTTTATCATTTTATGAATGAGCAAGATTATACCCAGATTCGATTACTAGAAAGTGCTTTAGATTCTCCAGATTTATTGAAAGAAGGAGAAATTGTTACAATTATTATCAATTCTGAGGACAATATGCCTCTTTCTGTTGATATGCCAGCTAGCGTAATTCTAGAAGTAACACATGCAGAGCCTGGTGTAAAAGGTAATACAGCAACAAATGCTACAAAACCTGCAACTGTAGAAAGCGGAGCAATTGTAAATGTACCTTTGTTTATTAATGAAGGAGATAAAATTAAAGTAGAAACGACAAAAGGAACGTATCAGGAACGTATTAAAGAGTAATCGAAATTTGCTTTTAGCAATGAGTCTTTTGCTAAAAGTCAAGAGATAATTGCTAACAGCTAGTTATGAAATTCAAAAAAGTCCAAACATTAAAGCAAATTGCCGCACTTTTAAATGTAAACTACATTGGCGATGAAAGCTTTGATATTTCAGGGATTAACGAAATCCATGTGGTAGAAAAAGGAGATATCGTTTTTGTCGATCACCCTAAATACTATGATAAGGCATTAAAATCTGCCGCAACTACCATTTTGATCAATAAAAAAGTAGATTGCCCAAAAGGTAAAGCCTTATTAATTTCTGATGACCCGTTTCGTGATTTTAATAAACTGACCAAGTATTTTAATCCTTTTATTGCATCCAAAGAAAGTATTTCAGAAAGTGCTGTTATTGGCGAAGGAACTATTATTCAACCCAATGTTTTTATTGGTAATCATGTAAAAATTGGAAAGAATTGTATTATTCATCCAAACGTAACTATTTATGATCATTCAGTTATTGGCGATCATGTTACCATTCATGCAAATACGGTTTTAGGAGCAGATGCTTTCTATTATAAAAACCGACCAACAGGATTTGATAAATTGCTTTCAGGAGGAAGAGTTGTTATAGAAAATAATGTAGATATAGGTGCTTCTTGTACAATAGATAAAGGAGTTACCGGGGATACCACAATTAAAAAAGGTACAAAAATAGATAATCAAGTTCATGTAGGGCATGATACTGTTATTGGTAAAAAATGTTTAATAGCTTCTCAAACAGGAATTGCTGGTTGTGTAATTATTGAAGATGAAGTAACTATTTGGGGCCAGGTAGGTACAAATAGTGGTATTACGATTGGCAAAGGAGCGGTCATTTTAGGTCAAACAGGAGTTACAAAATCGGTTGCTGGCGGAAAGTCTTATTTCGGAACACCAGTAGCCGAATCTAGAGAGAAACTAAAAGAATTAGCAGAGATAAAACGTTTTTTAAAAGAAAGAAAAAAAGAATCATAAAATTTTAACTTTTTATATAGAACTTTAGAAATAAGAATTCCTGTTTTTTCTTTTTATAAAGAGTTCAATAAGCTATTTTTGCGGGATTAAAATTATACATAACTCCATTTTATTTCTCCTATGAGGAATGTCTTAAAAAAATGGGATAAAAATGATAAACCATGAGCGTTTTAGTAAATAAGAATTCAAAAATTATTGTACAAGGTTTTACAGGTAGTGAAGGTACTTTTCACGCTGGTCAAATGATTGATTATGGAACAAACGTTGTTGGAGGCGTAACTCCCGGAAAAGGTGGTCAAGAACATTTAGGTAAGCCAGTTTTTAATACAGTTGCGCAATCTGTAGAGAAAGTAGGAGCCGATACTTCAATTATATTTGTACCTCCAGCTTTTGCTGCAGATGCAATTATGTAAGCTGCTGATGCTGGAATCAAAGTTATTATTTGTATTACGGAAGGAATACCTACTGCAGACATGGTGAAAGTGAAAGCATATATTGAAAATAAAGATTGTAGATTGGTTGGACCTAACTGTCCAGGTGTAATTACGCCAGATGAAGCAAAAGTTGGTATTATGCCAGGTTTTATCTTCAAAAAAGGAAAAGTTGGTATTGTTTCTAAATCAGGAACTTTAACCTATGAA
>JAWUYT010000068.1:0-55062 GCA_034110665.1 Polaribacter sp.
CAAATAAAACATAAAATAGAAAACTATTGCGTGTATCAAGATCGGTGTCATAAAGAGGTAGAACAAAAAATGTGGGAATATCAATTAATTCCAGAAGCCAGAGAACTAATTCTTTTAAGTTTAATGAAAGATAATTTTTTAAATGAAGAACGTTTTTCTCAAAGTTATGCACGTGGAAAATTTAGAATAAAAAGTTGGGGGAAACTTCGGATTGTAAGAGAGTTAAAATTTAGAGATATTTCTGCTTACAATATAAAAACAGCTTTAAAAGAAATTGATGAAGAAGAATACATTGCCACTATTTACAGAATTACCGAAAATAGAAATGCCGTTATTTCTGAAGCGAATATCTACAAAAGAAAGAAGAAACTAATTGACTTTTTAATGCGTAAAGGTTTTGAAAATGCGATAATTTACAAAGTAGTAAATGAAGTTGTTTCTTAAAATCTAATAATTTAAAAATAAATAAATTTAGCATCAAGAAACATCAAAAACACTAAAAAGAGTACTCGCTTTTTTAACGATCTCTGTCTTTTTTATCTTTCAAACAATTCTTTTTTAACTGATTTTTTTGACACACTATCTAATTTTGTAGAATCTAAACCAATAAATTTAACATCTACCTCTATAGCATCTTCAAATCTCTTTTTAGATAAAATTGAGTTCACTTTAGAATTTAAAGCCGAAAAAGCGCCAATGATTTTTTCTGTTTGATAGTTCACTTCTTCCGCATTTATTGAAGGTATCGTAGTCATATCTGCCAACCTCAAACTTTCATTATACAGAATATTAACTCTCGCATTAAATGAACCTGTATTAAATAATTCAGGATGTATACTATCTGTTAAAGATTTTACCAAATCTTTCAATTCTAAAGCATTGCTTAAAATTTCATTCGGCGAAACTTTTTTAAATCTTGATAGAAATTCGCCTACCGTTTTTAACTCTTCCCACTCTTCAATATTTTTGCTAAAAGCAGTATCGATTTTTATTATACTAGAATATTCGTTAATAATACTCAATAAGGGTTTAACATCGTCTTGTTCTTGTTTGCTATTCGCTTGCTTCTTATCACAAGAAAAAAGTAATACAATCGTTAAAAAAGTAAGTACGTATTTCAAAAATAATTTGTTTAGACCACAAAAATACGGAATTTTTAAAAGCTAACTATTTTATAAACAGGTAAAAATTAGGGAAATAAATTTTGAATTCCATAAAAAACAATTGTTTTAAGGAAACTTAATTACGGATACTAAAAAGAAGTACCTTTGTTCTTGTTAATACTATAATTTTACTACATGAATACAGTTATTTTAGTTTTAGGTGCAAGCGGACAAATAGGTACAGAACTTACCCAGAAACTTCGTCTGTTATACGGTAATAACAATGTAATTGCTTCAGATATCAGAGAAGGAAATACAGAATTAATGTCTTCTGGATCTTTTGAAATTATTGATGCTACAGACAAAGCAACCATTTTTAAAATCATTCAAAAATATAAGGTAACGCAGGTATATTTGCTTGCCGCAATGTTGTCTGCAACGGCAGAAAAAATGCCTCAAAAAGCATGGAATTTAAACATGAATTCTTTACTTGCTGTATTAGATTTAGCGAAAGACAAACACATAGAAAAAGTCTATTGGCCAAGTTCTATAGCTGTTTTTGGCCCCACAACTCCTAAAGAAAATACACCTCAAAAAACAGTGATGGAGCCTTCCACCGTATACGGAATTAGTAAAGTTTCTGGTGAATTCTGGTGTAATTATTACTACGAAAAATTTGGAGTAGATGTGAGAAGTTTACGCTATCCAGGGGTTATTTCTTGGAAAATAAAACCAGGAGGAGGCACCACAGATTACGCCGTTGACATCTTTTTTAAAGCACTTGAAGATAAAAAATACGAATGTTTTATATCTGAAAACACCCATTTACCGATGATGTATATGGAGGATGCTCTAAACGCAACAATTCAATTAATGCAAGCGGATTCTAGAGACGTAACAATTAGAAATGGTTATAATTTAGCAGCTATGAGTTTTACGCCTAAAGAAATGGCATCAGAAATTAAAAAACATATTCCTGACTTCGAAATTACCTATAAACCAGATTTTAGACAAGAAATTGCTGATAGCTGGCCAAATTCTATTGATGATTCTCAAGCTAGAAAAGATTGGAATTGGCAACATAAATTCGATTTAAAAGCAATGACAGAAGACATTCTTAAAAGTTTAAAAAAGCACTAGACTTAATTGCTGTAAGTTTTTGATTTGTTTGCGTCTAAAGCCTTAAACACAGCATAAAACATCATGAAAAATATCATCAAACAAAGTTTAGAAAGTACTTATACATACCAAGAATATAAAGATTTAGTAAGGTCATTACTGGCAGAAGGTAAAGCTACAGGACCAAACCAATCAGAAGATATTACGAATTATAGTATGCTGAACGATAAAAGAATGAAGCGTTTAGATAAAACGATTAAAATATCTGACCAAACTATTTCTGCAATTCAGAATTTAAAGGAGCCTCAAACTTGGTTAGTTCTTACGGAAGGTTGGTGTGGAGATGCGGCACAGAATTTACCTGTAATTAATAAAATAGCCGAACTCAATGAAAACATTGAGCTAAAGTTAGTTTTACGCGACGAAAATCTAGAATTAATGGATTTATTTTTAACAAATGGAGGTCAATCAATTCCGAAATTAATTGTGTTAGATAAAGATCACAACGCCCTAAACACCTGGGGACCAAGACCAGCAATTGCAACAAAATTGGTTGCTGATTATAAAGCAACACATGGCGTTTTAGATGCCCAATTAAAAGAAAATTTACAAGTTTGGTATAATAAAGACAAAGGAAAAAGTACACAAGATGATTTTATAAAGTTGATACATTCATCCATAGCTCAAGAAGTTTAAGCCTTCTATAAATTATTAAAAACCGCAAATTTGAAAGTAAGTTTGCGGTTTTTCTTTTGGTATCTTTGCAGTCTAAAACTTATAAAAATGTTCGTTGACTACAATGAAATTTCTGATGATGCTAAAGTTTGGGTATACCCGTCCAGTAGAAAATTTTATACTACTGAAATCCCTGAAATTGAGCAAAAAATAAAAACATTTATTGAAGGTTGGAAACCGGAAGATGAAAACTTTAAGGTCTCTTATCAATTTCTATACAATAGATTTATCGTTTTCATTGCTGACGGCGAAAACTCAACGATTTCCAATACAGATATTGATACTTCTGTGTCTTTTATTTTAGAGCTACAAGAAACCTATAAAGTGGAGTTGTTAGACAAAATGAATGTGTGCTTTAAGCAAGGTGAATTTGTGCAATACAAAGAACTTAAAGATTTTAAGAAGTTAGTAAAAAAGAGAGCTGTTACAGCCAAAACCATTGTTTTTGACAACCTAATTACAAATAACAACGACTTTAAACATAATTGGGAAGTACCCATTGAAGAAAGCTGGTACAACCGTTTTTTATAATTTTATATGCTGCAAGTAAACAACATCACTTTTGGATATTCTAAAAAGAAAATTGTTTTAAAAAAATTCAATTTTACTCTAGAAAAAGGCGAACATCTATGCGTAATGGGTGAAAGTGGTTGCGGAAAATCGACCCTTTTAAAAGCCATTTATGGGCTGTTAGATCTGAAGAAGGGAGCAATTTTCTGGAATGAACAGCAAGTTTTAGGTCCTAAATCTCATTTAGTTCCGGGAATGGACTTCTTTAAATATGTTGCTCAAGACTTTGATTTGATGCCGTACATTTCTGTCTCAGAAAATATTAAAAAATTTCTGTCTCGCTTTTATCCTGAAGAAAGTGAAAAACGCACACAAGAATTGCTTCAAGTTATAGAAATGAATGCTTTTGCGAACACAAAAGTTAAAAACTTAAGTGGTGGTCAAAAACAACGCGTTGCCATCGCTAGAGCTTTGGCAAATGAACCCGAATTAATTTTACTTGATGAGCCTTTTGGACAAATAGATAACTTTAAAAAGAACTCTTTGCGCAGAAATATTTTCCGTTATTTAAAAGAAAAAAATATTGCTTGTATTGTTGCTACGCACGATAAAAATGATGCGCTTTCTTTTGCAGACACCTTGGTTATAATCAGAGATCAAACCATTATAGCAAATGATGATCCAAAGAAAATATATCAAAATCCTAAGGAAAAATATATCGCTGCTTTGTTTGATGATGTGAATGAAATTAAAATTAATAACACAGAATACCTTTTGTATCCTCATCAATTAAAAATTATAAAAGATTCTGAAGATATCGCAGGACGTATTAAAGTAAAAGCAACCATTTTAAACTCTTATTTTAAAGGTTCTTATTGGCTCATTGAAGCGGAATTTGAGGAACAGACTGTATTTTTGAATCACTTTTCTAATGTAGAAAAATTGACAACCGTTTCTATTGCAATTCATTAGTGTCTGATTAAAAATATTTTTAGTTTGATAAACCCCTTTAAATAAAGGATTTTACAAATTCATTAAATTATAGCTTTCTTTTTTCAAAATAATTTCATCAAAATAAAGTAAACAATTTCATTTTAAGTTTTATTTGTTTGTCAGATAGTTGCAATCAAGTTTTGGTTATTGGTTGTAAAAGTGAAGCGGTTTTGCGTCTTTTATCGAACAACAATGATTGCTCTTATAAAACTTGATTAATTTTCATTCGATTTCCGTTAAAAACAAACCCGTCATTTTGTTTCTTTCCTAATAACAATTTCCCAATTGGCGAAGAAACAGAAATAGCAAAATAATTTTTACCTTCCACTACCAGTTGTCCCGCAGAGATACTTAAAAAATAGTTGGTTGTATCGGTTATAATGATACTTCCTAAACAAACGTTTTTTGATAGTTTTAAAATATCAATTTTCGATAAAACCTGATTCATTAAAGAAATGCCTTCTAATTGCTGACTTGCTTTTTCCATTTCTAACTGCAACATGGCGCGTCCTGTTTCATGTTTATCGCCAGCAGAACTTTTCGTTTCTGATTGCAATGCTTTTTGGTTCGATGAAATTATTTCATGCACCGTTTGTGAACGCTTGTTTACAAACAATTCACAAAGCTTAAAAAGCACTTCTTTAATTTTTAGTTGCGACATACATCATTTTAATATCCACTTTATTAGAAAGAACAAAACTGTTTCCCCCAACATTAAAATCTTTTCTGTCAAGCTTAAAATTAGCTTTATAAACCGTGCTTTCTTTTAACGTTGTAATTTCTAAAGGTGTTTCTACTCGCTTTTTAATTCCCTTTATGGTGATAAAACCTTTTAGAATATATTTAGAATTTACTGTTTCTTCAATTGCTGTAGACTGAAATATAATTTTCGGGTATTTTTTAACATCAAAATAGTCGTCCTCTAATAAATGCTCATCTCTACTTTTACTGTCTGTAAAAATTGAATTTACCTGAATTTCCGCATTAAAAAAAGATTCTTTTAACCGTTGTGGATCAAAATTACTTGAAACACTATACGTTTTAAAATTACCGGCTACATTAAAACCAAAATTCTTTATTATAAAAGTAATTTTTGAGTCCTTATTACTTTTAGTTGACTCTTGCGAAAAGCTTGTAAACGTAAAAAGAAGGATTACAAGAAGCGTACTATTTAATGTTATAAGTCTATTCATTTTTTAACGTAAATGCAAATCCGCCGTTATTTCCATGATGAGAAGTAGAAATAGAAACCGCTAATTTTTGGTTATTTTGATACAAATAAGGAATTCCAAATTCATTTTTATGAAGTTTGGTTTCAGAAGAAAAATGAGATAGCAAATTTTGGTTTGTTGTTTTGGTTTGACTGACATTTTTATCAATCAAAAATAATTCTGAAACCATTTTTTTTGATCCCTTTTCAAAAGCTATAGAATGAACATAATTATCTGATATTAGGTAATTTACATTATATTTTTGAGAATCAAACGCTACAACTCCTTCTGATTCTGACAGTGTTTTACATTCAAATTTTTTAGGCGAAAAAAACCTTCCCTGACATTTTTGTGTATAACATTTATAAGCAGCTTCTTTCATAGACCAAAACAACCAAACTTGTAAAAAAGGAATATCAGAATTTAAAATTACTTTTTGCTCTTTATCCGTAAATTGTTTTTCTAAAAAACCCTCCCGTTGCCAGTTACTTTGCCTTTTTGCAAGATTTAAATCAACAATATCATTGCCAACCATTATGCGTTCATTTTATCCTGAATAACTTCTATAGTCGCTTTTACTGACAACATTTTTTCCATAGAATCATTATCTATTTCTATCTTAAACTCGTCTTCTACGTCCAAAATAATATCTACTAAATTTGCAGAATTTATTTCTAAATCTTTGATAAAATCTGTGTTTACAGATATGTTTTTAAAACCTTCTTCGTTTTGAACATAAGGTTTGACAATCGTTGTTAATTTTGATATAATTTCTTCTTTTGTCATGGTTGATTTATTATTTCTAGACCTCAAAGGTTTTCGATACTGAATTAAGTTCAGCTCAACAACCTGTGAAAACTTTCTTTACTTTAAATTAGTTATAATTAATATTTTTTAAAGATAACACAAGCATTTACATCTCCAAAACCAAAACTTGCTTTAACCACTATATTCATGTTTTTTTCAATCATTTTAATCGGAATTCTATCCGAAGAAATCAGTTCTGAAATTTCTGGATGCACATCTTCACAATTGATATTCGGAAACACAAATTGATCTTTAATTTGCAATACAGAAGCTACAGCTTCAATAGCGCCAGCAGCAGCCAAACAATGCCCAACTTGCGATTTTAAAGAATTGATATAAGGAAAATCTGCACCTTTTCTATGTAATGCTTTCGTCCAGTTTTCGATCTCTAAACTATCTTTTGAAGTCGCTGTTAAATGCCCATTAATCGCATCAATCTCGGCTGGTTCGATTCCCGCATCTACAATAGCATCTCGAATACACTTCTGAACTGCCTCTGCATTTGGGGCCGTTAATGTTCCGCCGTTTCTTTGTCCGCCAGAATTAATATTCCCTCCTAAAACCTCTGCATAAATCGTAGATTTTCGTTCTAAAGCACTTTCTAAAGATTCTAAAACGAGTGCTCCTGCCCCACTTCCAGGAACAAATCCTGATGCCGTTTCACTCATAGGTCGTGAACCTTGTTCTGGTGAATCGTTGTGCTTATAAGACATCACACGCATGGCATCAAAACCGCCCCAAGTGTATAAACTACTATCGCTAGAGCTCCCTACCAACATTCGTTTTGCTTTGCCGTTTTTGATTCTTTCAAAACCTAACAACAACGCTTCAGTTCCCGTTGTGCAAGCAGACGAATTTGTGGTTACTTGATTTCCTAAACCTAAAATGCCACCTAAATACGCAGAGATGCCACTTGCCATAGTTTGCACTACAGAGGTACTTCCTAAACGTCTCACATTTTGATCGTCAATTTTATAAATCGCTTCTCTAAACTTTTCAATTCCTGAAGTTCCTGTTCCGAAAATTAGTCCCGAATCGTAATCCACGTTTGAGTTTTCATCGACAGAAAAACCTGCATCTTTCCAAGCATCAATTCCTGCCATACAACCATATAAAATGCTTGTACTATTAAACCCTCGCAGCTGCAAAGGCGTTAAATATTCGGCTTTTTTTTCTTCGGATACTTCTGGAATTCCACCAATGCAACAAGAAAAACCTTTGTCTTTTAATTCTTGATGAAACGTAACTCCTGACGTTCCAGACTTAATTGCCTTTGTAAACGCGTCTAACCCTACTCCGTTTGGAGCGACGACACCTAATCCTGTAATTACGACTCTATTTTTCAAATTTTAATTCGTTTAATATGCTCTCGATACAATCCCACCAAAAAACAGAATAACTCGAATTGACACTCTTTATTTTACTATGATCATTCCAGAAATTGTTCCTCTGCAAACCAGTTCATTTTTGGCATTCAACATTTTAACGTTACATTTTAACTTGTTGAATCTAAAATACACTGTTTCTGATAGCACCATTACTTTTTCGTTGGGTAAAACAGGTAAAAAGAAATCAATATGGTTTGATGTTAATGCAATTTGTGGTTTTATTACTGTTGATATTTTATCCTTTAGTAAATAAATCCCTAAACAAACAACCCCAATTTGCGCCATTGTTTCGGTTAAGATAACCCCTGGCGTAATTGGATTATCCTTAAAATGACCTTCATAAAAATACTCATTTTCTTTGAATCTATAACTTCCTGTAATTCCGTTTTCTGAAATCTCTACGAGTTCGTCAACAAACAAAAATGGTTTTTGGTAAGGAAGACTATCTATTATTTCTTTATGATTCATTTGTTATATTTTACCACTCCAACAAAATTCTTTGCGCAGAAAACCCAGGACCAAAACTCAACATAATTCCACGTTCTCCTTTCGCAGGGTTTCTATCCATAAATCGCTCTAACACATACAGTACGGTTGCGCTAGACATATTTCCATACAAACGCAAAACTTCTTTCGTATCCTCAATATTTTTCCCTAAAACCCCGAATAAATCTTCTACGGTTTGTACAATTTTCTTTCCTCCAGGATGAAAAATCAAATGATCTATATCCTTAATTGTCAAATTATTTTTTTCTAAAAATGGATGAATAATCGCAGGAAAATGATCTGATATTTTTTGCGGAACCTCTTTGTCTAAAATCATTTGTAAACCAGAGTTTACTAAATTAAATCCCATCATATGTGTTGCATCATAAAAATGATACATTGCTTCATCTATAATTTCTGGACCTTTATCTTCTTCATAAGAAGACAAAATAACGGCTGACGCTCCATCACCAAAAATAGCGGCACTTACAATGTTTGTCATCGAATAATCTTCCAACTGAAAAGTGGCTGTTGGTGCTTCTACCGCAACCACAGCAGCTCTTTTATTCGGATTCGATTTTAAAAAATTCTTTGCATAAATAATACCAGAAACTCCTGCTGCACAGCCCATTTCTGTAACAGGTAACCGCACAATATCTTGTTTCATTCCCAAAGAATTAATCAGATACGCGTCCATAGACGGAATCATAATTCCCGTGCAGCTTACCGTTATAATATAATCTAAATCGGTTGCTTTTAAATTTGCTTTATCTAAAGATTTTTTGAGAGATTGTTCTGCTAATATGACTACTTCTCTTGCATAAATATTGTTTTTTTCTTCAAAAGAAGTGGCTATAAAAACTTCTTCAGGATCCATAATTGAATAGCGTTTATCAACACCTGCACCTTCAAAAAGCTTGATTACTTTTCTTTGAAAGCGGGTATCTTGCTCTTGCATCCACAATTGAACAAAAGGAATAATATCTTTTGTTTCTCTATGGTATTTCGGGAGTTGTTTTGCAACTGATGTTATTTTTACTTTCATATTTTTTTGTTACACAGATATTCACAGAGGTTTCTCGATGATTCCCGGAGTATTTTATCTATATTTATTTGACACGCATTTCACATATTTTTACTGATAACTGTGACGCTAATGTATCTACTTTTCAACTTTAAAAACTTTCAACTTTTTAATTCTTTAAAATCCACAAAAAACGAAAAGCCCATTTCCAAGAAATTTTGGGTTGAACTTTTATTTTACTGGACATTTCTTCTAAATCGGCTCTTTTAAATCCTCTTAAAACAGAAGTTAATCCGTCTTCAATAATCATTTTATTACTGATAAATATGGATAACAACATGAACAAATAATACGCTAATTTAGTCCTATGTAAATCATTAACCACAATGCCAATATTGGTTTGTTTTAGGGTATTCTTCAAATAAGAAACTAACTCTGGCTCTTTAAAATGATGTAAAAATAAAGTCGCTAAAACTATATCAAACTTTCTACTTTTAAATTCTTCAGAAAAAATATCTTGGGTTTCAAAACTCAATTCCGGAAAATCCGTTGATAATTCGTTCGCATATTCAATGGCAGTGGGGTTTGCATCAATACCAATCAATTTAAATTTATAGTTATTTTTTCGTCCGAATTTAGCAACATCTCGCAAAATATCTCCATGACCACAGCCAACATCTACAATTGTAATTTCTTGGACTTTTGGATGTTTTTCTAAAATAGCTTTTAAGCCATTCACAGTTACTTTATTCCCCCCTAACCAACGGTTTATATTCTCTAATTTATCTAATGTATCTCGCAATAAATCCCCTCCGATAGAAAAATCATCCATCAATTCTTCTTTGTCTGTTCTTTGTTTTGTACTGATAAAAAAATCCATTATATCTTTATTGATTTACCATGGGTTTGCTGAATGATTATTGGCAATAAAAAAGGCATTCTTCCTAAAATTTGTAACAAAATATTCGAAATTTGATCATTTCTGAACAACATTGCAATAAAATGGCCTGATTTTAAACGCCATTTAAACTGTTTATTCCACAATCTAATGTACTGTTTTTCCAACTCAATTCTTGATGTGATCGCACTATCGTAATAATTTAGAATCAGTTTAGATGCAATTTGTGCAGACTGAATTGCCATACTCATTCCGTTTCCGCATAATGGATGAATCATTCCGGCAGAATCACCACACATGATCAAATGATTTTCAATAGGTTTTTTAGTTTCAAAAGAAATCTGACTGATTGATAACGGCTTCTCAAAAACAGGTCTTGTTTCCTGATAAATCTTCTTTAAAAAATCATTTTTAAAAACGACATTTTCTTGAAAATCATCAATATTTTTATACTTTTTGAAAGCTGAAAAACTAGTGATATAACACAAGTTAATCGCGTCATTTTCCACTTTAGAAACACCACAATACCCTCCTTTAAAATTATGAAGCGCTACCAAATCTTCTGGAAAATCTCCTTTCACATGAATTTTAACGCCTAAATAAGGCGATTTTTTTTGGATAAAATCACGTTCCATTTTTACATCTAATAAAGAACGTTTCCCAAAAGAGCCGATCGCAAATTTTGAAGAAAAATGATTATTTTCTCTGGTTTCAATTTGAAAAACATCGTTCTTAAAAGCGACGTTTGTAACTTCATCTTGCAGTATGGTAACACCGTTTTCTGTTGCTTTTTTTGCGAGTTCCAAATCTAACGTATACCTCGAAATTCCGAAGCCACCCAGAGGCAATTTTGCTGAAATAAGTTTATTATTTGTGGTTGATAATTTAAATTGATCAATTTTTACTGCACCAAAATCAAACGGATTGATGTCTAAAAATTGTAGATAAGGCAGCACTTCGTTAGAAATATATTCCCCACAAACTTTATGCTTCGGGTATGAATTTTTCTCAATCAACACCACCTTTTTACCAAATTTTGATAAATGAATTGCGTTGCACAATCCGGCTAAACCACCACCAATTATAATGACGTCGGCTACGGAGTTGCTATTTACACGACTAACAGTTTGACTATTTTTCTCCATTTATTTTTTGTGTCACCCCAAGACTTTAAACTTTTCTCAAGATTAATTTAAGTCTAAAAGTCTTTTTATTCTATTAATTCTGCTAATTCTTTACCCACCAAGCTGCCAATTGCAACACCCATTCCACCTAAACGAACTCCACAAAAAACATGATTAGAAAGTTGTTTTACAATCGCATTTTTCTGATCTCCCACACCCATAATTCCACTCCATCGATGCTCTACTTCAAAATTTGTGTCTGGCAAAATCGTTTCTTTTAAAATCTTTTCCAGTTTATTTTGTATCATGGCAGTTTCACCAAATTCGGCAGTTTCTTCCGTTTTAAAATCAAGATTTCTACCGCCTCCAAATAAAATTCTATTGTCTATATTTCTAAAATAATAGTAGCCTTTATCTAAATGAAAAGTACCCTTAATTTTTAAATTTTTAATTGGCTTTGTAATTAATACTTGTGCTCTTGCTGGTTGCACATTTTCATTCAGTATTTTATTTGCAAAACCATTGGTTGCAATGCATAATTTTTTAGTGTAAAAATCTAATCTATTGGTTTTTATGTTGACATTATTCTCATTTTCAACAAACCTTTCTACGACAATATTATTTAATATTTTAATTCCGTTTTTTTGAGCTTTCAAAAGCAATTGCGTTGCCATTTTTCCGGTGTCAATCTGACCTTCAAAATTATTCACAATGTATGAATGATATACTTTTTTAAAGTTGAATATATTATCAGAGACAGAAAAAACGTCTTCCTTGAAAATGGGTGTTAACAAGTTATTTATTTCTTTTTTTTTTGCCAAACACTCTTCAAAAAAGTCTTCTGAATCGCATAATTCAAAGCCTTTATGATGTTGAAAATCGATGTTTTTATCTCCTAAATTTTTACGTAATAATTGTAAGCCTTTCCAACGATTATCAACCAGATTATAAACCTCTTCTTCTGTGTGAGCGTTTAAATCATCAATAATTTCTGACAGACTTCCAAAACAAGCAAAACCGGCGTTTTTTGTGCTGGCTCCTTGCGGCAACATCCCTTTTTCAAGAATTAAAACCTTTGCTTTTGGATGCTTTTTCTTCAATGCTAACGCACAATTTAAGCCTACAATTCCGCTACCAACAATCGTAAAATCAATGTTTGTAAACCACTCTTTTAATTCCCAATAACTGTAATTCATTTATAGTTGTTTTTCAAAGCAAATACTATTTTCCATGTTTTTGTACTGACCGTAATTCAGAATAATTTTATAATCACATTTCTGATAAAATTTCACAGCCTCAACCTGTCTTATTCCTGTTTCTAAAACACATTTTTTATAGTCCAATTCTTTTGCCCATATTTCTAATTCATTCAGAATTTTTTGTGCGATTCCTACACCTCTTTTTTCTGATAAAACAAACATCCTTTTAATCTCCACAGCGTTTTTAACTTTTGCTGAACTTGATTCCGCATCAAACTTTTTAATGGCTCCACAACCAACTGCATTTTCACCTTCGTAAAAAACAACCACCTCTTTTAAAATACCAATATTATTAAACTGATTGTAAAACTCATGTTCATCTCCATCCATAACCTTTAAATATGCATCTAATTGTTTTACTAATTTGATGAAGTCTTTATTTTTAAAATTTGTTCTGATTATGTTCATTCTTTCGTATTTCAGCCCTTACAGGTTTTAAAAACCTGTAAATTATTTATTACTATCATTGTTATTATCATCATTGGCGAGCATCAGAATTCAAACCGCAACTGTACCCAAATGGGTTCTTTCTTTTCGGTGTTTAAATTCCCGAAAGAAATCCCTAATAACCGAACAGAATTTACTAATTTATCTTGGTATAGCAATTCTTTTATCGTCGGAAAAAACTCTTTTTTCGTCTGCATAAAATACGCTTTCGTTTTACTTCTTGTCTGTTGCGTAAAATCTGAATATTTAATTTTTAAGGTAATCGTTTTTCCTTTCGCATTTGCCTTTTTCATCCGTTTTTCTATCTCATCAGCAATATCCTCTAAACGCTCAAGCATATAAATTTCCGAAGAAATATTTTCGTTAAAGGTTGTTTCTGCACCAACAGATTTTCTAATTCTATTCGGTTTTACCGCACTGTTATGAATTCCGCGTACAATATTGTAATAATGAGTTCCAGCTTTCCCGAAGAGACTTACTAATTCTTCAAGTGATTTTTTCTTTAAATCATTCCCAATAAAAATTCCTAAATTATACATTTTAGCGGCGGTAACCTTACCTACTCCGTAAAATTTATTGACGGGTAATTCTTCTAAAAAAGGAATCACCTCATTTGGATGCACTGTTTTTTGTCCGTTTGGTTTGTTAATATCCGAAGCAACTTTTGCAATGAATTTATTGATAGAGATTCCTGCCGAAGCTCGCAAACCTGTTTCTTGGTAAATGCGCGCTCTAATTTCTCTAGCAATTGCGTTAGCAGAGGGGTTTCCTTTTTTATTTTCGGTAACGTCTAAATAAGCCTCATCTAAAGAAAGTGGCTCCACCAAATCTGTGTATTCGTAAAAGATTGCTCTTATTTTAGTTGATATTTCTTTATATCGCTCAAAATCTGTTTTTACAAAAATTAAATGCGGACATTTTTGTCTGGCCAAAACTCCGCTCATAGCAGATTTTACGCCAAAATTTCGAGCTTCATAACTCGCAGCAGAAACCACGCCTCTCTCTCCACCACCGCCAACGGCAATTGCTTTTCCTCTTAATTCGGGGTTGTCTAATTCCGCTACAGATGCATAATAGGCATCCATATCTACATGAATAATTTTTCTGAAAGGAGGTAGTAGTTCCACACCACTAATTTACGAAGAGCCACTCGAATTTTACTAATTTCTTGAATTCAATTTTATAAATTACTCATTACAAGAAAAACTTATTTTAAAAATTCAATACAAATCGTTGTAACCTCTTTTAGTTCTTTTGATACGTTTTCTTTTTCCCAAGGATGCGATACATTAAAAACATGATCTGCATTTTCTATGATCTCCAGAATACTGTTAGGATTCCAAGAATGAATTTGATGCGCTTCATCAACCACAATGGAAGTATCCTTGTCTCCATGGATGACTAACTGTGGAATCTCAATTTTTTCTACTGCTTTTTGAATATTTAAGCGTTCTTCATTTGCTTTAAAGTCTTCATAAAACTGATAAAAATGTGGCATTTGCTGTTTTGTTCTTCCGTTTACAACATATTTAACGCCATCTTTTTTCCAGTTTTCTAAATCCCCAGTAGTAGAACTTCTTGATCCAATATCAGCTACTGCCGCTAATGAAATCACCTTTTTCACTCTTGCATCTTCGTTGGCTTTTAGCAACACAATTCCGCCGCCTCTGCTGTGTCCTATGACTGAAATATCATCAATATTTATTTCATTTTTAAATTTTTCTTCTGATGAAATCCAATCTAAAACACTTTCTAAATCGTCTAATTCTTTGGTGTAATTATTGTTCCCGAAAGCCTCTAAATCTGGAAAATCAATTGGATTCTCTGCAGTACCTCCATTATGTGAAAAGTTGAATTTTACGAAGAAAAAACCAGCATTTGAAAATTGTGCTGCCATTAAATTCCATGCGCCCCAATCTTTAAAACCTTTGTAACCGTGGCAAAAAATAACTACTTTTTTTGGTTGATGTGTTTCGTTGTAAAAAACATCGGTTACCATTGGTTTGCTGTGTTTACCTTGGATACTTATATTCTTAATAACTTTCATATGTTCTTTAAATAAATAATTTCACCAATGAAATAATGGCTACTAAAGCTGTTAAAATGGCTAAAATTAGATTGATATCTTTTGTTAATTTTCCTGTTTTTTTCTGAATTATTTTAGCGAATTTTCCGTACAAATATAAAATATAGAAAGCACCAATTACCGAACCGAACGTAAAGAAAATTTGAGAAAGAATGTCAAAACTAAAAAGCTTAAAAGTATCTAGTAAAACCGCTACACCGCAAAAAAAAGGAATTGCAAACATATTTAACAGCGATAGTGTAATTCCTGATAAGAACGGATGTTGCTTTTTAGATTTTATTCCATCAACCTGAATTTTACCTTTTTTAGATTCCCTGTAAAAATAGAAAGTTAAAAAGATAAAAATTACAATCCCTGCCTTTTCTAATGTTTCTAAAATTCTAGGGTTTTCTGCCATGTATTTAGTTAATAGAATAGCAATAATCACTTGCGGAATGACGATCAAAGAAACTCCCAAAGCATATTTATTCGCCGCTTCTCTACCCTCTTCTAAACTAATTTTTAAGGCAGTCATGTTCAACATGCTTGGTGTGATAGAACCGGCAAACGAAAAGAAAAATCCGAAGAAAAAAAGGAAAAGTATGCTCATTAATTAATTCTTTTGGTAAAGATTGCTTTTTAAAATAAGGTGTACAAAAAAACGCATCAAAAAATTGATGCGTTTTAAATTTTAATCTATAAAAAAACTGTTTTTTAGACGACTCCTTGCGCTAACATTGCGTCTGCTACTTTTACAAAACCTGCAATATTTGCACCTTTGATATAATCTATGGTTCCGTCTTCATTTTCACCATATTTTACACAAGAATCATGAATATCTTCCATAATATCTTGCAATTTATCATCTACTTCCTTACGAGACCAGCTTAAACGCAATGAATTCTGACTCATTTCTAAACCAGAAGTTGCAACACCACCGGCATTAGAAGCTTTTCCTGGAGCGAATAAGATTTTTCCTTTTATAAATTCATGAATCGCTCCCGGCATAGAAGGCATATTTGCCCCTTCAGAAACGCACATACAACCATTTGCAATTAATATTTTTGCTTCCTCACCATCTAACTCATTTTGAGTGGCACATGGCAAAGCAATATCACATTTTACGGTCCAAGGTCTTTCGCCTGCAATAAATTTTGCATTTGGATATTTCTCTGTGTATTCACTAATTCGCCCTCTTTTGTCGTTTTTAATGTACATTACATGCTTCAACTTTTCTGTGTTGATGCCTTCTTCATCTAAAATATAACCTCCAGAATCTGATAATGTTAAAACAGTTGCTCCTAATTCGATTGCTTTTTCAGCAGCATATTGTGCTACGTTTCCAGAACCCGAAATAACTACTTTTTTACCTTTAAAAGAATCGTTTTTACGCAGTAACATATTTTGCGCAAAATAAACGGTACCATACCCTGTTGCTTCTGGTCTAATTAAAGAACCACCCCAAGATGCTCCTTTACCTGTTAAAACCCCTGTAAATGAATTGTTTAACTTTTTATACATCCCAAACATAAAACCAATTTCTCTAGAACCAACACCAATATCTCCTGCAGGTACATCTGTGTTATGCCCAATATGTCTGTATAGGTCTGTCATAAAGGAATGACAAAAACGCATAATTTCATTTTCTGACTTTCCTTGCGGATCAAACTCAGACCCCCCTTTTCCTCCCCCCATTGGTAAAGTTGTTAGAGAGTGTTTAAAGACTTGCTCAAAAGCTAAAAACTTTAAAATACTAGCGGTCACTGCTGGGTGAAAACGCAAACCTCCTTTATACGGTCCGATTGCAGAATTCATTTGAATTCTATATCCTCTATTTACTTGAATCTCTCCATCATCATCTACCCAAGAAACTCTAAAAGAAATTAATCTTTCTGGTTCCACCATTCTAAGTAAAATGTTTTTACCATTGTAAATATCGTTATTAGCAATATAAGGAATTACAGTTTCTGCAACTTCTTTAACTGCCTGTAAGAATTCTGGCTCATGGTTATTTCTCTTTGTAACCATTTCCATGAACTCGGTAATTTTATGATCAATATTTTCTGCCATAGTTTTTTATGAATTTTATAAAAATTTAACGCAGTAAAGATACATTTTTTCTGAATTGATAAAATAAAAACTATTTTTTATTTTATTCGTAAAACCCCTTATTTCAATCGATTTCGTTAGGAGCTCTAGGATAGTTTAAAAAACTAGAATGAAAGTAGCTAAAAAACGTTAAATTTGCCAGATAAATTTTTGTTGTAACAATGTTAGATAAAGTAAAAGAACTTATTGTTGATGTAGATGCTTTTAAAGCAAACACAAAAGAGGAAGTTGAGGCGTTTAGAATTAAATACCTAGGTAGCAAAGGTTTACTTAAAGATTTATTTACTGAATTTAAAAATGTAGATACCTCATTACGTAAAGATTTTGGACAAGCCTTAAACAACTTAAAAACATCTGCTGAAGGTAAAGTAGCTGAATTAAATGATGCATTAGAGAGTGCTGTTGAAGAAAAAGGTGTTTATGGTGATTTAACAAGACCTTCTGAACCTATTGAGTTAGGTTCTCGTCACCCAATATCTTTGGTGAAAAATAAAATTATCGAGGTTTTTAATAGAATTGGTTTTACCGTTTCTGAAGGCCCAGAGATTGAAGATGATTGGCACAACTTTACAGCGTTAAACTTACCAGAATACCATCCTGCAAGAGACATGCAAGACACCTTTTTTATAGAACAGAATCCTGATATTTTATTGCGCACACATACTTCTTCGGTGCAAGTACGTTATATGGAAAATAATACGCCGCCTATTCGAACGATTTCTCCTGGAAGAGTTTTTAGAAACGAAGATATTTCTGCAAGAGCGCACTGTATCTTTCATCAAGTAGAAGGTTTATATATTGACACGGATGTTTCTTTTGCCGATTTAAAACAAACGCTTTTATACTTTACAAAAGAGATGTTTGGGAAATCTAAAATTCGTTTACGCCCTTCTTATTTTCCTTTTACAGAGCCAAGTGCTGAAGTAGATATTTATTGGGGATTAGAAACTGAAACTGATTATAAAATTACAAAAGGTACAGGTTGGCTAGAAATTATGGGTTGTGGAATGGTCGATCCTAATGTGCTAAAAAATTGCAACATCGATCCTACAAAATATTCTGGTTATGCTTTTGGAATGGGAATTGAGCGTATTGCTATGTTGTTATATCAAATACCAGATATTAGAATGTTTTATGAAAATGACAAACGTTTCTTAGAACAATTTAAATCAATTATATAAAGAAAAGCCCACCCCAACCTTCCCGAAGAAAAGGAAATAGCCGGTTTTGGGAATCGCTCGTTTTAAGGTTTGACTTGAACGTTTCTCAAAAAACGATAAATGCTCTAAATAATCAAATAGAATTTTAAGCTAATAATTTATACAATGAACTACTTTACACAATTTTGGGACGAAAATCGAGATGATGAATACGCAAGTTGGGGAACCTCTGCTTGGTATTTTGAGACAAATGAAGCTGATGAAGTTCTAAAACAAATAACTGTTTACAAAAATGGAAAAGTTTTAAAATATTCTGAAGACAATCTTGAAGATGAATTTGCTGGTTTATGTATGGATACATTAACTATTGATGAATGTGATGGTGATGAAATTTCTAAGGAAGATTTCTATAAAGTTTGGTAATCCTATAAATTCAGTGAATTATTATTTAGAGCCTTTCAATTAAAAAACACTGAAACAAGTTTAATAAAAGTGAAAAAAGACATAGAAATACCTGAAGTTACAGATGTGAAAATAGCTGTTGTTTATGAATACAACGACCTTTATAAAACTGATGACTGGAACGTATATATCATCAATAATAAAAAGGTTGCTTTAGAAATGATGGTCATTGTTTCTCAAGGTTTTTCTGAAACAAAAACGACCTCTTTAATCCGTAAAAAAATAGATGTCTTACCCGCAGATTCTTTTGCTAAAATTGAATTTATTCAACCTGAATTATTTGTACTCAACAATCGTTATCAAGTTACTTTTTTTGAAGGAAATACCTTGTATGAAAAAACCTTCCTCTTTAAAGAAAACACCATTAAAGAAGTTGCTTTGCGTATGATTGATGAAATTAAAAAACGTGGAATTTTAGCTAAATAGACATTTTAAACGCAAAATTTACAACTATTTTTTTTGCAAAATTTACCGAAATTAATTCTCATATATTAACAATTTTATTCCCACGCTGTCACTTCGAGTGATTTTCGCTTTTTTAAGAAAATTGTATCGAGAAGTTTTTAACTCGACCTCTAATCAAACTCCGCCTCTATTTTATCTAAACTTGCAATATCCTTTCTTAAATATTTAATACTCACTTTAGGAGGAATCGAAATTTCAATACACGTTTCTGAAAATACTAAAGTATCCGAATACAACTTCGATTGAAAATCATGGGACATTAGTAATGCTTTTAAAATCAGTTTAAACATTTTCTTATCCTTATACTCTTCATACAAACTGTCAATTTCCTCTTTCTTTATATCTTTAAATCGACTAAAATGAATTTCTATAGAGGGTGGCACTGAAACCCCAACAATTAACCGATTTGTTCTAAATCCTGCTTTTTCTAATAGCGGTAAAACATTAAAAACGTCTTTTACATAATCGACAAACTTGTTTTTAGTTGCAGAACCTAAATCCCCTATTTGTGAAATTCCGTTTTTAAACTGTTGAAAAACTTGATCAGCTCCATCACTAATTGTTTTTGTTGTTTTTTTGAAGATATTTTTTTCTTTCATATTTTATTTTTTTCAGACCTCACAGGTTTCTTGTGCTGAACTCGTTTCAATATAAAACCTATGAGAACCCTAATAATAAAAATAATTATTTCTGTATTAACTTTACGACATATTTGCACTTTTAAGTTTATTTATTACCCAAAAAAACCAATCATCAAATACATAACCAAGGTAACTGCACCACCCACCAATGCATAGGGCAATTGGGTTTTTACGTGGTCTATATGATCACTTGCAGAGGCCATGGACGAAATTATAGAAGTGTCCGAAATTGGCGAACAATGGTCTCCAAAAATCCCTCCTCCTAAAGTAGCTGCAACCACAATAGTTACCTCTGCACCATGAATATTTGCCATTGGAATTGAAATTGCCAACATAATTGCAAATGTTCCCCAAGAAGTTCCCGTAGAAAACGCAATAAACGAACTGATTAAAAAGACAACAGCTGGTAATAATTCTGGTGATAACCAATCTTTTGTCGCATTTGCTACATAAATTCCTGTTTCTAATTCCTTACAAGCATCGCCAATGGCGAACGCTAACAACATTAACAAAGCCAAAGGCATCAATTCGCTAATCCCTTTTAAGGTTAAGTTTACAGCCTCTTTAGGGTTCATAACCCCTTGTATAAAATACATCACCATTGCCACCAATAACGAGGTAATTACAGCATATAAGACAGAAGATGACCCAGAACCCTCTCCAATAGCCTGTGAAGCATGATTTAAAAATGAATTAGATGTTTTTACGGAGTTCCAACCTGTGTAGACCAAATTAATGGGCATCATTAAAACCATGACCAAAAGCGGCACAATCATATTATACGCTTTTGCTTCAATTCCTTCTTTTGGCGGAAATGAAGTGATTTCATCAGAAACCATTGGTTTAGAACCTTCGTTCATTAACTCTCCTGTTTCTTTGGTTCTTTTTTCAGCTTTTTTCATGGGTCCAAAATCCTTCTTTGTAAAAATGACAATGAAAAGAATCGCGATTGCTAACAAAGGATAAAAATTATATTTAATTGAAGCAATCATTACAGCAAACGGCTTGTCAATTCCTTGTGTTAATAAAAGCCCCATAATAAAAGCGCCCCAAGCATTAAAAGGGATTAAAATGGACGAAGGTGCAGAACTTGAATCTGCGATATACGCTAGTTTCTCTCTTGGAATTCCTAATTTATCAAAAATTGGTCTGTATAAAGTTCCTACGGTTAGAGAACTAATACTCGTTTCGACAAACAAAAGCAAGCCTGTTACGGTTGCTAAAACTTGCACCATTACTCGACTATAACCTGTTTTTTTATCTTCTAACTTTACCAATTGTCGATTTAGAATATTGATAAACCCTTCGACTCCTCTAGAATATTGAATAAAAATTAGCAAGGCTCCAACTAGCGCACTAAACATTATTGTTCTGGTATTTCCTTTAGATTGAAACACATTTACCATGCCTTCAATCATCGCCAAAGTTCCTGTTAATGGGTTCCAGCCCTCAATAATCAACCAAGAAAACCAGATACCAAATAACAAAGCAATATAAACTTGTTTGGTTCTTAACGCTAAAATAATTGCCACAATTGGCGGTATTACTGATAGAAATCCATATTCCATAAAAAGAAATTTTATTTTGGCTAAAGGTAACAATTTATCAATATCATAAAATGTTATTTTGTAAATTGGAAATCTTATTTGCAAATAGCTACTGAAATAAATTCAGCATAAAATGTCACAAAAATATATTTTAGCGTTAGATCAAGGAACCACGAGCTCTCGTTCTGTAATTGTTGATCAAAAAGGAAAAATTATTGGAATTGAACAACAAGAGTTTCCGCAAATTTTTCCAAAATCTGGATGGGTAGAACATGATCCTTTCGCAATTTTAGAATCGCAATTATCAACCTTAAAAAAGGTGATACAAAAAACGAATATTAATAGTGCTGATATTGTTGGTTTAGGAATTACAAACCAAAGAGAAACCACTGTTGTTTGGGATAAAAATACAGGAAAACCCATTTACAACGCCATTGTTTGGCAGGATAAAAGAACTGCAGATATCTGTGAAAACTTAAAGAAAAACGGATTAGAAAACCATATAAGACAAACTACAGGTTTGGTCGTTGATCCTTATTTTTCTGGAACAAAAATCCATTGGATTTTAGAAAATGTTCCAAATGCCAGAGCAGCTTCAGCAAAAGGAAACTTACTTTTTGGAACGATTGATTCTTGGTTGTTATGGAACCTAACGGATAAAAAGATTCATGCCACAGATTACAGTAATGCATCAAGAACGATGCTTTTTGATATTAAAAAATTGTGTTGGGATGAAAAATTATTGACTGCATTAAACATTCCAATATCAATGTTACCAGCAGTAAAACCCTCTTCTTTTCATTTTGGTGATTTTATTTTAGATGGCCATACCATTCCGATTGCAGGAATTGCGGGAGACCAGCAAGCCGCATTGTTTGGGCAAGCTTGTTTTAAAAAAGGGGAAGCAAAAAACACCTATGGAACAGGCTGTTTTTTATTGATGAATACCGGAACTGAACTTCAATTTTCAAAAAACGGATTGCTCACTACAATTGCTTGGGGAATTAACGGCAAAGTATACTACGCTTTAGAAGGAAGTATTTTTGTTGCTGGTGCGGCAATTCAATGGTTAAGAGATGGATTAAAAATTATAAATTCCGCAGAAGAAAGTGAGCTATTTGCAAAAGAAGTTGAAGGTGAAAACCCTGTAATTGTTGTTCCCGCTTTTGCAGGATTAGGAGCTCCTTATTGGGATATGTATGCAAGAGGTGCTATTTTTGGTTTAACGCTAGATACTGGCAAAAATCACTTGATAAAAGCTACTTTGCAGTCTTTAGCATATCAGACTAAAGATTTATTAATTGCCATGCAACACGATGCAGAATCTCCGTTAACTTCTTTAAAGGTAGATGGTGGCGCCTGCGCAAATAATTTATTAATGCAATTTCAGGCTGATATTTTAGATACTGTTGTAATCCGTCCAAAAAATACTGAAACGACCGCAATAGGCGCTGCCTATTTAGCAGGAATTTGTGTTGGTTTATGGAAACAAGAGGATATTGAAACAGACGAAAAACTAGATAAAACATTTATCTCTAATATTTCTTCTGAAAAAAGAGAACGCTTTTATAAAAAATGGCTCCAAGCTTTGGAGCGCTCTAAGAATTGGGTAGATTAATTTTATGTAACCCTTTTTTAACGAGAAAATGAGAGTGTTTGTCTAAAAAAATATTTTATGTACGTCTACTCTTTTTTTGGTATCAAATAAATTTAAATTTGATAATTACAAAGAAATCGGTTTAAAAAATATTGCAGAAAATTTACCGCTTATTTATCCTCATAAACATCAGTTTTTAATAGAAAACAATAAAAATGTGTTTTCTGTAAACCTAACCATAGATTTAAAAAAATGAACATACGCTGTTTAATTATTAGTGACGAACCTTCTTCTCAAAATGTTCTAAAATCATTTCTACATAAATTTGATTATTTAGACTTATTGCACATTTGTAACAATGCTTTAGAAGTTTTAGAATTCTTAAAAAACAACGCTGTGGGTGTCCTTTTTTTGGGCTTCAAGGAGAAAAAAATGATTTAAATGATTGGGCTTCTGAACAAAGAAAAGAAGGGGTTCAAAACTACTGGGACAACAAAAATCAAACTAGTATTGATGGTTTACCAACGCATCTTTTAAAGTAAAAAAAGCCAGCATATCTATGCTGGCTTTTTTAAATATGAACGTATGAAAACTATTTAGCAATAATAATCTTTTTAGTTGCTTTTTTGTTTCCTTGTTCTATGCGTAACAAATAAACGCCCGAAGAAATATTTTTTGTCTCTATTCCTTTTGTAAATGTTGTGTTAGTAACTTTGTTTATAGATGTACTTATTTGTCTTCCTTGTAAGTCAAATAAAGAGATTTTTACATCTTCATTGTTCACATTATTTATTTTTATATTTAAAATTCCTTTTATTGGGTTTGGCCATAAAGAAATTTCATTTAAAGAAAACTCATTTACTTTTAAAACGCCTTCTTGAATGCTAATGGTTTGGTTTGGTAACCATCCTTTAGCATCATTGGTCACATCTACTTTAAATAGATCTGTAAAAGAACCTATTTCAGATTTTGTAAAAGAAATTTTACCGGCTGTTATGTCTGCCTGTGTAAAAGTATCTCCAATCATTAGTGCTACATCCTCTTTTTTAAGAACTCCTTTTTTTGCTAGTTCTACCAAAACATACATTTGTTGTTCTTCTGTTTCTGATGCTGTAGAAGCACTCATATTGGCTGTAGTTAAGACATAGTCTACACTACCTCCTAAAGTTAGACTTGTAGATGTAAATGTTGGAATACTTGTATTTTCTGCAGATGCACAAATAGTAATAGACGCCGCATTAATTTTACCTCCATTTAACTCGGCATTATCTTCAACTATAATTTTCCATTCTCCTAAAGCACTTTTCCCAATAAAAGGAATACTCATATTATTTTCTGGAGCAATAGTTCCTCTAATGGCAGGTGCTGAAAAACCACAAAATAAAGTACCTCCAGCATCACTAAAAGTTGTATTACTTATGTCGGCCACATCAGCATTGCAAGAATTTGACAAAATAACCACATTATTACCATTAGGATCTTGTATTATAATGGTTAACTCTTGAACACTTGTGTGCGAAATATCTGTGGTAAGAATGATGTTATTAACGGTTAAACCTTCTAAAACATTAATAGCAGCGATAGCCCTAACATTTGCAACTAGCGGATCTATAGTAGCCCCAGATAAATCTGTGGCGCTATAGGTGTTTTCACAATCTATAACTCCTGTTTGGAAGCTAAAAACGGGTGAATATGCGCTATCAGCACATCTGTTTTTTGGTTTTACTCGCCAGTAGTATACAGAATTCAGCTGTAAGTCCTGTATATCTATTGTTAAAGTTGTAACCTCTTCTGTAACTAGAATATTATTAAAACTAGGTGAATCAGATAATTCTACTGTATAATTTTCTGCATTCAAATTCTTTTTCCAAAGTAATGATACTTTTGCAGATATTGCTTTTTGGCCGTTCACAGGAAATTCTAATTCAGACGGATTCTTATCAAAACTTGAATGATACACCTCGAATCTAACTTTTCTTATTTGCGTTTCACTTCCGTTGTCACCCGTTATTTCAATTTCATACGTACCTGCTGGAACGTTGATTAAATTTCCAAAAGTGATGTTGAAATTTCCACCAGCACTTAATGAATCTTCAGAAAAAGACATCGACATTGCTTCATGAGCACCTGTAGCTGTAAATTGTGTAATTCCTTCAACAGCGGGAATATATTCAAAATTAAAAACAGCATCTGTATCTGAGCAAAATGTTTTTTCCGAACTATCGGCTACAAAAGTGAACTCTCCTGAAATACCTGTAACAATTAAAGAAAATCTTTGATCTTGTTCTAAGGTTCCTTTATGAGTAACTGTAACGGTATATTCACCGGCAGAAGGATTCATAATATCTACTCTTTCATAAGGATCTACTAAATTATCTCCTTTTTCATTACTATTCACTCCTGTAAGTCTCCAAGGTTTAAACTCATCGGTTATTCGAGTAACTTTAATATCCAAATCATTAATCAAAGCAGGAGTTGGATCATTTGGTTCAATAGAAATATTATCTTGAATCGAAACTCCAGGTTCATCAGTCCAAGAAATAGATGCCAATAAAGGACTTAAACCATCTGATTTCACCTTAATAGAAAAGGTATCTCCATTTTTTAAAACCTCTTCAGAAATCCAAGAGTCAAAACCATTTGTAGTAATTGTTTCTGCAGCAACTTTGGTATTCATCAATCCCCAGCCTGTATTTGCATCTGGCCCAACGATATCTACATCATCGGCTGTATGCAAAGCCAGTCCTTTTAAAGTAGCCGCTCTCATAAAATTACCATAAGTTTCATTATAATATTGTTGCAATAACAATAAAGAACCCGCTACATTTGGTGCAGCCATTGAGGTTCCGCTATAAGATTGATAATCATCATCTGCTGCTGTTAAAGTAGAATATACTAACACTCCATTACCCATAATGTCTGGTTTAATTATTAAATCATCCGTTGGACCTTCAGAACTAGAAGCGCTTCTATTAACGGAATTTAAACTTCCGTCCTCATTTATGATGGCATCAGTACCATTAGCAATCACTAAATTATTCTTTGAAGTTGAAATACCCGTTAATTTATCATAAGGTGCATTTCCTTCTAAAGGTTCTAAATTTGCAGAATTGTCAGATCCATTGTTTCCTGCAGAAGTAACCATCAAGTAATAAGGAGCATTGTACATAATAGCATCCCAATCTCTAGAGCTATTAATATATGAACCGAAATAGTAGGACGGTAGTGAAGGCTCATCATCATCATCTCTAACAACTAAACCATAAGAATGGTTGGATATTAACATCCCTTCTGCGGCAGCAGCAGCAGCTTTTGCTGCATCTTGCTGATAACGAAAAGCTACACCTTTTGCTTGCGGTGCCATTCCTTTTGCTGCAGGATCAAAACCAGAAGAAACAATGGTTCCCATTACATGTGCAGCATGATCACCTAACCCTGCAGTGCCATCTCCAATAGAAACTCTATCTTCACCTCCAATGCCGTCATATTCCTGATGGGTTAGTCTTGGCAAACCAAAATCCCAAACATGGATTGTCATTCCTTGACCTTCTAGGTTTAATCCAAGACCTCCGCCGTTATGTAAAAAATTGGCTCTTGTAGAAATAGCGGCATCAACATTATACGTTTTATAATACAATGGAGCACCTTCTTTGGTGATACCAACTAATTCGTGCTGGGAACCTTTTGAGTCTATATATTTTAGCTTCCACCCTTTTTGGGCTGCCAATAATAATGCTTTATTTTTTTGATTCTCAAAATCATAAGCAAATTTTTCACTAAGATTATCTAGTTTTATAAAATCATATTCTTTCGTCATTTTCTCTATCTCTAATTTGCTTTGAGAAACCATAGAAGAAGAAATTAAAAATAAAATAAATAATAATTGCCTAAAGAATTTGTAATTCATATTGCTATTTTTGTTTTTAAGTAACAAAGATAAAACGTTTGAACACTATTTACACAAAATTTAACTTTTTAGTATGAAAAAATTTTCTTCTTTCAACAGAGAAAATATCGCCAACAAATTAAAAACCACAGAATTCGATTTGTTAATTATTGGTGGCGGAATTACAGGCGCAGGAATTGCTTTAGACGCTGCTTCGCGGGGCATGAAAGTAGCTTTAATAGAAAAAAACGACTTTGCTTCTGGTACGAGTAGTAAATCTACAAAACTAATTCATGGTGGTCTGCGCTACTTAAAACAATTCGACTTTTGGTTAGTCAAAGAAGTGGGCACAGAGCGGGCAATTGTGCACAAATTAGCACCGCATTTAGTGATTCCAGAGAAAATGATTTTACCTTTGATTGATGGTGGGACCTATGGATCTTGGTTAACATCCATTGGTTTAAAAGTATATGATATTTTGGCTTCTGTAGAAGGTGAAGATAAGCGTAAAATGCTCACAAAAAAAGAAGCTTTATTACAAGAACCTTTATTACCAAAAAAGATTTTAAATGGTGCAGGTTATTATGCAGAATACAGAACTGATGATGCACGTTTAACCATAGAAATTTTAAAAACAGCTTTAGATTACAAAGCTAAAGTTATAAATTACACAGAAGCTACTGAATTTATTTATGATGACAATCGTGTTGTTGGAGCAAATGTAAAAGACGCTATTTCTGGTGAAAATTATACCATAAAATCTAAATATATAGTAAATGCTTGTGGACCTTGGGTAGATGAATTACGACAGTTAAATAACTCTAAAACAGGGAAACGTTTACACCTAACAAAAGGAGTGCATTTAGTGGTTGCTCATGAAAGATTACCTGTAAAACAATCTGTTTATTTTGATGTTCCTGATGGAAGAATGATGTTTGCAATTCCTCGAGGGCGAGTTACTTATTTTGGAACAACCGACACCAATTATCAAACTGATAAAAATATTGTTGAAACGAATTTAGTGGACGCAACTTATTTAATATCTGCTGTAAATAATATGTTTCCTAAAATTAATTTAAATCTTGAAGATGTGCAATCTTCATGGGCTGGTTTAAGACCTTTAATTCATGAAGAAGGAAAATCTGCATCAGAATTGTCTAGAAAAGATGAAATTTTTGTTTCTGATACAGAGCTCATTTCTATCGCTGGTGGCAAATTAACAGGCTACAGAAAAATGGCAGAACGTATTGTAGATTTGGTTGCAAAAAAATACAATCGAAGATTTGAAAAAGAATTTGACCCTATTAAAACGGAAGAAATTGTACTTTCCGGAGGAACATTTTCTGACTTTAGCGAGGTAAAAAGTTATATTGATGCTATTCATAATAGAATTGCTGAAGTAGATTTTGATGAAAAAGATGCGCAGTATTTAGTCTATAATTATGGCAAACAAACGGATCTCATTTTACAAAAATTTGATGATTTGACTGATGAAAATCAACAAGAAAAAATGATAAAAGCTGAACTTTGGTTTACCATACATTATGAAATGACCTGCAATCCTACTGATTTTTTTATGCGCAGAACAGGCCGTTTATTTTTTGATACCCATAGTGTGAATTTATACAAAAACTTAGTTTTTAAAACCTTTCAAAATTATTTTTCTTGGAATGAAAAAACAACAGAAAAACATCAAAAAGAACTAGAAAATAAATTAAAAGAGGCTACTTCTTTTGAATAAAAAGTATTTTAAAATTTAAATATATGATTGCCTTATTCTCTTACGCTTTATATCAATCTAACAACGATAAAAATAAAAACTTATTAAATACAAATTTAAGAACTGTTTGTATACTCAATTAAAAAAAATGTGCTCTTGATTTTCATAATTTACTGCAATATTGGCGTTGCTTATTACAATTTATTTTTTATGCAGAAAAAATAACGATTCAAGACACTAAATTTGTTGCTAAATGTAAAAAATTTTCGCAAAACAATTTATACAAAATTTTTGATGACAGAAAGGTAGAATATTTATTTTACGACATCAATAATGATATAGAAATTGATTTTTACGATGAAGATTTTATTGATAAAAAATTCACACTTACATGGAAAACAAACCAAATTTGTGCTAACGGTGATGACGGCGAAGAAACAGGATAAAAAACTACTGTAAAAACCATTATTGCTTTAAAACAATAAAAATATAGAAAAGCGTCTACGTAAAAAATAGACGCTTTTTTTAAACACCTTCTCTTAAAAGAGATTTATACGTTTTCCGCAACCTTATTGGATGGACTCCTAATTTATACTTCAAAAACACATACCCATTAATTAAATTTACTTTACCCCAAGAATTAACGTCATATTTCCTTGCACTTACGGTTGCTTTCGATTGTATAATTTTAAAAGGAATTTTTTGCTTTCTTACTTTATCAATCATTTCAAAATCTTCCATAATACAAAATGCTGAATTATAACCGTTCAAAGTTTTAAAAATTTCTTTTGTGAAAAACTGGCATTGATCTCCTCCTCCAGAAAAAAGACCTCTTCTTTTGGTAAAAAAACTATTGATGTTTAATAAAAAAGTTTCTTTATCAAATTTATAGGCAAAAAATCCTGCCTTATTTCCTTCCTTAATCGCAAAAATTATCTGATTATAGAAGTCTTCTGGTAAAGTTACATCCGCATGTAAAAACAGTAAAATATCGCCTTTAGCTTTGGCTGCACCGGCATTCATTTGAGCAGCTCTTCCTTTCAAGATCGCATCAAAATGAGTAACTTTATTATATTCTTTACAAATTATACCACTCTCATCAATTGATTCTGGAGAATTAGAAACAAGTATTTCAATAGGATGTTTGTTAGCTTCTTCAGATAAAAACGACAACCCTTTTGCAAGGTTTTGTTCTTCATTATAAACCGGAATTATAATACTTAATAACATATTTAAAATTACGTAATTTTTTATGAAACAGTTTTTAATATTCTTCTTTTTTTTATCAGCCTTTACATTTAAAGCGCAGAATGATTTAGATTACAGTCAAGTTTCTAAAGATTTGCTTCAAAATATTATGAATGATACTTCTTACGAAAAAGAAGTGCGCCTTTTGGCAGAAAGTAGTTTAGATGAACTCATAAATGAATTGAAAACTGATAAACAAAAAACAGCTTTTTGGGTAAATGTTTACAACGCATTTATTCAAATTTCATTGACTGAAAACCCTTCTTTATATAAAGATAAAGGTGATTTTTTTAGTAAAGAAAGAATTGAAATTGCAGGTGAAATTTTATCTTTTGATGATATTGAACATGGAATTATAAGAAAGTCAAAAATTAAACTTGGTTTAGGTTATTTACCTAAATGGTTTGTTTCTAACTGGGAGCGGGATTTACGTGTTAAAAATATGGATTGGAGAATTCACTTTGCCCTAAATTGTGGCGCAAAAAGCTGTCCTCCCGTTGCCGTATATAGTTCTGAAAATTTAAATAAAGAATTAGATTTTATGACCAAAGAATATCTAAAAGAACAAACAACCTATGATAATGAAACTAAAAAGGCTAAATCTGTAGTGTTAATGTCTTGGTTTCGAGGAGATTTTGGAGGGATATCTGGCGCTAAAAAAATTCTTTTTGATTATAAAATCACACCTGATAAACCTAGAAATTTAGATTTTAAAAGTTATGATTGGACCTTATTGTTAAAAAATTATAGAACGATTCCTAAATAATTAATCCTCTTTTTCATTTGCTTCAATATCCTCTGTCAAGTCTAAGTTTCTGATTGTAGGACTTACAATTCCTGTGGTAACAACGGTGATTAAAGTCATCGTTCCGCCAAGAACAACAGCTGCTACGGGACCTATTATTTTAGCCGCTAAACCGCTTTCAAAAGCACCTAACTCATTAGAAGAACCCACAAACATAGAATTTACAGAGGATACTCTACCCCTCATATCATCTGGTGTTTTTAATTGTAATATTGTTTGACGAATAACCATTGAAATTCCGTCTGCAGCGCCACTTATAAACAAAGCTAAAATACTTACCCAAAAAATAGAGGACAATCCAAAAGCAATAATACTTGATCCGAAAATAAATACAGAAATCAACATTTTTTTACCCGTATTTCTGTTAATAGGTATGTACGTTGTTAATAACATCGTAACAATACTTCCTATAGAAATAGAGGCATTTAAAATACCAAAACCTTCTGGACCTACTTTTAAAACATCTTGTGCAAAAACAGATAAAATAGCGACGGTTCCCCCAAATAAAACAGCAATCATATCTAAAGTTAAAGTTCCTAAAATTGCTTTATTTTGGAATACAAATTTAACCCCTGCTTTTAAACTTTCTTTAATAGGTTCACCAATTTTTTTGTTTAAAATTGGCTTCTTTTTTATTTGAAAAACAGTAATGAAAGAAAGTACTACTAAAACAAAAACGATAGAAAGTGTTTTGTCAACCCCAATCCAACCAATAAAGAAACCTCCACAAAGTGCACCAGAGACAGAGGCCGTTTTCCAAGTACTTGTACTCCAAGTTGCTGCATTATGATATATTTTTTTAGGCACTAACAAAGCTACTAAAGAGAAAATTGTTGGTCCGAAAAAGGAGCGTAAGAATCCCCCGAAAAAAACCAATGCATAAATGGAATATAACACAGCATTTATAGACCAACTTTTTAATATAGACTCTGTTGTTAATAAAAACAAGCCTAGACTAATCAATGAAAAAGCGCCTGTACAGAGGGCTAATAAATTTCTTTTTTCTTTTTGATCTACAATATGCCCTGCGAATAAAGCCATAGAAAAGGCAGGTATAATTTCCATTAAACCGATAATACCTAATGATAAAGGATCTTTTGTAATAGAGTATACTTGCCATTCAATAACAATAAATTGCATAGACCAACCAAAAACTAATAGGAATCTTACGAATAAAAAAATGTTGAATTCCTTTATTCTTAATGCTGCGTAGGGATCTTGTTTAGCCATTAAATTAGCTCAATTTCATATCCATTAAAATAGCAAAAGTTTGATTAATGTCTGCCTCTTTCACAACAATGGTCATTTCATTTGTAGTAGAAATAATTTCTTGTAAAGGAATGGCTGCCCATGCTAATTGCTTTAAAATAAAGTAATAAATACCAGATTGTTCTAAATTTTCTTTTGGTAATTTTATCGTAATCGACGCCAACTCTTGCATACTATGCGTTACCGTTTCCTCTTCGAAAATATCATCAACAAAAGGTTTTAAATTCTTACTTGTTACAATATTCGTTTCAAAAATACCTTGAGAAACTGTTAAAAAGTAATCTGAATTTTCAGAAGATTTCGTTAGCACTTTTGCGATTTCTTTTAAAAGTGTTGGTGTGTTTTTAAATGTAAAATCGCACAAATCAGAACGCACAATTACATCACCTAGATTAAGAGATAATCTTTTTATATTTTTTCTGATGCGTAATTCGCTTGCAGGCGAGAGTCTGTTTATCGCCATCATTACAGCACCAACTTTTACTTCTTTCTTTAACTTCTCTGAAACTTCGGATAAAATGATTCTTGCCAACGAAGAAACATTAATCAGTTTTTCATTTAAAGCTTCTTCTATAAATGGTGTTTTTCTAATGGTACTTTCTACAACTTCTTGTATTGTTTTCATGGTAAAAGTTTAAAAACCTAAATAATTGTTCAAAATTAAACATTTAATCCAATTTATTCGTCAACTTTTTAAATTCTTTTTTAGGATCTTTATCCGCATATAAAACATTGTAAACAGCATCGATAATAGGAGTTTTCATATCTTTTTCTTCCTTAATTTTATAGGCACTTTTAGTAGCATAGTAGCCCTCTGCAATCATACTCATCTCATGCTGTGCAGACTTTACCGTGTATCCTTTCCCAACCATGTTTCCAAACATTCTATTTCTACTAAAAGTTGAATATCCGGTAACTAACAAATCTCCCAAATAAGCCGAATCGTTAATATTACGCTTCATTTTATGCACCTTTCTAATAAAGCGTTTCATTTCTCGAATCGCATTGCTCATTAACACAGACTGAAAATTATCACCATATCCCAACCCATGAGCCATCCCTGCAGCTACAGCGTAAATATTTTTTAAAACAGCCGCATATTCAGTTCCAATAATATCGTCTGTTGTTTTGGCATTAATGTACCAACTTTCTAGAGCGATTGCCATTTTTTTTGCTCTCTCTTCATCTTGACAAGCAATCGTTAAATACGATAAACGCTCCATAGCACCCTCTTCTGCGTGACAAGGTCCGGTAATTACGCCAATATTTTCTAGCGGAATATCATACTCTTTATTAAAATGTTCGCCAACAATTAGGCCCGTTTCTGGTATAATTCCTTTAATAGCCGAAAAGACTGTTTTACCCATTAACGACTCGTTTAATTTAAATAATTCACTAGTTAAAAAAGCAGACGGAATAGCAAAAATTAATACATCGTACTTAGAAACCATGTAATTGATATCGTTAGATAAGTCTAAACGATCTGCATCTAATTCTGCAGAACGTAAATATTTCGGATTGTGATCATTCTCTTTTATATACTCTATTGCTTGGGTACTTCTCATATACCAACCCACAGTCTCTAAATTCTCTGTCAACATTTTAACAATAGCAGTTGCCCAACTTCCACCTCCAAAAACAGCAATCTTCTGATACTCGATCATACCTATATATTTAGTTTTCAAATGTAAGAAAACTAGGTTGATTTATTATATTTGCTACTACTAGAAAATATTGAATGAAAAAATTATTGTTTATTCTTTGTTCTCTGTTTTTTCTGATTAGTTCTTGCAAGAAGAAAGTCTTAAAAAAAGAGAATGCCTCAACAGCATCTAAAAATGTTTCTGAATTAGAGAAAGAGTTCGTAATTAAAGGTTTAAACTCAATTTCTCATAAATTTTGGTGTATTTACCTCCAAATTATGAAACATCAACAGAGCGATTTCCTGTAATTTACATGCATGATGATAAAAATTTGTTTGATAAAAAAATTTGTTTTATTGAAGAATGAGAATGAGACAAAACTTTAAATAAGCTATTTAGATAAATTGGAAAGGCTTTATAGTTGCTGGTATAGAAAACTGTGGATAAAAAAAATAAAAAATACCCCCCTTATGAGCATGAAAAATATGATGGAAGAAAAAGAGGAGATACGATGGTTCCTGACAAAAAAAAAATAGTTAAACTATATATAGACGTTAGTTTTCCAGTAAATAATTTGAAAACAAAAATTGTAACAAAAGGCAAACATAATGAGGCTTTTTGGAGAACTGAATTTTTATAAAACCTATAAACATATGAACGTACAAATTATAAACAAATCGAAACACGCAACGCCCACTTATGAAACTAATGGAGCTGCAGGAATGGATTTAAGAGCGAATATTGAGGCATCTATAACACATAAACCTTTAGAAAGAGCAATTGTAAAAACGCGGTTATTTATTGCTTTACCTGTCGGTTTTGAAGCTCAAGTTAGGCCAAGAAGTGGTTTGGCCGCAAAAAAAGGAGTTACTGTTTTAAATGCTCCAGGAACTGTAGATGCAGATTATCGCGGAGAAATTGGCGTAATTTTAATAAACTTATCCAATGAAGAGTTTACTATCAATGATGGTGAAAGAATTGCACAATTAATTATTGCCAAACACGAACGCATAAACTGGCAAGAAGTTAACGTTTTATCTGAAACTAAGCGTGGTTTTGGTGGTTTTGGAAGCACAGGTGTTTAAAAATATTTTTTAGTAATTCTTAAACTAGTACCTAATTAAATTATTACATATAGGTTAAAGGAAACTCACGAAGTTTCACAAAAGAAGATGGTGATTAACAAGAAGCTTTGTGCTATTTTATATTTTATTTTCCTCGCAAAAGAATTTATAAACGTTAGTGATTACATTGGTAAAACTATTTTAAAAAATAAAATATGATTTTAGGAGTTTAAGAGTGGTTAAGTCCAAAAATAAATGTCTTAACAAAATATACTAGAATAAACTTTGTTTTATCGGTTCTCTTTGCGGGTTTTAGTCTTAGTTTTTATTTAATTCTTTAGATTATAAAACTACTTATTACATAAGTTGTTTATAAACCTGACTCATTTTTCTAACACTATCATGCATTAACTCAAAAGGTAAAAATATATGTGAATAATAGGTATAGCCTAATTTTTTATAAAATTGAAATGCCTGTTCTTGCTCATTCATCGCATCTAACCAAATAATTTGATAGTCTTTTTGTTTCGCTTTTTCTTCTAACCAAACTACTAGAAGTTTACCAATTCCATTTCCTTGCGTTTTTGAATCTAGATAAATTCTGTGCAATTTTACTTGCTTTTCTTTTGGCAAACCCTCTAAGTTTTCATCCCAAATAAATCTAAAATTACCAATAATTTCATCCCTAAAAAGGATAAAATAATACCTTGATTTTTCGTTTGAAAGCTCTTTTAAAACATTCTCTTTTGAATATTGTGAGTTTATATACCAAGCGCCCTGATCAATCCAAAAATGTTGATATGCTGGCGTATATATTTCTTTCATCAACCTAAACAAAAGTTCAGAATCTGAATTTAAAATCTCTTTTAGTTGTATGTTTTCTGATATTTTGATCATTTTTAAAAATCAAAACTGCTATTGGTTGATTAGTCCAATAGCAGTTTAATAACATTATTATTAGTTGAAACTTTTAATACCTAATCTTGATTTTCAATAGCTTCTTTTATTTTACCTTCAAGTTCATCTGCTAATTCAGGATTGTCTTTAATGAGTCCTTTAACAGAATCTCTTCCTTGACCTAATTTAGTTTCGCCATAACTAAACCAAGACCCACTTTTCTTTACAATACCTAATTCTACACCAATGTCTAAAATTTCACCAACTTTAGAGATTCCTTGTCCATACATAATATCAAATTCTGCAATTTGAAAAGGTGGCGCTACTTTATTTTTTACAACTTTTACTTTTGTACTGTTTCCAATAACTCTATCACCATCTTTAATCTGCGTTCTTCTTCTAATATCTAGACGAACCGATGCATAAAATTTGAGTGCGTTTCCTCCTGTTGTTGTTTCAGGATTTCCGAACATTACGCCAATTTTTTCTCTTAACTGGTTAATGAATATAACGGTACATTTTGTTTTAGAAATAGTCCCTGTTAATTTACGCAATGCTTGAGACATTAAACGTGCATGCAGACCCATTTTAGAATCTCCCATTTCCCCTTCAATTTCAGCTTTTGGCGTCAACGCCGCAACGGAATCAATGACAACAATATCTATTGCTCCAGAACGTATTAAATTCTCTGTAATTTCTAAAGCTTGCTCTCCATGATCTGGTTGAGAGATGATAAGATTTTCTATATCTACCCCTAAATTTTCTGCGTAAAAACGATCAAAAGCGTGTTCTGCGTCAATAAAAGCCGCAATACCACCAGCTTTCTGTGCTTCTGCAATAGCGTGTAAAGTAAGTGTTGTTTTACCCGAAGATTCTGGACCGTAAATTTCAATGACTCTCCCTCTTGGATGGCCACCAACCCCCAATGCTAAATCTAACCCTAATGAACCAGAAGAAATAGATTCTATATCCTCTACTACAGAATCACCCATTTTCATTACCGCTCCTTTTCCATAGGTTTTATCTAACTTATCTAATGTTAGTTGTAATGCCTTTAGCTTTGCTATTTTCTCTTTATTTTCTTTATCTGCTGCCATATATTGTGCTGAAAATGTTATTATTTTAAGTTCCCCAAGTTACGAAAAAGGAATGCTACTTTCCAAAAAAATAAAATACATTTTTATAGTATTTTTACATTAAACTTTGATTTTATGACTTCTAAAATATTTTTACAAAACACATATAGTATGGTTGCTATTGAAAACGGCGAATTAATCAGCTTTAAAAAAGAAAACCAAGAATATATACATCAAAAAGGAAGTAAAGGTTGGCGTAAATCTGATGATGAAATGTTTCCTGTCATTGGACCAACGGATCAAAATAATTTTAGTGTGCATACCAAAAATGGCGATGCAATTCAAGATCAACACGGTATGCTGCGTGAAATGGAGTATATTTTAATTTCTTCGGATGAAAACAACGCAAGTTTCATTAAAAAATATCAGAAAAATAGCAAAATAAAAAACAGTAAGTTTCCGGAAAAATCTACTGAAGAAAATTTATTTTGGCCTTTTGATTTTTCATTTGAAAAGAATTTTGAATTAAAAAATGATATTTTAACCATTAATTTTGTCATCAATTCAGAAAAAGGAATGCCTTTTATGCTCGGTTATCATCCTGCTTTTTTATTATCCAATACGGGTCAAGAAACTTTAATTTCTGATGATAAAAGTTTCACTTTACATGAAGTAAATAAAGCAGGTTCCAATGCTTTTCCAATTTTAAATACGGACAAAATCATCTTAAAAAATACGGATAAAAAAGATCTACAAATTACGACAAATGGCTTTGATAATTTTATGCTTTGGTCAGAAGTAGACAATATGATTTGCATAGAACCCATAACTCAATATACATCTTTTACTGATCAAAAATTTTCAGAAGAAAACATGTCTTTATCCGAAGGAAAAAATAGTTTTTCTGTAAAAATAAAGGTGCTTTAATTTGATAGAAAATCATCGTCATTTTATCATTCACAAACCTTGGGGAATGATTTCCCAATTTGTAAATCCCGCAAAACGGAAGAAAAAATTATTAGGAGATTTACATGATTTTCCTCAAGGAACGATGGCAATTGGGCGTTTAGATGTTGCTTCTGAAGGATTACTTTTTTTAACAACAGACGGAAAAGTTTCTCATGAAATTAGAAGCAATAAGTACGAAAAAGAATACCATGTTCAAGTGGATGGAATTATTACACAACAAGCCGTAGAGCAACTAAAAAATGGTGTAGAAATTGGTTTTGATGGCAAAAAATACATCACAAAACCAGGGGAAGCTTTTTTAATTGAAGATCCTAAATTTGCCTTGAGAAGTCAGAAGATTAGAGATGACCGACATGGACCCACAAGTTGGGTTTCTATAGTAATTAAAGAAGGAAAATTTAGACAGGTCCGAAAAATGACTGCTGCAGTTGGTTTCCCTACGTTGCGCTTAATTCGTGTAAGAATTGGTGATTTAAAATTAGGTAATTTAGGGGTTAATGGGGTTAAAGAAGTAGAGGGATTTATGTGACATATATAACAAAAATTAATAATTATTCTTTGTCTTTTAAACTTGATATAAGTTTTTAATAGTGAACCTTATCCATTCTAATATGCGGAATGCCATCTTCTAAATAATCATCTCCTACTTTTTTAAATCCATGAGATTCATAGAACTTTTTTAAATATACTTGTGCAGAAATGGTTATTTCGTTAGCATTAAAATAATCTTTTATGGCCTTTATGGATGCTTTCATTACATCATGTCCAAAACCAAATTTTCTTTCATTCTCTTGCACTACAACCCTACCAATACTTGCGCATTCAAAATAATCACCAGCTTTAAAAACTCTTGTGTACGCAACAATTTTATCGTTTTTTAAACCGAAGACATGCAGTGATTTTTGATCTTTAAAATCTAAATCTTGATACACACAATCTTGTTCTACTACAAAAACTTCTGATCGTAGTTGTAAAATTTCATAGAGTTCAGTTATTGTTAATTCTTGGAAATATTTTACTTGAAAATTCATAATTATAAAAATATATTTACTAATTTTTATCACTGTAAAAAACCAGATAATTTTAAATTAATAAAGATTATTTTGTTTCTTATAATGACATACAACTATACAGCACAAGAAATTTTATCTACTCTAGTGCCATGTCTTCCGCCTTCAAACTCTGTGGTTAAAAAAACATCTACAAAACCAATAGCTTGTTGTAAAGAGACAAAACGTGCAGGAATCGTTAAAATATTTGCGTTGTTATGCTGTCTTGTTAAAGCAACCAATTCGTTATTCCAACACAAAGCAGCTCTTATTCCTTGATGTTTATTTGCAGTCATTTGTGCACCATTTCCAGAACCACAAAGAATAATTCCTAATGCAGCCTTCCCATATTCTACGGCATCTGCAGTTGGATGTATAGCGTCAGGATAATCCATAGAATCATTTGTATCAGTACCAAAATTTAGAACTTGATACCCTTTTTCTTCTAAATGTTTAATAATTTCAAATTTATATTCAGTGCCTGCGTGATCATTACCAATTGCAATTGTCATAATAAATTGATTTTAATTGAGTTATATAAAGCAAAAATATAGAAATTAACGCTTATCAACAGTTATAAACAATCAAAATTTTATCATTTTTAATAACTGATTAGTTTTTAAGTTTTTAGCACTTTAAGAGAATGTTAAGAAGTTGGTATGAAAAACTAGAAACTTTTTTTGGTCATTCTAATATTTATTACAATACAATGAAGCTTCAGACATACACAAATTTTATTATGAGTTTTTGATAAAAGTTTATCAACATAAAATTTACAATTTATTTACATAGATTAGTTTGTTAACTACTAACTATTTTAGGTTAACTACCGTTTATAAGTTTTGTTAACAACCCTATTTTATAGTTGATTTTTAAGGAATTAAAAATTCATAACATGTCAGTGAATTTTAATAACTCACATATAAAAACTAAATACACTTATTTTATAATAGCTATTCACATACTATTATAACCATCATTGTTTTTTTAAAATTTAGAAAAATATTATTATTATTATATAGAATGTTGATAACTGTTTTTATAAAGTTTAAATGAATAAAAAACGAACTCAATAATTTTAGAGTTTTAGAAAAGTTTAAAAGATAATTGCTTTTAAAAAAATAATAGCAACCTAAAGTAGATACCTTTAAAGTAATTTATTTATTTTAAATTTATTTTTTATGAAATATTATAGCTCATTTTTTTACATTCTTTTTTTTACAATTACTTCTATGCAAGGTCAATTTACCGAAATACCCGATATTAAGTTCGAAGAAAAATTAATTGATCTTGGGTTAGATACAAGTATGGACGGTAAAGTTGCAAATACTAGCATAGAAAACGTTACCATTTTAAATATTTCGGATTCTGATATTTCTGATTTAACAGGTATTTAAGGTTTTACTGATTTAACGAGATTAAATTGCGATGATAACGATATAGAACGTTTAGATTTTACCGATAATTCTAATCTTGAGAGATTATTCTGTGATAACAATAGTTTAGTAAGTATAGATGTTACTAATAATATTGGGTTAGAGCATTTATATTGTTCTACCAATCAATTAACAAGTATAGATGTTACCAATAATACTTCTTTAAAGTATTTCGTTTTTTTCGGTAATCAATTAACAACTATTGATATTAGTAATAATACTATCTTAAAATATATATCTGCTGATTATAATGAATTAGAAAGTTTAGATGTAAGTAATAATACTTTTTTACAAGATTTATTATGTAATTATAATAATATATCTAGTTTAGATATTAGTAATAATAAAGGATTACAATATGTAAACTGTTCGTCAAATCAGTTAACCAGTTTAGATATTACAGAAAATAGCTTTTTACAAAATTTGTTTTGTGAAAATAATAAATTGACAAGCTTAAATTTAAAAAATAGTAAGAACGAAACCCTTGATAATTTTAATGGAGAGAATAATCCTGCTTTAAATTGTATTCAATTAGATAATGTGGAGAATAGTAGTATACGAAGTAACTGGATAAAGGATGCTTCGGCATCGTATAGCACTTTTTGTTCAACAGCGGGTATAACAAACATAGGCTCATTAAATAATAGTAGTTTGTTACGTTTTGAAATCAAAACAGCATTAAATCTAGATTTTAAACTATATACTATTCATGGGCAAGAAGTATTAAAAGGTAATACTATAGAAAATAATACTATCTTACGTTTAGATAGATTTTCTGATGGTTTATATATTTTAAGATTAATTTATAAAAATGTACAGGTAAGTAAAAAGTTTTTATTGGATTAAAAACTATTACTAAATAGTTTTCTTTTCAGCTTTTAAAAGATATAAAGTGTCTTTTTGGATCTCTACAGTTCCATTTTTAATTTCAGTTTTATTCAAAGAACTATTTATAGTAATTACAGTAATAAAAATTCCTGCAAGAAATATAAAAGCGAATAAAGCGATAATTTTACGTAGATTTTTCATTTTAAATAATAGTTTCTTTTTATATAAAGACGTATCATTTTTGAAAATGTTACAGTAAAATTAAGATTTCTTTAACTTTTATTTTTGATTTTATTTAAAATGTATTTGAGTATGCTAGTAATGTATTAAAATTACATCGTTAAAGGAATCCCAATTTTCAATTGGATATCCTTATTATTAAAGTGATTTAGTATTTTAAGTATGAGATTGCCTCCTTTCTAGCAATGACAAATTCAATCACAAACTTGATGATTTTAGTTTATAAAAAATTAATTCACCACAAAACAAATTGCTTTTGCTTTTATTTTTACAGTAATTTTTCCTGTTCCTATTAATTCGCCGTCAGCTTGAATAAATGGTTTTGAAGTTTTCGGAATTATCGAAATTTCTTGCGTTTTGTGGGTCTCAATTTTTTGATGACCTACAATATTTCCATTGTACAACTTTTTAATATTTAGAATTAAATCAACTAAATTTAAATTTTTAGCAATCGTAATATCGAGTAAACCATCAGAAGTATGTACATTTTTTGTAAACTGCATGCCACCTCCAGAAAATTTACAAATTCCAAATAAAACCATTAAACAGTTGGTTTCTATTGTATTGTTATCAAAAATAATTTTAAAAATAGTTTTTTTATAACCTAACAAACCAGAAATTCCGGCTAACAAATACCCAATAGATCCAAAACGTTTTAATTTTTCTAGTTTGTGTACAATGTAACCGTCATAGCCTATACCTGCTACATTGTTAAAATAACAAACTACCTTATTTTCAGTTTCTAAAATACCAATATCTTGTAAAATAGTCTTCTTATTGATGATGATATTGATTGACTTTTTAATATTATTAGGGATATTATAGGTCTTTATCCAATCGTTTCCAGTTCCTAAAGGAATTACTGCAATAGTTATATCAGAAGTTTTTACATACCTTTGCATCATTATTCCGTTAACTACATGATGTAGCGTTCCATCTCCACCAACCGAAATAATATTTCTAAAACCTTGTTGAATTGCAGTAGTTACCAATTTAATTTCATGTTTAGAAAACTGCGTAAAAGCAAAAGAAAAGTCTATTTTCTTATGGTTTAATATTTGTTGAATTTCCTTCCACTGTTTAGAAAAATTTTGATTTCCAGAAGTAGGATTTGCAATTATAAACCAAGAGCCAGCATTGAGCTTGACGAAATGAGACATAAATAATAATTTAAAAAGCCAAATTACAATAATAGATTGATAACTATTTTTTAATAAACAATCATAATAAATAATTGTAATTTGGTATCATATACTAACAAGTAATAATTAATGACCAAAAAGAAGAAAAAAATATATAAAAAGAAAGGTAATGTTGTAAAAGACTTAACTAGAAATATATTTAAAGTATTAAATGAAGACAGTGAAAAGTCTTATAATTACAAGCAAATTACTGCAAAATTAAAAATTTCAGATACAGATGGAAAAACTCAAATAATAAAAAAATTAGCAGAATTAACCGCGACAAAACAAATAAAAGAAGTAGAAAGAGGCAAGTTCCAAATAAATGTTGATAAAAAGTATTCTGTTGGTACGTTAGATGTAACTTCTACCGGAAATGGATATTTTATAAGCGATGATTATGAAGATGATATTTTTATACCAAACATTAACTTAGGGAAAGGTTTACATAACGATACTGTAAAAGCGTATGTCTACAAAAGAAGAAGTGGAAAAAAATATGAAGCTGATGTTGTAGAAATTATAGAGCGCGCAAAGACAGATTTTGTAGGTGTTTTACAAAAGAATCAAAACAAAAATTTCGGTTTTGTAATTCCTGATAACAATAAAATGTACGCAGATATTTTCGTTTCCGAAAGTAAAATGAATGGAGCAGTAGATGGAGACAAAGTGCAAGCAAAACTAATTGATTGGCCTAAAAACTCAAAAAATCCGTTTGGTAAGATTACTACAGTTCTTGGTAAACCTGGAGATCATAATACAGAAATGCACTCTATATTATTAGAGTATGATTTCCCGTATGAATTTGAGCTAGAAGTAGAAAAAGCAGCAGAAAACTTATCGATAGAAATTACAAAAGAGGAAATTTCTAAACGTAGAGATATGCGTAAAGACTTAACGTTTACCATAGATCCTAAAGATGCAAAAGATTTTGATGATGCATTGTCATTCACAAAATTAGAGAATGGAAATTACGAAATAGGAATTCATATTGCAGATGTATCTCATTATTTAGAACCTAAAACTATTTTAGATGATGAAGCTTACAAAAGAGCTACTTCTGTTTATTTAGTAGATAGAGTCGTACCGATGTTGCCAGAAATGCTTTCAAATGGGGTTTGTTCCTTAAGACCAAATGAAGAAAAATTAACCTTTTCTGCTGTGTTTGAAATCAATGAAAAAGCACAAATTTTAAGTGAATGGTTTGGTAGAACAGTAACGTATTCAGATCAGCGTTTTGCGTATGAAGAAGCGCAGTCAATTATAGAAAATTGCGAGATATCTGATGATACGAAAGCGTATCAAATGCCTATAGATATTTCTATTACAGAGAAAGAATATGAGGTATCTAAAGAAGTCGTAGAAGCGACTTTAAAATTAGATGAATTGGCAAAAATTATGCGTAGCAAACGCATGAAACAAGGAGCAATTTCTTTTGATAGAGTAGAAGTAAAGTTCAATTTAGATGAAGAAGCAAACCCAGTAGGTGTTTTCTTTAAAACGTCTAAAGACGCTAATAAATTAATTGAAGAATTTATGTTACTTGCCAACAGAAAAGTAGCAGAATTTATAGGTTTCTCTAAAGGAAAAGCAAGTAATAAAACATTTATTTATAGAGTTCATGACGAACCAAATGATGAGAAATTAGCCTCTTTACAGAATATTATTAGCAAATTTGGATATAAAATTAATACAGATACAAAAGAATCTACATCAGAATCTTTGAATCAATTATTAAGTGATGTAAACGGAAAAGCAGAATCGAACATGATTGAAACATTAACAATCAGAACCATGTCTAAAGCAGTATACACGACACAAAATATTGGGCATTACGGATTGGCTTTTGATTATTATAGCCACTTTACATCACCTATAAGACGTTATCCAGATGTAATGACACATAGATTATTACAACATTATTTAGATGGCGGAGATACGCCAAAAGCACTTCCTTATGAAGAAAAGTGTAAACATTCTTCTCATAGAGAAGAATTAGCTTCTAAAGCAGAAAGATCTTCTATAAAATACATGCAAGTTAAATACATGCAAGATCATAAAGATGAAGTTTTTGATGGCGTAATTACAGGAGTTACAGAATGGGGAATTTACGTAGAAATTTCAGCAAACAAATGCGAAGGAATGGTGAGAATTAGAGATATAAAAAGTGATTATTATATTTTTGATGAAAAGCAATATGCTATTGTTGGTCAATCTACCAAAAACATATATCAACTTGGTGATACCGTAAAAATAAAAGTAAAAAAGACGGATTTAGAACGTAAACATCTAGATTTTAATTTGATAGAAGATTAAATAAAATGATATAAACCACGACATCAAATATTGAAAATTTTTAAATAGTAGATTATTTAGGAATTGTTACGGACACGACGTACAACACTAAATTATTCACATAAAGGAAGTAAAATATCTTTTAAAGATATGTTGAATACCTCTAAATTTCATGAAAACGATCCATTAGGATTAGAAGTTTTGAAAGAAATAACACTTCAAAATTTAAAAGAGAACGCTAACAAATTAGGGGCAAATGCAGTTGTTGGAATTCAATTAGATAAAGAATCCGTTGCAAATTCAGCTGCTTTATTCGTTTGAATTACTGGTACTGTCATAAAAGTGAAATAAAGTAATAGTTTTTTACAATAAATTTTAATATTTACCTTTATAATATTGGTATACTTATTGGTTTAAGTATACCAATCAAATTTAATGATAATGAAAAAAATATTTTTTATAGGTTTAATGATGTTTAGTTTATCGCAAGTAGCACAAACAACAATCACTAAAAATTTAGGAGATTATACAATTCTAAAAGTGTACAATGGCATTTCTTTAGAATTGATAAAATCTACGGAAGCTAAGTTAGTCATCACAGGAAAAAAATCAGAAAAAGTAAAGATTAAAAATGTAAATAATACCTTAAAAATATCTTTACCTTTTTCTTTGAACCCTGAAGATAATTATGCTGACGGTGAAGTTCTAGTAATATTATATTATAGCAAATCATTAGATATTATCGACGCTAATGAGGGTGCAATAATTACTGGTAAAGAGATTGCACAAGAGAAATTAGAGGTAAATGCGCAAGAAAGAGCTTTTATAAATTTAATTTTAAAAGTAAAAAATTTAGAAGTGAGAGCTTCTTCTGGAGGTACAATTAGGTTATCAGGATCTGTAAAAAACCAAACTGTAGATGCAGATTTATACGGCGTTTATAATGGTTTTGAATTAGAGACAGCTTTAAATGCAACTGTAAAAGCGGGTACAGGGGCAAAAGCTGAAATTATGGCTGGAGAAACCTTAAATGCCAAAGTAAGTTTTGGAGGTTCTATTTTTTATAAAGGAACCCCCGAGGTTGTTAAAGATAAAAAAATGATAGGTGGTATTATTCAAAAAAGAAATTAATAAAAACCTTTTTGTATCTTTGTAGTATTAAAATTTAGAAATCATGAATACTTTAAATATTTTTTTATTAGGAATGCCGGGTGGTGGTTCTATGATTCTTATCGCAATAGCTCTTTTATTATTGTTTGGGGGTAAGAAAATTCCAGAATTAATGAAAGGAATTGGCGGAGGCTTAAAAGAGTTTAAAAAAGCTTCAAAAGAAGAAGAGGAAGATAAATTAGAAGAAAAGAAATAATATTTTATTTTATAAGAGAAAGAAAGCTCAATTTGTATCGTACAAATTGAGCTTTTTGTTTTATATTATTATTATTCAAAAGTAGAAGAGTGTCAGTATATTTTTAAAAAAAAGGTTTAAAATAGGAAGTGTTTTGGATTTTTTGGAATAAAAGGAAGTGTTTATTGTTTTAAATTTGAGGCCTTATTATATAAATAACTCTGAAAAATAAGTGTTTTATTTTTTACTTTACTAGATTTTAAAAAATAGCAAAGCTGTTAACTTAAAAACTTTATTAGATTTTATTTTACTCTTATAACGAGATATTTTGCTTCAGAAAATGTAGTTATATCCTTTAGAAATATTTGTAATATAATGTCTATAACTTCTTTATATAAGGCCAAAGTTAAAGTATAAAAAAACCAAAACAATGTTGTTTTGGTTTTACATATTTTAAAAAATAGAACAGCTTATTCTTTCTTTTTTAGTTGTTGATTTTTCATCGATTCACCAATTTGATTACTTGCTGTAAAACTTGCCACCATGTCATTTAACATGTTGCTTCCAGCCTGTGGTGAGTTTGGTAATAATATTAGGTTACTATTTGTGTGTTGTCCGATAGATTGTAAAGTATCATAATGTTGCGTTACCACAATTAAAGCAGATGCTTCTTGAGAGTTGATACCTACTTTATTTAAAACTTCCACACTTTCTTCTAAACCACGTGCAATTTCTCTTCTTTGGTCTGCGATACCTTGGCCTTGTAAACGTTTGCTTTCCGCTTCAGCCTTTGCTTTTTCAACAATTAAAATCCGTTGTGCATCACCTTCATATTGAGCTGCCGTTTTTTCTCGATCGGCAGCATTAATTCTATTCATTGCTATTTTTACTTGTGAATCTGGATCAATATCAGTTACTAAAGTTCTAATAATGTCATATCCATATTCCATCATTGCATCGTTTAATTCTGATTTTACAGCAATGGCAATGTCATTTTTCTTTACAAATACGTCATCTAATTTCATTTTTGGCACTTCTGCCCGTACCACATCAAAAACGTACGAAGTTATTTGTTCATGAGGATAGTCTAACTTATAAAAAGCATCATAAACTTTTTCATTTAACACTTTATATTGAACAGACACTTTTAATTTTACAAATACATCATCTAAAGTTTTTGTTTCTATAATAACATCTAATTGCTGAATTTTTAAACTCAATCTTCCGGCAACTTTATCTACTATAGGAATTTTTAAATGAAGTCCAGACTGACGAATGCTATGGAATTTTCCAAAACGTTCAATAATAGCCGCAGTTTGCTGTTTTACCATAAAAAAAGCGGCAAAAAGAATAATTGCTGACAAAACAATGATAATAGGAAGTGTAAAACTCATAGTATTTATTTTAATAGTTAGTATTGCTGTTTGTTGTAAAGATAAGGATTTTTAATCTCTAATGATTTGACGCTTTTATCCAAAAATGTTACAATTTTATTTGAAAATTTATAAAAAAAGCCCTAAAAAACTTAATTTTTAGGGTTTTTTTAAACATAAGTTTATCTAGTTTCCATCGTTTTATTCCTCGTCTTCTTTTGGAAAAACTTTATAGAGTTTTTTATTGTACTTTATCCATTTTTTATACTGTTTGGCAGATAATAATGCTCTTATTTTTTTGTCTAATAAGAGATCTTTAGTTTTTAAAATCGTCGTTATGGGTTTAAGACTCGCCATCATGGTTTCTTGAATTTTTTTTTGCCCCGATGCATCTCCAGTTTTTTGACGGTTTTTTTCAAAATTTTCAATCATTTCCCTCGTACTTCTCAGTGTAAAACTGTTAATTCTTCTAATAGCTTTTATTTCTTTATTGTAGGAAATTAAAGTGCTAGAAAACTTTTTTCCCTCTGCCGATGAGAGTTTTATTTTTGATTTTTTTGCTACTTTTTCAATATCGTAGATAACAATACCTAAATATTTTTCAATTTCATATTTAAACTCTGGAGGTTCTCTAGGTGTTTGCGGTATTTGTTGTTGACGCTGATTTTGACGATTTCCCTGATTCCTATTTCCAAACTGGCTGTAGGATGAATAGCTAATTAAGACGATAAATAAAATTATTATTTTCTTCATGATGATAATTTTTCGATTGCGTTTTCAATTCTATATAAAGTGTCTTCTTTACCAATCATAGCTATGATATAAAATAAATGAGGACCTGCTAGTTTACCAACCAAACTTAAACGTAAAGGTTGCATTACTTTACCAAAACCAATTTCCTTGACAGAAATCCATTCTTTGACTTCTTTTTCTGTATTTTCTGATGAAAAGTCTCCGATATTAGATAGTACGGTAATTAACTCTTGCATTAATTCAGAAGTTCCTTCTTTCCAGTTTTTCTTTGAAGCTTTGGCGTCGTATTCTTGTGGGTTCACAAAAAAGAAAGATGATAAATCCCAAAAATCAGCAACAAAAATTGCTCTTTCTTTGATTTCTGAAACTACTTTTTGAACGTATTCTCTGTCTTTATCAATGCCTTTTTTTGTTAAAATAGGGATATATAAATCAGTCAATAGTGCATCCTCTTTTGTTTGCATGTATTGTTGTTGAAACCAACTTGCTTTTTCGGGACTAAATTTTGCGCCGGATTTGCTAACACGTTTTAAATCAAATGCTTGTATTAAAGCTTCTAAAGAGAATAATTCTTGTTCCGTTCCAGGATTCCACCCTAAAAATGCTAACATATTTATAAAAGCATCTGCAAAATATCCATCTTCTTTATACCCTCTAGAAATATCATGGGTTTCTTCATTTGTGTAGGCTAAAGGAAATACAGGAAATCCTAATTTGTCGCCATCTCTTTTACTTAATTTTCCTTTTCCAACGGGTTTTAAAATTAATGGTAGATGTGCAAATTTTGGAGTATTCCATCCAAAAGCTCTGTACAATAAAACATGCAACGGCATAGAGGGCAACCATTCTTCACCACGAATTACGTGAGAAATTTCCATGAAATGATCATCAACAATATTTGCGAGGTGATAGGTTGGCATTCCATCTCCTTTAAATAAAATTTTATCATCTAAAGTATTGGTATCAATGGTGATTTTTCCACGAATTTCATCGTCCATTTCCAAAATTTCATCTTGGGGAGTTTTAAAACGGATTACATAATTTTCGCCAGTATTGATTCTATTTTGAACTTCATCCGCAGATAAAACCAACGAATTTATTAAACGCCCTTTTTCACGATTGTGCCAATTGTAAATAAATGTTTTTCCTTCCTTTTCGTGGCCTTTTCTTTGAATATCTAAATCTTCTGATGTATCAAAGGCATAATATGCCCAACCAATGTCAATTAGTCGATCTGCATATTCTTTATAAATTTCTTTTCGTTCTGATTGTCTATAAGGACCAAATTTTTCATTGGTATTTGGGCCTTCATCAAAAGGAATATTACACCATTTTAAAGCATCAATAATATATTGTTCTGCATTTTTTACATAACGTGTTTGATCGGTATCTTCTATTCTTAAAATAAAAGTACCGTTGTGTTTTTTAGCAAATAAATAATTATATAAAGCTGTTCTTACACCACCAATATGCAGAGGTCCTGTAGGACTTGGTGCAAAACGCACTCGAACATTAGATTCCATTTTCTTGTATATTTTATGATTACAAATATAGTTTTTAAAAGAGAGAATTTAAATGAGGGTTTAAAAAAAAGCCTGACTTTATTTTTTAGCATAAGTACAGCGCACTAATTTGTAAAATACCTGAAATTTGTGTCTGCTTTTTTCCTTGTGAAACTTTGCGAAAATTATTTTTACCACAATAGCGAGATAGAAGATATCGTTAGTGATGTAAGTGGTTGAAGAGAATTACCTTTGCTTTATAAAAATTATAGCACAAAATTTTGTGAAATTTCTGTCTTTTTTTATTTAGGAAACTTTGAAAAATAATTTTCAACTAAAACGTATGATAAACTCCAAAGGTTAGCGCTACTTGTTTAGCTACATTATTTCCAAAAAAAGCACTTCCAAAACCCGTTGTAACTCCAAATTTATCAGTAAATTTTAAAATTCCTTTTACACCAAAAGAACCGTATTCTTGATTATTAACATACAAACCGGTAAAAATATTTTGTTGAGGTAGCGCAATATCCCCATTTTCTAAAGATTTAGAAATGTCTAGAAAACCAATAAGCCAGATATTTTTGGTGATTTTTCTTCCTAATTCTCCACCAATTTTAAAGTTAGAACTATAATCATTGGTTCTAATGTTTGCCCCAATAAAAGTTTGCAAATATGTTTTGCCAAAACTTCGTCCTGCTAAAAATAGGGGAGTAAAAGACCATGCATTATAGCCAGTTCTAATTCCTGAAATTGCATCGTAAGAACTTGTTTTTGCTTCCACAGATATTTGACCAGAAAGGACCCAATCTTTTTTATAAAAGTTATGTTTTATCCCAATCTCAATATTTCCTAAAGAAGTGTTATTATAATCTTGAGAACAATTTCCAACGCAATCAATTCGTGGGTCATTAAAGTCATTTATTGAAATCAGTTTTAAAGGAAGGTTTATAAGGAAGCTGGTTTGTTCAGAAAGGCCATATTCACCAAAAAACTGAACGGTATTATCATAATAGGTTCCAAAATTACTGTAATCAGGATTACCAAATAAAGTATTATAATTAGGAATCGTGGTAAAAGAAAGTTGGGTGTAAAATTTACCTTTTTCTTGGGTCCAAGGGCTTTGTGAAAAAGCAGAAATCGACATCAATAAAAATAGAAGTTTGGTAATTTTTTTCATAGTATAGTTGCTCATTTCTAACGCAGTCAAGTGTTTATACCTAGTTAGTAGTTACAAATTACAAATACTTACAAACCGTTTTAACAAATATTTGATTGCAAATCAGCGCAAAAGCATTATTTTTATAAGTTAATTATGAGCGGATACAATAATATAGAGCAAAAGTTACATCAATTTACACGTAAATATTATACAAATGAATTGATAAAAGGGATTATTTTATTCCTTTCGTTAGGTTTTTTATACTTTTTTTTCACCCTCTTTTTAGAATATTTTTTATGGTTAAAACCAATGCCTAGAACTATTTTGTTTTGGCTTTTTATTGCTGTAGAAAGCTTTTTAATCATCAAATTTATTGCAATTCCAGCTGCTATGTTAATTGGTTTTCGAAAGGGAATTTCCTTGGAAGATTCTTCCAAAATTATTGGAAATCATTTTCCAGAAGTACGAGATAAGTTATTGAATGTTTTGCAACTCAAAGAAAATCCCAATCAATCTGATTTAATTCTTGCAAGCATCGATCAAAAATCAGCAGAATTAAAACCCATTCCTTTTGTAAAAGCAATCGATTTTAAACAAAATAAAAGGTATTTAAAGTATGCGGTTGTTCCTATTTTAATATACGTAATTAGTTTACTTACAGTTAGTAATGGTTCTTTGACTCAAAGTTTAGAACGGGTTGTAAATTATAGAACAGCATACAAGCCACCAGCACCGTTTTCTTTTTCTTTGACAAATGCTGATTTAAAAGTTATTCAAGGAAAGCCAATTACGATTACTTTTAAAACAATGGGAAGTGTACTTCCTAATGAAGCGAAAATTATTTTTAATAACCAGCAATACTATCTTCAAAATAACGGAAATGCCTCTTTTTCATACACCTTTTCGGATGTACAAGAAGCTATTAGCTTTTATGTGGAGGCTAACGGAGTGCAATCTCAAGAGTATCAAATTGATGTTATTGGAACACCAACAATTAATAATATTTCACTAGAATTAAAATACCCAAGTTATTTAAGAAGAAGAAATGAAACCATTCAGAATTCTGTAAATTTGGCAGTTCCTGAGGGCACAACAATTACTTGGAATGTGAAAACGACACAAACAGAAGCTGTGGCTTTTAGCAACAATCAAAAAAGAGAATTATTCACGAATATGTCTGATGATTTTTTTGAATTTACCAAACAAATTAGAAGTGTGCTGAATTATCAAATTTCATCCTCTAACAGTAATTTAAAAGATTATGAGAATTTGCAATTTTCTGTGGATGTGCTAAAAGATGAATATCCAATGATTTCTGTGACCTCAAATATTGATAGTATTTCACGTGGAACAGCCTATTTTGCTGGTCAGATTTCGGATGACTACGGATTGAGAAAATTTGAGTTGGTGTATTATAATGAAGAAACTCCAGAGAATAAACAAAACTTTAATATTGAAATAACAAAACAGAATATTCAAACCTTTTTTTATCAATTTCCAAACGGATTAAATTTGCAGAAAGGAACAAATTACGAATTGTATTTTCAGGTTTTTGATAATGATGCTGTGAACGGAAATAAGAAAGTAAAAAGTAAAGTTTTTACATATCGACAAAAAACGGAGTACGAAGTGGAAGAGCAGTTGTTAAAAGAACAGAGAAACACAATTAACGATTTAGAAAACTCTATTCAGATACAGAAAAAACAACAAGAACAATTAGAGGAAATTCAAGAGGATTTACAGAATAAAAAAAGTATTAATTGGAATGATAAAAAGAAAGTAGAAAGTTTTATTAAACGCCAAGAGCAATACAAGAAAATGATGCAGCGTCAAACCGAGAAGCTGGAAGAAAATTTAGATGAAAAGAAAGAAGAGGATGAAACGTTACAAGAGAAAAAAGAAGATTTAAAAGAACGAATTAAAGAACTTAAAAAGTTAGAAAAACAGCAAAAGCTATTGGACGAAATTCAAAAAATGGCGGATAAATTAAATAAAGAGGAGTTAGTAAAAAAAGCCAAAGAGCTAGCACAACAAAACAAGCAGCAACAGCGTAGTTTAGAAAAAACATTAGAAATGATTAAGCGTTTTTATGTGGAGCAAAAAACAATGCAAATTGCGAATAAAATTGATGAATTATCAAAAAAGCAGGAAGAATTAGAAAAGAAAGCAGTAAGCACTTTAGAGACACAAAAGGAGATTAAAAAGGAGTTTGATGAAATTAAAAAAGAGTTAGAAGAGCTAGATAAAGATAATGAAAAGTTAAAAGAATCGATGGATTTGCCAGATGTGGATCAAGAAAAGGAAGACATTGATGAAGCGCTAAAAAAATCAGAAGAAAATTTAGAGAATAAAAAACAACAAGAAGCAAAGAAAAGTCAAAAGCAATCGTCTAAAAAAATGAAAGAGATGAGTGCAAAAATGCAAAAATCCATGATGGATATGCAAGGAGAGTCTATAGAAGAAAATATGGATGACTTGCGAAAAATTCTAGAAAACCTCGTTATTTTTTCTTTTCAACAAGAAGAATTGATGGATAAGTTTAGCGAAATTTCTACGTCGCATCCAGATTTTGGGAAAGACCTTAAAAAGCAAAATCAGATAAAAACTTATTTTGAGCATATAGATGATAGTTTGTACGTGCTTTCTATGCGTGTTCCAAAGATATCAACTAAAATTCAAGATGATTTATCCGCTGTACATTATAATTTGGATCAATCTTTAGAAAATTTTTCTGAAAGCAGATTTAATAACGGAATTTCAAATCAACGTTATGTAATGACTTCTACAAACAATTTAGCAGATTATTTAAGCAACATGTTAAATAGTATGAAGAATAATATGTCTACGAAAATGGGCAAAGGAAAAAAAGGTGAAGGTTTTAGTTTACCAGATTTAATTAAGAAACAAGAAGGTTTGTCTAAAAAAATGAAAGAGGGCATGAAGAAGGATGGTGAAAAAGGCGAGGGTAAAGAAGGTGAAAAACTTGGAGAAAAGGGTGAGAAAGGCAAAGATGGAAAGGATGGTGAACCTGGAGAAAATGGAAAAAAGAATGGGGACGGTGAAGGTGGTTCGAATGACGATTTAGATGGCGAGTTGTATGAGATTTTTAAACAGCAATCTCAATTAAGACAAGAGTTACAGAATGCTATAAAAGAAAGTGAAAAAGGAAAACCGGGCGGAAATAGAAATGCAAAAAAGGCATTAAAAACGATGGAAGACTTAGAAAATGAAATTTTAAAAAAAGGTTTTAATTCGCGCACATTTCAAAAAATGCAAAATCTAAACTACGAGTTATTAAAATTAGATAAAGCGGCTTTAGAACAAGGAAAAGATAAAAAGCGAAATGCAAATGTAAATCAACAAGAAAATTTAAGAAACAAAGTCAAGGCTTTACAGTTTAAAAAGCAGTTTTATAATCAAATAGAGATATTAAACAGACAATCCTTACCTTTGCAGCTTAATTATAAAAAGAAGGTCAGAGAATACTTTTTAGACTCGAAAAAAGAATAAGGATGATAGCGTTTAACTACGAAACTGCTTTCAATTTAAAAGATGAAAAACGTCTAGAAGATTGGATATCAAAAGTGATTCTCACACAGAAGCGTGAAGAGGGAGAAATTAATTATATTTTTTGCAGTGATGAGTATCTTCATAAATTAAATGTAGAGTTTTTACAGCACGATACGCTAACGGATGTAATTAGTTTTGATAATTCTTTAGGAAATTTAATTTCTGGAGACGTCTATATTTCAATAGATAGAGTGATGGAGAATGCAAAAGAATTCAAAGTTTCTTTTGATGAGGAATTGTACAGAGTGATGGTTCATGGAATTTTGCATTATGCTGGTTTGAAAGACAAATCAGAACAGGAGAGGTTTGAAATGAGAAAGCAGGAGGATATAGCATTACTACTGTTAAGTGATTGATAATCAGATTAATAAAATAAGTGTTTCACGTGAAACTATAAGATAATGAGTTTATTTTCAACAATATACGACGTAATTGTAATAGGTGGTGGTCATGCAGGAAGCGAGGCGGCAGCAGCAGCAGCCAATATGGGTGCACACACATTATTAATAACAATGAATTTGCAAAATATTGCGCAAATGAGTTGTAATCCAGCAATGGGAGGAATTGCAAAGGGCCAAATAGTTCGAGAGATTGATGCGTTAGG
>JAWUYT010000069.1:0-32391 GCA_034110665.1 Polaribacter sp.
ACTTCTTTATATGTAATGACACCAGAATTTGGCGCCGCAACACAATTAGAGAAAATTGACATGCTTGATTTTGCTGATTTGGTTGCCATTAATAAATTTGATAAAAGAGGTGCTTTAGATGCCGTGAGAGATGTGAAAAAACAGTATATGCGAAACAATAATTTATGGCATATTCATATGGATGACATGCCTGTTTATGGTACCATTGCATCGCAATTTACCGATCCAGGAATGAATACTTTGTACAAAGGTATTATGGATAAGTTGGTTGAAAAAACTGGAGTCGATTTAAAATCAACTTTAGAAATCCCCAAAGAAATGTCTGAAAAAATCTTTATAATTCCGCCAGCAAGAGTTCGTTATTTATCAGAAATTTCAGAAAGTAATAGAGCTTATGATAAAAAGGTAAATGAACAAGTTGCTGTTGCTCAAAAATTATATGGAATTTATCAAACGATTTTTTCAATAATAGAAGGTCCTATTTCATTGCAAGGATCAGCGCATGCTTATATTTCGAAAACAGGTCTTGATGAAGAGGGGATTCTTCGCCACGCTCTGAATGACAAATCGAATGCCATTCGAACAGAAGAAGGAATGAATGACGAGGAATCTAAACGATTCTTCATCAAACTATTACTTGCTCAATTCGAAAAAGTAAAAATGAATTTTGATCCTTACAATTGGGAAATTATTTTAAACTGGAAAGAAAAGGTTCAGAAATATAAAGATCCTATTTATACCTTTAAAGTTCGTGATAAAGAAATTAAGATAGAAACGCATTCAGAATCTTTATCGCATTCAAAAATCCCTAAAATAGCCTTACCAAAATACGAAGCTTGGGGAGATTTATTACGTTGGAATTTACAAGAAAATGTTCCTGGAGAATTCCCTTTTACAGCTGGTTTGTATCCGTTTAAAAGAACGGGTGAAGACCCAACAAGAATGTTTGCTGGCGAAGGTGGCCCAGAAAGAACCAATCGTAGATTTCATTATGTGAGTTTAGGAATGGACGCAAAACGACTTTCTACAGCGTTTGATTCTGTAACATTGTATGGAAATGATCCAGGACACAGACCTGATGTTTATGGTAAAATTGGTAATGCAGGCGTTTCTATTTGTTGTTTAGATGATGCTAAAAAATTATATTCTGGTTTTGATTTAAGTCATCATATGACTTCTGTTTCGATGACTATTAATGGCCCAGCGCCCATGTTGTTAGGTTTCTTTATGAATGCTGCTATTGATCAGAATTGCGAGAAATATATTACAGAAAACCAACTAGAAAAAGAAGTTGAAGCAAAATTTACAGAAATTTACGATTCAAACGATTTAGAAAGACCTTTATATCAAGGGAAATTACCTGAAGGAAATAATGGTTTAGGATTGATGCTTTTAGGGTTGACCGGAGATTTGGTTTTACCACAAGAGGTGTATCAACAAATAAAAAAAGAAACTTTAGCGCAAGTTAGAGGAACGGTGCAAGCAGATATTTTAAAAGAAGATCAAGCGCAGAATACCTGTATTTTTTCTACGGAATTTGCGATACGTTTAATGGGTGATGTGCAAGAATATTTCATTGATAAACAAGTAAGAAACTTTTATTCGGTTTCTATTTCTGGGTATCATATTGCTGAAGCTGGTGCAAACCCGATTACACAATTAGCATTGACCTTGTCTAACGGATTGACTTATGTTGAATATTATTTAAGTCGTGGAATGGACATCAATAAATTTGGTCCTAACTTATCGTTTTTCTTTTCAAACGGAATTGATCCTGAATATTCCGTAATTGGAAGAGTTGCTCGTAAGATTTGGGCAAAAGCGATGAAAATTAAATATGGTGCAAACTCAAGAGCACAAATGTTAAAGTATCATATTCAGACTTCTGGGCGCTCTTTACACGCGCAAGAAATAGATTTTAACGATATCAGAACTACGCTGCAAGCTTTGTATGCCATTAATGATAATTGTAATTCTTTACACACCAATGCCTATGATGAAGCAATTACCACACCTACAGAAGAATCTGTAAGAAGAGCGATGGCGATTCAGTTGATCATCAATAAAGAATTAGGATTGACGAAAAATGAAAATCCGATTCAAGGTGCGTTTATTATTGAAGAATTAACCGATTTAGTAGAAGAAGCGGTGTTGTTAGAATTCGATAGAATTACGGAACGCGGAGGAGTTTTAGGCGCGATGGAAACCATGTATCAGCGTTCTAAAATACAGGAAGAAAGTATGTATTACGAGACGTTGAAACACAATGGAGAGTTCCCGATTATTGGTGTGAATACATTTTTGAGTTCTAAAGGGTCGCCAACAGTTCAGCCCGAAGAAGTAATTCGTGCAACAGAAGAAGAAAAACAATATCAAATTAAAACCAAAGAACAGCTAAACAGAGCAAATGTTGAAAATGTTGAAAAACAAATTGTAATTTTACAAGAAGCTGCTATTCAAAATGAAAATTTATTTGATAAGTTGATGGAAGCAACCAAAGTTTGTTCTTTAGGACAAATTACAGAAGCTTTGTTTAAAGTTGGTGGACAGTATCGAAGAAACATGTAAGCAGAGAACCGCTTTTGAGTTTTAAATTCTAAATATATAAAGGAGGCCATTTTTTCAATCCTTAATTATACACAGACTGAAATCTGTGAGAATTGATACATTGAAATAAACTAGATATATTTTGAAGGTTTTAAATTTAATCCAAATTTAAAACCTTCATAATTTCAATTCCAGATAAGGTTTATACAAAATAGACCTCAAAGCTTTTTGATACCGCATCTAGTTCAGTACAAGAGCCTGTGAGGTCTTTTAAATATAAGTGATGAAGTTTTCAAGTTGTTCTGTTTACTCGCTGTTCTTTTTTTTTAAAAAAAAGAACAGAATTAATAGCCGACAAATAACCCCAAAGATTTCATGCTGATTTTTTAATCATATCTTTGCGGAAATATTTTAATTGATGAAAAAAATACTTTTATTCTCCGTTTTAGCCCTTTGCTTTTCTTGTTCTGATGATGATATGGATTATAGCGCACAAAACGAAATTGATATTTTAGCGTATATCCAAGAAAGTAATTTGAACTTTCTAAAAAGCAATTCAGGATTGTATTATCGCATAAGCTCTTCTGGGTCAGGAGTTTCGCCAAACGTTAATTCTAATGTTACTTTAGGGTACAAAGGATACCTTTTAAATGGAGATGTTTTTGATCAATCTACCAATGCTTCTTTTAACGTTAGCGGTGTGGTTCAAGGATTTGGTGAAGCTGTTCGATTTCTAAAACCAGGTGGTTCAGGTACTTTTATTTTACCCTCTAAATTAGGTTATGGTAACACAGGTTCAGGCAATAGTATAAAAGGTGGTGATGTTATTATTTTTGATATCAATTTGATAAGGATTAACTAAATTTATCTGCTCAACAAATTTCTATTTCAGGACTGTATGTGGTATCTTTCGATAAAAATACATATAAAATGATATTATTAGGAATTGGTTCTAGAATAACCCATTTAGATTTTGGTATAGGAGTTGTAACAAACGTAACAAGCAAGCATTATTGGGTAACTTTTATAAAAGACGGATTAGAAACTATTGAAATTGATAGCGATTTTGAAGTGATAGACGCTGTTGAAGATGATGTTGATACCATTAGCTTTTACGAAGTAGAAAAATCATTAAAAAAGATTCTACAAAAATGGTCTGATGTTACAGAGATTTCTCCTATCGCTGATAAATGGAAAAAAGGTACGCTTATTTTAAGGTCTGCTGATTCCAATTTATCTGATAAAGAAATACCAATTGACACTTTTTTCCATAAAATAGTGATGGTTAGAGATCGAATTCGGGTAATGGAACAAAAAATAAATTCGAGTAAAACATTAGAAGATCAAGATAAAATCGATTTACAACAATATATTACCAGGATTTATGGAAGTTTAACCACGTTTAATGTGTTATTCAAATTAAAATCTGATCATTTTATTGGAGAAAGATCAAAATAATGCATCTTTTTAAAGTGAAGTTCATCTATTGTTTACAACATGGACAATCAGCTTTTAAAGACAGAGTTTTACCATCAATTAAAACTAGGGCGAATTGCTTGAAAAAAGAATAGTTTTAAAGTCGCTTTTTATCATTTTAAAACACACATATTCCTGGACAAAAACATATCATTAGGCATACAATAAGTCATTATTGGATGTTCTTTTTGGGTGTAAAATCAAAAAACAGCAACGAAATTATTGGTCAATTTGCAAAAATTATTGCCTCTCTCCTATTCACATTAATTTGGATTCCTGTTGGAAATACAGTTGGCACAAATATTTCGCCTATAAAATCCCTACCTATTAGAAAAGAATTGCAAAAATATTTTTAGTTTGTTGCATCTTTTTAATAAATTGATGGTCTTATGAATGAACATTAAAATTTAATATCATGAAAAATCATAAAAATCAATGCACATGTAATTGTGAAGGCTGTAAAACTGGAGATTGCAGAAACTGCACCTGTGCGAATTGCACTTGCAATAATTGTAATTGTTAGCCCTGAACTTGATTCAGCATCTTAACAAGATTAAAATAAACTCGTTTTAGTTTCTATTTATGAGATGCTGAAACGAGTTCAGCAAAACGAATTTATTAATAATCTATGAGCACAAAACAAGTTTGGACTTCCTATTCTGAAGATTTAAAAAGATTTATCATCAGCAAAGTAAAAGATCTTACGATTGCTGATGATATTTTACAGGATACATTTATAAAAATTCACACCAAACTTCATACACTAAAAGACATTACAAAGTTGAAGTCTTGGTGTTTTACAGTGGCACGAAATTCAATTTTAGATCATTGGAAATCTGTAAACCAAACTTTTGAAATTGCACCTATTGAGGAAGATACTGACATTTCAGAAAACCTACATACAAAACAAGATTGTTTAAAAGGTATCTTAAACAATTTGCCAAAAAAATATAGCACCCCATTATTCTTGTCAGATATCAAAGGCCTAAAACAAAAAGAAGTCGCAGATCAATTGCATCAAAGTTTATCTACTACAAAATCGCAGATACAAAGAGCCAGAAATTTAATTGCGAAAGGTTTTATGGATTGCTGTGGCTTTGTAATGAACAAAGAAGGGGATTTGGTGGGCGAAATAAAGGACAGAGAAGACTGTAAAGTTTGCAAATAGAGCTTTACTTTGTAAATACTTACAACACTTTTGAAGTTATTTAGAATGACTAACATAATTTTCATAGCTAAAGAATCAAATTCTACCAAGAATCAACGCAACAAGTAATTCCTTTTTTTCAATTGCATAAAAACATGCTGTAATAACAACAATTCTAGACAAGATAATAGTATCTAAAAACATTGGATTAAGCTACCTCTATATTGTTTAAGAACAAAACAACGTCTAAAATCCAAAGAAAATTAATCGTAAAAAATTAAACATAAATAAAAATGATTTAATAATTTTGTGTTTTCCTAGTGTGTGCGCTGAACACATAGCACTTTTTTACTAACACAATGATAAGGATACAAGAATGTAAAGAATTATGATGGGTCATGAACAGAATGAAATCATTTTAATGATGTACCTTTTGTGAATGAGAGTAGTGTAAAAATTAGATAATAATGGAAAAATATTTAGACGTATTTATAAATACTTTTTTAGGAACGGTCGATTGGACCTGGAAATCTATCATTTTTGAAGTTCCTTGGTATACCAATTATTTTTGGGGTCTTATTGCTATTTCTCTTGTGGTTTGGGGTTTAGAAATTATTTTTCCTTGGAGAAAAAAACAGTCTATTTTTAGACGTGATTTTTGGTTAGATGCATTTTATATGTTTTTTAATTTCTTTATTTTCTCTATTGTAATTAGCGGAGTTTATAAAATTTTAGGATTGTTATTCGGAGAATTTAACATCACTACAAAGAGTTTGTCTCTTATTGACATCTCACATTGGGCTCCTTGGCTGCAATTACTCGTTTTCTTTGTTATTCTTGATTTTGTTCAATGGTGTACCCATTTGTTACTGCATAGATATCCTATATTGTGGAAATTTCATAAAGTACATCACAGTGTAAAAGAAATGGGATTTGCTGCACATTTAAGATATCATTGGATGGAAAACATTTTTTATAAGCCACTTAAAACTTTTGGTGTAATGATTCTTGGTGGTTTTGAACCAGAACAAGCCTATATCGTTCACTTTAGCACCATTTGTATTGGTCATCTTAATCATGCAAATATTAAACTCACATGGGGTATATTCAAATACGTTTTAAACAACCCTGTTATGCATTTATATCATCATGCCTATGCCGTTCCTGAAGGAAGAAATGGCATGAACTATGGAATTAGCTTAAGTCTTTGGGATTATATTTTTAAAACAAATTATATTCCAGAAGATAGCGGAACCATAGAAATTGGTTTTAAAGGCGATGATAAATTTCCATCAAATTTCATAGATCAAAATCTGTACGGATTTAAAAAAGAAAATAAATAAATAAATAAAAGAATAGCAAACATTTTATAAACTAGTTCTTTAGAAAACTTGGACAGATTCTTTTAAATTTTCTGAAAAAGAGAATCCAATTGACTCAATTAATCATGGAATTCAAGAAAAAACTAACGATAGAGCTTGTAATCTATCATTTAACCTTTTTATTCGCTATTTTTTGTATAATTTAGCCCTTTAAAAGAATTACAGCCTTCCATGAAAAATAAACTATCAAACATGATGTGTTTAGATTTATTTTTATCTTCACAAAGCGAAGAAAACTATAAAGCTATAGAGCATCAAATAACAACTTCAGAATCTATAAAATTTCCATTGAAAAATTTTGGTTTGTATATTGATTATTTTTCCGCAGAAATGCATAATTTGGATAGAGAAAATGACATCAATGTCGTAAAAGAATTTGCTTCTAAATTCAATTGGAATGATAATTTAGATAGTATTTTTAAAAATGAAGACTTTGAAGCGATTGTCATTACCAATAAAAAGCAAGAAATTATTTGGGTAAATGATGGCTTTAAAGAAATGACAGGATTTAATAAAAAGTTCGCTCTTAAAAAAACGCCTTCTTTTTTACAAGGTGAAAATACTTGTGAAAAAACAAGAGATGATATCAGAAAAAAAATTGAACTTAATAAACCGTTTATAGGCAGTGTTATTAATTATAAAAGAAACAAAATGCCCTACAAATGTGAGATTAAAATTTTTCCATTATTTAGTAAAAACACCACACATTACATCGCTTTAGAAAAAGCTGTGTAAGAATCTATTTAATTTTTACTATTATTATTTTATTTTTCACTTGTGACTGGTTTTAACTTATTGCCAGCAGCTTGTATTTAATCTATCTTAAATACAAGCTGATTGTTTTATTTTGGCATATTTATTTCTGCTCCTAAAAACAGTGCATTTAAAAACAATTTGTTCGTTCCGTACCAAGCACCTCTAAAGTTTGGATTGTCTGCAAATAATACAACTCTGCCGCCACCAATTCCACTTACTACTAAAGATGCTGAAGGTTTTATAAATTTTTCTAAATTATTTTTAGAAATATAACCATCTATATGAGGGTTTTCGGAGTATTTAGCTACTGTAGCATAAGGGTTTTTACTTGGTGCTAAAAACACCAAATTATTCTTATAAACAGGTAATTTTGAAGAACGATACCCAAATCCTAAAGGATGTGTTATATCCAAATCTACTTCAAAAATTGCACCTCCAATCCGCTCTCTTCCCAAATGTTCCGAAGCTTCTACATAAGGCAATCGCTTTGTTACTTTCTTATCTTTCTCTTCTTTTGATGTTGACTTTTTTGTCAAACTTTCTTTGACCATTTTTTTATCGACCATCCATTTAGAAGCTCCTGCAATCGTAATTAAAGTATTGCCTTTCTTTGTCCAATTTTTCAGCTTTTGTCTTTGCAAAGAATCTAATACACTATAATTCCCTGAAACCATAACCAAAGTATTATAAGTATCAAGATTGGCTCTGTTATAATTATTCAATCTTATTTTAGTAACGGGCATATGAATTCGAGTATCTAGCAAATGCCAAACCTCCCCTGCTTCATAAGAATTGACTCCCTCTCCAATAAGCATTGCAACCTTTGGCTTTTTTAAAACTCTAAAATTATTACTTCCTAAATCAATTCCTTTCATGCTATATCCGCTATCCGTTCCGAATACAGGAATCTTAAATTTTTCTTGCGCGTCTAAAATAATTTGAAAAACTTGTTGGCTCGTTTTTTTCTGTTTGCTAACAGGAATTAATAAACTTCCGTAATTAAAATTAATTTCTCCGTTTGAAGTAATCATTGTAAACGGCTTGAAAGCGGATGCAACTTTTAATCCTTTTGATTGCATATAATATAATGCTGCTGGTGAATTATAATCATCCCAATTAACAATATAGGCATATGCTGATTTTTCAATTTTTGCATTCTCAATAATTCCTTTTACGGTAATAACCTCTGCTCCTAATTTAATAGACTTTACACCTTTGTATTTAATATTGTAAAAATTGGCAACACTCCAAGCTGAAGCGTCATAAAATACACTATCTCTATACTTATCATAGGTTTCGAACATCGTTTGCACCATTCTGTGCTGCGGTTGCTTTAAGGGAACCGTATACGTGTCTCCATCTTTATAGACTTTAATTTTGTGCGTTAATAATTGTTCTATAAATGCTTTCTTTCTATTCTGATCGTATTTTTCTTCAAACTCATAGCCTGAAAATCCTGATTTTGCCTTTTTAGTGAGTGAAGAGTTAAAAAATTCTTGTTGGTATTTTCTCAAATATCCTTTATTTTCAACCGCCGCTTTAATCGTCGCAAACGTAGAAATATATTGATTTCTGATCGTAAAAGGAAATGTAATTTTTCCATAATCCGTATCTTGAACGTGACCGCGCGAACTTGCCTGCTCAAAAAGTAATGCCAAACCTCCTTGCAAATCAGGGTATGAAGATCCATAACCAGGATACGTGCCATCAAAAGATTCTTTTGTATAATATAAAGCACCAATTTTATCCAATGCATTCGCAAAATAAGGCGCAAATAAGTTATTTAAACTTTCATAATTTTCTTTTGGCATGATAGGATCTAAAGAACCGATTGGTTTCATAGGCTCGAAAAAGTGATGACTATTGGTTCCCATTTCATGAAAATCTGTAACTACATTAGGATACCAAGTATGCATCCATTTTAATTTTCCTTGACTTTCTGGATGCACTGCCAATAACCAATCTCTATTTAAATCAAACCAATAATGATTCGTTCTGCCTCTTGGCCAAGCTTCTGTATGTTCCGCATCCATATTATCGGATACTAACGTTTTTGCTTGATATTGATTTGCCCATTGCGTGTGTCTGTCTCTTCCATCGGGATTAATTGTAGGGTCAATAAATATGACAGATTTTTCTAAATAATTTTCAACTTCCTCACTAGCAGATGCCACCAAAGTATAGGCAGTTAACAAGGCTGCCTCCGAACTAGAGGGTTCGTTTCCGTGAACATTATACCCTAATTGGATAATTACAGGAACTTCCTCATAATTTTTAGGGCTTTCTGCCGGATTTACAAATTGTAAATGATCTGATTTTATTGTTTCTAAATTCTTTAAATTCTCTGGAGATGTCACAGTAAACATCACCAACTTCCGTTTCTCATGCGTTTTACCATAAATTTCAATGCTTGCCCTATCAGACATTTCTGCTAATTTGGTTAGATAAGCAACTATTAAATCATGTCTCGTATGATGCTCTCCAATTTCATAGCCCAAAAATTCTTCAGGTGTTGGAATATCAGTATTAAAAGGTACTTTGTCTTTGAAATAATAATCTTGCGCCGATATTGAATTGATGACAATAAAAGTGCAAATTAGTGTGAAATAATACTTGGCCAGTTTCATTCTTTTGTTATTGAATTTATCGCATTAAAAATAATAAATTATTACTAGAAAATATAAAATCCAATGCATTGATTTGAATTGAATTTCAAATTAATATGATACATTTGAACTCAATCTTGATTAATTGAAAGATTTTTATTTAAAATGAAGCAGCTAAAAATGAATACAGGAAAAAAGAAACTAATCAGTGAAGAATTAGAAGATTTTTACAATAAAGCTTCGGAAGAAACTAGACTCGAAAAAGGGATGGGAATTTTTGAATTTGAGCGGATTAAAGAATTAATTCAATTGCATATTTCGAAATCAAAATCTATAATTATCGATGTTGGTGGAGGAACAGGTAAATATGCTGAATGGTTGGCTAAAGACGGACATCAAGTTCATTTGGTAGAGCCTGTTTTAAAACATATAAAATTGGCAGAAAAAAGAGCTAAAAAATTAAAAAATCCGTTTTCTGTTACTATCGGTGAAGCTAAAAAATTACCCTATAAAAAGGATACTGCTGATTTGGTAATTCTTCACGGACCTTTATATCATTTACAAAAAAGAGAAGATAGAGTTACCGCAATTTTAGAAGCGAAAAGGGTCTTGAAAAAAGGGGGTATTATTTTAGGTTTTGCGATCAATTATACTGCCTCTACACTAGTTGGTTTGATGAATGGAATGATTCACGCAAATTCATTTTTTGACATGTGTAAACAAGAACTCACCACAGGAATACATAATGCACCAAAAGATTTTCCTTTTTTATTGGCAGATGCGTATTACCATAAACCACAACATTTAAAAGAGGAATTTTTAGAGCAAAATTTAGAATTCATCAACTTATTTGCGGTAGAAAGTTTGATTTGGTTAGACAGTGAATATTTTGCGAATATGATTGATAAAAAGAAATCTAAAACCTTGAAAGAGTTGCAGAAACTGACTCAAAACGATGAGTATTTATTACCTTTTAGTCCACATATGATGATTTCAGTTAAGAAGTAAATTCTCAAAAACCTTTTTGTATATTTGTGAAAAAAAATGTTATGAAAACCATTAAATTGAAAATTAATGATGCAGCTTATGATAAATTTCTAAACGTATTAGGCCAATTCGGTAAGGAGGAAATTGAAATTATAAATGGAAATGAATATCAAAAAGATTGGTGGACCGAAATGACTGCGCAAGAACAAGAAGAAATTAAAACAGGTTTAGATCAAGCTAATAAGGGCGATGTTATTTCAAATGAAAAAATAATGAAACCTTTTAATAAATGGCATTAAAAATTTTTTGGACTCCGAAAGCAGATAGAGGTTTAAATAACGTTTTGGTGTATTTAGATCAAAATTGTGCCAACATAGAAATTCTTAAATTAGAACAGAACTTAAAAGTACTTTTAGACCTTATTCGTAGATATCCAGAAATTTGTGCTGAAACAAAAACCTATAAAAATTTACATAAAGGTTTAATTGACAAAAATAATTATATTATTTATAGCGTTCATCCTAAAGAAAAGCTGATTGAAATCATTAACTTTAAAGGAACAGAGTAAAAACCTATTTATTGATTGTTAAAATTAAAGAATTACTTATTTACACATTGTGTTCAATCAGAAATTAAACACTTCCAAAACACTTGTCAAACCTAACTCAATATGCTTGATATTTGTTATCCTTCTAACAACAAATTACGGTTTCTGTAAAGAAAGAATAAAATAGTTTCTAAAGTTGAATTCTGGTAACTTCGCTAATTCTATTATAAAGCCAATTTTGAAACACTTTCAACATTTTAAAAAAGATATTTCTGGAATTTCACTTCCAGAGAAATTCACCTTTCCGTTTTATTACGAACCTCATCTTTTAGCTAAAATTGCAACCCTTGAGTTACAAGACTATCTAGAAAATCAAACAGATTTTACCCATAATTTTAGTTTTAATATAGAAGATAAAAACCTCTCGATTGGTAAAATGTTTGGTGTTTTAGTCGTAAAAAATAAACAGCACGAACTTGGATATCTAGCCGCTTTTTCAGGGAAGCTCGCAGATAAAAGTTTGCCAATAAAATTTGTCCCTCCTATTTTTAATATGAGAACAGAAGGTAGCTTTTACATCAAAGGAGAAAAAGAAATTGAAAAGTTAGGTAAAGAAATTGAAACCTTAAAAACCGACAAAATCTATCTTTCTTTAAAAGCATCCGTTAAAAAAATCAGGCAAAGTATTGAAGAAGATTTAACCCTTCAACGAAAAAAAATGAAAACGGCTAAACAACAAAGAAAAATTCGAAAGAAAAATGCTGAAGGTAAATTGAATCAAAAAGAATTTGATATTTTTAATATAACATTAATTCAAGAAAGCTTTAATCAGCAGTTTTTCTATAAAGAATTGCTTGAGTATTATGGGGCTAAGATTGAAAAAAGCAATCAACAACTCATTAATTTTGAGACCAGTATTGCAACTCTAAAAAAAAGCAGAAAAGAAGTTTCTGTGAATCTTCAAAATACGTTATTTGGAAAATATCAATTTTTAAATCAGCAAAAAAAACAAAAAGGCTTAATTGATATTTTTAACAATCCAGCGATAAAACCGCCTGCTGGCGCCGGAGATTGTTCTGCTCCAAAGTTATTACAATATGCTTTTCAAAATGATTTAACGCCAATTGCCATGGCAGAATTTTGGTGGGGAATTTCGCCGAATTCAGAAATCAGAAAACATCAAAATTTTTATCCTGCTTGCCAAGGTCGATGCAAACCTATTTTACAACATATGCTAGCAGGCATTGAAATGGATAAAAACCTGTTGCTTGAAAATCTAGCAGAAAAACAAGAACTAAAAATTATTTATGAAGATGATGCAATCATTATTGTGAACAAACCATCAGAATTTTTATCCGTTCCTGGTAAAGACATTAAAGATTCTGTGTATACCAGAATGAAAAAGCGATATCCAAATGCAACCGGCCCAATTATTGTGCATCGATTAGACATGTCTACTTCAGGCATTTTAGTGTTAACCAAAACAAAAGAAGCGAATAAGAGTGTACAAAGCCAATTTATCAACAGAACCATTAAAAAAAGATATATCGCTTTATTAGACGGAAATTTACCCGAAGAATATGGGACTGTAAACCTTCCTTTACGTTTAGATCTAGACGACAGACCTAGACAATTAGTTGATTTTACCCACGGAAAAAATGCTAAAACAAACTGGAAAGTTCTCGAACGAAAAAATAACCAAACACGCGTTCACTTTTATCCTATTACAGGAAGAACCCATCAATTAAGAGTGCACGCGGCTCATAAAGATGGTTTAAACGCTCCTATTATTGGTGATGATTTGTATGGTGAAAAACAAAATAGACTGCATTTACATGCTGAATTTATTGAGTTTTCACACCCAACCAGCAATGAAGTTATTAGTTTTACTTTTGAGGCGGATTTTTAAAAGATTGTCTGAAGTATTTAGGTTTATAAAACATCAGATGAAACCTTATTATTGTTGATGTGAAAAAGTTATTCAACTACTTTTTCATTCCAGACTGCGTAAATTACCAATTTGTTTTTGCTTTTTCAGCCTCTACTATTTTTTGGACATCAGCGAGCAATCTTTTAGTATTATAAATAACACCGTCTTTAATGGTGTATTTTACGCCTCCTGCTCTAATTACTTCATTCTCTTTTGTCAATTTCACAGCTCCCGTTCCGTATAACTTTTAAATTGGCTAGAGGATTTTCATCAACAAAGACAAAATCGGCCAATTAACCAATTCATATAGAACCAATTTTATCATGCCAACCTAGAGCCTCTGCTCTGTTTAATGTCGCTGCTCTTATGACTTATAACGGATGGAAACCAGCTTCGCGCAACAACTTTAACTCGTTATACGATGGTTTCTGTGAGGAAGTTTGGTTTGCTTTTAAGCTTAAAAAAGTATAATTTCGCTAACGTCTCAAATTATATAGTAAATATGAAACATATAATGATATTAACACTTCAACTAGTAGGTTGTCTTTCATTAATAGCCCAAGCTATTGAAGATTTATCATTTGGAACGGAGACTACATTAGAAATAATGACATGGAATATTGAACATTTTCCTAAAAATGGTCAGACTACCATAAATTATGTAATAGACATAATTGAGGCTTTAGATACTGATATAGTAGCCTTACAGGAAGTAGATAATATAAATCATTTTGAACAAATGATTGGTAGTTTGAGCTCATATGATGGATATCTTGAGTCTGTTTGGTTTGCTGGTTTGGCATATATTTACAAACCTGACATAATACACATCAACAATATTTATGAAATATACACTTCTACAGAATATTGGAGTTATTTTCCAAGGTCTCCAATGGTATTGGATTTCAATTTTATGAATGAGAGGTTTATTATAATAAACAATCATTTTAAATGCTGTGGTGACGGAATTTTGGATTTAAACATTACAAATGACGAAGAAACAAGAAGATATTTTGCTAGTTCTTTGTTAAAAGAATATGTAGACACTTATTTTCTTAATGAAAACGTAATCATATTAGGTGATCTAAATGATAGCTTATTAGACGACCCTCAAAATAATGTGTTTCAGAAGATTCTAGATGATCAGGACAATTATTTAGTTGCAGATCTTGAAATTGCTAATGGTAATAGTTCTGAATGGTCCTTTCCAACATGGCCCTCGCATCTTGACCATATTCTTTTAACAAATGAATTGTTTTTTGAATTTAAAAATACTAGTTCTGATATTCAAACTATTAAAATAGAAGAATATCTACCGGGAGGTTGGTCAGAATATGATGAAAACATATCTGATCATAGACCAGTAGCCATAAAATTATTACTTGATGGTAATTTAGATGTTGCTAACTTTACGAAACCAAAAACCGTTTTTTTAAATTATCCAAATCCTTTTAGTTCTGAAACAACGTTTTCTTTTAAAAGTTCAGCTGACCTGGATAAAATTGTCATATTTAATTTAAATGGTCAAAAAATAATGTCTCTAGATGTCCACGAGGAACAATCCTCTATCGTTTTTAATGCTAAAAATTTTCTAAATGGAATTTATATAGCAAAGTTGCTGTCAAATAATAACAAAATAGCTACTAGAAAACTTGTATTGATAAAATGATTAAGCTAGCAACAAAAACTATTTTTGTTTCATGAAAAAACAAATTTCGATTATAGGTGGTGGTCTATCAGCTTTTTTATTGGCTGCTTTCTTAGACCCTGAAAAATTTACAATTACTATCTATGAAAAAAACAAAACAGCTGGTCGTAAATTTTTAGTTGCGGGTAAAGGCGGATTCAACTTAACACATTCAGAACCGATTGAGCAGCTTATCAAACGATATACAGCAGATAATTTTTTAGAGAATTCTTTACATAAGTTTACCAATACTGATTTTAGAAATTGGCTTGCAAAAATAGGAATCCCAACCTATATAGGAAGCAGCAAAAGAGTCTATCCAACAGCAGGAATTAAACCTATAGAAGTATTAAATGCAATACTAAAAAACCTCAAAGAAAAAGGAGTACGTATAGAGTATAATCAAACTTTTTCTGATTGGGACGACAACAAGAACCCAATTATCAATACTAAAACCATTCAAACAGATTACACCGTTTTTTGTTTAGGCGGGGGAAGCTGGAAAATTACAGGTTCTGATGGAACTTGGCTCGATACTTTTTCTAAAAAAGGCATTGAAACAAAACCATTTCAAGCCTCTAACTGCGGATATAAAATTGATTGGAAATCAGATTTCATTCAAAAACATGAAGGAACTCCGCTAAAAAACATCACCATTTCTTGCGATGGCATTGTTCAGAAAGGAGAAGCTGTTATTACAACGTTTGGATTGGAAGGAAACGCAATTTATGGATTAAGTCCGCAAATTAGAAAGCAGTTAAACCTAAAATCAAAAGCGACCATTTTTATTGATTTCAAACCTTCGATAACATTAGAAAATATTCTATCAAAAATAAAAGCATCTAACTCTAAAAATACGACGCAGATTTTGAAAAAGGGACTCAAATTAACCAACGCTCAAATCGATTTACTAAAAATAAATCTCTCTAAAGAATCTTATTTAAATCCAAAGTCCTTATCAGAAAATATTAAAAGATTCCCTTTAGAAATTATCAACACTGCAACAATTGATGAAGCAATTTCTACGATTGGCGGCATAACTTTAAACGAAATTTCTGAAAACTTTGAACTTAAAAAAATGTTCAATCAATATTGTATTGGTGAAATGTTAGATTGGGATGCGCCTACTGGTGGTTATTTACTGCAAGCTTGTGCTAGTATGGGAGTTTGTTTGGCCAATCATTTAAATAATCATTCAAATTAATTTTACCAACCTTAAAATTACAATGCATAAAAAAGTAAAAGCTTTAAAATTTTACTTTTCTTCAAATAGATTTTAATTTTAGTAGTTTAAGATAAAATAGTTAAAAATACCAAACTGGTAACATTTCACCATTTTTGAAGAAAATAAATCTAATTTGAGAATCATTGCAAAACGAACTTTAATAGATTTCTGGACCCTATATCCTGAAACTGAGCAACAACTTACAGCATGGTTTAGAGAGACAGAAAAAGCCAATTGGTAATCGTTAAATGATTTAAAAAAAGAATATCTAAGTGTAAGTATTTTAGAAGATAATAGAGATGTTTTTAACATTAAAGGAAATAATTACAGATTAATAGTAAAGTTTAATGTAGAATATCAATTGTGTTGGATCCGTTTTATAAGAACCCATGCAGCGTATGATAAAATTAATGCAAACAAAATTTAAAATGAACATATCACCCATAAAAACGAACAAAAAAAGGAGATGAATTAGAGATACTTTCCATTTTAATCAATAAATATGAAAATGAGACTTTTCCTATTGACTTTCCTGACCCAATTGAAGCCATCAAGTTTAGAATGTAACAAATGGGCTTAAAGCAAAAAGATTTAGCAGCAGTTATAGGTTTTAAGAGCAGAGTTAGCGAAATTTTAAATAAAAAAAGAAAACTAACTTTAGACATGGTCCGAAACTTAAATCTCAAATTAAATATTCCAACGGAAGTTTTAATAAGAGATTATTAGCCGAAAATCATCTATCGCCTCTTTTTAGGAGCTCTACTCACCTTCTTCTTTCTCTTATTAAAAGGAATGGCATCATCAAAAGTATGTTGAGCTACCTTATGACTGGTTTTATTCTTTTTCCAAGAATTATTTTCTGGCAATAAAACTTGCAATAAATCAGATCTACCAACTTTGGTCAACGTATTTTTAATCCAATCTTTATTTTCTTTTTTATACCAAAAGAAAAACTTGTGCTGATCTTCTTTCTCCTTTTTAGTCTTCGGAGTTTTGGTTGGTTTTAAAGTATACGGATGGTATCCTGAATAATAAATCACCGTTGCAACCGTCATTGGTGTTGGTGTAAAACCCTGAACTTGTTCTAACTGAAAGCCCATATCTTTGGTTTCTGCTGCCAGGTTTGCCATGTCTTCTACTTCACTTGCTGGGTGACTTGAGATAAAATACGGGATCAATTGTAAGTTCAATTTCTTCTTAATGTTTATTTTATCAAAACGCTCTTTAAACATATGAAAATATTTAAAAGATGGTTTACGCATCAACTTTAAAACAGGATCAGAAGTATGCTCTGGAGCAACTTTTAATCGCCCAGAAACGTGTTTTGTCATGACCTCTTCTGTATACGCATCCAACTCTTTCGGATCTGCGTTTTTGTTGAATTCAGGCACTAGCATATCGTGTCGTATTCCACTTCCAATAAAAGATTTTTTAATCTTCGGATGATTATCTACCGCTTGGTATAAATCTGTTAAAGGTTTGTGAGAAGTATCTAAATTAGAACAAATTACAGGTGAAATACAACTTGGCGCAACACATTTATCACAAATAGACTGTACTTTTCCTTTCATCTGATACATGTTCGCAGAAGGTCCGCCAATGTCAGATAAATACCCTTTAAAATCTGGCATATTTGCCACTTTATCAATTTCTTTTAAAACAGATTCTTGACTTCTACTCGCAATAAATTTTCCTTGGTGTGCAGAAATGGTACAAAAGCTACAACCTCCAAAACATCCACGGTGAATATTAATCGAGAATTTTATCATTTCAAACGCAGGTATTGGTCCACGTTTGATGTATTTTGGATGCGGTAAACGTGTAAAAGGCAAATCGAAAGAACCATCAATTTCCTTTTCTGTCATGGTAGGAAAAGGCGGATTGATTACCAAAGTTCTTCCTTCTACTTCTTGCAAAATTCTTCTTGCTTTTAATTTATTAGATTCTTGTTCAATCGTTTTAAAATTAGAAGCAAATGTTTTTTTATCCTTTAAACAAGCTGTATGAGAACTGATAGTTACATCTGTCCAATCATTTACAACCGGAATTTTCTCTTTCTTTTCATCAATTAAAACTGCGGTTTGTTTAATGTTTTTCAAACTAGAAAACGGGACGCCTTTTTGCAATAACTCTACAATTTCTCGCAAAGGCTGTTCGCCCATTCCATAGACCAACATGTCTGCTTTAGATGTTTCTAAAATAGTTGGCAATAACTTATCAGACCAATAATCATAATGCGTTACACGTCTTAACGAAGCTTCAATACCACCAATTAAAACAGGAACATCAGGAAATTTTTCTTTTAATATTTTCGAATATACAGAAGTTGCATAGTCAGGTCTAAAACCTTTATCGCCATTGGGCGTATACGCATCTTTATCCCGCCTTTTTTTACTAGCGGTATAATTAGAAACCATCGGATCCATACAGCCTCCGGTGCAACCAAAAAACAATCTTGGTTTTCCTAACTTTTCAAAGTCTTGCAAGTTATCTGTTACACTTGGCTGCGGCACAATAGCCACGCGCAAACCATAACTTTCTAAAATACGACCAATTACGGCAGGTCCAAATGAAGGGTGATCCACATAGGCATCTCCACTAAAAAGAATTACATCTAGTTCTTCCCAACCTCGAATTTTTACTTCCTTGTTTGTTGTTGGCAACCAGTCGGTTAATTGGTGTGTATTCGTATCTTGCATAGTCTGCGAATTTACGAGAATTTTAGTTTAAAAAAATTATTTTTTTTTTGCTTTAGAAAAAAAAATTAAAGTTTTGTTAAATACTTTAAAATTACTTTAGAAACTCCTATTATTGCGACCAATTAAACAGAAATTATGAGAAAAATATTTATTACAATGATCACGATTGCCTTTCTAGGAAGTTGTGCAACCTTAAAAGTAAACTCAAATAAGAAAAAGCTCATTGAAGTAGCTATAAATTTAAATACTGTTGTTGATGACAAGGTTCAAGTTGAAGTAAATCCTAAAAAGATTAAAGAAAACACAATTGTTTATCAAATTCCTGCTATTGTTCCGGGAACCTATGCAATAAGCGATTATGGAAAATTCATCTCTGACTTTAAAGCCTTTGATTATAAAGGAGTAGAAATGACTGTTACAAAATTAGATACCAATTCTTGGCAAATAGAGAATGCCAAAAAAATGGACAAAATAACGTATTGGGTAGATGATACTTTTGATTCTGAAAAAGAACATGATATTTATGTGATGTCAGGAACTAATATAGAAGAAGGTAAAAACTTCTTTTTAAATCTACCTGGCTTTGTTGGGTACTTTAAAGGTAAAAAAGAATCTCCTTACACGCTGTCAATCATGCATCCTTCAGATTTGTATGAAACATCATCCTTAATAAATAAAAACACCACAAAAGAAGACAATACTTTAGATGTTTTTTATGCAAACAGATATGATGAAATATCGGACAACCCAATAATGTACGCACCTTTAAATACGGTAAACTTTACTGTTGGTGGTGTAGCTGTTTCTTTGGCAGTATACTCTCCAAACAGCAAACATGCAGCACGTGACATGGAAGAAGCTCTAAAAAAAATGGTCTTGGCACAAACTAACTTTTTAGAAGGTTTTAAAACAACAAATGAATACAATATTTTGGTTTATTTATTTGATCCAGAAATTTATAAATGGAATAGTTTTGGCGCTTTAGAGCATTTATCTTCTACAACAGTCGTGTTTCCAGAAACGTATTCGAAAGAAGAGCTAGCTAAAGGAATGATTAATGGTACTATTTCTCATGAGTTTTTTCATATTGTAACACCACTTTCTGTTCATTCAGAAGAAATTCATTCTTTTGATTTTAACGAACCAAACATGTCTAAACATTTATGGATGTATGAAGGAGTCACAGAATATTTTGCAAATCTATTTCAAGTAAATCAAGACCTTATTACTGAACAGCAATTTATTGATAAAATGAAAGGTAAAATCGCAAGTTCATTGCAATATAACGACACCATGTCTTTCACTAAAATGAGTAAAAATATTTTGGAAGATGATTATGCTAAAAATTATGGAAATGTTTACCAAAAAGGTGCTTTAATTGGGATGTCTTTAGATATTCTTTTAAGAGAAGAGAGCAAAGGTGTATACGGAATTAGAAATTTGATGAAAGATTTATCTAACAGATACGGTCAGTACAAGCCTTTTAAAGATGATGAAATTCTTGACGAAATTGTAAGTATGACATATCCTTCTGTTGCTGTATTTTTCGACAATCATTTAACAGGAAATGTACCGATAAACTATTCAGAACTCTTTGATAAAGTTGGTGTCGCAAATAAAACGAAAACTATTGATGCTTCTTATTTTTTAGACAGCTCAAATCAATTATTTATATCTGCAAATAGTAAAGAAGAAATTTTCTTTGTAGGAAGAAAGAATACGGCATTAACTAATTTAGGTGTTAAAACAGGAGATATTTTAATAGCTGTAAATGGAGAAAAAATCGATTTAAAAAACATAAGACCAACGATAGGACAATCAATGCAATGGAAAGAGGGTTCTCCGTTAGTTTTTGAAGTTATTAGAAGCGGTAAAACCTTAAAGTTAGAAGGAAAAGTAATGAAAGGAACAACAGAGGTAAAGGAATTAGTAATTGAAGAATTATTAGAAAGTGATCCTAAAAAAATATTGAGAACTGCTTGGTTAAAAGCCTTGTAAAAAACAGCTATTTTTAACTAAAAGGGTTCTCATTAGAGAACCTTTTTTATTTAATAGAAACTTTCATTTCATAGGTCATTAACGAACTTGGGCCACAATTTTAACAGCTTCCATTGCTTCTTTTACATCATGCACTCTCAAAATATTTGCGCCATTTAACAACGCTATTGTGTTGGCTGATGTTGTTGCGTTTAAGGCTTCTTGCGCTGAAATATCTAATGTTTTATACAACATCGATTTTCTTGAAATTCCGGCTAAAATGGGTGCATCTAAATTTTTGAAAAGTGATAAGTTTTTTAGAATCTCAAAATTATGGACATTTGTTTTTCCGAAGCCAAAACCAACATCAAGAAGTACATCATTCAATTTTAGTTGATGTAATTTAAAAATTTGTTCTGCAAAAAAAGAAATAATTTCTTGAATTACATCTTTATAAACAGGATTTTTCTGCATGTTTTGTGGCGTTCCTAACATATGCATTACAATATAAGGAACTTGCAAATGAGCAACCGTTTCGAACATTTTCTTATCCATTTTTCCACCAGAAATATCATTAATCATTGCAGCCCCAACCTGTACTGTTTCGTTGGCTACTTTACTTCTAAAAGTATCTACAGAAATAATAATATCAGGAAAATGTTTCATCAACAAAGTAAGAACAGGAATAATTCTTTTTAATTCTTCTTCTTCAGAAATATGCTGTGCTCCTGGTCTAGAAGAGTAAGCACCAACATCAATAAAAGTTGCGCCCTCAAAAAGCATTTTTTCGACCTGCTGTAAAATTTCAGATTCGTTTTTATATTTGCCACCATCATAAAAAGAATCTGGTGTAATATTTAAGATTCCCATCACTTTTGGTGATGATACGTCCACTAAAGTTCCTTTACAATTTATAGTCATTTACCTTACTATTTTATTGATTACGTGTGTGACTTTTGGTGCTACATAATTATTCATTTTATCCATTAATTCATCAACAGTAGTTGCTACGATTAATAAATTGAGGTTTTGATGTTTGATATACCCTTCTTCTACCATTTTATCTAGCTGAATCAAAATTGCATCAAAAAAACCATGTACGTTTAAAAGTCCGATTGGCTTTTGCTCTATATGGAGTTGTCCTAAAGTAAGTGCTTCAAAAAGCTCGTCTAAAGTACCAAAACCTCCTGGAAGCGTTATATAACCCTCCACTAATTTACTCATAATTACCTTGCGCTCACTCATCTTTTTGCAAATAATCATTTCTTCTACTCCTGCATGAACTACTTCTTCTTTTTCCAAAAGTTTCGGAATTACACCGATAACTTCGCCATCTAAATCGAGGATTGTATCAGAAAGAATACCCATCATTCCTATTTTACCTCCTCCATACACCAAGCCAATATTGTTCTTTACAAAATAGGTTCCGAGTTCAATAGCGGCCTCTTTATAAACAGGGTTAAAACCTAAACTTGAGCCACAAAAAACAACAATTTTATTCATATTTTTAATTAATAAATTCAGTGTAAAAATAAAGGAATTGTATGGAAGTTGATATAAAAAAGCAAAAAAATAAAGACAAAGTATATTGTATTTGTTACATTTACACAGCGTTCAAAAATCTTTAAACAAAATCAATTTGTGATTTTTTTCACGAAAATACTTTATTATAAAAATGCAAGATACATCAAAACAATATGATGCTGTAATTGAAGATTGCAGAAGTTTATTTATCAAAAAAATGTCTGATTATGGCCCAGCATGGCGAATTTTACGTTTGCCGTCATTAACAGATCAGATTTTTATAAAAGCACAGAGAACTCGTCAGCTCCAAGAAAATGAGGTTCGAAAAGTAAACGAAGGAGAGAAATCTGAATTTATTGGCATCATCAATTATTCAATAATGGCATTGATTCAATTAGAAAAAGGAGTGGTAGAAACTCCTGATCTATCAACAGAAGAAGCAACTATTTTATATGACAAACACAGTACTATTGCCAGAGAATTAATGCTGAATAAAAATCATGATTATGGTGAAGTTTGGAGAGAAATGCGTGTTTCTTCTTTAACAGATTTAATTTTACAAAAATTATTACGTGTGAAACAAATTGAAAATAACAAAGGTAAAACCTTGGTTTCTGAAGGAATTGACGCGAATTATCAAGACATGATTAATTATGCAGTGTTTGCAATGATTCATTTGCAAATATAAGTTGAAAATTTAGGGGTTTAGATTTAAATTTAGTCTTTAAAAAAAGTATTAATCAGTCATCCAAAAAACATAGAAATTTTTAATAAGGAAAATAGACCTTTAGGATTAATACGTGTGCTGATAAAAATCAAGAACACGTAAAATTAATGCAACTAGAAAAAAGAAATACAAAAATTGCAGAATACCTTACTAAACTTGCTTGCATAAAAATATTAGAAAAAAGATTACTTAAGCGATAGAAATAGCTAAAAACAGACTGGTTCAAAACGCAGAAAACAAATAGAAAATAATGAAAACACTAGCCCAATTAGCAAGAATTATAGTCGGAGCCTTATTTATATTTTCGGGCTTTGTAAAATTAGTAGATCCTATTGGCTCTCAATATAAGTTTGAAGAATACTTCTCTGAAGGAGTTTTAAATCTAGAGTTTTTAATTCCTTATGCATTGCCTTTTGCCATTTTTCTAGTCATCTCAGAAATTGTTTTAGGTATTGCTTTGTTAGTTGGTTGGAAAGCTAAATTTACGGTTCGAAGTTTGGTTGTTATGATTTTGTTTTTCTTGTTTTTAACAGGATATTCGGCCTATTTTGATAAGGTTACAGATTGTGGTTGTTTTGGTGATGCCATCAAATTAAAACCTTGGGAAACCTTTATCAAAGATGTAATTTTAACTGTCTTAATTCTCTTTTTAAATTATAAAATACGATTTATAAAACCAATTAAGTCAACTTTTTTACCTGGTAAAATTGTATTTTCATCTTTGATAATCTCTGCATTTATTACCTATTATGTATTGGCACATTTACCAATTATTGATTTTAGAGCCTATGCAATTGGTAAAAGTATTCCAGAAGGAATGGAATACAAAGATGATGGCGAAATACCTCCTGTGCATGATTTTATGCTCGAGAACTCTCAAAATGATTTAGCTCCAGAGATCTTGAAAATGGAAAAAGTGATGTTGGTCATTATGTCTAGTTTCGAAAAATCTGAATACAAAGCATTCCCTGAAATTAAAAAAATTGCAGATAAAGCTATCAAAAAAGGGTATACAGTTTACGGTGTTTCTGCCTCTTTTTCTGATATTATTCAAGCAACAAAGAAAGAATTTCAACTTCCTTTTGAAGTGTTGTTTTGTGATGAGACTACTTTAAAAACCATGATTAGAGCAAATCCTGGAATTATGATTTTAAAGAAAGGAATTGTTGTAGATAAGAAAAACTGGAAAGATATTGACGATTTAGAGCTATTATGAAAAATTTAATTCTTGTATTTATTGGCGGTGGTTTTGGTAGCGTTTTACGTTTTGTAATTGGTAAATGGTTAAACAATTCAGAAAATGGAATTCCATATGGAACTTTTGTTGCCAATATTTTAGGGAGTTTATTCATCGGTTTTATTTTGGGCTATGCAGCAAAAAGTGAAACCTTAAGTCAAAACCACACCTTATTATTAGCAACTGGCTTTTGTGGCGGCTTTACCACATTCTCTGCTTTCGCTTATGAAAATCATTTGTTTTTAAAATCGGGAGATTTCACTTCTTTTGCGTTTTATACCATTGCAAGTTTTATTGTAGGTTTTGTAGCAGTTTTTGCAGGAATGTATTTAGTCAAATTTGTATAAAAATTTCCTTTTTTATATTGTAGTTAGAATAAAATAAAGCGGTCTTCTGCTAATCATAAAAACTAACCTATGAAATCATTAAAAATCGGAAAATTAATCTTTAACAAAAAGGCAATTCTAGTATTAACTTTTTGTCTCTTTTTAAATGGCGTCGTTATCGGAGCATCAGCAGCTGCCAAGCAACTTGATGACATTTCTATAAGTATATTTATATTAATGCCATTAATGTTTTTACCCTATGTACTTTTAAGAAAAAGAATCAGCAGAAACATAGAAGAAATTAATTAGACTTAAATTTTAGTCAAAAAAACAACAATATGAACGAATTTGTAAGCTATCAATCAGAAGAAAATTACGCAATTATTACCATCAATAACGGAAAAGCAAATGCTATTTCTCATGAAGTGGTTTCAGGTTTAAATGCGAGTTTAGACAAAGCAGAACAAGATGATAAAATTGTTATTTTAACAGGAACTTCTGGTATTTTTTCTGGAGGATTTGATTTAAAAGTGATGACAAAATCACCAGAATCTGCAAAAGAATTAGTTACAAAAGGGTCTAGATTGTCCTTAAGAATGTTGTCTTTTAAGAAACCAATTATTATTGCTTGTAATGGTCATGCTATTGCCAAAGGTGCATTTTTACTATTGTCATCCGATTATAGAATTGGCGTAGAAGGTAATTTCAAAATTGGATTAAATGAAGTAATGATTGGTATGACCATGCACAATGCAGGAATTGCAATTGCAAAATCTCGTTTATCCGAAGTATACCTCAACAGAAGTGTAAACAATGCAGAAATTTTTAGTTCTGAAGACGCTATAAAAGCTGGTTTTTTAGACGTAATTGTTCCTGAAGATCATTTGTTACCCACTGCCATTAAAGTTGCAGAAATGTTTACAAAACTAAATAAAAAAGCGCATGCAAGAACAAAGTTAAAGCTCAGACAACCTCATTTAGATGCTTTAGAAAATGCGATTGAATTAGATTTAGCAGGAGAAATTTCTATTGATTTTTAGTTGATAAAGTTCAAGAGAATTAATTTGTTATAAACTTTATTTTTTCTTCATTGTCTAGTTTTAAAAAGTATATCCCTTTAACAAATTGTTTAAAGGGTATATTTTTATTTTCGTGCACAACTCTTTCTAAAATTTTTGCTCCCAAAGTATTATAAATTACAAATGCTTTAGCATCATTGTTAGTTGCAATAATTTTAATCTTATCAGCAATAGGATTTGGTTATAGCACAACATTATCATGAGTAAAATTTTCAATTGATAACGATTTTGCTTCTATCGGATTAATATCAAAGTTTAAAGAATTTATATAAGCAATTCTATGGGACAAACCCTCTGTAACCTTATTATAATCATCTATAGAGCGTCTATTTTCTTTATTTATAATGCTAACTAAATAGCCAATTTTTCTGAAATATCTTCTCTATTTGGATTCTCAAATGCGTATTTAGAAACAAAGTTTGGCAACCATTTATATCATTTTTTAATATTGGCAAAATTTACTAAAAAAACTAATGCTTCTCAAAGACTTGAATTCCTGCTTTAATTTCAATATCTAAATGATTTTTTCTTGGTGTTAAAGGACAAGAATATTTATCATTATAAGCACAATAAGGATTGTAAGTATTATTAAAATTCAAGGTAATGGTTCCCTCAGAATTTTCATCAGTTGTCATCACATCCATATAACGTCCTCCTCCATAAGATTCATTTCCAGAAGTGCCATCTGTAAAAGGCAAGAACAAATAGTCTTTGTATTTTTCATCTTGCAAATCATCTTGACTTTGATAAATTGTCAACTCAAAATCTTTTCCTTTAAGTTTAAATTTTAAAATACCGTACTTTTTATATAATGGTTTTCTATCTGTAGTTGTAGCCATTTTAAAAGTAGGCGCATTCTCTATTTTTATCAATTTTGCCAAAACAATAAAAGTTGAATCAACAGGAAAAAAGTCTAATCCCTTAAAGTTCTCTAAATCTTTCTTTTTTAAGGGCGATTTTGTAGCGTCTTTAAAACTTGCGTTTAATTCTCGCTGGTACTCCGTTTCTCCTAATAATGGACGTTTGTATTGAGAGTTACAAGAACTCATTCCTATTATTGTTAAAAGTAAAATTATTTTCTTCATCGTTAATTTGGATTAAAATCCGTTTTTATATATTTTATTTGATAATTAGTCAAACTGATTTGTTTCTGATTATTATTTTCCTTTCTGTTTTTCCTCAAAACCTCTGTCAAGTGGTCATTTGACAAGTATCTTCCAAAAATAATTCGACTCTTTTTTTTTAGAAATTAAGCTTAAAAATTATAAATTTTAGACCGCTAACGTTCTCAAAAAAAGCACTTAATTCTATATCAATATTCTGCACCAAACTCATCATAAAATTAGGAACCTGAAATGCAGTTGCGTATACATCTCATTTATAATCATTAAAAAGACTTACCACTTATAAAAAGAAGTCATACTAAATAGAAGAAAGATACCTACTATTTTCACAGTTGTTGACCTGCAAATTAGTTGGTATTTCTTTTTAAAATCAGAAAATGAGTATCCATAACATTACCTGTCAAAATTAAATTACCAAATGGAGCAGCAACTGTGGACCCAGACATCTTTTTGCCATCTTCCATATAAATTTGCTCAATAGTATAATCGCCTTTTTCTTTGTAGCTAATTTTAATAATTTCTGAAGGAGAGGTTTCTCTATTTCCTTTCGCATACGCTGCAAAATGCATTAAATTCGGATGAGCTCCAATCCATAAATTATTGTTTTTATCAAACTCAATATTATCTACTCCTGTTTTACAATTTATATCTTCTATAAAAGTTATGGTTCCATTTTTATTCTTTTGATACACTTTTACTAAAAATTTTCTAGGAGATGCTACAAATACTAAATCACGTTTTGAATCGAAATTAATTCCATTTGCATAAGTAATTCCGTTAGCAACCTCCTTGTAATCCTCTCCATTAAAATAGACAACATTCGATATTGCCAGCCCTAAATAATCTTCAGTTAACCTGCCGATTCCTCCTTTATATTTATGATCATTTGTAAAATAAAATTTGTTTTCATCTAATAAAACAAGATCATTAGGGCTAAATATTTGCTCATTTTTTAATGTCTTTCGATGCGTTAACTGCCTGTTTACCAAAGTGAATATTTCAATAAATTCACCTTCTAAAGTATGATTGATCGCCGCAATTGTATATATACTGCCTCTCTCATAAATAGAAATTCCATGCGGCGCAAATGGTTTTTTAAAGTCTTTGGTTAAAAGAATTGGATTGTAATTATTTGTTTTTAAATCGATAAAATACAAGCCGCCAGTTTCTTGTTCTGTCGTAGACAATTTATTTCTTACCGTAGAAGAAATAATGGCAAAACTATCTTTTCTACTAATCGTTATATCTTCGGCGCCAGCAATATTTATTTTGGTAATAATTTGTCCATCAAAAATATTTTCGATGCTTCTAAAATATCCTGTAGAAATAAAAATATTAGCAATAAAAAGCACTAATAAAATAAGTACAGCATATAAAATTCTTTTTTTAAACTTCATTATTATATTTTCATTTTAACAATTGTCACACCATCGTATTTTTTATTCGTGTATTTAGTAATCTTTTTTTTACCCTTTTATAACCATGACCAATTCTATATGATTCGTTTCAATATTCTAAACAAAATCTGATAAAACTACCTTTCCATCAACTATATAAAGAAGATTCTTTTCAATTACTTTATCATTACTTTTTTTCTGTATGCTTATTCCGTTTATTATACTAGTATTCTTTTTTGAAGCACAACTTTGCGCTCCAAAAACAAAAAACATCAGTAATAAATGCGCTAAATAGTCCCTTTAAATTTGGTTTATGCATAAACTAATCAAATCAAAAATACAACATTCAACTATTTTATGTAATTTTATCGCATCAATAAAAATAAAAATGAAAATTGTCTTATCATATTATACCCAAATTTTGTGGAAAAACCACCAGAATCGGTCTATATATATGGTTTGATAAAATTTAAATAAAATCAAACAAATATAAAAAGTCCGACTTCACAGTCGGACTTTTTGTTTTAGTGAAACTTTCATTTTTTTAAAATTGATTCGTTGAACTTAAACGGTACTCGAATCAGTATCTTAAAAATCAACCCAAATGAGAAAAATATTCAAAAATTACATCAGCACCTTTAAAGGTCTTTCTAAAGAAGTTTGGTGGCTTTCATTGATTACGCTTATTAATAGAGCAGGAACAATGGTAATTCCGTTTTTGTCATTATACTTAAATAAAAACCTAAATTTCTCAATACCAGATATTGGTTGGATTATGTCTTTCTTCGGATTAGGATCTGTGGTGGGCACATGGATTGGAGGAAAATTAACCGACAAAATTGGGTATTATAAAGTGATGTTTGTCAGCTTAATTTTAACTGGAATTTTCTTTGTACTGTTACAATACGTGACCACTTTTAAAGGATTTTGCGCAGGCATTTTTTTAGTAATGTTGGTTGCAGATGCTTTTAGACCCGCTATGTTTGTTGCTTTAAGTGCTTATAGCAAACCCGAAAATAAAACACGTTCTGTAACCCTTATTCGTTTGGCAATCAATTTAGGTTTTTCTGCAGGTCCAGCAGTTGGTGGATTCATTATTACCGGAATTGGCTACCAAGGTTTATTCTGGATTGATGGAGTAACTTGTGCTTTAGCAGCTGTTTTATTGTTGCAGATATTACATCCAAAGAAAGTAAAAACACAAGATGAGGTGAAAGTAGAAAACCCTGTATCTGCTTATAAAGACAGACCTTTTTGGATCTTTTTCATAGCCATGTTTATCTTTGGATTTGTGTTTTTACAATACTTTTCTACCATACCTTTATATTATAAAGATGCTTGGTTTTTATCAGAATTAGAGATTGGTTTGTTGATGGGTTTTAATGGATTTTTCATTTTCATTTTTGAAATGCCTTTGATAAAATGGTTAGAAAACCCGAAGAATTCGAAAATAAAACTAGTAGCTATTGGCTTATTTTTAGTGGCAATAAGTTTTATCGTTTTAAATATGTCTTCTTGGGTTGGTATTTTATTAGTAGGAATGCTATTGATGACGGTTGGAGAAATGATTGCTTTTCCGTTTTCAAATGCGTTTGCAGTAGAGCGAGCAAAAAAAGGAAATCAAGGAGAATATATGGCCTTGTACTCAATTGCATTTTCTTTATCCCATATTTTTAGTCACAATATTGGTATGCAGATGATTGATAAATTTGGTTTTGAATTCACCTGGAATGCGATCACAATTTTTGCTTTGTTAGGGGTTGCCATATTATTTTTGTTGATACTTATGTTGAAAAAAGAAAAAGCTATGTAAACAAAATGGGAATTTAGGCTATTTTTAAAGAGTCATATATATAAAAGCACAATATCCTATTAACAAGAAGATACCTGCTTTCCAGTTTAGATTGTATTTTTTTGGCATTAAAACAAGTGGTAAAACGATGATTGAAATTCCTAACATCCAATAAATATCACTTGTTAAAAGTCTTTCATCAGAGAGAGAAATAGGGGTAATTATAGAGGTAATACCAATTACAGCTAAAATATTAAAAATATTAGAACCTATTAAATTCCCTAAAGAAATTGCTTTTTCTTTTTTGATGATTGCAATGATCGACGCAGCCAATTCAGGCACACTTGTGCCAATAGAAACAATGGTAACCCCAATAACACGCTCTGTAACTCCAAATTCTTTAGCTAAAGATGTAGCACCTCTTATCAATAATTCTGAACCTACGTAAAGACCTAGTCCTCCTATGATAAAAAAGAAAGTAGTTTTAAGAACGGTTAATGGTACGTCTCCACCTTCTAATTCCACGACATTTTTATTTTTCTTAAAACGTAAAAGATATATTAAAAAAACAATTAAAAAAGAGAACAAAATAATGCCTTCATATTGCACAATTACCTGATCATTTGATAAGAATAAAAAGAGCAATGCAGAAGCAATCATCATCACAGGCCAATCAATTTTATAGAATGATTTTTCTACTTCCATGTTGCCTAAAATCAATGTAATTCCTAAAACTAAACCCAAATTTGCAATATTAGAGCCAATTACATTTCCGAGCGCTAAATCTGACGCGCCATTTAAAGCAGCATTTATACTTACAATAAGTTCTGGAGCCGATGTTGCAAAAGACACCACTGTCATCCCTATTACAACTTTAGATATATTTAATTTTAATGACAAAGCCACTGCTGATTTTAGCAACCAATTTCCGCCAAAAACCAATAAAATTAAACCACTTATTATGAGTAAAAAATTCATTTAATTCATTTTTTGCAAAGATACATTTTTATCACTTTATGAAGAAACTTAAAAATGAAAAGCAATTATATGAAGTATTAAATAATCGTGTACACTTTGTTTTATAAAAAGGTAAAACACCCCCTTTACTTGCGGATAGTTATACAAAATAAAAGAGATTATAGTTATAATTTATAATCTAAATTACCAATAAGCAATTACACTTTACAACTAGATAAACTTTTTTAGTTTTATATATTGTATCAATTTAAAGGGTTCTGTTAAAACATTTAGTTGTTAGCCTTCAAACATACTACCATTAAAAACGATACCAAGATTCGTCTTATTTACAAACTTTTAGTATAATTATTATTGCATTAAAATTCATACAAACTATTTCAAAAATTATTTATTTAATTATTTATTTAATTATTTTCTAATCCTTATCAAAAACATTATCAACTAAAAAAGATTGAGTTGTTTATTTTTGCTTAAATTTGGGTATCAATCATTTTAAAATGAAGAAACAAATTTTTAAAAAACTAGCAAAAATAAATAAATTGATCTTACCTTCTTTTACAAAAAAAGAATTGGATATTTCTAAAGCATCTAAACTACAATTAGCCATTATTGGTTGGAGAGCTTTTATAACGATGAACTCACTCAATTAAAACCATATTACTATGATAAATGAATATGTTAAACTATTTACGGAATCCAATATTATTATTACAGGTCTAAAAAATATGCTTGAAGCAGAAAGTGTGAACTACATTATCAAAGACAAGTTCGAATCTGCCAGACTAGGAGGGTATGGAGAACAATCAACTTCTGTAGAAATACATGTGTTAAAAACAGATGTAACAATTGCTGAAAATATTCTGGCTGTTTATAAAGAAAAAATAAACGTATAAAAATGAGCATAAGCCTTTCTAATTAAAAAAAATGCTATTATATTTGCAGCCGCTTATCGGCCATGTGGCGCAACTGAATAGCGCACTTGATTACGGCTCAAGAGGTTGCTGGTTTGAATCCAGCCATGGTCACAATTTAAAAAAACTACCTATGTATTAGGTAGTTTTTTTTTATAAATAGCTTACTTATGTTCTCCTATTTTTATTTTTGAAGCTGTATTTCTTTTTCAAGTTAAAACCTAAATTCAGTTGTAACATTATTGGCTAAAAGCCACCATTCCCACTTGTGTCAAAATAATATTGTGGACCAATTTGAGTAAACCTATGTTATTATTTAGTTCAATATTT
>JAWUYT010000070.1:0-12054 GCA_034110665.1 Polaribacter sp.
AAATAAATTCTTTTCAACTTTCGTAGAGTCCGTTTCTTCGCCTAATAAAGCATCGATGTCATCTAATTTAATAGAATCTTTTTCTACGACAGAATCATCTTTTAATAATTCAGCAACTTTAGCGTTGGCTTCAAAGAAAAAGTTTTGAACCTCTGCATTTGTGTGTACTTCCCAAAACTGTAATTCAGCTTTACTGGTAATTAACTTGATAACCCGATCAATATCTCTTGCTCCTGGCAATTCAATTTGAATTCTACCTGATTTTCCAATTCTTTGTATGTTCGGTTGTGTAACTCCAAATTTATCAATTCTACTTCTTAATACTTCAAAAGCAGTGCCAATAGAACTGTTAATTTCTTCTTGTAACGTTTCTCTAACAGTGTTGTTTTCTTCATCAAAAGAAATCTTTTCGCTTAAGGCTTTTGTTCCAAAAATAGATGGATCACTTAGTTTTGTAGTGCCAGCAATTTTTTCAAACTCTTCAAAAAATAAGTCTATGTAGTTTAGATTACTATCTTTCTGTCTAACATCTGCAGCATCTAAAGCGTTGTTGAAGGATTCGTTTTCAGAATTGTTGGACAAGCTTTTTAAAACTTCTTTTACAGAAACCTGTAAAATTGCATTAATACCACCTTTTAAGTCAAGACCAAGATTCATTTCTTTGTCTTTTACATCATTATAGGTGTACTGCGCAAATTTTAAATCAATGATGTCTTTGTTCTCAACACTGTCTAAATATTTTCTTTCGAAAGTAGCTTTCTGTCTAGCGTTATCATCACTAGCTTTACTATTAGCATAAATTACGGCATCATCTTCTACTTTATTAGCTAAAAATGTAAATGATAATTGGTATAAACTCACTAATCCAAATAGGATTGCGAATAATTTAATAAGTCCTTTGTTTTGCATTTTATATGTTTATTAATCAAAAAATTAAAAGCGTGCAAATATATATAACTTCTCTTAAAATTTGACAATTATTCTTGTTGAATGTTTTTAATTATGAGTTTAATACTCATTACTTTAAAGTAGTTTAAGAAATATGTAAACTAATACATTTTTAGATACCGTAAATGCGAGGTCCAGCTCTAACTTCGGGCTCTTTATGCGAAGCTCTATCCTTGGTAAAAGGTTTTTTTTTGTTCGCTTTATAAGCTGTTTTAAAAAGTTGGTTTGTTTGGTGTGCAGTTAAACTGCTTGTAAAAGCTTCATTATAAGTAGTCGTAAATCTATTAGAGGCTTGTTTAATCTCAAATATAAATTTATCATCTAGATTTGATTTATCTAATTTGATGGTTAATTGATATACATTAATTTGATAATCAGAGGAGCTATTGTTATTTTTATTGTTTTTTGATTGCTTATTTAAAACAAGTTGATGCTCTTTTGCAAGCGCTTTTTTAATTGTATCTATATGAACAACACTGTAATAAGAGATTTTTAGAGTACCACTTTTTGTTTCTTGAATTTTAATATTAGAAACACCAATTTTTAAAAGCTTTTCTTTAACATCAGTAATGGTATTTTTAATATTTTTTTGGTTGATTTTAGCGTCAACAAATTCTAAAACAATTTCTTGATTAGGTATCGAAACTTGCTCATGAAATCCACCAAGGTATATAAGGATTAAAAATAGTGTACTAATGTACCATTTTGCATTCATGCGTCAAATATATAAAAAAGATTGCTTTCTTTAGAAGTAAAAATTAATCTAAAAATATAGTATCATTTTAATTTTGGTAATCTGATAATGTTTTTATCGAATGACCATTAAATAGTATGAATTATTAAAAATGATTATCTTATTTTTATAAATTGATAAAAAACACTTCAAATTATTAAGAATATGTTACATCTGTCAGATATAGAAATAGCACAAGCCAAAGAGATACAACACATTAAAGAAATTGCAAAAAAAATAAATGTAGCCGAAGACGCTTTAGAAATGTATGGCAAATACAAAGCAAAGTTACCGTTATCGTTAATTGATGATAAAAAAATAGAGAAAAGTAATTTAGTTTTAGTTACAGCATTAACACCAACTCCATCCGGAGAGGGCAAAACAACCGTTTCTATCGGTTTAACCGAAGGGCTAAATAAGATAGGAAAACAAGCAACAGTAGTTTTAAGAGAACCTTCTTTAGGACCTGTATTTGGAATAAAAGGGGGCGCCGCAGGAGGCGGATATTCTCAAGTAGTTCCTATGGAAGACATCAATTTACATTTTACAGGGGATTTTAATGCCATTGAAAAGGCGAATAATTTATTGTCTGCGTTAATTGACAATAACATTCAAAGTAAAACGAACACTTTACAAATTGATCCTAGAACCATTCTTTGGAAACGCGTTATTGATATGAATGATCGAGCTTTGAGAGATATTACCATCGGTTTAGGCGGAACTGCAAATGGCGTTCCAAGACAAGACGGATTTAATATTACGCCGGCATCAGAAGTGATGGCAATTCTTTGCATGGCGTCTGATTTAGGAAATCTAAAAGAACGTTTAGGGAATATTTTGGTCGGATTTACTTTTGATAATACACCTGTTTTTGCAAGTGACTTAAAAGCTGAAAATGCCATGACTATTTTACTAAAAGACGCTATTAAGCCTAATTTAGTGCAAACGTTAGAGGGCAATCCTGCTATAATTCACGGAGGTCCTTTTGCCAATATTGCACAAGGAACCAATACAATTATAGCTACAAAAATAGGATTATCTCTTTCTGATTATGCAGTTACAGAAGCAGGTTTTGGAGCAGATTTAGGAGCAGAAAAATTCTTGAATATTAAATCGCAGTTTGCGAACTTAAATCCTAAATGTGTAGTTTTAGTAGCAACGATTCGGGCTTTACGACATCATGGCGGCGCAAAATCAGCGGAATACAATACTCCAAACTTAGAGCGGGTTATTAAAGGGTTTAGGAATCTTGAAAAGCATATAGAGAATATTCGGAAATTTAATATAGAACCCGTTGTTGCTATTAATTCTTTCGTTTCTGATGCGGACGAAGAAGTTGCTTTTGTAATTGAGAAATGTGCTAGTTTAGGTGTTGATGCGGTTTTGTCTGAAGGATGGGCAAAAGGAGGAGAGGGAACACAAAATTTAGCAAAGGCGGTTGTAAATGTTGTAGAAAATAAAGCAACAATTTACAAACCATTATACGCTTGGAAAAGTCCTGTGAGAGAAAAAATAGAAAAAATTGCGAAAGAAATCTATGGTGCGGATTCTGTTAAATATGATCACAAAGCAATCTTAAATTTAAGAAGAATCGATCGGTTAGGATTCAATGATTTTGCGATTTGCATGGCAAAAACTCAAAAGTCGTTTTCTGATGACGATTCCTTAATTGGCCGTCCAGAAGGGTTTTCAGTAACCGTAAGAGAAATTGAAATTGCTTCAGGTGCGCAATTTTTAATTCCTATTTTAGGGAAAATGATGCGTATGCCTGGATTGCCATCAATTCCTGCATCAGAAAATATGACAATTGATAATAATGGGGTAATCTCTGGGTTGTCTTAAAAAAAATGAGTGTAGAGGCTTTATTTAGTGTCTTTATAATTCTAAATAAAGTCTCTGCCTAACTATTTATGAAACTAGGTTATTCATTTTTTAAAATTAAAGTAACACTTAACCTTATTTCTCCATAAGAAACTTCCTCGTTTAGTTTATCGTAAATTGGTTTCAATTCCATCTTTCTATCTAATTGATTAAAAGCAATTCGAACTTTATCTACAATTTCTTTGGTTACATATTTTTCTAATTCAACTTCTTTTCCTTCGGTATATAATTGAGATAAATGTGAAAAAACAGTAGTAATTGACAAACTTCTTTTTTTGGCAATTTCTGTTGGATGCAACCCCTCTTTATACAAGTTAAAGGTTTTGAGAGTGGTGCTAGTTTTTCGTGGTTTGGATACGCTTTTAAATTTGCGAATTACATTCATAAATTCTTCACCATATTTTTCCATTTTGTTCATTCCAACTCCTGAAATAGCTAAAAATTCATTTTCGGTTGTAGGAAGTTCACTTGCCATTAATTTCAATGATTTATCATTAAAAATAATATAAGCAGGCATTTTTTCTTCTTTGGCGATAGCATATCTTATTTTTTTAAGTGCTGTAAATAAGTCATGATTCGTTTCGCCTATAGTTGTACTTTTTGCTGGTTTTTGTAATTTCTTTTTATCATCTAAACTTACTGGAGTTGTTAACCGTATCGTCTTCTCTCCTTTTAAAATTTTCCATCCAATAGGTGTTATTTTTAAGGCAGAACTTTCGGCGTACATTATTTCTATCAATCCTTGATTTGCCATTTGAATGATATAATCTCGCCAATCAAAAAAACTAATATCTTTTCCTATTCCATATGTTTTTAAATTAAAATATTGTTTTGTGTGAATATCTGCATTATTGCTTCCTCTTAATACATTGATTAACATCGTAATACCATCTTTTTCTTTCATTCTTGCGATTCCTGAAAGTGCTTTTTGTGTTAAAATAGTGCCTTCAAAATCTATAGGAGGGTTTTCACAAACATCACAATTACCGCAGTTTTCAGTAAGATGTTCTCCAAAATAAGATAATAATATTTTTCTTCTACACGATTTAGCTTCTGCAAATTGAAGCATTCTATTTAACTTTTCTTTTTGCATAACGGTATTTGCTCCACCATCTGCAAATTGGCTATAGAGAACAAAATCTCTCATATTGTAGTATAGCATGGTTTCTGATGGTAAGCCATCTCTTCCTGCTCTTCCTATTTCTTGGTAATAGCCTTCGAGGTTTTTTGGTAAATTATAATGAATTACAAAACGAACATTTGATTTATCAATCCCCATTCCAAAAGCGATCGTGGCCACAATTATTTTGGTGTCATCATTTATAAAATCAGTTTGTGTTCTTTCTCTTTCTTCATGATTCATTCCTGCATGATAGAACGCTACGGAATGACCGTCTTGTTTCAGGTAAGTTGTTACTTCTTCTGTGTTTTTTCTACTCAAACAATAAATAATACCACTTTCGTTTTTTCTTCGTTTTATAAAATTGACAATTTCTTGCAACTTTTTCTTTTTTTGGACTTGTCCTCGTACCTCTATGCTTAAATTTTTTCGATCAAAAGAAGATATGAATAATTTAGAGTTTGTTAAGCCTAACTGTTCCTCAATATCTTTCCTAGCAGATTTGTCTGCCGTGGCAGTTAATGCCATAAAAGGGACACTTGGTAATGAGTTTCTAAATACTTTTAATTGTGTGTATTCAGGCCTGAAATCATGGCCCCACATACTTACACAGTGCGCTTCATCAATAGCAACCAATTTTATATTGAGTTCTTTTAGCCAAGTCTTACTTACAGATATTAATTTTTCTGGCGATAAATACAATAATTGTAAATCTCCTTTAATGGCTTTGTTAATTACTTCGTTTTCTTCTTGTGGAGATATCGAACTGTTAAAAAAATCAGCTTTTATTCCGTTTGATTTTAAAGCTTGTACCTGGTCTTTCATCAATGAAATAAGTGGAGAAACTACAATTGTAATTCCATCAAAAACCAATGCAGGAATTTGGAAACACATAGATTTTCCACCACCAGTTGGCATTAAAACAAAACTATCTTTTCCATCTATTGTTCGATTAATAATTTCTTCCTGTAATGGACGAAAGTTGTCATAACCAAATACGGTTTTTAAAAAGGTATGTGTTTGTTCTTTCAATTTTTTAAGCCATTAAAGTTCAAATATACGTATTTCCATAGCTGTACAGTTTTGTAAAGACTTAAAAATAATTACTTCCAACTTATTTTAAAATTGTATATTCTTGTAAATTATTATAATTAAGTACAGGCAATAAGACGCTAAAATCAATTAAGGAGAACATTGTAATTTTTAGCAAAAAAAATAGTTAGAATACAGTATCGAAATACTAAAAACATAGTTTTATATAGTAACTAACTTTTTGTGATTACTAAAAGTTAAGTTTAATAAATATATGAATTTAAAAAAGCCTCAAAGAATATCTTTGAGGCTTTTAACTTTTAGTTTATTTCTTATGTCTGCTATAGAACGTTTTATAATTCTAATAATGCGTTTGTTGCAGAAACTCCAGCAGCAGAGGCTATCATATGTGCTTTTTCAGCATCGCTTAAATTAATTTCAACAATACTTTCAATTCCGTTTTTACCTAATACAACAGGAACTCCAATACATAAATCATTTAAATCATATTCACCTTCTAACAAAGTAGAACATGGAAATATTTTTTTTGTATCGCAAGCAATTGCTTGTACCATTCCAGAAACTGCAGCTCCGGGAGCATACCAAGCAGAAGTACCTAGTAAACCAGTTAAGGTTGCGCCACCAACTTTGGTGTCTTGCAATATTTGTTCTAATCTTTCTTCAGAAATAAATTCTGAAGCAGGAATAGAATTTCTTGTTGCTAACCTAGTTAATGGAACCATTCCTTTATCAGAATGACCGCCAATGACCATTCCGTCAACATCAGAAATAGGCGCACCTAAAGCTTCCGCTAACCTGTATTTAAAACGTGCAGAATCTAAAGCTCCACCCATTCCAATAATTTTATTTTTTGGTATTCCAGTTGTTTTATGCACTAAATACGTCATGGTGTCCATAGGGTTGGAAACTACAATAATAATAGTGTTAGGAGAATGCTCAATTAAACTAGAAGAAACTGTTTTTACAATTCCTGCATTAATTCCAATTAATTGTTCTCGAGTCATTCCTGGTTTTCTAGGAATTCCTGACGTAATTACACAAACATCAGAATTTGCAGTTTTTGAATAATCATTTGTACTTCCCGTAATTTTAGTATCAAATCCATTTAAAGAGGCAGTTTGCATCAAGTCCATTGCTTTTCCTTCTGCGTACCCTTCTTTAATATCTAATAAAACAACTTCTGAAGCAAAATTTTTGATTGCTATGTATTCTGCACAACTTGCACCCACTGCCCCTGCACCCACGACTGTAATTTTCATATAAATGTATTTTTAATTGATTTTTTAATGGCTGTAAAAATACAGTAAATTATTGAAAATTTATGTTAGTGAAAAGTAAAAATTATTTAGAGAAAAGTCTTTTTTCGATAAATTGAAAAGTTCTCTGTTAAATAAAGAAATTGTTGTTTGTTCCGAAAATATGGTTCTAACTATAAAAAATATTCATTGTAAAAAACAAACAAACGATTAGCTTTGAATATAACACATATTTCTACACTTTTTTTTACTTTGAACTAATGTATATATTTAACTTAATATTAGAAAAAATTATGAATAAATTTAATCTGATGAAAACAGTAATTTTACTTTTTGTATTGCTTGCATTTAGCAGTTGTGAGTAAGATGGAGCAATTTAGTTTATTGTCGTAGAAGAGTTTAATGCGTCTGTGAATATTAAAGTTCTGGCGGCTGAATCTTCATTCACAGAAAACAGCTCAATAAATATTGGGGATCTATTGGACGGTGCAGCTATTTTTGTTGAAGCCGATATAGAATCTTTAACTCTAGAGTTGCAAGATGATTTTAATGCCGCGCCTTCCGCAATGGTGAAAGTGGGATTAGGTCTTTGGAAAAATACAACTTTAAAAATTAGATTTGTTCCAAAACAGTCTGGACCAGAATATGAGTTTTCTACTTTTGGTATCGAAATGCAACATGATTTAAAACAATGGATTCCTTTTGTAAGAAGATTATCATTTGATATTTCTGCATTAGTTGCTTGGAATGATACTAAATCAAAAGCTTTTTTAGATTCAGAGAATGAGCCAAATCAATCATTAGAGTTCAATACTAAAACATTTCTATTTCAAATATAGGCGTCAAAGAAATTGTCTATTTTAATTTTGTAGGGCGGCATTGGTAACTCTTCTTTTGATTCTGACGTAAATACTTTAGGAAGATATGAAACTAGCCAAGGTGTGGTATATACAGATCCAATACATCTTAATTATACAAGGAGTTCTATAAGGACTAATACCGGTTTTTCTTTAAAGGTGATTGGTGTAAATTTAAGTGCAGATTATGTAGTTTAGGAATTTAATACTTTTAATGGAACGGCAGGTTTTAGCATCAGATAAGCTTTAAAATAGATCAAAAAAAAAGAGAGGAATGTTAATTCCTCTCTTTTTTTTGATCTTTATCTAATTGTGTTTATTTACTACACATCGATATTTGCATACTTCGCATTTCTTTCAATGAAGTCTCTTCTTGGTGGTACTTCATCTCCCATTAACATAGAAAAAACTCTGTCAGCTTCAGTAGCGCTATCAATCACCACTTTACGTAAAGTTCTAAATTCAGGGTTCATAGTTGTGTCCCAAAGTTGCTCTGCATTCATTTCTCCTAACCCTTTATATCTTTGGATGCTTACGCCACCTCCAAATTTTTGAGCAATGATGTCACGCTGATTGTCATCCCAAGCATATTCTCTTTTTTGTCCTTTTTTCACTAAATATAAAGGCGGAGTTGCAATGTATATATAACCTTGTTCGACCATTTCTCTCATGTATCTGAAGAAGAAGGTTAAAATTAATGTAGCAATATGAGAGCCATCGACATCGGCATCACACATAATAACTACTTTATGATAACGTACTTTAGATAAATTTAATGCTCTTGGATCTTCTTCTGTACCAATAGAAACACCTAAAGCTGTAAACATATTCTTTATCTCCTCGTTTTCAAAAACTTTATGCTGCATTGCTTTTTCCACGTTCAAAATTTTCCCACGAAGTGGTAAAATTGCTTGAAAATTTCTGTCTCTTCCTTGTTTTGCTGTTCCACCTGCAGAATCTCCCTCAACTAGAAATATTTCACATTGGGATGGATCAGTTTCTGAACAATCAGATAATTTACCAGGCAAACCACCAATAGACATAACCGTCTTACGTTGCACCATTTCTCTGGCTTTACGCGCTGCGTGTCTAGCTGTTGCTGCTAAAATTACTTTTTGAACAATTATTTTAGCATCACTAGGGTTATCTTCTAAATAGTTAGTTAACATTTCTGAAACTGACTGCGAAACTGCTGCGGAAACTTCTCTATTTCCTAATTTTGTTTTTGTTTGTCCTTCAAATTGAGGTTCTTGAACTTTTACAGAAACAATTGCTGTTAAACCTTCACGAAAATCATCACCCGCAATATCAAATTTTACATTTTTCAATAAACCAGATTCATCAGCATACTTTTTTAACGTTCCTGTTAAACCACGTCTGAAACCTGATAAGTGTGTTCCTCCTTCGTGTGTATTGATGTTGTTCACATACGAATGTAAATTTTCTGCGTAGGACGTATTGTATACCATGGCAACTTCCACAGGAATTCCATGTTTCTCACCTTCCATAGAAATTACTTTGGAAGTTAATTGCTCACGTGTAGAATCTAAATATCTAATAAATTCTGGCAAACCTTCGTCACTATAGAAGATTTCAGAAATAAAGCTTCCTTCATCATCTGTAGCACGTTTATCCGTTAAAGTAATTGTAATTCCTTTATTCAAATATGATAATTCACGCATACGGGTTGCCAACGTATCGTAATTAAATTCCGTAGTTTGCTTGAATATAGATTTATCCGGAGAAAAAGTAACAATTGTACCTGTAAAATCTGTCTCTCCAATTGTTTTTACAGGGTATAATGCTTTTCCTTGAGAGTATTCTTGTCTCCAAACTTTTCCTTCTTTATGAACGGTTGCCACTAAAAGATCAGAAAGTGCATTAACACAACTTACACCAACTCCGTGTAAACCACCAGAAACCTTATAAGAATCTTTATCAAATTTACCCCCAGCGCCAATTTTCGTCATTACAACTTGCAATGCAGAAACACCTTCTTTTTTATGGATTCCAACAGGAATTCCACGACCATTATCTTTTGTTGTAACAGAGTTGTCTTCGTTTATTGTAACATCAATAGTGTCACAATAACCTCCCATTGCTTCATCAATAGAGTTATCTACAACTTCATAGACTAAATGGTGTAAACCACGTGTTCCAACATCTCCAATATACATCGATGGACGCATTCTTACATGCTCCATTCCTTCTAATGCCTGAATACTGGAGGCATCATAACTGTATGTTTTTTTTTCTTCGCTCATTATAAAAGTGAATTATTAGTTTTAGGTTGATAAGATTCGTCTTAAAAAAGGATCTTATTAAAGTCAAATCTACAATTTTATAAATTGATTTCAAGCTTTTTTAGGGATTAACTCGTGGAGCTATAAAAATTGATTAAAACAAAAAAACGCGTTAAAGAGGCTAAAAAGTCTCTTAAAATTGATTCATCTGTTTTTATTATTTACTTAATAATTATCAGTGGTTGAAGTTTCTTATTCGTGCAGTTTTATGTTTTTGAATTTTTTATTAAACAGCTCAAAACGTCAAACTTGCTTTTTTTAAGAAAAAAATACGACCCTTTTAAAAGTACAGTTATTTTCTAATAATCCTAACATTCATTTCCTCAACCTTTTTATCTGATAAAATAGAAGGAGCATTAAATAATAAATCTTCTGATGAACCTGTTTTTGGAAACGCCATTACTTCTCTGATAGACGCCTTCTTTTCTAAAATCATCATTAGTCTGTCAATTCCCCAAGCAATTCCACCATGGGGCGGCGCTCCATATTGAAACGCTTTATACATCGTTCCAACACTTTTCATCATTTCTTCTTTATTATACCCCATATTTTTATAGGTTGCTTCTAAAACTTCTGCTTTGTGGGCACGAACAGATCCACCGCCAATTTCATAACCATTTAAGATTAAATCGTATTGTTGGGCAATGATAGTTCCTATTTCTTCACCTTCTCCAGTCATGTGCTTTTCTAAATCATAGATGGCCGGCATCGAAAAAGGGTTGTGTGTAAACGTCCATCTGCCTTCCTCTGTTTTTTCAAACATCGGAAAATCTACCACCCAAGCGGGTCTTAATTCCTTTGGATTGATGAGTTTTAAAATGCGACCCATTTCTTGACGAACAGCATCTAAAGCTTTGTTTGCTGTTGCATAATCAGCCGCAGAGAAAAATACGATATCACCAATTTCAGCATGTGTCGCTTTAATGATATTTGCGGCAATTTTTTCACCTAAAAACTTAAAAATGGGAGATTGTAAATCATTTTCATTCACGATAATATAGGCCAAACCGCCTAAACCATTTTGTTGTGCAATGGCTGTCAAATTTTCAATCTGACCTTTAGACATCCTTTTGTTGCCTTGCTCTTTTGCGGATACCTTAATACACTTTACAATTCCGCCTTCATCAATCGGTTTGCTAAAAACCTGAAAAGTAGTTTCTTTTACAATGTCCGTAATATCTTGCATTTGCAAACCATAACGTAAGTCTGGTCTGTCGCAACCATATTTATCCATGGCGTTTTTATAGGTAATCACCTCAAAAGGATGAAGAATCCATTTTTTACCATATATTTTATGCACAACCTCATTAAACATTTTCGTGTTTAAATCGATGATCTGTTGCATACTTGCGTATGCCATTTCAATATCTAATTGTGTACATTCTGGCTGACGATCTCCTCGAGAATCTTCATCTCTGAAACAACGTGCAATCTGAAAATATTTTTCAAACCCACCAACCATTAACATTTGTTTAAACTGCTGTGGTGCTTGTGGAAGTGTGTAAAAAGCACCTGCTTGTTTTCTTGTAGGAACAATAAATTCTCTTGCTCCTTCATCAGTTCCTGCAGTTAGAATTGGGGTTTCAATTTCTAAAAACTCTTCCTCATCTAAAATATCACGTAATAACTTAATTACTTTATGACGATTTACGATTGCTTTGCGAACTTCATCATTTCTATGATCTAAAAACTTATATTGAAAACGAACATTTTCGTTCGATTTCATCGCTCTTTTTATTTCAAAAGGAAGTGTTTTAGATAAGTTTAGAATATCTAGAGCAGCAGTTTCTAATTCAATTTTACCAGTTCTTAGACCTGCATTATAATCATCTTCTTTTCTTTGAACCACAATTCCAGTAACCATAATTACAGTTTCTGGTTTTAATTTCACCAATTCATCTAA
>JAWUYT010000071.1:0-36593 GCA_034110665.1 Polaribacter sp.
TCTTTAATATCTTTTGCATTTATTCTTACGTTAAAATATGCTCCAGTTACTGCTGTTTTTGCGCACAAAACACCAACTCCACCATCAGAAAGTGAGTTTTGCAATCCGTTTTTCATCATTTCTATCATTACTTCGATCGAATTATGCGCAGTTTCCATGACTTTAAAAGGAATTTCTGTAGCATATTTGGTCGCACTTTCAATGGCTTGATTTCTGATCTCTATTTCTTCTTGGTTGGTTTTTGGCAATCTAAAGCCGTCAATAATTTTATTAAAAGCGTTGGTGTCTTCATCTACTAAAAAAAGTAAATCATTTTTATAGTGTTGCCCTTTTATAGCCCAATCAGAAAAATATTCCCATTTGGCATCCCATCCGGGTTTGTGTGCAGAAAGATTGGCAACCATGGTTCCTAAAGAAACGCCTAAAGCACCAACATAAGCGGCAATACTTCCGCCTCCTGGAGCCATTGATTCTGAAGCCGTTTCTTCAGCAAAATCTTTGACTGAGAAGTCGATTAATTTTTTGTCAGCATTAGCATTCATTACATATTCAATGATTCTTTCTTGTGGATTAAAAGGCTTTAAATCGTCTAAACCCAAAGATTTTATAGCGATTTTTATTTTCTCACTTTCACGGATTCCTAAAGAACGTTCTTGTTTTTTTAGATAAAAATCGGCGGCATCTAGCATTGCCTGTAAAGGAACTAATCCCACCAATTCTGATCCTGTTACACGCAATCCACGTTTTGTAGCTGCCAAATCAGTTTCGTAAAAAGTTTCGTGCATAGAAGTGATGGTGATGTTGGTTAAATTGTAAGAAATTTGAGCAATTCCATATTCTTCTATAAACCAGCCAATTCCTTTTACAGCTTTCAGTTTCCCAGGAATTCTCTCTGGATCTCCATTTTTGTCTAACACTTTTTTTCCATCAACCAATTTCGTTCTTCCGTTTTCACGGATGTCAAAAGCGATTGCATTTGCTCTTCGAGTAGATGTTGAGTTTAAGTTTACATTATATGCAATTAAAAAATCACGGGCAGAAATTGCGGTAACTCCGGATGTTCGTATTTGTTGATTGAATTCTGTTGGGCCAAAATCTGGTTTCCAATCTGATTTCGATAACTTTTCTTTTAATCCTTCGTATTCTCCTGAACGAACTATAGCTAAATTTTTACGATCATCAGAAGTGGCTGCATTTTCATAGAAATAACCAGAAATACCTAATTCATCACCAACTCTTTTTCCTAGTTGGTGTGCGTATCTTGCCGTTTCTTCCATAGATATATTCGCAATGGGTACCAAAGGGCAAACATCTGTAGCTCCAAAACGAGGATGCTCTCCTGTTTGCTTGCTCATATCAATAAGCTCTGACGCTTTTTTTATCAATCTAAAAGCAGCCTCAATGATATTTTTTGGCTCACCAACAAAGGTAATTACGGTTCTGTTGGTCGCTTTTCCTGGATCTACATCTAGTAATTTTACTCCTTCAACCGTTTTTACAATATTTGCAATTGCATTAATTTTGTTGATATCTCTACCTTCACTGATATTAGGAACGCATTCTATAAGTTGTATATTCATGGTTAATAAGTTTTTTGATTAAAAAAGAAATTAATTTCACTTATGTACCCGCATTTATATCCGATGACCATTGCATTGAAAGTGAAAACTACTTTTATCAAATGTATAATTTTCATAAAATATAAGCTACGAAAATTATCATAAAATGAAAATTAATTCACTAATTCAATTTTTTTGATACATAGAGGTATCTAAAAAAAAGTAAAATTAAAAGAGGAATTGTTGAAATTGGGAATAACTGAATTTCTAAAACCCAAAAAACAGGAATTAAACCCAGCATAAAAATTAGAAATTTAAAGTAGGCATGCAACCATTTTTTTGGATGTTGTTTAAGAGCTAAAAATGCAATAAATACGTTTGGGGCAAATGCCCACAAAAAGTTAAAATTGTTTGGGGTTGTAGAATGATCTGAAAAAAACCAAAGAAAAACGACTACGATACCAAGAATACCTGTTGCAAAAAGTAGGGTAAAGTCAAGCCATTTTGTTCTTTTTTTCTTTTTGTAGTCCGTGTAGGTAAAAAAGATTCCGATGAAAGAAATGATGCTAAAAATTAAAAACGGACTGTATACTGAAATTTTTTGTTCTAATTCTTTATAATCTAACAAAATATCTTCTCGTTTCACTAAACTTTCAGGCTGATTTTTAACAAAGAGCGTACTATTTTTAAAAATAGAATACACATAATCTGGCAAATACATGTATTGTTTAAAGTCTGGCTTTGTGTCTAATTTGCTGCCTAAAATGAAATTAATACCAAAACTACCCCACGTGTTCCAAGGTATTTCTTTATCCATTAACTGTCTAAAAGATAGGTTTTTATCAATATTATTATCACTAAAAATTACTTTGTCTTTTAAAATAGTGCTCGTAATATCTCTTAATATGGTAGCGCAATTGTTAAAATAGGGATCATAAAAATAAGTAGCATTTTCTGGCAGCGCATTATTTTCTAGATATATTAAAAATGCTTGCTTTTGCTGTTGATTCAAGTTCAAAACCTGTTGTTTTACCCAGCGTTTATCTTTTTTATAACTGGCTAGAAAGTATTTAAAATCATATCTAGCTAGTTTGTAAAGTAAATTTCCTTTGGTAAAATTAGTATAAAAATCAGGTGTATTAAAATCGAATATGCCATAATTATAAATTAAATCTAACTGTAAAACAGGGTCTTTAATTCTGATGGCAGAATGCCCAAAAGCTTCATATAACACAGATCCTGGACCTGCAGTTACAATACTAATTTCTGAATATACAGACAATTGCACTTGTGCCTGTATGGGTTTAATCAACAATAAAAAAAATAGGAGAAATAAGTAGTTTTTTTTCATAGTAATTAAAGTCTAAAGAAACTATAATCGAAAGTTATCGAAAAAATATTAGAAAATAAAGCATTACCAACACTACCAATATTTGTTAAAGCATAATCCATTCGAATACCTTTATAGTTAAAACCAAGGCCGAAATTGGGCTGTGTTGAAAGCGATTGAGAATCATCGAACTCTGTGATGTATTGAAAATTTCCAACTCCTAAACGCAAATAAACCAATTGATCATAATCTAATTGAAAACCAATTGCAGGGTCAATACTACCAAGCTCTGATGAAAAAACATCATTACTTTGTTCAAAACGAATGTTTAAATTTACTTCTGTTTGTAAGTTGAAAGAACGTCCAATTCTGAAATTTCTGGCAACACCAGCTTGTATTTTTGGTTTGGTAAGTTCTGTGGTTTCAGGTAATTCTTGATTCTGACCAGGAATGGCGTCTCTAATTTTGTTAAATTCCTCTTCGTTAATTGCCCAACTATTAAATGTTGTGGTGATATCTCTAGCCATCAAACCAAACTTCCAGTTATTTCTTTCAAACTGGATACCTGCATCAAACCCAAATCCCCAAGAAGACGCAAACTGACCAATAATTCTTCTTACAACTTTAGCATTTACACCAAATTTTAGATCTTTAAAAATTAAATTTCTTGCGTAAGCAATATTTAAAGCATAATCTGCCGCAGAAAATAGGCTAATTCTATTAAAATCAATGTTTCCGTCACTATCTATAAGCTCTGTGGTGTTTAGAATGTCATCTACCCCAAAACGAATTATGGAGATGCCAATTGCACTTTGATCATCAATAGGCATGGCAAATGCTGCGTGGTTGTAATTGGCAATTCCTGCAAAATAAGAAGCGTGCATTAAAGAACCTTGATAATCTTTTATGCCCACTAAACCCGCAGGATTCCAGTAAATTGCATTTACATTATTTGTAGTAGCGACTACAGCTTTACTCATTCCTAAAGCGGCAGCATCTACGCCAATATTTAAAAATTCATTAGAGTAATTTCTAAAAGCCTGTGCATTTAAAAATAGTGGAAAAATGAATAAAAAAAGTAAAATTTTATAATTCAACAGTCGCAAATTTATTGATAGCAAATATCTAAAAACATACTAAAATAACTGTTGTTTTTTATAGATATTGTTTATGCCATATCAATCTCTATATTTTCTTTTATAAAACGCGCAATTCTGTGTTCTAACCATTTATTTTCATGGGGTTTAAAAGATGTCATAAAGCCAACATGACCTCCGAATTTTGTTTCTTCAAAAAAGAAGAATTTAGAATTATTAGCTTCTTCATAAGGAAAACATTCGCTAGATAAAAAAGTGTCGTCTTTAGCGTTGATCAGTAAAGTGGGGCGTGTAATTTTTGATAAATAAGGTTTAGAACTTGCCTTTTCCCAGTAATCTTCCGGGCTATCAAAACCAAAAACAGGCACATTATACAGGTGTTCTAAATGTTTAAATTTAGTAGCTTTAAATAATTTGTCTTTATCTAATTTATATTCAGGAAATTTGTGCGCTTTTTCTAAAATTTTATTTTTCATGGTTTTGAAGAATATTTCCATGTATAATTTGTTTTTTAATTTATCCATTTCTACTTCTGCACTCGCAATGTCTATAGGCACAGAAGTTGCAATTCCTCCTTTAATTATTGGAGATAAATCATCTCCTTTTTCACCCATATATTTCAGTGTTAAATTTCCGCCTAAACTAAAGCCGACAATGATTATATTGTGATACCTATAATTTTTTAATAGATGTTTTATAACAAAATCTACATCTTCGGTTTTACCCGTATGATAGGTTGATAAAAGCAAATTATCTTCACCACTGCAACCTCTTAAATTAAAGCAAACCGTATCTAATCCTTTTTCGTTTAAATGATTTGTGTTTGCTGCCATATATTTAGATTCAGAACTCCCCTCTAAACCGTGAATCAATAGCACCAGTGTTTCTGAACCCATAAAAGAAAAATCTAAATCAAAAAAATCATGATCCCAAGTTATAATTCTTTCTCTTTTGTAGGTAGCTTTATCCTTCATAAAAAGCGGTCTATACATCGTATTAAAATGACCATTTCTAAAAGGAATGGTTGGCCAGAAATTAGATTCAAATACAGGCATAACTTTATTTTTTTTACAAATATGCTAAATATTTAATCATTTAGAAAATTATGCAATTTCATTTTGTTATTTTAGCCTGAAATTATTTTATGAATATCAAAAAACACATCCCGAATTTATTAACGCTAGGCAATCTTTTTTGCGGGACAATTGCAACTATTTTTGCAGTTGAGAGCGATTTTATATCCGCAGGATTATTTGTGGTTGTGGGGATTTTATTTGATTTTTTAGACGGCTTCGTAGCGCGTTTGTTAAAAGTATCTGGAGAACTTGGTAAGCAATTAGATTCTTTGGCAGATATGGTTACAAGTGGTGTTGTGCCAGGAGTAATTATGGCTAAATTGATTCAAAATAATTTGTTTGATGAATTGAATGCTTTTGACGATTCTTTTTTAGGGATGTCATTAATAGGCCTTTTATTAACTTTAGGAGCTTGTTACAGATTGGCTAAGTTTAATTTAGATACTAGGCAGTCTGACTCTTTTATAGGTTTACCATCGCCAGCAATGAGTTTATTTGTGATTTCTTTACCTTTAATACAAGAATATTCTGATATAGAATTTGTGCAAAATTTAATTAGAAATAATTATTTTTTAATTTTGGTTACCTTGCTCTTAACGTATGTGATGAATGCAGAAATTCCACTTTTTTCTCTAAAATTTAAAGACTATTCTATTCGAAAAAATTGGATTATTTACGTGTTTTTATTTTCTTCATTACTATTAATTTTGATATTAAATTATTTATCAATCCCAATAATTATTATTTTGTATATTATTTTGTCTGTCATAAAAAATTTAACATCCAAAATTTAGAATTTATGCGAACAGCAAATATTCTAGATAACGAAAAAGAAAGGTTAAGGATTATAATATTTTAGACTCATTTCCAGAAGAAGGTTATGATGCCATAGCTAAAATTGCATCTGTTATTTGTGATTCTCCGATTGCTTTGATTTCTTAGATTGATAAAGACAGACAGTGGTTTAAATCTAATCACGGATTAGATATTAGAGAAACCTCAAGAGATTTGGCTTTTTGCTCACATAGTATCTTAAAACCTGATGACTTATTTATTATAAATGATGCCAGAAAGGACGATCGTTTTAGTGATAATCGGTTAATAACTGGTAGTCCAAATATGGTTTTTTATGCTGGAGTTCCGTTAAATACTTCAGAAGGATTTCCTCTAGGAACCTTGTGCGTTATAGATAATAAATCAAGGGAATTGAATCAGAGTCAGAAAGATTCTTTAAAATTGTTGGCTAAACAAGTTGTAGGTTTATTAGAATTAAGAATTATGAGCTTCTTGAGGTTAACAAAAAGACTAAAAAGTTAAATGAACAATTGAATGATTTTGCGTACCGACTAACTCATGATTTAAAATCGCCTATAAATGGTTCTAATTTTTTGGTAGATGTCTTAAAAGAAGATCACATAAATTTATTTAAAGATACAAAGACAGAAGAGTACGTGAACTTGATTTCTAATAGAATGGTGTACATGAGTGATTTGGTAGATTAAATTTTAGAGTATACCAAAGTAAATACCGAAGATATTATTTATGAGGAGTTCAATTTAAAAGTACTTTTAGAAAGTATTCTGAATAACATCGATTTTGAGAATAAAATATTTTTGAGTTCTAATGATATGGATATCAATATAAAGAGTTCTAAAATAGGTTTTGTTCAAATTTTTCAGAATTTAATTTCTAATTCAAGAAAATTTTCTGAAGAGGATAAAGTGAATATTCAAGTAGATTTTAAAAAAGACAACACACATTTCCATTATACTTATCAGGATAATGGTCCAGGAGTTGATCAAAAATATTGAAAAAAAGTTTTTATGATGCTTGAAACATTAGAAAATACAAATAATAAAAATATAGGTATAGGATTAGCGACTGTTAAGTCTATTGTCGAAAGATTAGGGGGTAAGATTTATTTGAAGAGCCGAGTGGATGGTTATAAAGGTGTTTCTTTTCATTTTTCAATAAAACGGATTTAATAAGGTGGAGTAAGCGAAAAAAACGGTTCCTTAACAAAACAAAACGATATATCAATGCTTTAAATGATAGATTTTTTTGATAAAAAGACAAGTGTTTTTGTCTTTCGTAAAAAAGCTTGGGTTGAAATTGGTTTCATTTTGTACTTTTCAGAATGTCCTTTATATAACATCTTTTTTACTCCAAAATATTATTGAGATTCAAAAGGGTGAACTTACTTTATGTGTGATTTATAGGCTCACCAATTAAACTATTAAAATCATTTTTTATGGTGCTATTTTAAAATAGACAGTAGCCTCTGTATATTCATACCATAAATTCAGAGGAATGGGTTAAGAAAATGACTTTATTGACAAATTAAGCAATACTATAATAGTATATTTTCATAAATCGTTTTTAAACCTGCAAAACTCCCATGTTAAACTTCTTTTCAATAGGAGCGTGGTTTGCCGCTTCAATTCCCATAGAAATCCAGGTTCTGGTATCAAGAGGATTTATAATGCCGTCTGTCCAAATTCTTGCAGCGGCATAATAAGGAGAAATTTGCTGATCATAGCGCGATTTTATCTTATCAAAAAGCTCCTTTTCTTTTTTAGGAGTAATTTCTTCTCCACGCTTTTTTAGGGATGCAGTTTCTATTTGTAATAATACTTTTGCGGCAGAATTTCCGCTCATTACAGCCAATTCTGCACTTGGCCAAGCAACAATTAATCTTGGGTCGTATGCTTTACCGCACATGGCATAATTTCCTGCGCCATAAGAGTTACCAATGATAATAGTAAATTTAGGAACCACAGAATTACTCACAGCATTTACCATTTTTGCGCCATCTTTTATAATGCCACCATGTTCAGATTTAGAACCCACCATAAAACCGGTAACATCTTGTAAGAAAACTAACGGTATTTTTTTCTGATTGCAATTGGCAATAAAACGAGTAGATTTATCTGCGGAATCGTTATAAATAACGCCTCCAAATTGCATTTCTCCTTTTTTAGTTTTTACCAATTTACGCTGATTCGCAACGATACCGACAGCCCAACCATCTATTCTTGCATAGCCTGTTAGAATAGTCTTTCCATAACCTTCTTTGTATTGCTCAAATTCAGAATTATCTACCAAACGTTTTATGATTTCTAGCATATCATATTGCGCATTTCTTTCTTTTGGTAGAATTCCAAAAATATCATCTTGATGTTCTTTTGGTTCAAAAGATTTGGTTTTGCTAAAACCAGCTTTGTCATAATCCCCAATTTTATCAACAATAAATTTTATTTTATCAAGTGCATCTTTGTCGTCTTTTGCTTTGTAATCAGTAACTCCAGAAATTTCACAATGCGTAGTTGCGCCACCTAAAGTTTCATTGTCAATAGATTCACCAATTGCAGCTTTTACAAGGTAACTTCCTGCAAGAAAAATACTTGCAGTTTTATCAACAATTAAAGCTTCATCACTCATAATTGGCAGATAGGCACCACCAGCAACACAACTTCCCATTACTGCAGAAATTTGTGTAATTCCCATGCTACTCATTACGGCATTATTTCTGAAAATTCGTCCAAAATGTTCTTTGTCAGGGAAAATTTCATCTTGCATCGGTAGGTAAACTCCAGCAGAATCTACTAAATATATAATTGGCAATCTGTTTTCTATGGATATTTCTTGCGCTCGTAAATTCTTTTTTCCAGTAATAGGAAACCAAGCGCCCGCTTTTACAGTGGCATCATTTGCTACAACAATACATTGCTTTCCTTTAATATAGCCTAGTTTTACAACAACACCTCCAGAAGGGCAACCGCCATGTTCTGCGTACATGTCTTCTCCTGCAAAAGCAGCGATTTCAATTGATTTAGCTTTGCTATCTAGCAAATAATCAACTCTTTCACGAGCTGTCATTTTTCCTTTTTCGTGATGTTTGTCTATTCTTTTTTGACCACCACCTAGTTTTACTTTCGCAAAACGTCTTTTTAAATCAGAAACTAAAAGTTTATTATAATCTTCGTTTTTATTGAAGTTGATGTCCATAAAAAATATTTGTTGTAAGAGACAAAAATAAGAAAATTTTAGTTGTAAGAAGTAATAATATTATCTACTGTTTTGGCGATTTCTCTATGTTGATTTAGCTTTAAAAGCAGGAGTAGAAGATAACACTTCTAATCAGTTTAAAGTTTCTGAAAAGCCTAAAAAAGTAAAAGATATAACAGGAAAAATTGCTGCATACGTTTATTGGATTAATTAATTGCAAAATCTCTTTGAAATATTTAAACGGGTTTTGCTCATTTTCACAACTTTGTTTTCTCAACATCGATAAATTTCCTTTTTCGTTGATGGTTGGTTTTGCAGTGTTGGTAGGAGTTAATGTGATGTGTACCAGTAATCATTAGAAGATAGTGGTTTACCATGATACAGTCCGTTCCAGCCTTCACTATAAATTGATATTTGTGCCATTAATTTCCCAAACCTATTAAACATATTCATACTAGCATTGGGATAAAAGGTTTTGTTAGCACCTTTTACAATTTAAGTATCATTATTTCCATCCCCATTTGGTGTAAAGAATTTTGGAAACTGAATTACAGAGACCAGTAAAGTGGTATCGGGTACACAGCCATTTTTATCGTTTACAATAATTTGATAAATTTCACCTTCTAAATTTTCAAAAAGAGGTTCGTCTTGAAAACCAATAAAAGGCGTTCTTTCCTAATTATCGGTATTTAAAATTACAAATTGATAGTCGCCAATTCCTAAATTATTATTGATGGTATCAATAGAAATTGATAAATTATTTTCAATACCAATATTATTTCCTTCATCTGTAATAGTTACAAAACTATTTTCTAAAGTTGCAGGGTCAGATTCTTTAATGACGATGGCCTCGTCTTTCCATTTATAAGAATAAATAGCACGCGCATTTTCTGCAGCAATGTTTAAGGGTGCATCAATTAAGCACAAGATTTGAGACGTTGTTACTGTGAAATCTGGTAATGAATTTACCATGACATTAAAAGTAGCATCATCATTTATACATAAAGTGTTTTTATTTTGAATGTGAACAAACATGGTTTCTGTGGGATTGGTGTTTTCATAAGGAGAGGCAATGGCGTTATCTCCACTGCTAGTATCCGCCTATAGGGTATGAAAAGTTACAATAAAATCATTATGATTTTGAGTAGTTCCCAGTACTTCAGAGATTTTACTATCTAAATCTATGTTTTGAATAATTCCTTTGGCATCGTCGTCGTCGTCGTCGTCATTATCATTACAATAAGATAAATTCGTGGGTACATCAAAAATTGGTTCAGGATTTACAATGATATCAAAATTAGAAATTCTGTTTGCACAGCTAGTTTCATGATTATAGACACTTACGTAAATAGTTTCTCTATTCGGGGTTGTATTCGAATAAGGATAAACTAATGGATTGTTTCCTACACCTGTATTTACAATAATAGGTTTATCAACATTAATTAAAGTATCAATTAACCCATCTCTATTGATAACATTATCAAAAAAATTTGTAATCAAAATGTAACTTTCTCCTTCATTTAAATTTGTAGAAACGGGCAAGCCACCAGTATAGTTTTTAATTAATATACCTGCGGGTAAATCACTAAAAGTAACTACAGTATTATTTTCTGAATCCAATACAGAAATAAAATTCAGATAATTAGCTTGCGGATTTTCATTCGTAAACATTCCAGCTCTAGAAGTAGTTACTAAAGCAGATGATCCTTTACTAACCAATGCACCAGCTTGCGCTCCACCGACTGCTAAAACTCTTATAGAGATATAAATAACGTCATTAGATTCAATAATGAACCCTTTATTAGTATGAACAACACTTGTGGTTCTTGAGTCTACAAAAAGCTGACTATCTCCATTGCCAATAAATATTTCTTTTGGCGCTGAACTTGATACAAAACCAGTAATATCATTATTAGTAAGCCCTATCCTTTTAATCGTGAAACTAACATTATTATTTCTCGGAGTTGATATATAAAAATAATGACTTTCAGGATTTGCATTTCCTGTTTCAGCATAGGTTAAAGGTGGTGAAAAGTACTTTTTACTTAATTGTGCATTTATATTCTGATAGCTTAAACAGCCTATTAAAATAAATAATATTAAATGTAAACTTTTAGACATTGTTCTCATTTGATAAAAGCGGTTATCAGAGTTCATGAAACAGCATATTCATAAACCCAAATTACAAAACAATATTTAAAGTATTTATTTATACTGAAATATGCATACAAACGTTAATAGTTTGTACGCATATATTTTAACTGTTTAAAAATTAGTTTTTTTTGATAAAAAAAAGAAATGATTTATTAAAATTACAAATCTCTTTTTAATAATAATCGATAAGACAAGTAGATAAAGGTGAAAGTCCAAAAACAAACGATTAAGACTGTTGTAAACTCAACAGCATAACTTTTGTTGAAAATTTCACCCATTGTATTTGCTGCAGATCTGACTGCACCTAATCTAGAAATTGGCTCTTTAATTAAGTTTGCCATGGCTTCTAAAGGTAAAAATTGCATTATGGAATCAACAGTTTCACTAGTTCTTTCTGAGTTTTGAAATTGCCAATATAAAAAACCTTTAAATATACTTTCTATAATCAACCAAACAACCATAGCGCCAATTGCAAAAGCAGAACGTTTTACAAGAATTCCTAAAAATAATCCAAAAGAAAAGAAACCAACTAACTTTATAAAGAATGCTAATAAGTATTCTAAATCAGAAATTATAATCGAAAATTCATTATAATCAGAATATACCAAACCTAAAACCAATGAAACAAAAAATACAAAAATTGTTGAAATTAGGGCAAAAGCGATTACGGTATAAAATTTAGAAAGTATAAATTCCTTTTTACTCAAGCCATCAATTAAGTTTTGTTTTAACGTTTTATAACTGTATTCGTTAGACATCATGGACACAATAACTAGCAGTAAAAAGAATTTTAAAATGGATGCAACAAAGGTGTTAAAATGCCAGATATAGGGAAAATTAAAGATTCCTGCATCTGCTAAATGTAGTTTAAAATTACCAAATTCGAATTTTATAGACGCTATTAATGCGATTGACATAAGCAAGCCGAAGTAAATTATAGAAAGTATTTTACTGGCTTTATTGTATTTTAATTTATGGAACTCTATGGTTAGTAGTCTTAGCATGACTTTAGGGTTTAGTGGATTATTTGTTGTTGGTTAAATCTAAAAATTGCTGCTCTAAACTAGGTTTACGTTTTACCAAATGCGATAAAATAAAGCCGTTTTCCAACAAATATTTATTGATTTCTGTGGATGAAATTTCACGATTTAAAGTAGCAATGATTGTTTCATTATCTTTTATGATTTTACCAATAGCCACATGATTTTCTAAAAGAGCAATTAACTCTTCTTCTTTTTCATCAATTTTTAGTTCTAATAAACCATTAGAAGCCGTCATTTCTTCAACACTACCGGCGTATAGTTTAATACCTTTTCTTATGACAACAACATGAGAACATACTTTTTCAACTTCATCTAAAAGGTGAGATGCTAATAATATTGTTGTTCCGTTTGCAGCAATTTTTTTTATGATTTGTCTAATTTCATGAATTCCTTGAGGATCTAAACCATTTGTGGGTTCATCTAAAATTAAAATTTCAGGATCATTTAATAACGCAGAGGCAATTGCTAATCGTTGTTTCATGCCTAAAGAAAAAGTGCTGAACTTACTATTTCTTCTTTCAAACAGATTTACGGTTGTTAATTTCTCATCAATTTTTTCTACAGATGTTCCTTTTATTTTACAAATTAATGCTAAATTTTGGGAGGCGGTCATATAAGGATAAAAGTTTGGTCGCTCTATAATTGCGCCAACTTTCTTTAAGGCTTCATGGGTAGATAGTTTTCCGTTAAACCAAGAAAAATCGCCAGAATTTCTGTTTACAACATTTAAAATAATACCGAGAGTAGTCGATTTTCCACTTCCATTTGGGCCTAAAATTCCATAAACATTTCCTTTTTGAATATCAAAAGAAAGATTGTTTACTGCATGAATAGCTCCGTATTTTTTATCGAGATTTTTGAGAGATAATATAGTTTCCAAAGAAATTGATTTAGTCATTTATAATAGATAAGACGACTAAAGTACAATATTGTTACTTAAAAAAATTAGTTGTAAAAACTTCAATTATAAGGACTCCCAATTAGCCCTAGAAACAAAACAAGATTTTATGATAAAATTGCTACTTTACTTTGCAATTTAAGATATTGTCATAAATTCATGAATATTCAATAAAACGATCTATTTTTTTTGAGAGCTGCAGTATAATTTTTTTACCAGTAAGATTCGTGACTTTAATCAAAAGAAATAAAAGTATGATCTATCGCTCTTTAATATTTAAATAATTAGAAGTTTTTTTTTTTTTTTAATATTCATTATAATCGAAATCATCAAAATGACCAAATTCATCATCAGTATCATTTTCGTTACCAAAACCATCATCTAGCTTTTCAGCAATAAATTCTTTTTCAGGAGCCTCGGCTGGGATGTCGCCTACAGATAAAATAGTTTGTGGTAAATCGTCTCTTTTTTCTGTTGATATTTCAACCACATCTACATAAAAAGTCCACATTTTTAAGAAATCATAGACATAGATAAGTTTATTGTTTTCTTCCGGTAAGGTTTCATATAAAACACAAGATTGCATAGAAATTTCTTCACCAGCTTCTGCCATGTTAAACAAGGGTATTTCTTCACCTTGATTCCATTCATCATCCGTTTTGTAAAAAGAAGCCATTTCTTGACCTGCAAAACCAAAAGTTGAAGCAATTGTAGTGTGTAATGTTTCTAAATTGATAGTATCTTCAACTAAAATAGTTCTAATTACATCTTCTTTGATATCTAAAATAACGCGTATTTTGTACATAAAATCATTAAATATAGAAGTACAAAAATACAATAAATTATACGTATTTTTACCCTTTAAACTTCTATTTAATGGATAAAATAAAAACATTGAAAATTTTAAATAATCTCAATAAAAACACCCTTATGGAAACTTTAGAAATTGAGTTTGTAGATGTTGGGGAAGATTTTGTGACTGCAAGAATGCCAGTAACTCCAAAAGTTTATCAACCTTATGGGATTTTACACGGAGGCGCAACCGCTGCTTTAGCAGAAACTGTTGGTAGCTGTGCATCTGCACTTTTTGTAAATACAAAGACCAAAATTATTAAGGGAATTGAGTTGAGCATCAATCACTTAAAAAGCAAAAAAGAAGGTGTTATTTTCGGGATTGCAAGACCAATTCATAAAGGGAGAACCACACATTTGTGGGAAATTAGAATTGTTGATGAAGAAGATAATTTAATTTCCATTTGTAAATTGACGAATATAGTTTTAGAAAAAAAATAGATTGAAAATTTTTGATAAAATAACAGCTTTTCAGAAAAATGAATTGCCTTTTGTAGTTTATAGAAAACCAAATGCTCAAACTATTTCCGGGTTTTTTATGGAGGATGATTCGTTGGCTTATACAGCAAACTTCTCTGAATCGGGATTCGTTTTTGCGCCTTTTAATGAGTCTGAAAAATCAATTTTATTTCCTTTAGAAAAAGCTGAAGTTATCTTTGAACCACTTTCTTTAGAAGGCGTTTTTTCTGATGAAAAGCTTTTTTTTGTGGATGCTGCTTCAAAGGAGTCTCACATTAAAGTGGTTGAAAAATCAATTTATAAAATAAAGACAACAGTTTTAAAAAAAGTAGTTATTTCTAGAAAAGAAAGAATTGAGTTGGTTGATTTTAATGTTTTAGAGGTATATAAAAAATTATTACAAAACTATAAAAATGCTTTTGTGTATATTTGGTTTCACCCAAAAGTAGGATTGTGGCTTGGAGCAACACCAGAAACACTTTTACAGATAGAAAACTCGGCTTTTAGAACGATGTCTTTAGCAGGAACGCAAGTGCATTGTGGAGATTCTAAATCAAATTCTGTACAAGTAGAAAATGTAGTTTGGAAACGCAAGGAATTAGAAGAACAACAGTTGGTCACTGATTTTATAAAAGATCAAGTAAAAGATATTACTACGAATTTAAAAACTGATAAAACGAAAACTGTTAAAGCAGGTAATTTGTTGCATTTAAAAACAAAGGTTACTGGAGTTTTAGCGGGGAAATCAACTTTAAAAGAATTGATTAGAGCTTTGCACCCAACACCTGCAGTTTGTGGCTTACCTAGAAATAATGCGAGAAAATTCATTATAGAAAATGAAGACTATACTCGAAGTTTTTATACGGGTTTTTTAGGTGAAATACATTTTGATTGTATGAATTTAAGTAGTAAAAATTCCTCTTTATTTGTAAATCTACGATGCATGGAAATTCAGGATAAAAATGCTTTTGTGTATGTTGGTGGCGGAATTACAAAAGATAGTAAGGCCACAAAAGAGTGGGAGGAAACTGTTTCTAAAAGCAAAACAATGAAAAAAGTGTTATAAAATATAAAACCGTAAACATTGCTGTTTACGGTTTTTAAGTAAATGTAAATTGAATCTGAATTAAAATTGTTTTAAAAACTAGTTAAGAGTGCATGTTTTTATCATCAACAAGTAAATAATAAATAAGTTTTACAACCTTTAAATATCGTCGAAAGAAACATCAGTAAAACTTTGTGTTGGCTTTGTTTCTTCAGTGATTTCTTCTTTTTTAAAGTCTTTTTGATGGCGTTCACTAATTACTTCACCACCTTTTTCAGTCACAATATAATCAGTAGCTTTTTGTAACATTTCATGAAAATCAGCAAAATCTTCTTTGTATAAATAGATTTTGTGTTTTTGATAATGGAAAGTACCATCGTCATGCGTAAACTTTTTACTTTCTGTAACAGTTAAGTAGTAGTCGTCGGCTTTTGTTGCTCTTACATCAAAAAAATAAGTTCTTCTTCCTGCCCTTAATACTTGTGAAAAAATTTCTTCTTGTTCAATTCTCTCTGCCATAATTCTTTTTAAATAGTGATTATTATACTTACAAATCTAACAAAATATTTTACGTGGTAACCTTAAACATTAATTTTCTTTTTCTAAAAGTTGCTGTTCGTATAAATTTTTATAATATCCATCTTTACTTATTAGTTGATTGTGAGTTCCTTGTTGTAAAATGCTACCGCGGTCTAAAACGATAATTTTATCAGCATTTTTTGCTGATGAAACTCTGTGACTAATAATAAAAGTGGTTTTGTTTTTAGATACTTTTTCTAAATTTGAGAGTATTTTTTCTTCCGTTTCTGTATCAACAGCAGATAAACAATCATCAAAAATTAAAATTTTAGGATTTTTTATAATTGCTCTAGCAATAGAAACTCGTTGTTTTTGCCCACCAGAAAGTGTTACGCCACGCTCGCCAAGAATGGTTTTATAACCATTTGTAAATTCAACAATATTGTCATGGACAACTGCGTTTTTTGCAGCATTTATAATCTCATCTTCAGTGGCTTCCTCTTTTCCGAATTTAATATTGTTACCAATCGAATCAGAAAATAAAAACGGATCTTGAGGTACAAAACCAATCTGGCTTCTGACATCGTTTAGATTAGCTTCTTGAATTGGGATATCATCCAAAAAAATGGTACCATTTGTCGTGTCATATAATCTAGAAATCAGTTCAATAATCGTCGATTTTCCGGAACCTGTGTTTCCTAAAATAGCCAATGTTTCGCCAGATTTTACAGAAAAATTAATAGCTTTTAATGCCGTAATGTTGGTGTCATCATAGGTAAACGTAACGTCTTTAAAAGTAACATTACCCTTTATTTTGGTAGCTGTTAAATTTGTGCTTTTAATTTCTGGAATTTGATTTAAAAATTCATTTATTCTTGCTTGTGATGCTTCTGCTTGCTGCACCATAGAAGTTACCCAGCCAACTACTGCAACTGGCCATGTTAAAATATTTACATATAAAATGAATTCTATAATAACTCCAGCTTTAATTTCGCCATTTATATATTGATTTCCACCAACATAAATAACAACTAAATTACTCATTCCAATCAATAAAAGTATCAACGGATAAAAAAGTGCATTGGCTTTTTGAAGGTCGATGTTTTTATCTTTGCTTTCATCAGAAATTGTATTAAAATCTTTGATGATAGCGGCTTCAATTCCGTATGATTTTACAACGTTTATCCCCGAAAAAATTTCTTGATTTAAGGTTGTTAATTTTGATAAATATTCTTGTACAATGGTACTCCTTTTATGAATAACCTTGCTTAATACAAAGATAGCGATAGATAAAAGCGGAAAAGGAATTAGAGTGTATAAAGTCAATTTTAAATCTACTCGAGCCATTTGTGAGAAACCTACTGCAAAAAGAACAAGCATGTTCATTGTGTACATAATGGCGGGGCCAACATACATTCTTACTTTAGAAACATCTTCACTAATTCTATTCATTAAATCACCAGTTCTATTTTTTTTGTAAAAATTGAGGGATAATTTTTGATATTGTTGATAAATTTCATTTTTTAAATCGAACTCAATTAATCTTGAAGTAACAATAATAGTTTGTCGCATTAAAAAAGTAAGAAAACCACCCAATAACGCTACACCAATAATAATGAGCACATTCATTAAAAGCTCGTGTTTTACAAGGGCTAAATCAGTTACTTTTTCGCTTAAATAATCTTCAACAATATTAAAAGAATCTCCAATGATTCTAGGAACTTGAAGGGCGAGTAGTTTCGATACAATTGTCATGAACAATCCTATTAGAATACGCCATTTGTATTTAGAGAAATATTTGTTTAAATATTTTAATGCTTTCAAAAAAAATGGATTAAAAAATAATCTACAAATATACGAGTTTCAGAAAGATATTTTTTCTTAAAAAAGAATTAAAAAAGTAACCATGAGAAACTAAATTAACACTATTTTTGCGCAGCAATTAAAAGCAAATTTTAGAAGTTCTTTATATGATTAACAGAAGACATATTCGAGTTAAAGTAATGCAATCTGTGTATGCCATGCAGCAATCTCATAATGATGATATGATTAGAGAGGAGAAATTTTTAAAACACAGTATTTTAAAAATGTTCGATTTATATGTTTTAAATATTCAGCTTTTGGTTGAAGTTCAAAAACTCGCCTCCAAAAAAATAGCTCTTTCTAAAAAGAAAATCCTCCCTACTAAAGAGGACTTGCAGCCAAATACAAAATTTATAGACAATAAATTAATTACTATTTTAGCCGAAAGTATTAGTCTAGAAAGTTATCTAGAAGTTAATACCTTAACAAATTGGGAACAAGATATTGAGTATGTTAGGATTATTCTTGACGAACTTCAGAAAAGTGAACTGTATAAGAAATATGCAGATACCGTAGAAAATTCTTTTAAAATTGATAAAGCTTTTGTAATCGATTTTTTTAAAGAAATTATTGCACCTAACGAAAAGTTAGCAGAATATTATGAAGACAAAATGATTTCTTGGTTAGATGACATACCGTTTGTAAATACTTGGGTTACAAGGTCTTTAAGTAAGCAGAAGAATACAAGTTTTAATTTGGGTGTTTTATATAAAGATGATGATGATGAGCAGTTTGTCTCTAATCTTTTTAGAAAGACAGTTTTAAAAGAGAAAAGTTACGAACAAGATATTGCCGATAAAACACCTAACTGGGAAACCGATAGAATTGCAGACATCGATATGATTCTTATTAAAATGGCAATGACAGAATTTATTAATTTTTCTTCTATACCAATAAGAGTAACTATAAATGAGTACATCGAGATCTCTAAAGATTACTCAACAACAAAGAGTAGCTACTTTATAAACGGAGTTTTAGATAAAATTTCGAAAGAATTTACAAAAGAAAAAAGAATTGTTAAAATAGGCAGAGGTTTATTGTAATAATATTGTTTTAAACGATTTATTTATTATTTTTAGACAAAATTAATATCATGAAAAAAATAACATTTTTATTTGCGTTTTTGATTTCTTCAAGCTTATTTATTTCTTGTGGAAAGGGAACAAGCAGCGCAACTTCAAAAATTAACAAAGACAACTTAGAGACCGCAAAATCTAGAGATGTAGAAATTAAAAATGGAGCAGCTTCAATTACTTTCGATAGTCAAGTATTTGACTTCGGAGTCGTAAATGAGGGTGAAATCGTTGAAACCACTTTTAAAGTAACTAATTCTGGTAAAACAGATTTAGTAATTACAGATGCAAAAGTTACGTGTGGTTGTACCGTTCCTGTTTGGCCTAAAAAGCCAATTAAACCAGGACAAACTGAAAATGTTAAAGTGAAATTTAATACCAGTGGAAAACAGAATAGACAAAAAAAAAATATTACTTTATTAACAAATACAGAAACTGGAAGAGAAATTTTAACTCTGAAAGGTATGGTAACGCCAAAAGCAAAATAATAATATGTTCTTAACAATAGTATTACAAGCAGATGCAGGAAGTTTAATGTCAATTTTGCCTTTTGTTGCAATGATTGGGGTTTTATATTTCTTTATGATCAGACCACAAATGAACCGCCAGAAAAAAGAAAAAACATTTCAAGCGGAAATAAAAAAAGGGAGTAAAATAATAACCTCTAGTGGTATTCATGGAAAAATAGTAGAGATTAACACTACAGATAATACTTTGACTATAGAAACTGGAGCTGGAAAAATTAAGTTTGAACGTTCTGCTATCTCAATGGAATTAAGCAAAAAATATGCAGTAGTAGCTCCTGTAGCTAAAAAATAGCAGCTACTTATAATTTAAAAAGTGAGCTTTTTCTTTAATAAGACAAAGCTCACTTTTTTGTTTATAAGCTTTTCAGTAGCTTGCACTAAAATTTAACTTCTTGGCAAAACCAATAAAGAAAATACCGAAAACATTCATAAGTTTTTTAATCATCTCTTTTTTGATTTGGTTACTAATTACATTTTCTAAAGAATATGTTACTGTAGTTACGTACCCAGTAAGTTATAAAAATATACCGCAAAATAAATTATTGCAAGTACCACCAACAAAACAAATAGATATTTCTATAAAAGCATCAGGTTTTAAAATTTTAAGAACTAAATTTAAAAACAAAACCTTAAAACTAGAAGTTTCTAAAGTGCAAAAAAAGAAAGGTAATCACTTTTACCTTTTGCCGAAAAATCAAATTACAAAAATCCAAAAACAATTATTATCAGGAGTTGTGATGCAAGAAATAATTCAAGATACAATACATTTAAATCTAGGGGTATTGGGTTCTAAAAAAGTTGCTTTAAAGCCAAATTTAGATATTAATTATCATATTGGTTACGGTCTTTTAGAAGCTATTTCAGTTACTCCAGATTCTATTGTTATTTCTGGTACTGAGTCTCAACTTGAAAAAGTTAATCATCTTAATTTAAGTAAGTTAATTTTAATGGATGTGAAATCAGATTTTAGTAATCTCGTTTCCATTTCAAGACCCGATAATCAGAATAGTCTAAAGTTCAATATATCAAAGGCTGCAGTTAGCGGAAAAGTAGATAAATTTACAGAAGGCATTTTACAAATTCCTTTTAGCATAAAGAACTTGCCCGAAGGTATAAGTTTAACTATTCTTGCAGAAAAAGTAAACATAGTTTTTATCGTTGCATTATCTAATTTTGCTAAAGTTTCTGAAGCTTCTTTTAAAGTCGAGTGTGATTATGTTATTTCTGAAAAAAATAATCTAGGATATTTGATTCCTAAATTAATTTCAAAACCGAATTTTATTAAAAGTTTTAAAATTGTACCTGCGAAAATAGATTTTTTAATTCAAAAATAAATGATGATTGTTGGTTTAACAGGCGGTATTGGTAGTGGTAAAACTACGGTGGCAAAATTCTTTTCAGAATTTAAGAACATAGCCATTTATACAGCGGATTCAGAAGCTAAAAAATTGATGAACTCTTCAAAAATTATTAAAGACAACTTAATCAAAGAATTTGGTGAATTAGCTATTGTAAATCAGAAACTAAACAGAAAGTATATTGCTGAAATTGTTTTTAAAGACAAAGAAAAATTGGCAAATTTAAATGCGATAGTGCATCCAGAAGTTAAAAGAAATTTTCAAAAATTTGTTAAAAATAATAGTAAAAATGATTATATAATTTACGAAAATGCCATTTTGTTTGAAAGTAAAAGTAATTTGATTTGTGATATTATTATCACCGTTTTTGCGGATATCAACACCAAAATTCTACGAGTTATTGACAGAGATTCATCAACAAAAAAAGAGGTTTTAAGCAGGATGAAAAATCAATGGCTAGAAGATAAGATAATACTACAATCTAACTACATAATTTATAATGAATTGCTTGATGAAACCAAATGGCAGGTTAATAAAATTCATAATATTTTAACAGAAAAAGCTAAAAACTTTTAATTAAATGTAACGTTATTGTTAAATTACTCTTAAATTTTCTTATTTTTTGTTAATTTACGTTAAAAACAGGAATTCCAATTTTTTAATAGGCTAACTTTGAGCTATGGGCAAAAAAATGTTTGTGCTTATTGTTTTTTTAATGAGCATTTCTTTGATAGGAATTATATCCGTGCAGCTCTATTGGATTAATAATGCAGTAGAAAGTAAAAAGGAACAATTTAAGAATGATGTACAAAAATCTTTGGGCAGAGTTACCGAAAGAATCAATGAAAAAGAAGAACAACAAATAGAAAATGTAATTCAAGGTTTTTTAGATCGACAAACATTAGCAGACAATGCACAAATTAAGAATTTTCTTTTTCAACAAATTGATACGACAAATAATAGAAAAATTACATACGGAACAACAATTTTAGAAGAGAATTTTGAGATTCCTTTAGATTTTTTGGATAATGAAACTGTAATTTTCAAAAGGGTTTCCGGTAAAAAAGATTTCTTTCAAACAACCTTTCTCAAAGATGACGACCATATTTTTAAATCTGCAGATGAAAAACGTTATTCTTTTTTAGGAAGAATGAAGAAGTATGAAAGTTTTCAAATTTCTGAAATTACAAAGGATTTTAAAAGTAAAAATCCAATTAACCAAAGAGTTAGTAATAGAGAGTTAAATGAAACGATAAAAGATGAATTAAGTAAGAGAAACATACATTTAGATTTTAAATATGGTGTATATAGCAATGACGGTTTGGCAACAAAACTAAAGTCTGGCTATTACACAATTAATCAAAAAGATAGTTATCCTTATCCATTATTTTACGACACAAATAACAATCCTGAATATATTCTAAATTTGGAGTTTCCAACACAAAACAAACATATTTTATCAGGTATTTCTAATATTTTATTGCTCTCATTATTTTTTATTTTCATTATTGTTGTTGCTTTTTCAAGCTCATTGTATCAGTTAATAAAACAGAAAAAAATAGCGCAAATAAAAACTGACTTTATCAATAATATGACGCACGAATTTAAAACACCAATTGCCACAATTAACCTGGCTTTAGATTCAATTAGAAATCCTAAAATTATTAATGATAACGAAAAGGTATTGCGTTACGTAAATATGATCCGTGAGGAAAATAAGAGAATGCACACACAAGTAGAAAATGTGCTACGAATTTCTAGACTGGAAAAAAATCAGTTGGATATTGCTAAAGAAACTGTTGACATTCATGACATTATAGAACATGCAATTACCCATGTCAGTTTGCTCGTTAATGATAAAAGAGGAACGATAGAAACCCATTTTCATGCAATTACAGCTGAAATTTCTGGAAACGAATTTCACCTAACAAATGTTATTGTTAATATATTAGAGAATGCGATAAAGTATTCTATAACGCCACCAAAAATTAATGTTTATACTGAAAGCACAAATAAGTTTTTCATTGTCGAAATTAAAGACGAAGGAATAGGGATGAGTAAAAGTGTTCAGAAAAGTGTTTTCAATAAATTTTACAGAGAGCAAAAAGGAAACATCCATGACATTAAAGGTCATGGATTGGGTTTAGCGTATGTAAAAGAAATTGTAGAAAAACATCATGGAACAGTTTTTGTTGAAAGTGAAAAAGGAGAAGGAAGCACATTTACAGTAAAATTACCTTTAATTTAAAAAGTATATAAAATGGGAAGTAAGAAAATTTTGTTAGTAGAAGATGATCCAAATTTTGGAACCGTCTTAAAAGATTATTTAGCACTAAACGATTATAACGTTACGCACGCGAAAGACGGAATAGAGGGTTTAATTATGTTTAAAAATAGCGATTATGATTTGTGCATTTTAGATGTAATGATGCCTCGTAAAGATGGTTTCTCTTTGGCTCAAGATATTAGAGTTACAAACAAGGAAGTGCCAATTATTTTTTTAACAGCTAAAACATTAAAAGAAGATGTTTTAAGAGGATATGCCGTTGGCGCTGATGATTATTTAAATAAACCTTTCGATTCTGAAGTTTTATTGCATAAAATTAAAGCAATTTTACAGCGCAAAGATTCTGATAAATCAGCAGAATCAGAACAGTTTGAATTTACTATCGGTTCATTTTTCTTCAATTCGAAATTACGCCATTTATCTGTTGGTAAAGATATAGAGCCTAGTAAATTATCGCCAAAAGAAAGTAAATTGTTGCGTATGTTGGCAATTCATAAAAATGATTTGATGCCAAGAGAGTTAGCACTTACTAAAATTTGGAGAGACGATAACTACTTTACATCAAGAAGTATGGATGTTTATATAGCAAAATTGCGTAAATATTTAAAAAATGATGATGCTGTTGAAATCTTAAATATTCATGGAGAAGGATTTAGATTAGTAGATAAAACCTAAAATAAAATACTTCCCCAAAAACATAATTCAACTAATACCAATTAGATTTCAAAACACATGATTATATTTAATTGGTATTATTGATTACGTTCAGTTTTTTTGTATTTTTATATAATGGCAGAGTTTATTAAAATCTATACCGACAATCCTAATCCTAAAGAAATTCAAAAGGTAATAAAAGTGTTGCGAAATGGTGGATTAATTATTTATCCAACAGACACTATTTATGGTTTAGGTTGCGATATTAAGAATACAAAAGCATTAGGGAAAATTGCTTCAATAAAGGGAATTATGCTAGAAAAGGCAAACTTTTCATTTGTTTGTTCTGATTTGAGTAATTTATCAGATTATGTAAAACAAATAGATTCACCAACTTTTAAAATTTTAAAAAGAGCACTACCTGGACCATATACATTTATTTTACCAGGAAGCAATAATTTGCCAAAAGCCTTTAAAAAGCGAAAAACAGTAGGAATTCGTATTCCAGATAACAACATTTCAAGAGCAATTGTAGAGGCTTTAGGAAATCCAATTGTTTCGAGTTCTATAAGAGATGATGATGATGTTTTAGAATATACTACAGATCCTGAATTAATTTTTGAAAAATGGAAAAACTTAGTAGATATTGTTATTGATGGTGGTTACGGAGATAATTACGCCTCTACTATAATTGACTTAACAGACTCTGTACCAGAGGTAGTTAGAGAGGGGAAAGGGAGTTTAGATATTTTGTAAAGCAAGTTTTAAATGTATTAGATTTTTTTTAATGAAGCATCTCTCGGAATCCCTCTTAACAGTATCAACTATTCTTGGAGTAGTTGCTAGAACAAAAACCTATATTGATTTCCGTACTTTCTTTGCGAACCTTTTGGATAAAGTATTCGTTTATTTTAAATTCTCAAACTTTTTTCTTCTTAAAACAAAATATTGCCAAACAATACTCGTGTGTAAATTATAATCTTGCTTCTTGATTGTTTTTTTACGTTTTTCTAAAAACGTAAAGAAATTCTTGTAAAAGCTTAAATGTGCTTTTACAATTGCCCAAGTGTGAATAGGTCTTAATTCTAAAATAAATTTTATGCCTGCAATTCCGTCAAATATTAAACGGGAAAAGATTACAAATAAAAACCATTTTCTTGGCACATTTTTCACAATGTTTAACAAGCTATTTCTAAAGTTTAAAAATGTTTTATGCGGATTTGTATCTTTTAAAGTTGCTCCGCCAACATGAAAAATAGTAGATGTGCCTACATATTTTACCTTATAGCCTATATTTTGAGTTCTCCAGCATAAATCAATTTCTTCCTGATGAGCAAAATAATCTTCATCAAAACCATCTAATTGGTGGTACACTTTAGCTCGAATAAATAAACAAGCGCCCGAAGCCCAAAAAATTTCTTTAATATCATTAAATTGACCATTGTCAGTTTCTAAATGATTAAAAACCCGGCCTCTGCAATAAGGATATCCGTAGAAGTCCACAAATCCGCCCGCAGCTCCTGCATATTCAAGTTTGGTTTTATCCTTAAAGTCTAAAATTTTTGGTTGAATAATTGCTGTTTTATCATTATTCTTAAAAACTTCTGTTATAGGTTGTAACCAGTTTTTTGTAACTTCAACATCAGAATTTAATAAGCAATAAATATCTGCATCTATGAGCTTTAACGCATCATTATAACCTTTCGCATATCCGCCATTTATCTTGTTTTCAACGATTTTAATTTCTGGAAAAATTTCTTTTATATAGGTAATAGATGTATCTGTAGAAGCATTATCAGCTATATAAATAGTAGCATCTTGCGAACTAAAATTCACAATAGATGGTAAAAACTTTTCTAATAGGTTTTGCCCGTTCCAGTTTAATATTACAATTGCTGTTTTCAAGGATGCGAAATTACATTTTAAAAATTGGTTTACAATTAAAGTTTTCTTAATTATAATCAGGAATTTCTTTCAAAAAAACATACGTTTCTTTTTCAAAATCCATTTTACAATAAAAATGCTCTAAACCATTCGTTACAATTAAATAATTGGCTTTTAGTTTTAAATTATAGCGTGCTATTTGATCAAAAGTATTTTGTGTAATTTTAATACATGGCGCTTTGCATTCAACAATAATTTCATGTTTTCCATCAGAATTAAAAACTAAAATATCAGTTCTTTTTCTACGATTATTAATTGTTAACTGTTTTTCTAAAGCAATTAAAGAGATTGGATATTTTTTCTCTGCAATTAAAAATTGCACAAAATGCTGACGAACCCATTCTTCTGGCGTTAAAACCATATATTTTTTTCTCAATTTATCAAAAATAAGCGTCTTATTTTCGTTACTTTTGAGTTTGAAATGATAGGATGGTAGATTGAGTTTTTGCATTTGTTAAAAGTATAAAAAATTACTTTTACATAAATTTATATTTACACAAAGAATTCATTAAAATTCAAACCCATAATAGTTTGCTTTCCTTTGGAAAGGATTAAGTATAGACCAATGAACGAAATAAGAAACATTGTTTCAGATATTAAAAAAGGAAATATTAAACCCATCTATTTTTTAATGGGTGATGAGCCTTATTATATTGATAAAATTTCTGATTATATAGAGGAAACTGTTTTAGCCGAATCAGAAAAAGGATTCAATCAGCAAGTAATGTACGGTAGAGATTCAACCATTGAAGATATCGTTTCTGCTGCTAAACGCTATCCTATGATGGCCGAAAGACAGGTTTTAATTATTAAAGAAGCACAAGATTTAAGTAGAAATATTGAAAAATTAGTTGGGTATGCAGAAAATCCTCAACCCACTACAATTTTAGTATTGAACTACAAATACAAGAAATTAGACAAGCGTAAAAAACTGCACAAAGCAATCGCAAAATCAGGTTTGGTGTATGAAAGTAAAAAATTATATGATAATCAGGTTGGAGATTGGATTCGTAGAGTCTTAAATGGAAAGAAATATCAGATTGAGCCAAAAGCTTCTCAAATGTTAGTAGAATTTTTAGGAACAGATTTAAATAAAATAGCAAACGAATTAGATAAATTAATGCTGATCCTTCCTAAAAAAACAATCATTAATGATAGACATATAGAAGACAATATTGGAATTTCTAAAGACTTCAATAATTTCGAATTACGAAAAGCAGTGGGTGATAAAAACATTTTAAAAGTAAATAGAATCATTAATTATTTTACCGAAAACCCAAAGAATAATCCATTGGTAATGACCATTTCTTTGTTAAATAATTATTTTACACAGTTATTGTTATTTCACGGATTAAAAGATAAATCAAAAAGTTCAGTCTCAAAAAATTTAGGTGTGAATCCTTATTTTGTTGATGAATACTTTTTAGCAGGAAGAAATTATCCAATGCGCAAAGTGGCGCAGGTTATCGCTTTTTTAAGAGATGCGGACGTGAAAAGCAAAGGGGTTGGTGCAAGCCAATCTCATAGAGATATTTTGAAAGAATTATTGTTTAAAATTTTACACTAGCTGGAAAAATATTTTTTGAAAACAATTTACTGAGGAGGTAGTTACTAGAATTAATAATTTAACTCCTTGCTAAAACCAATATTAGGTAAAACGTCTACAGACCGAATATTCTACCATTGCGGTTTTCTATGAAATGCTATTTGCAGACAAACATCCAAAGCCAAATTATTTCGTAAAATTAAGATCAAAACTCTTTGAGAAAAAAGATGTTGTTTCATAGAAACTCAAGACAAAAACGGAGCAATAGCTCCGCAGTTTATAATCACTCACAACAAGAATTTTAAAATAAAGAAAAAAAGTTTGATTGATTTTTCAAACAAAGTGGTCTACATTCAGAGTGAAATGCTTCAGTATAAATATATGGTTTAAATTACGTGCTGATATATACAACGTTAGATTAGCTTTAAGTCTTGTGCTCTTAACTACCTTCCAAGAGCTACCATGATAGTAAATCTAACGTTGTATTTAAAGTAGAAATTGACGCTAGAATACATGCCTTTTTTCAGACCAAATTTAATGGCATAAGTTGTATGACTTAGTTTTTAAAAAGCCTCTAAAGCTTTGATATCTTTCTTATAATTAGATTTTTTTACAGTTTTTAATTTGTTTTAAAATGCGAATGAAATACTTTGATAAGTTATGATTTTACACTCTTATAGTATAATCTTGAGGAATACAATGTGTTGAAAAAAAATTACCTAAAAAAGGGATTCTCACTTGAGTTGATTTGTTTTAATAATCCTGCGAGGACCTATGAAGTCATCATTTTTGATTTTTAGGTTTATTAGATAACAGCTCATGAATACTTTTAATGATGTACTTTTCAGTCCAACTTTCGTTTGTTCTAGAATGAATACCATTGATAAATAATAAGCAATTTAAGGCTCTTAAACCTTATGTTTTCAATTTTAATTAGTCAAATAACACGTTTTCAAATTTAAAGTTGATTGTTATTTTCGTTATAAATTCAGTTCAGAAATACTCTTGCTTATACTGCCAATAAGGTCTGGAAAAAAAACAATTTTATTTAGCTAATGATTCGTTATTCGAGCTTTTTTGTTAAAGTAAAGTTAAGGTGCGCAAGTTTTAAAATAGAACCGCATCTTAATAGTTAGAACCATAAAAATAGAATCATGAGAAAATCAATTTTAACAATCAGTTTAGCAATTTTAACATCGTCAATTATGTGTGCTCAACAAAATGATGACAAGAAACAAAGACGGGAAGGACCACCTGCAATTAAACAAATTTTTAAAGATCTAGATACCAATGAAGACGGTAAAATTTCTTTAAAAGAAGCAAAAGGCCCCTCAAAGACAGATTTCAAAATAATAGATACCAATGAGGATGGATTTATCTCTAAAAAAGAAATGAAGAAAGCACCAAAACCAGAACGACCAGAAAAAAGAGAAAATAAAAAATAGTTTTCCGCAAGTTTTTCAAAACATTGGCATCTAAAAATTAAAATAACTTAAGTAAATTATTGAAAAATGAAAAATCAATTTATTAAAATTAGCGCTGTATCCATACTACTTTTTAGTTTTACCGTTTCTTGCAGTTCCTCTGCTTCTTTAGCGCAAGAGGAGGAGCTAACAGAAGTGATCATAGGAACTTTACATGATGCTTTTGCAGAATTTGATGCAGATGAGACAACAATTTATCTATCAGGAGCAAATGTTGTGATCGAAACAACTGGCCTACCGAATCATACAACTCCCTACTGGAGTGTAAGTCATTCGCTATATGTTGCGCCAACAGTTACAAGTGTATCACAAATGACACCAACAAGAATTGACACTTCAGGGCGTGATAATTCTTCATCTTTAACGGTATCTGCAAGTTCTAATTTAGCGAGTTCTTCAACAAGCACTCAATTAGGAGCTATTGGCATCGCTGTAAGTGGTGCTTATCTCTATAATGATCAAGAAGGTAGTGGTGCTTTAGATGCTGCCGCGAGTAGTTTAGATTATACAGGAGGGCATATTGGGCCTACTGACTATCATTATCATTTAGAACCTTTGGCTTTTTCTAATGATGACGAAAAATTAATAGGTATTATTTCTGATGGATTTTTTATGTACGGAAGAAAATGTAATGCTAATGGAACCTATCCTATAGATTTAGACTCTTCTGGAGGTCATACAAGTACAACGCAACATGCAACTTCTGCAGAGTATCACTATCATATTATTAACCAATTGTACTCAAATACTGGTAGGTATATCGTTTTTGCAGGACCATATCAAGGAACACCTAATGCGATTAACTAACTATATCTTTTTAGTATGTATTTGTGTTTTTGGTAGCTGTAATAAACAACTGCCCAAAAACGCAAATATTTTTTCAGTAAAAGAAATAACAAACATCATTATTAAGAAAGAGCAATTAAAATTAAACGCTTTAAAAGGAGAATGGTTTTATAAACAACAACCTTTTAATGGATATGCCGTTGAATTTTATAAAAACGATAGGATATCTGAAAAAACAGGCTATTTGAATGGCAAAAGAGAAGGCAAAGCTTTTAAGTTTTTTAAAGATGGATCCGTGAAAAGCGAAGCTTATTACATTCAAAATAAGCTGCATGGCATAAAATATAATTATTTTGAAAATGGAAATGTATATGCAGAATCTAATTATGTGAGAGGAAAAAGACATGGACTTCAAAAAATATGGTTTTTGAATGGACATTTGGCCAAAAGAAAGAATTTAAATGAAGGCAAGGAAGAGGGTTTGCAACAAGCTTGGTTAGAAAATGGCACTTTGTATGTAAACTATGAGGCAAAAAACGGACGTATTTTTGGTATGAATAGAGCCAATTTATGTTATAAACTTAAAAACGAAAAAGTTGAATATGCAACTAAAAAATAATTTATTTTTACTAGTAGTATTTATGGTGATTGGATGTGAAAAAAAACTTAATAATCAGGAAGATAGTAGAGTAGATACTTTGCCTTTTTTTAATGAGGCGTCTTTTACACCAAAATGGATTGCTCCAAAAAGTAAAGAATTAAATTATTTTCACAAAATACTTGATTTTGAATTAATCAACCAAAACAGTGAAGCAGTAACTCACCAAACATTTAAAAACAAAATTTATATTACTGATTTCTTCTTCACTACTTGTCCAGGAATTTGTCCTATGATGACAGATGCTATGCTGAAGGTACAGGCAGAATTTAAAAATGATGATGATATTCTATTACTATCGCATTCCGTTACACCGACTATAGATTCAATTCCTAAACTTAAAGAATATGCCTTAGAGAATGGCATAATAGATAAAAAATGGCATTTAGTGACTGGAGATAAAAAAGAAATATACGATTTAGGACGAAAGTTTTATTTTGTTGAAGAAAACCTGGGAGAACCAAAGGATATTGATGAATTTTTACACACTGAAAACTTTGTACTTATCGACAAAAACAAACACATAAGAGGAATCTATAATAGTCTTAATAGAGCTTCTTTGGCACAACTTATTGTTGATGTTAAAGCGTTAAAAAAGGAATAATTATTTGGTTGTAGTTGGTTGGATGTGCTGTCTCATTTTTTTGTAATGAAGTCTTTTTTTTATAACAATAAAGTGTATGAGCGTAAGTTTTAGCATGGATTTTATAAAAGAGAATAGTATAAAATAAAAATAGAATGATCTCTAAAAGTGTTGTTTTTCCTTTTTTACATGGACATTAATTGCGTTTAAAATCCAAAAAGTACGTCGGTCATATAGTTATTCTGAAGGGGGTCAAAATTATTTACACGAAGTACAAAGTTATTTTGCTGTTAGCGTTTGGTTAATAAAAATATGAAATAAAAACAATCGTTACTATTATAGGGACGCAAGAAAAATGGTTACAAATGAATTACCAAATCATAAAATAGAAAATTTAAGTTTTACCAATAAAAAATCAAACAATTAAACGGTAAAGGTTTTAATCTATTCAGCTAATACCTTAAAATAAACTAACTAATTTTTTTCCAATTTAATTTCCCCAGACTTTACAGCTTCTTCAAAATTTACAGTAACACTTGGTACCACATTATAAAACCGACCACCATCTGTTTTTTTTATTCTAATGGTAGTAGAATGGTTTTCTTCTTTGGTTACTTCGGTAACGATTACTTCTTTTCCAATAACTAATTGGTTACTGCCAATGCCTCCTCTTTTAAGAATAAAGTTTTTCCTTGGAAAATTGATGTATTTAAACTCATTTCCCGAAGGTTTTATAATCTCTAAAAGATCTCCTTTTTTTACTTTTGCATTTGTTTCTTGTCCGTTCATGCTAAAAATAGCTGCGAATGCGATAACTGTCGTAATTAAATATTTCTTCATTTTAAGTTAAAACATTGTTATAGAATTGACAGGAGTGCAGACGTTAAACAGTTTTAATGAGGCAAACTCAAAAACAGTTGATTTTTTTAAAAAATTTTCTACCCTATAAAAAAGTTCTTTTATTCATATTACATTCACTTCAATTTCTAAACAAACACCAAATGTATTCAAAATAGTTTCTTGAATTTTTTGAGCCAATTGATAAATTTCTTTTCCAGAAGCATTACCATAATTTACTAAGACAAGTGCTTGTTTTTCATGCACACCAAAGTTTCCAAATCGTTTGCCTTTAAAACCAGCTTGTTCAATTAACCAGCCCGCAGGAATTTTAATTTTGTCATCAGAAATGGGATAGCTAGGAATCTTTGGATATTCCTTTTGAAGTTCTAAAAACTGACTTTTAGAAATTACAGGGTTTTTAAAAAAGCTTCCGCAATTTCCTATTTTTTTGGGATCAGGAAGTTTTGATTTTCTAATGGCAATTACGGCATCAGAAATATCTTGTAAAGTAGGTTTTTTAATCTGTTTTATTAGTAATTCAGTTTCAATAGCTCCATAAGAAGTGTTTAAATGGTGCTTGTTTTTCGTCAGTTTAAAACCAACGGAAGTAATTATATATTTTCCTTTTACATCATTCTTAAAAATTGAATTTCTATACCCAAATTTACATGCAGCGTTAGAAAAAGAAATCAGTTTTCCAGTTTCAATTTCAAGAGCTTCAACTTTCGTAATCGTGTCTTTTACTTCAACTCCATAGGCACCAATATTTTGAATAGGGCAGGTGCCAACATTGCCAGGAATTAGCGATAAATTTTCAATACCTCCATAATTTTGAGATACGCACCATAAAACGAGACCGTGCCAATTTTCACCAGCATTTACAGTAATATATGCAGCAGTATCATCCTCTTTATCAATAGAAATTCCTTTTATATCTATGTGTATAACTAGCTTTTCAATATTTTTTGTAAGCAACATATTACTTCCTCCAGAAATCAAGAAAATATTTTTTTCAATTTTTAAAAGTTGTTGTAACTGATAAACTCCATCAACAGAAATAAAACGTTTTGCAAGCACATCAATACCAAAAGTATTGTAATTCTTGAGTGATATGTTCTGTAGAGTTTTCATTTATTTTATCTAACAAGGTTTTGTTTTGAAATGGATTCAAAGCCAAAACCTTGTCGGTTTAAAATTATTGTTGATATTGTTTTAAAGCTGCTGCTAAAATTTCTACAGATTTTATTAAATCCTTTTTATTTAGCACATACGCCATTCTTATTTGGTTTTTTCCTTCGCCTGGCGTTGAATAAAATCCGCTTGCGGGTGCAACCATAACTGTTTCATTATCATGATTAAATTTCTCTAAAATCCATTGTGCAAAATGATCTGTATCTTTCACAGGTAATTCTGCTACACAGTAAAAAGCACCATTTGGTTTGGCAACTTTTACACCTTCGATTTTTTCTAATTCAGTAATTAAAGTATTTCTTCTGTTTACATATTCAGATTTCACATCATCAAAATAACTTTGAGGCGTGTCTAAAGCAGCTTCACTCGCAATTAAGGCGAAGGTTGGCGGACTTAACCTTGCTTGTGCAAATTTTATAGTAGTTTTTATAAAGGCATCATTTTTAGAAACAATACAACCTATTCTTGCGCCACACATGCTGTAACGTTTAGAAACAGAATCGATAACAATGGCGTTTTGGTCTGCACCTTCTAAAGACATTACCGAGGTGTGCTTTAAACCGTCATAAGCAAATTCTCGATACACTTCATCAGCAATTAAAAACAAGTCATGTTTAATAACAATTTGTTTTAACTTTTCAATTTCTTCTTTAGCGTATAAATAACCCGTTGGATTTCCAGGATTGCAAATTAAAATTGCTTTTGTTTTTTTTGTGATAAGTTTTTCAAATTCTTCAATTTTTGGTAAAGCAAAATTATCTTCAATTTTAGAAATTACAGGCACAACAGTAACGCCAGACGCATTTGAGAAGCCGTTATAATTTGCATAAAATGGTTCTGGAATGATCATTTCATCTCCTGGATCTGTAATACTACCAATTGTAAAAAGTAGTGCTTCAGAACCACCTGTGGTTACTACAATATTATCCTTGGTAACAGGAATATCATTTTTTACGTAATACTTTGCAAGTTTAGTTCTATATTCTTCAGAGCCTTCAGAACGCTCATAAGATAATGTTTCGATGGTGTTGTTTTTAACCGCATCTAAAGCAATTTTCGGCGTTTTAATATCTGGCTGACCAATATTAAGATGATATACTTTAACCCCTCTTTTTTTTGCATCTTCTGCATAAGGTACCAATTTTCTAATTGGCGATTCTGGCATTTGGTTTCCTTTTTTAGATATTGACGGCATAAATTTTATTTTACTATATTGAATTACAAATTTGCGAAATATTTTTTACATCTGCGTTTTAATTCTAGAATCTTTAAAGGTTAAAAATTTAATAAAAATAGAAGAGACCAAATCTTAATTTGTATCTTCATTGCTCTTGTAATTAAACTTTACTTTTTGAAAAATATTCTTTTAATTTTCATCATTTTAATTGGAACTTTTTGCGAAAATATGAATGCGCAAGAGGGTTTTCGTTTTCTTAAACAAACAAAAAAAAGGGAGCGAATTAAGTTTAGGTTGATTTATAATTTAATTGTGATTCCGCTTGAAATTAATAATAAAAAATTAATGTTCATTTTAGATTCTGGGGTTAGTAAAACTATTCTTTTTAATATTTCTCAAAATGATAGTATTGGTTTAAAGGATGTTAAAAAGGTGCAATTACAAGGTTTGGGGAATGGAGAATCTATAGCCGCCTTAATTTCTAAAAATAATAAAGTTTCTATAAATAATTTGGAAAGCAGTAATGAAACTATTTACGTTATTTTAAAAGATTATTTTGATTTATCTAGTAGAATGGGAACAACCATTCATGGCATTATTGGATATAATGTTTTAAAAAATTTTATTGTTAAAACGAATTACAACACAAAAAAAATAGATTTTTACAATCCAAAAACTTACCAATATAAAAAATGTAGAAAGTGTGAAACTTTCCCCATTCAATTGTACAGAAAGAAGCCTTATATAAATGTTCAAATTCAGTTAGATACCGTTGGTTACAAATTAACAGATGTAAAATTATTGGTAGATTCTGGAGGAAGTGATGCTTTGTGGCTTTTTGAGGGTACTAAAGAAAATATAAAAACACCAATTCGTTTTTTTTCTGATATTTTGGGAGAAGGTTTAAGTGGCACTATTTATGGAAATAGAAGTAGAGTACCGAAAGTTAAACTAAATTCTTTTGAGTTAGAAAACCCTACAGTCTCTTTTTTAGATTCAATTTCTACAAAAAATGCGAGAAATTATAAGGGAAGAAATGGTAGTATTGGAGCTGGTATTTTAAATAGATTTATTGTTTGGTTTGACTATCCAAATAAAAAACTCACACTCAAAAAAAATAGTTCGCTTAAAAGAGATTTTAATTATAATATGAGTGGTTTAGAGGTCGTTTATGATGGTAAGCAATTGATAAAAGAAAAAGAGACCATATCATTTACAGATGCTTTTAAAAGAAAAGTTAATTCTAATAATTCCGTAAGTTTCATTTCTAGTTTTTCTTTTAAGTTTAAACCTTCTTTTAAAATTAGTAGCGTTGTAAAAGGATCACCCGCAGATAAAGCAGGTTTGTTAAAAAATGATTTTATATCAAGAATTAATGGAAAGCCTATTTATGAATATACACTCGGCCAAATTATGCAGGAATTTCAACGCAAAGACGGAGCAAAAATAAAAATGACCATTAAACGATATGGAAAAAAAATGAAATTTGAATTTAGATTAGAGAAAAAGATTTAGCTATCAGAAAGCATACTTTTTTCTTTTTTCAAAGAAACTCCCTTATTTATAATTCCTTTAATTTTAATGATTTTACGAGATTTTTTTGCATTCGAAAAAATTGTGATAGCTTTAGAAAAACCACCAACTCTTTTTGTATCGTAAGAAACTTTAATTTCCCCTTTTTCTCCTGGCATAATTGGTTCTTCAGGTTTTTTAGGCACTGTACAACCACAAGAAGATTGAATGTTTTTGATAATTAAAGGTTGATCACCAATGTTTGTGAAGACAAAAATTCTTTCACCATTAGCACCTTTGCTAATTTTTCCATAATCAATTGTTTCTTTTTCAAACTTAAACTCTTGTGCATTAAATGAAATAGAAATAAAAAAAATGACTAATAAAGTTCCGTATGCTTTCATAATTAAAGATTTGAAATGTAAAATTAAGATTAATAATTTGTTTTAAAAAATCAATCACTAATTTTCTCCACAAAATAGATAATTGTATTTTTGCGGCCTATATTCCAAAACTATTCCAAAGTATGACAATTCCATCTAAATATGATGCAAGCCAAGTAGAAGGTAAATGGTATGATTACTGGATGAAAAATAATTATTTTCATTCAACTCCAGATGCAAGAGAACCTTATACAATTGTAATTCCGCCTCCAAACGTTACAGGAATTTTACATATGGGGCATATGTTGAATAATACAATTCAAGATGTGTTAATTAGACGTGCCCGTTTATTGGGTAAAAATGCGTGTTGGGTTCCTGGTACAGACCATGCATCAATTGCTACTGAAGCAAAAGTTGTTGCGAAGTTAAAAGAGCAAGGAATTCATAAAAGCGACTTAACTCGTCAAGAGTTTTTACAACATGCTTTTGAATGGAAAGATCAATACGGAGGTATTATTTTAGAACAATTAAAAAAATTAGGCGCTTCTTGTGACTGGGAAAGAACTGCTTTTACAATGGAACCAGAAATGTCTGAATCTGTAATTAAAGTTTTTGTTGATTTATATAATAAAGGCTTAATTTATAGAGGGTACAGAATGGTAAATTCGGATCCTGAAGCTAAGACGC
>JAWUYT010000072.1:0-37779 GCA_034110665.1 Polaribacter sp.
TCTCACAAACAATCGTCCATCTTCGTCTACAGTAGAAGTTCCGGGTAGTGTTTGCAAAGCACCCAAGAAAACGCCCAATGCACTTGCTGTGGTTACAATATCTAAAGGTTTTAGAACGGTTACCTTTGCCTTCTCACCAGCTTCAAACATTCCTGCATTGATTACAACCGCGTCTAATGCATTTACATCGTCACGTAATTTTATTTGTAAATTGTTGAATGTTGAAACGTCTGCCGTTTTTACATATGTTTCAAAAGATATAAAAGAAATTACTAAAGTTTGTATTGCTTTTTCGGCTGTTTCAAAGGAAAATTCACCTTTTTCATTGGTTGATCCACCGTCATAAGTGCCATCTAAGTAGATATTTGCTCCAAAAATTGGATTGTTCTTTTTGTCGGTAACTTTGCCCGAAATGTTTGTTTGTGCAATTAAAGAGAAATGAAATATAATACAAAAGAATAAGAATAGTTGTTTCATCAATGTGCTTTTTTTTGATGATACAAAGATGTGGAGATGTCTTGGTTTAACAAAAACAGACTATCTGAGTTGTTGAATTAGACCGATGAGTTGTTTTGAATAATGTTAAGATTTTTTGTCAGAAAAAAGAACCGCTATTTTAAACTTCTCTTTATTTCTTGAAGTGTTTTATTAGAAGTTATAAATTTAGAAATAATTTGAAAATGTAATTCTTCAATTTCTAAATCGAAATGTTTTGTCCAATGAGTATCCTTAAATAAATGAGTTATTTGTTTTATTCTTTTCTGTGCTTCAGGAAAAGTAAATAAATGATTTGCAAACGTTTCTTTCTTTGCCGCTTCAGTAGCTTTTGTTTGAAGGCTGGCTGTTTTTTCTTTAAAATTAACGTTAATAAAAAAGATTTTTTCAGTTGAATTGATAGGGTAGAAGTCCGACCATTTTGCAAAACCAATAACTATTTGTTGATTTTTGTAGTTTTCATTAGCAGCAATTTTCCAACGACAATTAGCAACTCTTCCCCAGTGATTTGATTTTCGGTAAACACCATTTTTAGTATAAAAATAACTACTTTCAGATTTACTTTTATAATTTTCTTTCTCTCGAAACGTAAAGTCATCAACTTGATGAAACTCGCAGAAAGTATGTTTAAAGAAGTTGTATTGGTTGTAGGTTTTCAAAAAGAATATTTTATTTAATGACTAATTTTCTAGAGGGTTCTCTGTGATATCCTTCTATAGTAATCGTGTCTTTATCAAACTGTACTTTTGCAAAAGCAGAGGTGTTTTCTGTGTCTACCATTCCTTTAAAGGTTAAATAATGCACATTATTTTCGATTTGGTATGCACCTGCGTGATTATGACCATTAAAAAAGATCTTTACGTTATCATAAGGTTTTATGAGTGATAAGAACTGTTCTCTGTTCCAAATATTATGTTGATCTATTGGAAAAATTGGAAAGTGGCAATAAAAACCAACCTTTTGATTATTTTTTACGGCGAAATCTAATTCTCCTTTAACCCAGCTTAATTGATTTGAACTTAAAGCGCCATTCCATTTTTTTAAATACGGTAATTCTTTGTCTTTTAATAAATTAAAAAGAGAATCTGTTTGTTCCTTTTTAGCAAAGGTTAAAGCGCCATGAAAACTAAGGTCATTACCATCCAAAACGATAAAACGCCAATCTTTTTCCACAAAACTATAATACCTTTTTTTAAGATTTAATTTTTTAATCACTTCTTCTTTTAAGGAATCTTTTACTTCAAAATCGTGATTTCCCAATACGTGATATGAGGGGGATTCTAGTTTTCCCCAAAGTGGTAAAATGCGATCTAAGCTTTCAAAATTCTTATCAATAAAATCACCTAGATGAATCGTATATGTTAGGGAATCCTTATTTAAAATAGCAATCGCATCTTGTAATCTTTGTGGTGCTTTCTTGTAATATCGATCCCATTTAACATCGCAGTCACAATATTGACAATCTGAAATAATCCCTATTTTAAAAGAGGTTCCTTTATTTTCTGTACAGCTTTCTATACATAAGGAAATGGCTAAAAGAAGAAAGTATTTTTTCATTTTCATGGAATTTTAATACGTGTAAATATACAGTTTACTAAAAGACAAAAAACGCAATCAAATGAATGATTGCGTTTTACTTATTTTAAGAGAATGTGTTTTTCTTGTAAGATTCTGAAACAAGTTCAGTATGACAAGTTATTTCACTTCTTCAAATTCTACATCTTCAACATTGTCTCCTTTAGCATCTTCTGCTGCAGGTTCACCTTGTTGAGCACCAGCATCAGCTCCTGCAGCTCCTTGTTCAGCAGCATACATTTCTTCAGAGGCAACTTTCCAAGCTTCATTAATCGTTTCCATTGCAGCGTCAATTTGTGCAATATCTTTAGATTCATGAGCAGCTTTTAATGCAACTAAAGCAGCTTCAATTGGTCCTTTTTTATCATCAGATAATTTATCACCAAATTCCTTTAATTGTTTTTCCGTTTGGAAAATCATAGAATCAGCTTCGTTGATTTTTTCTGCAGTTTCTTTTGCAGCTTTATCAGCATCAGCATTTTCTTCTGCTTCTTGTCTCATTTTAGCGATATCTTCTTCAGATAAACCAGAAGAAGCTTCAATTCTAATTTCGTGAGATTTGTTAGTTCCTTTGTCTAAAGCAGAAACTTTAATGATACCATTTGCATCAATATCAAAAGTTACTTCAACTTGAGGAACACCTCTTTGAGCTGGAGGTAATCCATCTAAATGAAAACGTCCAATCGTATTATTATCTGCAGCCATTGCTCTTTCACCTTGTAAAACATGAATTTCAACAGATGGTTGATTGTCTACTGCTGTAGAAAATACTTGTGATTTTTTAGTTGGAATGGTCGTGTTTGCATCAATTAATTTTGTGAAAACATTTCCCATTGTTTCAATACCTAAAGATAAAGGTGTAACGTCTAATAACAATACATCTTTAACATCACCAGATAAAACACCACCTTGAATTGCAGCTCCTAAAGCAACCACTTCGTCAGGATTTACACCTTTACTTGGTGACTTTCCGAAGAACTTTTCAACAGCTTCTTGCACAGCAGGAATTCTTGTAGAACCACCAACTAATACAATTTCATCGATGTCAGATTTTGATAAATCTGCATTTCTTAAAGCAGTTTCACAAGGCTCAATAGTTCTTTTTACTAAATCATCAATTAATTGCTCAAATTTTGCTTTCGTTAAAGTTCTTACCAGGTGTTTTGGTCCAGAAGCAGTAGCAGTAATATATGGCAAGTTAATTTCTGTTTGTGCAGATGAAGATAATTCAATTTTTGCTTTTTCAGCAGCTTCTTTTAAACGTTGTAAAGCCATTGGATCTGTTGTTAAATCCATGTTTTCATCCGCTTTAAATTCAGCAGCTAACCAGTCAATAATTTTTGCATCCACATCATCACCACCTAAATGCGTATCACCATCAGTAGCTAATACTTCAAAAACACCATCGCCTAATTCTAAGATAGAAACATCATGTGTTCCGCCACCAAAATCAAAAACAACAATCTTTTTATCGTCGTGAGACTTGTCTAAACCATACGCTAAAGCCGCTGCGGTTGGTTCGTTTATAATTCTTCTTACTTTTAAACCAGCAATTTCACCTGCTTCTTTTGTCGCTTGTCTTTGTGCATCATTAAAATATGCAGGTACTGTAATTACAGCTTCAGTAACAGTTGCTCCTAAATAATCTTCAGCTGTTTTTTTCATTTTCTGCAATACCATTTCAGAAATTTCTTGAGGTGTGTACAAACGAACATCAATATCTACTCTTGGTGTATCATTATCACCTTTTACCACTTTATACGGTACTCTTTTAATTTCGTTAGAAGATTCAGAGAACTTATTTCCCATAAAACGTTTGATAGAAGAAACTGTTTTTGTTGGGTTTGTTACTGCTTGTCTTTTTGCAGGGTCACCAATTTTACGTTCTCCACCTTCTACAAAGGCAACGATAGATGGCGTAGTTCTTTTTCCTTCAGAATTTGGGATTACAACTGGCTCATTACCTTCCATAACGGAAACACAAGAGTTTGTTGTACCTAAATCTATTCCTATAATTTTACTCATAATACTTATTTTTATTAAAAATTCGTTTTTTCAACTTACAGTTATATTTTGGCAAAATGTATGCCAACATCTTTTTGATTGGTGAATGTCAGTTTTTTTTTTTTTTTTAAAATAGATGTGACATATTGACACAAAATGTGTCCCTCTAGATAGCAATCATCAAATTTAAAAATTATTTTTATTTTCTTAAATTAGAACTGTTCAGCCATAATTAAATGAGGAACCAATAAATTAAAATTATGGGACGATAAAGGTCTGAAATATGATTCAAATTTATTGAAATAGGTCACAAAAGTTTTGGGACCATCTATCTATAGAAGAGATGCGGAAACTGTTTCTGGTTTTGATGTAAAGGAGCTAGCCACTGTAAAAAAATTAGGTTTAGTAGCTACTGATGCTCTAGACACGGCAATCGACAAAGTGATAGCAACAATTGGAAAATCTGAAAGAAGCAAGTATAGAGCGGTTGTTTATTATGTGTTGGCAGTTTAATTTGGAAAAGAATCTATTTATAGCTAAAAGATAAATTTATATTTATCATAAAAAAATCAACTTATTGAGTTGTATTTTTTATTTTTACATGTTATAACCCTTAATAAATAAGAATGTCGCAATTTATTAGTGTTTTTGATATGTTGAAGATCGGTGTTGGGCCATCTAGTTCGCACACATTAGGCCCCTGGAGGGCTGCTGAAAAGTGGATTCAAAAATTAAAAGAAAATGAAAAGTTTCATTTAATTGATGCCATTCATGCTGATTTATATGGTTCTCTCTCTTTAACAGGAAAAGGACATGCAACAGATTTAGCAATTCAATTAGGTTTGAGCGGGGCAGATCCTGAATATTTACCAATCGAAGATATTCCTGATATTATTGAGAAAATTAAAAGTACAGCACATATTTTTTTAAACAATGAAAAGAACAGTCCTTTTTCTAGCACTTCAATTGCATTTAATAGAGAGTTTTTACCTTTTCATGCAAACGGAATTAGATTCAGAGGGTTTTTAAATGAAGAAGAAATTTCTACCCAAACTTATTATTCTATTGGTGGTGGATTTATAGTTCAAGAAGACGATCATTTAGAGGAAGAAATAGAAATTAATAAAAAGAACTTTCCGTATCCTATAAACAGGGCTATTCAATTAGAGGAATATTGCGAACGTGATAACATAGCAATCTCTGAACTTGTTTTTTTAAATGAGTTAGAATTAAATTCTGCTGAATTTATTGATACAGAATTGCATAGAATTTGGGATACGATGTTAACGTGTATGTTCACTGGCTGTCATACTGAAGGGAGGCTTCCTGGAGGATTAAATGTAAAAAGGCGTGCTTTTGATACGCATCAAAAATTAATAAAGGATACAAGTTATACAAATACAAAAGAATGGATTGCCGCAATTAGAAGCACAGAAGTAAAATTCAGAGAAATTTTAAAATGGGTTAGTTGTTTTGCCCTTTCTGTAAATGAAGTAAATGCCGCTTTAGGAAGAGTTGTAACTGCGCCAACAAACGGAAGTGCGGGCGTAATTCCTGCCGTTTTAATGTATTATTTGGTGATAGAAGATCATGAAGCTGATTTCAATCAGATTAAAAAATTTTTATTAACTGCTGGCGAAATTGGCAGTATCTTTAAGAAGAACGCGACTATTTCAGCCGCAATGGGAGGTTGTCAAGCAGAAATAGGAGTCTCTTCTGCAATGGCAGCGGCGGCTTTAACAGAATTATTAGGTGGTACGCCAGCGCAAGTTTTATCGGCTGCAGAAATAGCGATGGAGCATCATCTGGGTTTAACGTGCGATCCTATAAAAGGTTTGGTGCAAGTTCCCTGTATAGAACGAAACTCTATGGGTGCAATAAAAGCAATTCATGCGGCAGAAATTGCATTAGAAACTGATCCTAAAGAATGTTTAGTGCATTTAGATAACGTTATTGATACGATGTGGGAAACTGCAAAAGATATGCATAAAAACTATAAAGAAACTTCTGAAGGAGGTTTGGCTGTAAATGTTGGTTTGGCAGATTGCTAAAAAAAAGCCCGAAAGCTTTTTAAGGCTTTCGGGCTTTCAACAGTAACTAACTAAATGTTATTTTTTTGCGGTTTCTGAACTTTGAACTGCTAAATTATAAATTACCAATCCAAATCCAATTTTATTGATAGCATCTCCAATGTTATATATAACATCTAAATTCCATCCTCCGAAAATACTTTCATACCATCCCGGTGTTCCTGCCATGTATCCAATAGGGTAAATTGCCCATCCTACTAAAACGAACCAGCACAACGTTTTGTGTGCTTTTAAAACAGATCCTCCTGCAGCTTCCGCTAATTTTTTAGCACTACCGAACCATATTTCATACACAATTGCAAAATATGCGATTCCTGAAATTAATCCCCAGAACCATGCATTGTCTCTGTAAAGAACTTCTCCCATATATCCGGTAACTAACATTATTACAGATAAGAAGATCAATCGCCACATTAGAGACTTCTTCGCTCCAGCAACTTTTAAGATTAAATAAAACTCAACACACATTAATGGAACCGTTAAGACCCAATCAACATATCTAAAGAAAGTTGGTGATTCCATGTTCGCAGCCCAATAATCTCTCATGTACCAGTAGTGTACAGCAGCGATAAAGGTAATCAAACCCGAAACTAAAATTGATGTTCTCCATTTTTTATCAAAACTACTCATTGATAAAAAGAAAAATACCGAAGCAGCCATCATGGCCATGCATCCTACAAAAAATGTAAAACCTACGTAATCATCAGGGGCTATTTTTGCAACTGATAAAAAATTTGTCATTAAATTCATTAGTAAAAAATTTAAGTTAGTAAAAAATGTTTAACGCTTATCGGTAAGCGGTAAACAAAAATACATAAATAATTCTTAAATTTGCTTCATGGGAGGGTTAAATAATAATAATTATCAAAATTTTATGCTTTTTTTTACATTTTTCTTATTTTGGATCAGTATTCAGTTTGGGGAGGTAGTAGAAGATTTTCTAGCATATATCCTTGTAATATCAATCGGTATTATTCACGGGGCGAATGATTTATTAATTTTATCAACAAAGGATAAAAAGAACAAAACATTTATAAAAAACTTAATAATTTATGTTAGTATTATAATTTTGTGTGTATTTATTTATCTATTTAGTCCCTTTATTGCAATTCTATTATTTGTTCTATTAAGCGCTTATCATTTTGGAGAGGAACATCTCGGTCATAAAATAATGATGAATTCAGTATTCAATTCAATTTATTTTTTGGCGTATGGATTGTTTATTTTTTCTCTACTTTTTTATCAATCACTTCCTGATGTTGATAAAATTATGCTAGAACTTACAGATACAAGCTTTACGAAACTTCAAGTAGAAGTTACCTTAATAGCTTGCGCTATCTTATTGTTTTTAGGCAGTTTTTATTTAGTTGTTATTAAAAAAAGAGAATTGAAAATGTATTTAAAAGAGTTCTTTTATTTGGTGTTACTGTTTCTTGTTTTTAACACCTCTTCACTAATACTGGGGTTTGCAATATATTTTATTTTTTGGCATTCGATACCTTCCATTATTCATCAAGTAGAATTTATTTCCGGGAATTTAAATAAAAAAAATATTTTCTTTTACATAAAAAAAGCAATGATTTACTGGGGAATTAGCCTTTTTGGATTAGTATTCTTGTACCAATTGGTGCCGCAAATAGAGTTATTTTCAACCGTAGTTTTTGTGATTTTATTTGCGGTAACCGCTCCACATACTTGGGTAATGCATAAAATGAAGAATTGATGTATTTTAAACAGACAGTTTTCAGTTCACAGTATTCAGTAAGTTTGTGACTGTATAGTGAAAACTAAAAACAAAAGACTAAAAACTAGGCGCTATCTTGTAAATACCAAATTATTGCCTGAAGACATTTCTTCAGAAAAACGATATGTATTAACATTAAAGCCTTTTAATTCTTCAATTGTTTTTACATTATGATCAAGAATATAACGCACCATTAAGCCTCTTGCTTTTTTGGCATACGTCATCACAATTTTATATTGTCCGTTTTTAAAATCTTTAAAAACAGGTGTAACCATTGGTACTTTTAATATTTTTTTAGGAATCACTTTAAAATATTCTGTACTTGCTAAATTCACTAACAATTCACCATCTACTAATTCTTCATTTAAACTGTTTGCAACGGTATCATCCCAAAACTTGTACAAGTTCTCGCTTTTACCAACTTTTAAACGCGTTCCCATTTCTAAACGGTAAGGCTGAATTAAATCCAAAGGTTTTAATAAACCATATAAACCAGATAAAATTCTTAAATTTTCTTGTAATAGCGGTATTTTTTCTTGGGATAAAGAGTTTACATCGATTCCTTGAAAAACTGCACCTGTAAAAGCATAAATAGCTTGTTTTGAATTTTCAGTTGTAAAAGGAGTTCTCCAAGTTTGGTTTCTCCCGTAATTTAAGGAAGCCAATTCATCAGAAATTTTCATTAAATCTGATAACTTATTTTTTGAAAACGTTTTAAGTTTCTTATTCAGTTTTTCAGATTGTTCTAAAAAGCGAGGCAATGTATGTAAACTTGTTGGCACTTTACTTTCAAAATCTAAAGATTTTGCAGGTGATATAATAATTTTCATTTTTTGAAATTAAAAAATTAGAGCATAAATTTACAAAGGATTATAAAATTTTCAAAGAAAAACATCAGTTTAAATTGATAAACCTATTTGTAAAACTTATAGAATTGTTAAAATGATTTTTATTTTTTAAGTTCCTCAAACTATTTCATTTATCTTGGGTCAAAATAAATAGAAACTAATACACTCCTATTTGAGTAAAGACGCTGAACTTGTAAAAAAGTTAAAAAACCCTTCACTAAAAGATATCGCTTTTAGTGAGCTACTTGATGTGTATCAAGAACGATTGTATTGGCATATTAGAAAGATCGTTACTACGCATGAGAATGCAGATGATGTGTTGCAAAACGTATTTATTAGAATTTATAAAAGCATTATTAACTTTCAAGAAAAAAGCACTTTACATACTTGGATGTATCGAATAGCCTACAATGAATCTATTCGGTTTTTAGAGAAGAATAACAAGAAAAGTTATGATAATATTGATGAAATTTCTGATTCTAATTTAGAAGTCTTGTTTGAAGACGCCTATTTTGACGGCGACGAAATTCAAAGAAAATTAAATAAAATTATTGACGGATTTACAGAAAAACAGCAACAAGTTTTTCAAATGAAATACTTTGATGATTTGAGTTTTCGTCAGATTTCAGAAATTTTAAAAATATCAGAAAGCACTTTAAAATCAACATATTACACAACAGTAAAAATTATCGAAGAAAAAATTTTATTATAAATCCAAACTATTCATAAGAGCTTGGGTCTAACTATTATATTATGGAAGAAACAACAGAAAATAACAACAAACAAAGCTTTCTAAAACAAGGTGTAAGAGGTGATATTTCTAAACATCATAAAAAATACTTAGGGGTAGAAATTCCTGAAGGATATTTTGCGAAATCGAAATTATCAATTTTAGATAAGATACAAGAAGAAGCTAAAATCGCGGAGCCAGAAAAACCTAAAAAACAATTGGTATTTTGGATGCAACCACAATTTAAATATATGGCAGCAGCCTCTTTAGTATTTATGTTAAGTTTAACTGTTTGGTTACAGAATTCTAATAATACAGATACTATAAATGAATCTAGTTTTGAACTGTTCGCTTTATCAGAAGATATATTAGTCAACTCTTTATTTCTTAAAGATTCTGAAATTGATGCCTTTACAGAAGCAACTTTATTTAATGAAATTTTGGTAAAAGCAGAACTTTCTGAACAAAAATTAGATAATTTAATTTTCAATTCACTGATCTTAGAAGATTCATTAGTAGAAGATTATATGGATGATAAGTTCATCGAAACAATTATTTTATAAAAAAAAATAAAATTTTTTCAAACTATTGTAAAAAACTTGGTTCTAATAAATAGAAACAATTATTAATTAAAATTTAACAATTATGAGAATCACAATTTCAAAAGACAGTATTTTAAAAACAAGTATTTTATTTTTTACCATTTCGGCATTTATGTTATTCTTTACTTCGTGTTCAGACTCTGAAGGTATTACAACTTCAGATGATTCCGTTTTAATAGCAAAAATAGAAAGTGCCGCAAAAATTTCTGTTGAAGCCTCCAGTTTACCTGCAGCAACAGCATATGTGTTAAATGGAGATTTAGCAGACAGTTATATCGAGGGCGTACAGTTGGCATCTGGCTTAGGATATAAAGTAGCAATTGTAACCGACAACGAAGCAAGAGAGGAAGCAAAAAGTGATGTTTTCTTTTCTGAGAAAGGAAGACAATTAAAAGATACAAGCGATAAAGGAAAAAAAGGAAGAAACAAATGTTTTGAATTTGTTTTTCCTATTGACTTTATCATGGCAGATGGAACATCAATCACACTAAATAGCAAAGAAGAGTGGGTTTTACTTAAGGATTGGCATGAAGCAAATCCGGATGCTACTGAACGTCCAGAATTAGTTTTTCCGGTAGATGTAACTTTAGAGGATGGCACTGTGCAAACGTTAATTGATAGCGATGAATTAAGAGCGGTAAAAAAATCTTGTAAAAAGGGAAAAGATAAAAGAAAGTGTTTTAAATTAGTATTGCCAGTGAGCTTTATTATGGAGGATGCCTCTGTAATTGAAGTAAAAGAAAGAGCAGGTTTTAAATTAGTACGAGAATGGTACAAAGCAAATCCAGATTTTACAGTGAAGGCTGCTTTAAATTTTCCAGTAGATATTGAGTATAAAGACGGAACAGTTGAGACGGTAATTGATCAAACATCATTTGAAACGGCAAAAGATAGTTGTACCGATTAATTTATAAATTTGTACATTCGATTTCAAAGAGTAAAAAACACTAAAAATGACATTAAAAAACATCATATTAATCGTAAGCTTTATAAGTTTGATGCTATTTAATACCACACTTTTTGCTCAAGATTCTAATTATAATTTAATCAAAAAAGAGCTAACGCAAAAGCAAGTTGATTTGCTGCAGAAAGAAAGATTGGCAATGAAAGCGAATCGAGAAGCATTTAAAGCGTCATTGACTGGAGAGCAGTTAGCAATTTTAAGAGATAAAACAATTTCTAAAATCGAAATAAGAAAACAATTGGTCGCTACTTTTTCTAGAAATCAAAAAGGAATGGTTCAGAATCAGCAAGTTCGGTTAAGAAAAACCAGAGATAATTTTAGAAAAACATTAACTGGTGAGCAAAGAAAAATGCTCAAAGAACGAATTGATAAAATCAGAAACTCAAAAGATAGAGGAGAATTAAAAGATGGTCCAAGAGTGAACAATCCTAATAATGGAAAGAAGAAAAGAAACACAGGGAATTAGTTTTTAGATATTTATGATACATATATATCAAGGATTTAAAACAGCTTTAAAAGTTTTTGGGTTGCTATTGTTTACAATGGCAACCTCTTTTTGTGCTGATGCACAAGAAGAAAAATTAGAGGATTTAGATAGTTTAATAGATGAACTTTTTTTTAATGATCAACAATTTTTAGATGAGTTAATAGAGAGCGATTTTTCTTTCAATTTTTTATACACTTCATTTTCTTACAATAGCAATACGTATTTTTCTGGTAGAGATTCCGGAACAGATCAGTTCAATATCATTCCACAAGTTTCTTACTACCATTCATCAGGTTTTAACGCGAGTATTTCAGGTATTTATTATGAAAATTTTACCCCAAGTTGGGATTTTACAAGCGTTTCTTTAGGATATTTTAATGCACTCGGCAGGCATAAAAACATAATTTATAATGTAGGATACACAAAGTATTTTTATTCAGATGATTTTGACGACTTTACAAATTCTTTGGATGTTAGTGCAGGAATCAGAAATAAAAAACGAACATTAGGAACCACAATTTCAGCATCTTATTTATTTGGAACAGATGAATCGTATCAAATTGTGTCGAATAGTTTTGTGAATTTCACCTTAAAAAGAACATCTAATTTCGCAGTAAGATTTAGGCCAAATATCAGTTTTATAATTGCAAAACAAAGTATTTCGTTTATCAAACCTATGATAAGTCCTAATGGACCTCAATTAACCGAATTTACGGAAAACATTTTTGATTTATTAAACACACAAATTAGTGTGCCGATTTCTGTAACTGCTAATTCTTGGGATTTTGAAGTTGGTTATAATTTAAATCTACCAAATGCAGTTGTTAAAGAAGGAGCTTTAAATAGTGCTGGTTTTTTCAATCTTTCCGTTGGCTATATGTTTGATTTAAATAGAAAAAAATAGATTTGTTTTTTTAATTCTTTATTTAATCGTAATATTGCAATAAACAAATTAAGCTTGGTTTAATCTGGTTATAAATTTTCACTGAAGAACAGAATCAAATTGCAAGGATTTCGAAAGTGTTAGGAAATCCGCAAAAATTGCAATTTTAGAGTTTGTCATCAAACTAAAATTATGTGTTTGCAGAAATTTAATAACAGAAATTGGTTTGTAACCTGCCGTTTATCAACATTTAAAAGAATTAAAGAATGTTGGAATCATAAAAGGTAAAATAGAAATGATAAGTTTTTGTTACTGTGTGCATCAAGAAAATTGAGAATAGATAAAAAATGCTGTAGGCAAATTTTTAAATAAAAATTCAACGGAAAACTGTTGTTAAAAATAGAAAGGATGAAGTTATCAGAAGTTAAAAATCATTTACAGAGTTTAGAGCAAATAGGATTTCAGTTACCAAATGGCGCGCTCGTTGCTCCCCATTTTCATGTAACAGAAGTTGGTAAAATAACCAAGGATTTTATTGATTGTGGTGGTAAGGTTAGAAGTGAGAAGGTGATTAATTTTCAACTTTGGGAAGAAAGAGATTATGACCATAGATTGCATCCAGGAAAGTTATTAAGTATTATTGAAATTTCAGAAAAGAGATTCCAGTTTGATGATCTAGAAATTGAAGTAGAATATCAAGGAAAAGAAACCATCGGAAAATATAACTTAGAGTTTGATGGAACCAACTTTTTATTAACCTCAAAATTAACTGCTTGTCTGGCTTTAGATGCTTGCAAAATTCCAGTAGAGAAAACAAAAATTAAAATTGCTGAAGCTGTTAGTTCTTGTTGTGATCCGAAATCTGGGTGTTGTTAATAGTTGTTTTCAACTTAAAAAAATAGAATTCACCGTAATCGGTGACAAAGAATTTTATATCGACCCGAAAAGAGTCTTTATTACAATTTTACCTCTTGATTTTTTAGTCCTGTAAAAGCCGTCTCAACAAAATATCCAAAAAAATATTTCAGAAGTTTCTAGGTCAGAAAATTAGTGGATTATTAATCTATTTAGAGCATAATGAGGGAATACAGAAGATGATATTCCAGCATTTGAGAAATATGCTTTCTAGATTTTTCAATTAGATGATAGTAAAAATCAATAACATCTTAAGAACATCAAAGTAAGATTATATCCAGAACCAGATATGAAATGGTGGAAATAAAACAGAAAGTCAGAAGTTGAGTACATGAATGGCTATTGCATTAAAATTCTTTCTAAATCTTAAAAATAACTTAATTTTAAAACTGTTGCATATATTCCAGCTAGAAATAAAGGATATAGAGCAAACGGAAAAAAGGGATCCTTCAAGCTGGCGAAGATTTATTAAATTGGATATTGCCTACATAAAAGCACGAAACTATTCTATAACATCTTTAGAATTCTCACTATACGTCCTCCATTTTTCCAAACAATCTGTAATATCTTGGGGAACATCAGAATTAAATCTCATAAACTCTCCGGTTGTTGGATGCGTAAAACCTAATGTTTTTGCGTGTAAAGCCTGTCTTGGCAATACCTTAAAACAATTGTGCACAAACTGTTTGTATTTTGTAAAGGTTGTCCCTTTTAAAATAGCATCCCCTCCATAACGTTCATCATTAAATAGTGTATGACCAATATGTTTAAAATGTGCTCTAATTTGGTGAGTTCTTCCAGTTTCTAACTTACATTGTACCAAAGTAACATAGGTTAAACGCTCTAAAACTTTATAATGAGTAACCGCATGTTTCCCGAAATTTCCATCAGGAAAAACATCCATTTGCAAACGGTTTTTTAAACTTCTTCCGATATTCCCTTCAATTCTACCTTCATTTTCTTCAACATTCCCCCACACTATAGCATAGTATAGACGCTCTGTAGTTCTATCGAAAAATTGTTTCGATAAATGTGCCATGGCAAACTCCGTTTTTGCAACCACTAACAATCCACTGGTATCTTTATCAATTCGATGCACCAAACCCGGACGCTCATTAGAATTTGTGGGTAAATTTTCGATATGATATATTAATCCATTCACCAAGGTTCCTGAATAATTTCCATGACCTGGATGAACCACCATTCCTGCGGGTTTATTTACAACAATTACAGTATCATCCTCATAAATAATATTCAAAGGAATATCTTCTGCAACCAATAAGTTTTCTGCCGGTGGATACGCTAAAACCACTCTTACAACATCATTTGGTTTTACTTTATGATTCGATTTTACAGCAACATCATTCACAAAAATATTGCCTGCTTTTGCAGCTTGTTGAATTTTATTTCTAGTTGCATTTTCTATGAAATTCATCAAGAATTTATCAACACGCAAAGGTTCTTGACCAACACTTGCAGTAAATCTGTAGTGTTCGTACAAATCATCATTTTCTAAATCTTGAGAATTATTTTCTTGCATGTTTTATTTTAATTGAAAAGTTTCAAAGTAATAAAGTTGTGAAGTTTTTATTTTTGCTTACTGCTTACTGCTTACTGCTTACTGCTTAGCTTGCGGAATACTAGTTCCGATTTCCGTCGCCTAAAACCAAATCAATAATAGAATTTTTAGGCAATTTATCATTCGGATTTAAAATTTTCTCTTTGTGCCTTAATCCTCTAACGACATCTTTACCAATATCTTTTACATAGGTATATTTTATGCCGACAATAAATCCAATTGCCTGTAATTCGGAAATGGCTTGCCTTTTTGAGCGTCCGTTTAAATCAGGAATTGTTATATCTCTATATTTAGACGGATTTAAAGTCAAATAAATTTTACGCATTTCTTTAACAAAGTCACCAGCTTCAGGGCTTTGTTCTATTACAGATCTTTTAGGATAATCAGGATTATAACTTGCGCTATCTTTCACTTTAAAATCTAAACTCAACTCTTTTAATTTTCTTTCAGCTTCGTCAATCGTTAGCTTTTGTAAATTAGGAACTTGTATTTTTTGATCGTGATTTGTAGTAATATTCAACCAAAATTTTAAAATGAAAAACAAGATTACAAAACCAATAACCGCAATGGCAATTTGTTTAAAAAACGGCTTGCTTTTAAGAAACTGAAAAATACTCATAAATAGTTTTTTGATTGATGCACAAATATATAAAAACTAAACGTTGTGGTTTCTATTTATATTTTGATAAATTTGTTTTTATATAAAATATTGATGAAAAAAAATATTGCCATAATAATGGGCGGATATTCATCCGAAGTAAGCATTTCTTTAAAAAGCGGAAATGTTGTTTTTAACCATTTAAATAAGGAAAAATACAATCCTTTTAGAGTTCATATTTTAAAAGAAAAGTGGGTTGTTTTAGATGATGAAGATTTAGAATACCCAATTAATAAAGAGGATTTTTCTTTTCTACTTGATGGCAAATTCATTGCCTTTGAGTGTGTTTTTAATGCAATTCATGGAAATCCTGGTGAAAACGGAATGATTTTATCTTATTTAGAATTACTAGGAATCAAACATACTTCTGCGCCTTTTTATCAAATGGCATTAACTTTTAACAAAAGAGATACCTTAAGCGTTGTAAAAGAATACGGTATTAAAACCGCAATTTCTGTCTATTTAAATGAGGGTGATGCCAAAAATACCGATGAAATAATAGCCAAGGTTGGTTTGCCGTGTTTTATAAAACCAAACAATGCAGGTTCTAGTTACGGCATTTCAAAAGCATACAACAAGGAAGAGGTTTTAAAGGGGATTGAAAATGCGTACAAAGAAGATACTGCTATTTTAATAGAATCATTTTTAAATGGAACAGAGGTTTCTGTGGGTGTTATTCAGTACAAAGGAGTTCTAAAAGTTTTGCCAATTACAGAAATTGTGTCAGAAAATGATTTCTTTGATTATGAGGCTAAATATAAAGGAAAATCGCAAGAAATTACACCCGCTAGAATTTCATCCGAAGAAAAAAGTAAGGTAGAGGTAATCGCTAAAAAAGTATATTCAATCTTACAGATGTCAGGTTTTTCTAGAGCTGAATATATTTTTGTAGATGGAGAGCCTCATTTTTTAGAAATAAATAGCGTACCTGGTTTAACATTAGAAAGTATTTTGCCGCAGCAAGCTAAAGAAGCGGGTATTTCTTTAAATGAATTATTTGAGAATGCTATTGAGTCTGTTTTTCTTTAGAATATTTATGAAACAGGATGTTTTTGAGGCACAAGGCACTAGGAGTTAGTTTGCGTTTTAGAAACAAGAAATAAGTTAGTTTAAAATAAAATTTCAGTAAAAATCGTAAGTCATGGTTTCTGCATCAAAATCATTTAAAACATTAAATAACGTATGAAAAAAGCAATTTTCCCAGGATCTTTTGATCCGATTACATCGGGTCATTTTGATATTATAAAAAGAGGCGTGAAATTATTTGATGAATTAATTATCGCAATTGGTATCAATGCCGATAAAAAATATATGTTTTCTTTAGAACAGCGTAAAAAATTCATTGAAGACTGCTTTCAACACGAACCAAAAGTAAAAGTGGTTACCTATGAAGGTTTAACCGTTCATTTTTGTCAAAAAAACAAGGTAGATTTTATTTTAAGAGGCTTAAGAAATCCTGCAGATTTTGAATTTGAAAAATCGATTGCTCACACAAACAGAGATTTAGCACCTATTGAAACGGTCTTTTTATTGACATCCGCAAATACTTCTTATATCTCTTCATCTATTGTGAGAGACGTTATTCGGAATAATGGCGATTATACAAAACTAGTTCCTAAAACAGTTAGAGTTCAATAAACATGAAAATAAAATCAAATTTACTTTTAAAAATAACCCTGCTTTTTTCTTTCTTTTTATTGCTGATTTCTTGTGAGGAAGCCTCCAGAGAAAAGAAAGATTTTATCACACTTTTTGAAACTTCAAAAGGAACAGAAACCCCAGAATACGAAGACATAATTTCATATTATACAAAACTATCAGAAGAATATAGTCAGATTTCTTTATTTTCTTTCGGACAAACAGATGCGGGTGAACCCTTGCATTTGGCCGTTTACAATAGAGAAGCCATGTATAATGTAAGTGAAATTAAAGAATCTTCTAAAAACAGAATTTTAATTAACAACGGAATTCACCCTGGAGAGTCAGACGGAATTGATGCTTCCATGATGTTGTTAAGAGATATTGTTCAAAACGATTCTTTAAAAACTAAATATGAAAACTCTATTATTTGTGTAATTCCCGTCTACAATGTTGGCGGATCTTTGAATAGAAATTCTACAACAAGAGCCAATCAAAACGGACCCATAACCTATGGTTTTAGAGGAAATGCCAGAAACTACGATCTCAATAGAGATTTTGTAAAGCAAGACACTAAAAATGCAGCCACGTTTGCAGAAATTTTCCACACGGTAAATCCGGATGTTTTTATAGACAATCATGTAAGTAATGGTGCCGACTATCAATATGCAATTAGTCATTTATTTACACAACATAATAAATTAGGAGGGGGTTTAGGAACGTTTTTACAAAACAAAATGCGACCAGTATTAGAGGCGTCTTTGGCAGAAAAAGGCATCAATATTACACCGTATGTAAACGTTTGGGGCAACACTCCAGAAGTGGGGTTTTCGCAGTTTTTTGATTCTCCAAGATATTCTACAGGCTATACAACGCTCTTTCACACGCTAGGTTTAATGGTAGAAACCCACATGTTAAAACCTTATAAAACTAGAGTAGAACAGACCTATGAATTAATGCTTTCTGCATTCGATTTTACCGAAGAAAATTCAGTAATAATTAAAGAGTTGCGTTCTAAAGCAAGCGATGAAATTCTTGCAAAGAAAACCTATCCGATTCACTATAAAGTTGATAAAGAGAAATTCAGAATTCTAAACTTTAAAGGTTATGAAGCTGAAATAATTAATAGCAAGGTAACCACTGGCAAAAGATTGTTTTATGATAAAAGCAAACCTTTTATAAAGGAAACTAACTATTATGATGAATTTTCAGTAACGAAAGAAATAGAAATTCCGAAAGCATATATTTTACCACAAGGTTGGTATGATATTTTAGAAAGATTAGACAATAATTCTATTGAGTATACTCGTTTTAAAAAAGACACTATAATTTCGGTGACTGTGAATCACATCAAAGATTTTGAGAGTAGAAAAACGCCTTATGAAGGCCATTATTTGCATTATAACACCACGGTTTCAGCATCCACAGAGAATATCAAGTTTAAAGAAGGTGATCTTTATATTTCCACAAATCAAAACGGAGTGCGTTATTTGTTGGAAACTTTAGAAGCAGAAGCTACAGATTCTTTTTTTAACTGGAATTTCTTTGATACTATTTTACAACAAAAAGAAGGCTATTCTGCCTATGTTTTTGAAGATGTTGCAGAAAAGTTGTTGTTAGAAAATCCGTCTTTAAAAAAACAATTTGATGAGAAATTAGCTTCGGATGATGATTTTGCTGAAAATCCGAGAATGCAATTAGATTTTATCTACAAAAAATCTCCACATTATGAAAAAGCACATGTACGATTGCCCGTTTTTAAAGTTTTTTAAACCTTTATATTCATGAAAATTCCTATTATATCCGTTGTTATGATTTTTATTTCGAGTTGTAAAACGCCATCAAATCCAACAAAAAAAGACCTTAAAGAAATTGCAAAAGAGATTATGATAACTGCAAAAAGCTGTGCATTTATCACTATTGATTCTTTGGGAGTTACACATGCCAGAGCTATGGATCCTTTTTTTCCAGAAGACGATTTTACGGTTTGGTTTGGAACAAATTCAAAGAGTTTAAAAGTGCAACAGATTCAAAAAAATAAAAATGTAAGCTTGTATTATTTTGATGCGAAAAGTGGGAGTTATGTCACTTTACAAGGCGTTGCAAGCACCGTTAATAGCCAAGTTGAAAAAGAAAAGTACTGGAAAGAAGAGTGGGAGAACTTTTATAAAAACAGAACTACAGATTATCTATTGATAAAATTTACACCTAAAAAAGCAATGGTTATCAGTGAGAAATATAAAATATTAGGCGATGCAATTACGTGGAAAACCCCTGAATTAAGCTTTTAAGAAACATGAGAAAATCAATAGTATTGTTCGCTTTAATACTCGTTTTTAGCTGTGAAAAATCAAAAATGAAAGAAGAAACTACAACCAGCTTTTATGTGGGAACGTATACCATTGGAGATAGTAAAGGAATTTATAAATATGAACTTTCTAAAGAAGGCAAAATCAAACAAATTGGTTTGGTTGCAGCCACAAGGAATCCCTCTTTTTTAGCGAAAAGCAAGGACAACAAAACGCTTTTTTCGGTTGATGAAGCAAATGAAGAAGGAACTGGTTTCGTAAAATCCTTCAAAATAGAAAATGATTCACTAATCTTTAGAGGTAAGTCAAAATCAGGAGGAGCACATCCATGTTTTATCGCTGTAAATGACAAAAATCAGATTTTAGTGGCTAATTATTCTGGAGGAAATGTAGGTTTGTTAGAAGTCGATACATTTGGCGAATTATCACCTTTATTAAACGTTCAACAACATACAGGTAAAGGCACAACAAGCAGACAACAAGCTCCGCATGCGCATTCAACTTGGTTTCATCCGTCAAAAAAAGAAGTCATTTCTGTAGATTTAGGAAGCAACGAATTGTGGTTTTCTACGATTGATGAAACTAAAAAAGAGCTCATCTTTACCGATCAAAAAACTTTAAAAATGTCAGCAGGAGCTGGGCCAAGACATCTTACTTTTCATCCGAATACGAATTGGATCTATGTTTTAAACGAGCTAAATAACACGATTTCTTTGGTCAAAGAAAAAGAAGGAAATTATGAGATAGCCGCTTCAGTTTCTATGTTACCAGAAGGATATTCTGAAGACTCAAAAGGTGCGGATATTCATATTTCTAAAGACGGTCAGTTTTTATATGCTTCTAATCGCGGGCACGAATCGATCGTTATCTATGCGGTGAATTCGGGAAATGGAACTTTAAAAACGCTGGGTTTTGAAAATGTATTAGGAAAAAATCCTCGTAATTTTTCCGTATCACCTGATGATAAGTTTTTAGTAGTAGCGAATCAAGACACCAATAATATTATCTCTTTTAAAAGAAATGTATCTAATGGAATGTTAACGTTTGTAGATGAAATTGCTGCTCCAACACCTGTTTGTATTTTGTTTTAAAACTTAATGTCAAAGAAGGTTTTAGTGTAATTTTATAAAAATAAATCACGCGATGTTACGTTGCGCAGTGTCCGTTTAAGATGTTTGAAAAAAGAATTCAAACAAGGGGAATTATGGCGTAAATTATTTTCATTCCGAAGGAGTTGACATTCATTGAGCAAGGAATTTAAAAACAAATAAATTTAAAAAAATAAAATTTGAATACTATTTTATTAATTATCATCATTGTATCGCTAGTAATCTGTTTCCACGGAATTTATTCCCGTCCTACATTAGAAGAAATTGACAAAAGAATAATGCATTGGGGGCAACATTTTGGACAGCATTTTTCTAATTAAGTTATTACTTGAATTTGGAATAAAAAGTACACTTGGCTTTTTAGTCTGTTTGAGGAATATAATTCTGAATTGAAAACAAAACTATAGACGGCTTTTGGCAGGTTTTGGTATTGCTCTCTTAATCGGGATTGAAAATGTTTTCCAAATAAAATGCGAACCAAATTTCCTCAAGCCTGAAAAATAGCCAATGAAATTAAGCCGAATAATAAGAGTCTAGAAAAATAACCAAATGGCAAAACACTGAATAAAAAATTGCTAGTTTGCTGTTTAATAAAGATTTATGGAGTTTTTATTGATTTTGATTTTTCGTTGGGAGATTCTTGCATATAAAAACTCAACTTTTATTACACAACAATGTCATGAAGTAGAATCGCATTAGACTTAAAAGATGTCATGAGACTTCTGCTATTGGCGTAATAATACTTTATAGAGTATCTTGGTCTATAGCTTAATAGTTTCAATAAAACAGAATCCAAGGATCAAAGTTTTATCCGTTAGATTCATAGTAAACCCAGCGCTCTGCATTCTTTGTCAACATCGTTAACTTTTAAAATGGATATTTATGGTGTCCTTTTACAGTGGAGTTTTAAAGGAATCACAACACTTAAAATAAGCTTCAACTTCTTGCATACTTCATAATAGAACTTATCTCAACCAACAATTATGTTAAATCTATGATTATATGAAGTTAAAAGGTTTTCTAAAAATCATTTTATTCGTAACTTGTAGCTCTAAAAATCTATCAAAGTGAGTAAAAATTTATCGATTAATGGAAAATTGTACACTTTAGAAGTACAAGAAGAAATGCCACTTTTATGGGCAATTAGAGATATTGTTGGTCTAACGGGAACCAAGTTTGGCTGCGGCGTAAGTCAATGCGGAGCCTGTTCTGTCCTCATCAACGGGAAGCTTACAAAGTCTTGTAGCATGCCCGTTTCTTACGGAATAGGAAAAGAAATCTTTACGATTGAAGGATTGTCAGAAAATCTTGAGTTTTTACGGGAAGCTTGGCATGATGGCAATGTGCCACAATGCGGCTATTGCCAATCTGGGCAGTTAATAGCGGCAACGTATTTGTTAGACACAACTGAGAACCCAACGGATGAAGATATTGATACAGCCATGAGTGGAAATATTTGTAGATGCGGAACCTACCCAAGAATTAGAAAAGCAATTCATAAAGCTGTTGCACTTAAAAGCGAAAAGATATGAGTGAAATACAGCAAATAAAGCGTAGAGATTTTATAAAATTATTCGGATTGGCTTCAGGTGGAATCCTTTTAGGTTGTAATGTTTCTTCGGATAAAAAAGAATTTATTCCGCAAGTAGCTGGCACTTTTGCACCCAACTTATTTGTGCAAATTCAAAAAGACGGAAATATTACCTTACTAGCCTCACGTTCAGAAATGGGTCAAGGAATTCGAACTTCTTTGGCGTCTGCAATTGCAGATGAATTAGAAGCAGATTGGAACTATATTACCGTAAAACAAGCCACTGGAAATGCCAAATATGGCAATCAAAATACGGATGGTTCTCGAAGTGTAAGAACCCTATTAGAACCCATGCGTAAAATGGGTGCAACTGCAAAAGCGATGTTAATTACTGCGGCGGCAAAAAAATGGAATATTCCAGAGAAGGATTGTAAAGCAGCAAATCATTATATCATCAACACACAAAATAAGGACACAATTTTCTTTGGTGATTTGGTGGATGAAGCTGCAAACGTTGCAATTCCGTCAGAAGAAAGTATCCAATTAAAAAAAGTCGAAGACTTTAAATTCATCGGAAAAACCTTAAAAAGTGTCGATTTAAAAGATTTTACACACGGAACTGCCAATTACGGCATGGACATTCGAATTCCGAATATGAAATTTGCAGCCATTGCCAGGTGTCCTGTAACTTTTGGGTCGGTTAAAAGTTATGAGGATGCAAGTGCTAAAAAAGTAGCGGGCGTTGAACGTATTTTTCAAATAGATAGAATCGTACCACCAACAGGTCAATTTTTTGGAGCTTTGGGTGGCGTTGCTGTTATTGCAAATAGCACTTGGGCTGCTTTTCAAGGAAAATTAGACTTGAATATTGAATGGAATTATGGCGAAAATGAATCTTTTGATACCGAAAAGTTCAAAGAAAAATTGACCCAAAGAGTCCATGAAAAAGGGAAGTTAGTTCCTGGAGGTTCTGGAAATGTGTATCGCGCTTTTGAGGATGCAGAAAATATGGTAGAAGCAACGTATCATGTTCCGTTTTTGGTGCATGCACCTATGGAAGTACCCAATGCAACAGCTTGGTTTAAAGGTGATACAATAGAGGTTTGGGCGCCAGTGCAAGATCCGCAAACGGCAAGAGCAGAAATTGCTCATTTCTTTGAAATTCCTTTAGAAAAGGTAACTGTAAACGTTACTTTTTTAGGCGGTGGTTTTGGTCGAAAATCGAAGTCTGATTTTGTTGTAGAAGCTGTCGCTATTTCCAAAAAAATAAACGCACCTGTTCAGGTTGTTTGGACGCGTGAGGACGATATACAACACAGTTTTTACCACGCAGCAAGTGCACAATATTTAAAGGGTTCTTTAAATGAGAAAGGCGAACTTACCGCATGGTTGCAGCGTGTTGCTATGCCGTCTATTGTGTCTTCTTTTAAACCGATGTCTGAATATGCTTCTGGTTTTGAACTCAATCAAGGGTTTACAAACAATCCATATCAACTAGATAATTTTAGATTAGAAAATACCAAAGCAGAAGCGAACTTACGAATTGGTTGGATGCGCTCTGTAGTGCACATTCATAGCGGTTTTGGTAACAATTCTTTTGCAGATGAATTGGCACATGCGGCGAATATAGATCCTGTGCAATTTCATTTAAATTTGATAGGAAAAGATAGAATTATCAAAGGCAAATCGGAGTATCCGTACGATGCTAAACGCATGAAAGACGTGTTGAAAAACACTGCTAAAATTGCTAATTGGGGGAAAACTTTGCCTGAAAATCACGGTTTAGGAGTTGCAGTTCATTATAGTTTTTATAGCTATGTGGCAACAATTGTTGAGGTTTCCGTAAAAAACGAGAAAGTAAAAGTTGAACATATTTGGACCACTATCGATTGTGGTTTGGCCTTAAATAAAGACAATATTACAAACCAATTAGAAGGAGCTGCCATTTTTGGAATGTCAATTGCGTTGTATGGCAAAATATCTGCAAAAGAAGGTGCCATAGAACAAAACAATTTCTTTGATTATCAAATGACAAGAATGAAAGATGCTCCAAAAATAGAAATAGCGATTATGGATAAAATGGAGGAACCACCAACAGGCGTGGGAGAACCTGGAGTTCCTGTCATAGCGCCAGCAATTTGCAATGCTATTTTTAATGCGATTGGTAAACGAGTTCGAAGTTTGCCTTTGGTGGATTTTGGGATGGTTTAGAATTTAAAAAAAAGATTAAAACCATAGCTAAACTTTAATATTTAGGTGTTTAACAAAAAACTATCAGTAATTAAGAATGAGTTTTTTTCATAACTTGCACGTATAATGAAAATCCAACGAAGTGCTTCTATAAGAAAATAGAACCATTGAAAATTTTGAAGATAAAAAATTTCTTTGTCTGACTTAATGAAAGCGAAAATAAATGGGGTTTTAGAAAGTTAAAAAGCTCAACTTTTAAAAGTTGAGCTTTTTAATTTATTTGTATTTTTCCTCTAAAACTTATATTCTCCCAAAGGTTTAGGGAAATCTTCTGGATTTGCTGCTAAATGATACCGAGGATCATCAATACCCTCTTCGATAATATCTTTAAAAATTGGGCTAGATTTGTACAATAACAATTTACAATCTTCACTTAAGTGCTTTAAAATAATTTTTTTGTTGGCAGCTTTGTATTTTTCTACCAAAGCGAAAATAGCTTCAATGGCAGAATGATCTGAAATACGTGCTTCTACAAAATCAATTTCTACTTGTTCGGGATCATTTTTTACATCAAACTTTTCATTGAAAGCAGAAATACTTCCAAAAAATAAGGGTCCCCAAATTTCATAAATTTTAGTACCATCCTCTTTAAAACGTTTTCTAGCTCTAATCCTTCTTGCATTTTCCCATGCAAAAACCAAAGCAGAAACAATAACACCAGAAATAACAGCAATTGCTAAATCAAATATTACAGTTAATGCAGAAACTAAAATTAGTACAAAAAGGTCTGTTCTTGGTATTTTATTTAAAATTCTAAAACTAGACCAAGCAAACGTACCAATAACCACCATAAACATTACACCAACTAACGCAGCAATGGGAACTTGCTCAATATACGAAGAAGCAAAAAGGATAAACATTAATAACATTACAGCCGCAGTAATACCAGACAAACGTCCACGTCCTCCGCCTTTTATATTAATAATAGATTGGCCAATCATTGCACAACCACCCATTCCGCCAAACAAGCCAGTAAGAATATTTGCGCCACCTTGTGCAACACATTCTTTATTCGTATTTCCACGAGTTTCTGTTAAATCGTCAATTAAATTTAGGGTCATTAAAGATTCAATTAAACCAATTGCTGCCAAAATTAAAGCATAAGGGAAAATAAATTTTAAGGTTTCGAAATTCATAGGAATGTTATAAAATGTTTCTAAAACAGGAACAGGGAAACCACCTTTTAAACCTTCGCCACCGCCGTCTTTTATAAAAGAACCGACAGTAGCCACATCTAAACTTGAGAAAATTGCAATTGCTGAAACCACTAAAATAGCAATTAAAGCTTCAGGTAATTTTTTAGTCGCTTTTATTTTTGGTAAACCCCACATAATTAGCATCGTTAAAATAACTAATGCCACCATATACCATAAAGAATTTCCTTCTAGCCAGACTTTTTCACCATCTAAAGTTTTTTTAAACATGCCTAATTGAGATAAGAAAATAACGATTGCTAAACCGTTTACAAATCCCATCATTACAGAGTGTGGAATTAATCTTACAAATTTACCAAGCTTCAATACACCCGCCAAAACTTGTATAACTCCCATGAGTATTACGGTCAAAAAAAGATAGTACAACCCTAAATTTTCATCTGGATTACCCATGGCATTTCCATCAGCAACTAAAGATACCATTACTACTGCTAATGCACCTGTTGCACCAGAAATCATTCCTGGTCTTCCGCCAAAAATAGAGGTTATTAAGCCGACCATAAAAGCGGCGTATAAACCTACTAATGGATCTACACCTGCAACAAATGCAAATGCAACAGCTTCAGGCACTAATGCGAGTGCAACGGTAATTCCTGATAAAATATCATTTCTAACATTTTTTGCGTTTTTGGTGATGAATTCAGTCATAATTTTGGTTTTTTTTCAAGTCGGCAAATATAGGCGGTTTTTTTTAGATACAATCAGGGCGATGCTATTTAAAAAAGATACAAAAATCTTACAGGTATTAAGTTCATTGTGTTTTTAGTCATTCCTGTAATTTTATTTGAAAAGAGTTGACCTATAGTTCTTTATAGGAACCATACACTAATTTAATATTTGCGTATGTATTCTGTAAAGCTTCCTTAATTTCCCTTTCATTTTTAAAAGAAACCCTCGTAATGCCTTCTTCGATTTGCGGAATTAGTTTTTTATTGTAATTGGAATGCATTAAAAACCAATGCGTTTCTTTTAATTTTATTCCTTTTTGATAATAAATGTGATAAGTTGTAAGTAGTTTTTTATCGATAGATAAATTGAAAACACCACATTCTTCCTCAACCTCTCTAATAGCAGCAGTTTCAATGGTTTCACCTTTTTCTATTTTTCCTTTTGGTAAGTCCCAAATGTTATTTCTATAAATAAAAAGCACCTCATTTTTAGAGTTTAAAACTAAACCACCTGCCGCCGGAACCACCTTTAAATTTTGTAAAAAAATCTGCCAATCTTGTTCTAAATCATTACTATATAAAGTGATTCCACAAATAGCATCATTCTTGAGTTTGTAAATAATTTCGTCAAAAACAAGATCCTTAAAAAGATATACAGGGAAATTATTTTCTTTTTTTAAAGAAGATGTGATAATAATTGGGGTATCATTTACAAAAACTTTATACATTTGCGGTATGATTTTAAACAAAGATACAGCAAAAAAAACGGCTGAACTTTTATTGCAAATTAAGGCAATAAAGTTAAAACCGCAAGAACCATTTCACTGGGCTTCAGGCTGGAAATCTCCTATATACTGTGACAATAGAATAACTTTATCCTATCCTCCAGTTCGTCTTTTTTTAAAAGAAGAAATGGCCAAAATAGCAGAATTAGAATACGGTAAACCAGATGTAATTGCAGGTGTTGCTACCGGGGCAATAGCTATTGGTATTTTAGTTGCACAAGAACTAGGAGTTCCTTTTGTATTCGTTAGACCTGAGCCAAAAGAACATGGTAGAAAAAATCAATTAGAAGGTCATTTAGAAAGGGGGCAGAATGTTGTTGTGATAGAAGATTTAATTAGTACAGGAAATAGTAGTTTAAATGCTGTAGCAGCTTTAAAAGAAGCGGGTGCTGTTGTAAAAGGTATGGTGGCTATTTTTTCTTACGGATTTGATGTCGCAGATCAAAACTTTAAGAATCACAATGTAAATTTAAGAACTTTGAGTAATTATGATAATTTACTAGAACAGGCTTTAGATAGCAATTACATTTCTCAAAAAGAATTAACTATCTTGCAGCAATGGAGAGCAAACCCTAGCCAGTGGAATCAATAAAAATTGAATAGTATGAATATACAAGGTAATAAAGTAACCGTATCGAAATCTCAAAAAGAAACTTTTGAGTTTTTATCTGATTTAAAAAATTTTGAACAATTAATGCCAGCATCTATTCAGAAGTTTGAAGTTGATGGTGATTCATTTATTTTCGGTTTAAAAGGAATGCCTGAAATTAGATTGATTTTAAAAGAGAAAACAGAATACTCTAATATTATTTTAGGAGCAGCAAGCAGCAAGTTAGATTTTGAGTTGGTGGCAGATATTACTGAAATTGATATGAACTCTAGTGAAGTGCAATTGCATTTTAATGGTAAATTTAATGCGATGATGGCCATGATGGTTAAGAGACCTTTAAACAGTTTTATAGTGACATTAACTGATAATTTAGAAAATGTTTAAGCAATAGTGATTTCTTTAATCCTGAATTCTTTGGTAGTTTCATCTTCTAACTGAACTTGAAGGTTACCTGTTGAGGAAATTCCGGTGATCATTCCCATAAATAAAACATCATTGTAATCTTTAAACATAGTTGGGACGTCTTTTTTATATAACACATTTAAATAATCACGCTCTAATTCGCTATATTTTTTGGCTATTAAAAGTTTAACTCTATATTTTATTTGATAGACAATTTCTAAAAGTAAAAGATCCAAGTTGTAATTTATATTTGTGATTTTTTTGAGAGAAGAAGCCTTATCTAGGAAAGCTGGAAATTTTATTTGATTTACGTTCAGGCCCATTCCAACAATCGAAGTGTAAATTTTGTTATTTCTAATACTATTTTCAACTAAAATACCACATATTTTTTTATTGGCTGACATAATGTCGTTCGGCCATTTAATAGAAAGCTTTTCAATTTTTTTTGTAGAAAGAACATCAAAAATTGCTAAGCTAATAGCGAAATTTAAGTATTTATGGTGGTGAATTTCTAGATTGAAATCATTTATAAATACGCTCATAGTCAGGTTTTTACTTGACTCAGAGATCCATGAACTGGCTTGCTGACCGCGGCCTTTGGTTTGCTCTTTCGTAACTACCACCGTGTAGTTTTCTACAGCAGAATTTTGAGCTAATTCTTTTAAAAAAGAACTCGTAGAGTCAATGGCATTAAGTTTGATTAATTTCAAGTGTTAAATAATGTGTAAACTAGTTCAATATTACGCATAAAACTCGCAAAAAAATAATAACTTTGCACTAAAATTAGAGAAGAAATTAATGGCAAAAAAGCACGTAAGTACAGACGAATTAATCGCGGTGATTATTAAGGGGATAGATGATGTAAAAGGAGAAAACATTCAGCTACTTGACTTAAGAGATTTAGAAAACACAGTTTGTGATTATTTTATAATATGTTCAGGAAATTCTAATACGCAAGTAAATGCGATTTCTGGTTCGGTGCAAAAAGTAGTGAGCAAAGAAATAAAAGACAAGCCTTGGCATATTGAAGGGCAAGGAAACTCCGAATGGATTTTAATGGATTATGTGAATGTAGTTGTTCATGTTTTTCAGAAGCATGTTAGAGATTTCTATGATATAGAAAGCCTCTGGGGTGATGCAAAAATTACCGAAATTAATCCAGTTTAACCTTATTGATTTTATAAAAAAATGAGTGATTCAAGTAAAGATAAAAAACCCAATTTACCTAAATTTAAATTTAGTTCTTATTGGATTTATGGTGCAGTTTTGATAGCAATAATTGCTGTTCAATTTTTTAGTAGTGGAGATTTAGCTTCTAAAAGTATCTCCAAAAATAAGTTTGAAGAAATACTTAAAGATAATGATATTAAAAAAATTGTTGTTTTAAACAAGGATGTAGCCCAGCTTTTTTTAACACAAGAGGCTTTAAGTAAGACAAAACATAAAGAGTTCACGTCTTCTACCTTCTATAGACCAGGTTCTGCTGTCTACGAATACAATTTCGGAGATCAAAGAACTTTTGAAGAAAATATAGCGAAAGCAAAATCAGAAAATGATTTAATTGTAGATATCGATAACAAAGAAAGAACGAGCATTTTTGATGCTATTCTTGGTTTTTTACCTTTTATAATTCTAATCGCCATTTGGTTATTTTTTATGAAAAGAATGTCTGGAGGTGGATCTGGTTCTGGTGGCGGTGGTCAAATTTTTAGTATAGGTAAATCTAAAGCTAAACTATTTGATAAAGACACGAAAGTAAAAACAACGTTTGCAAATGTTGCAGGTTTAGAGGGTGCCAAAGAAGAAGTTCAAGAAATTGTAGACTTTTTGAAAAATCCAGAAAAATATACATCTTTAGGAGGTAAAATTCCAAAGGGTGCTTTGCTAGTAGGACCTCCCGGAACAGGGAAAACTTTATTAGCTAAAGCTGTGGCTGGAGAAGCGGATGTTCCTTTTTTCTCTCTGTCTGGTTCAGACTTCGTAGAAATGTTTGTGGGGGTTGGTGCTTCTAGGGTAAGAGATTTATTTAAACAAGCAGCGCAAAAATCGCCTTCAATTATTTTTATTGATGAAATTGACGCCGTTGGTAGAGCTCGTGGAAAAAATAGTATGACTGGTGGAAATGACGAACGTGAAAATACCCTAAATCAGTTATTGACAGAAATGGATGGTTTTGGTACAGATACAAATGTAATCGTAATCGCCGCAACCAACAGAGCAGACGTTTTGGATAGTGCTTTATTAAGGGCAGGACGTTTTGATAGGCAAATCTATGTAGATCTGCCAAATATTAACGAAAGAAAAGAAATTTTTGAAGTTCATGTAAAACCTTTAAAAATGTCTGATGATGTTAAGATTGGGTTTTTAGCACAACAAACACCAGGTTTTTCAGGAGCAGATATTGCAAATATGTGTAACGAAGCGGCTTTAATTGCTGCCAGAACTGGTAAAAAAGCAATTCACCATCAAGATTTTTTAGACGCTGTAGATAGAATTGTTGGTGGTTTAGAAAAGAAAAATAAAGTAATTACGCCCAAAGAAAAGAAAGTTATTGCTTTTCATGAAGCTGGTCATGCAACAGTAAGTTGGATGTTAGAACACGCTGCACCTTTAGTTAAAGTTACTATAGTTCCAAGAGGCCAATCTTTAGGAGCTGCTTGGTATTTGCCAGCAGAAAGATTGATTGTTCAAACAGAACAAATGTTAGATGAAATGTGTGCCACTTTAGGAGGTAGGGCTGCAGAGAGAATTATTTTCAATAAAATTTCTACAGGTGCTTTAAGTGATTTAGAAAAAGTTACTAAACAGGCCCGAGCAATGGTTACTGTCTATGGTTTAAATGAGAAAGTTGGTAATATTACCTATTACGATTCTTCAGGAAATGACTCTTTTGTAAAGCCTTATAGTGAAGAAACGGGTAAGATGATTGATAGTGAGATTTCTAAAATGATAGAAATTCAGTATGAAAGAGCTATTGAGTTATTATCAAATAACAAAGAAAAACTTACTGTTCTAGCAGAACTATTATTGGAAAAAGAAGTTATATTTAAAGACGATTTATTAAAAATATTTGGTAAAAGACCTTTTGAAGATTTAGATGTGGAAGTAAAAGTAGAAGAGGAAGTTTTGCCTCAAAAAGAAGAAAACGTTTCAGAGGAGTAAATTTATTTTCAGATGGATTTTTTTAAAAAACTTTTCAATAAAAGCCAAAAAGAGGACGATAATATTCAAAAACAGGCCGCCAAGCTAGCACTTGATGACCTGTTTGTCTCTAAGTTTGTGGAAAAAGGCGGTAAGTTTTTGTACTGTGCGAACAAAAATGAGGTTGTGGAGAACTTTGCAAAAGTAATTTTAGAAAATAATTGGAACGAAATTTATCTTTTAGATAAAGAATTGAGGTTCCTTTGCAATCAGAGAGATGTTCAGTTAGCCGATACTTTGAAAGAAAGTGTTCCAATTCTTACTTCTTGTGAGTATTTAATTGCAGCTAGTGGGGACGTTTTATTTTCTTCGAATCAATTGAGAAGTACAAGATTACAAGATTTTCCAGATAACTTCATAGTTTTTGCTACTACAAGCCAGTTGGTTAAGGATACAGGCCAAGGTTTAACAGGTATAAAAGTAAATCGTAAAAATAATTTACCAACAAATATATCTGCTGTTAAAAATTATAATATTAACAAAAACGATGATAATTTTTTAAACTATGGTAACAATAACTCAAAAAACTTATATTTGTTACTATTAGAAGATCTATAATATGCGAAACCTTTTAAGAAGGATTTTTTCTGGAATTGTTTATATCTTAATTTTTATTTCCGCAATTTTATTTTCAAAAGAATCTTATATCGTTCTAATAACCATATTTAGTTTTTTATGCATTTGGGAGTTCTCCAGAATGATTAAACTTAAAAATTATGCATCTTATATTTTTTTTGCAATTCTTTTATTTTTAATGATTAAAAGGCAAGACAGTTTCGCTATTATTGGAATTTTAGCAATTACAATGGGGTCATCAATGTATTTAATCTATCAATTGTTTGCGAAAAAACAAATTAAGTTTTCTAATGATAGATCGAAACTGGGTGTTTCTATTCGATATGTTATATTTTCTATGTGTTTTTTAATTTTACTTCCTATGTATAAAGGTAGTTTCCACCCTTATTTGATGATTAGTATTTTATCTATTATTTGGATTAATGATTCTTTTGCTTTTTTAGTGGGTAAAAACTTTGGGAAAAATAAATTGTTTCCCACTGTATCTCCCAAAAAAACAATTGAAGGCTTTTTTGGAGGACTGGTTTTTTCCTTGTTAGCAGGGCTATTAATTAGTAAATATAATTTAGATTTTTCAATGTTAAATTGGTTGATAATCGCTGTAATAGTTTCTACAATTGGTACTATTGGAGATTTGGTAGAATCAAAATTTAAAAGACAAGCAAAGATGAAAGATAGTGGAAACATTATGCCAGGTCATGGAGGTATTTTAGATAGGCTAGATAGCTTGTTGTTTGCCGCTCCGTTTGTATATTTGTATATTAATTTTATTATTTAACTATGATTAGATTTCATAAAGAAGGATACAAGATAATTGTAATGACTTTCTTATTTTCAATAACTGTTATATTATTGGCAGATAATTTTATTGACATGCTTTGGCTTGCAAAAACAATTCAAATTCTTGCAATTGCTTTTTTAATTATCGTACTTCAGTTTTTTAGAAATCCTAAAAGAGTCACTAACATTGATGATAACGTTATTATAGCGCCGGTAGATGGTAAAGTCGTGGTTATAGAAGAGGTAGAAGAACCTGAATATTTTAAAGGTAAAAGAATACAAATTTCAATATTCATGTCACCGATAAATGTACATGTTACAAGATATGCAATGAATGGCGTTATAAAATATAGTAAATATCATCCAGGTAAATATTTGGTTGCATGGCATCCAAAAGCATCAACAGAAAATGAAAGAACTTCGGTTGTTGTTGAGAATAAAAATTTTGGTGAGGTATTATATAGACAAATTGCTGGCGCCCTAGCTAAAAGAATTATAAATTATGCACATGAGGGTGATACCGTTGTGCAAGGAGCAGATGCAGGGTTCATAAAGTTTGGCTCTCGAGTAGATGTTTATTTGCCAATAGGCACTAACGTAAAGGTAAGTTTAGGCGATAAAGTTAAAGGTGGTGTCCAAGTTATTGCAGAAAAATAGTAATAATTCTAAAGATTTAGATAAAGAGTTTGAAGTTGCTTTCATCAAAATATCTGAATTAAAAAAAGCAGTTGCACCAGATGTTATGCTTAAATTTTATGCGTATTATAAGCAAGCAAATTTTGGCAATAAATTCTCTACGAATAATGGATTAGATGTAAGAAGTGCATTTAAATTTAATGCTTGGGTGCAATTAAGCGGGATGTCTGCCGAAGAAGCAAAAAAAGAATACATAAAGTTAGCAAATAAAATTTTAATTCATAAAAACTTTAATTCATGAAAAAAATAAGTATAATTTCTTTTTTAATTATTGCAACGGCATTTAATTTCTCAGGATGTAAAACTGAAGCAAAAAAAGAAGAAAATAAAGAAACAATAAAAGTAGAAACACCAAAAAGTACTGCTCCTTTTGCAGTAGTAAATGCTACAAATGACATTAAATTTACTGCGTATAAAACTACCGATAAGGTTGGAGTTGCTGGATGGTTTAAAAAAGTAGAGGTGCTTTCTGGAGGAGAAGGGATGAGTGTAAAAGAAGCGATTAACAACACAGAGTTCTCGATACCAGTCAGCAGTCTAATGACGAAAGATACGAGTAGAGATTATAAAATACAGAAGTTCTTTTTTGGTGTGATGGAAAATACAGCATCGCTTTCTGGAAAATTAATGATTACAGATGACACTGCAGGTATTGCCGAGATTAAAATGAATGGTATCACAAAAGAGGTACCTTTTACCTACACGATTCTTGATAAAACTTTTAGCATGACCTCTACGATGGATGTTACTAGTTGGAAAGCAACAAAGGCTTTAGCCTCTCTAAATAAGATATGTGAACTTTTACATACAGGTGCGGACGGTGTTTCTAAAACTTGGAGTGATGTTTCCCTAAATATTACATCAACTTTTTAAAAATTTATAAATTATTCAATGCTTTTTTAAGCGTTTTAAATCGGAAAGAATATCCATTCTTTTCGATTTTTTTTACCGAAATTCTACTTCCCTCTAATAATATTACGGATAGAGCTCCAAATAATAGTTTTAACATAAAACTAGGTACATGGATACCTGCATAGGGTCTTCGGATACTCTGTGCTAATGCTTTTGAGAAGGTTATACTTGTATGATGTTCTGGCGCAACAGCATTATAAATACCTTTTAAATTGCCTTCAATTGCTTGGATGTACATTTCGCACAAATCATCGGTATGAATCCAGGGTAAATATTGTTTTCCAGAGCCTAAAGGAGATATAATTGGCAATCTCATTTTTTCTAATGCACCTCCCTTTTTAGACAAAACAATACCCGTTCTTAAAATGGTTACAGGTACGTTGTAGTTTTCAAATTGATGCGCGGCTTCTTCCCATTTTTGGCAAACTTCTCCTAAGAAATCATTTCCAACGGTATCTGTTTCTTTAAAAATAGTAGCTTTAGTAACAGCTCCATAATATCCAATTCCTGATGCAGAAATAAAACCCTTTATTTGGATGTTGTTTTTTTTAATCGTTTTAAAAAGTAAGTTGGCTGTTTTAACTCTGCTATCAATGATTATTTTTTTTCGTTCGGCAGTCCAGCGTTCATCTGCAATTCCAGCGCCCGCCAAATGAATAATATAATCGGTATTTTCAAAAGCTTTTTTATCAACATAACGTTTAGACAGGTCCCATTTAAACTCATTTTTGTTTCTTGGGTTTCGGCTTAAAATTACAACTTCGTGATTTTGATCAATCAACATTTGTGTAAGTCTAGTGCCCACTAAACCTGTACCTCCAGTTATTAAAATCTTACTCATTTATTTTAGGTTTTATGTTCAGAGTTATTTCTGTGAATTTGAATATCTCATCTTGTACTTCAAGAAAATTAGGGTTAAAGAAACCAGAAGCTAAAGAATGATTTTTTGAGTTAGGAAATGCTTTTTTTACCTTTAAATTGGATGGTGTTGATGTCTGTTCAAACATTTCTAACATTCTTTTTACAGACACCACTTTATCCTGTTCTTTTTCATTTTTGTAATAATAACCCATAAAAAAAGGTTGCTTAATTTTCTCGAAAGTTTCTTTTTTCATAGTTGCCTGAATCAAAGATTTCAATTGAATAATAGCTTCAATTCGATATTTGCTATACCAATATTTTTCTGCATTATTAGGGGGTTGCCAAATTTGGTAATTTCCTCCCATTGCCATTTTTAAAATTTCTTTTCCCCAAGGTTTGGTAATTAAATTTGAAGCAGAATCATAGATCTCTACATTTGGTGATACTAAAATTAAAGCTTCAATTTCTGGATGGTTTGCCGCTAAATATAAGCCAGCAGTTGCTCCCGTACTTGTGCAGAATAGAATTACTTTTGTTCCTATTTTCATGCCAATAGCGACCGCTTCTTTGGCAGAATTGAGATACCCTTTTGCTGTAAAATTTAATAAAGATTCCTTTCCTTTTAAACCATGTTCAGAAAGGCGAGGTGCATATAAATTCGTATGATATCGTTTAGAAAAATTAGAATAAATGACTTCATTTTCAGCAGGGCTAGCAGAAAATCCATGTAAATAAACTACGGAATATTCTGTTTTTGTAGGAACACTATCCGCCCAAATAATTCTAGAATGGTTTCCTTTTCTAATATTTTCATCTTGATTTTGTTTGAACACAAGATTATTTATTTCAGATAAATGGTTACTAATTATCGGGAGTTTAGGTGATAAATTAGGAGCATCCAATTTTGGTCCAAGAAAATAAACAATAATTAATATTAGAGTTAGAAACCCTAAATATTTTAGTGTTTTTTTTACCATGTAGTAAAGATAAAAAAAAACTACAATCTTTTGATTGTAGTTTTCGATAGAAAATTATAATTTATCTTATTTAATTTCTTTCATTGCATTTGTAATTAATGTTTTTATGTGGTTTTTATGTGCTTTTGTTGCAACATCACCATTACTATTGCGCACCCAAGTTTTAATAGTATTTAAATTATAAATAGCCATAGATTTTGAGGCAACTGTAAACCTACTACTTGTTTTTCCTACAAGCATACCAATTAAACGTTTTGTGTATACCGCTTGTAAGTTTTGACGGAAAGAGTTGATGCTGCCATAAACATCTGGCTTAAACATCATACTATTTAAGTCGGTCATGAATGTTGATAGTTTATATTCATTACCATATAATTCTGAATTAGAAAGTCTCTGTAAAGTGTTTGGGTGCATGATGTGTGCTAAAACTCTTGTTTGATACCCTAAAACTTGCTCATGAATTTTAGGATCTTCAGAGCTGCTAAAGAGATTAAACCCTCTTCTTTGTTTTGCTAAATAATTATAAACTTCATTTGGAGTCTCAAAAGCAGTTGGTGCAAAAATATAGGTATTTAATGCATCCATTGCTCTTTCTTGGTCTGCCAAACTTACAGGAGTATAAGGTTGCGTTCCTCCTTCTTGTCCAAAAGTAGCTCTATCAACATAAACACCGCCAATAAATCTTGAAATAACACCCCCTGCAATTGCTGTTTGATTATGCAGTGTGTAATAGGCTCTTCTTAAATCTTCATAGGTTTCACCTTCTTTGGTAAACTGATTTTTTACGTTTTTCATCATAGCGTTTACCAGCTCAAATCTATTAATAGAATAGGTAATTGGATCACTAGATAAATCGCCAATCATGACTCTTGGGTCTATGGCTTTTCCTGGAGAACGCATATCATCTGCATCATTACCAAAGATCAATTCTGGTTGTGTAGATTTTAGCAATACCGTGTTTCTTTCAGCATCGTTTTTAAAAGGAGTGTATCCGAATTCAATTGCCCAAACATCATAAGGCCCAACAGCCATATCAGAATATTGCCCTTGTTTGCTTCTGTCCTTTGTAATATTAATTCCCGCATAATCCATTACAGAGGCTGTCAGTGCTTTTCCTTTAATAAAATTAGCATCTGCTAATTGATCAGGAGAAAATAACTGACTGGCTTTCATATTATGATTCAACCCCAAAGTATGCCCGATTTCGTGCATAATTAAAGCTTTCATTCCTTCTTTTTTTAATGCATTCATTTCTAAATCAGAGGCACCAGAAGCTTGTAAAACTGAACTTCCTAATTGCATATTATCATGCATTACATGACCCATAGAGCAAAAATTAGGATTTTGTTTCGCTAAAAATTGTGTAACTTTTAATTCTTCTAAAGATGCTAACTCCATATTAGCCGCTGCACCATTATATAATTTATCTTGAAAAACTCTATTTGTAAAATGTACATATTCTAACATAATGTCTGCCCCTAAAATCTCACCAGTTTTTGGGTTCACAAAACTTGGCCCATAACCACCAAAAGGAGGATTTGGAGAAGAGGTCCAACGTAAAACATTATAACGTACATCACCTGCATCCCAAGTTGCGTCATCCGGTTGCACTTTTACAACCATGGCATTGTTAAAGCCTGCTTTTTCAAAAGCTATATTCCAAGCTAGAACACCTTCTGTAATGGT